>JAVVEQ010000017.1:0-55326 GCA_032250905.1 Desulfotignum sp. | reverse complement strand
GATCCAGTCAAAAGAAGGATTCATTGGCCGGATGGCGAAAGCCTAAGCATTGATCAGAGTGTTGATCGAATTGGTAAGGACTCTGGCCTTGACCGGCAGTCGATACTGAGTCATCTTATCGGCTGGCTTCAGATGGAATATATACCGGAAGGACTCGACGAGAAACAAATGGAATTGTTTGAAAATCAAATCGAGAGTTGGGTCGAAGAATATGAAAACGATCCCCCACTGACGACGGATTCTTGAGTATGGATATCATGTTAAGAACTCGGTACTCTCAAGATAATAAGTTAAAAACTGGGGTTTGCCGCATTCAGCGGACAGCCTGTCAAAGGCGGATTTAAATGCCAGCAGATCGTCAATGGTCTGTTTGCCCATATGATTTAACACATGTTTTTCACAGTGTTCCGGTGCCACTTTGAGCTGACCGGACACATGATCCTTGACCAGCTTTTTCAGAAATGCCATGCCATGTTTTTTGTCATGCAGGATCAGATCGTACCGGATCCCGGAATTGATGAACACATGGTTGATGCCGGGCAGGGTGCACAGTTTTTCCAGCAGATCCAGATACCGGGAATGGTCCGGCCGCAAAGTTTTGCAGATGTCGGGAAACAGACAGCTTTTATCCCGGCAGGCCCCGTGTGATATTTTTTTGGGACACTCATACCCGTACATGTTGGCGGTGGGGCCCCCCAAATCCATGATATTCCCCTTGAAATCCGGGTGGGCGGCAAACTGCTGGGCCTGCCGGAGAATGGATGCAGGACTCCGGGACTGCACGGTCCGGCCCTGGTGGATTGTGATGGCACAGAACCGGCATTCCCCGTAACACCCGTAATGGGTGGGGATGGCAAACCTTATGGTATCCAGGGCGCGCACCGGTCCCATGGCCTTGTAAAAAGGATGGACATCGTGTTCGTATGACAGGTCGTGGATCTCGTCCATCTGGTCCGTGGTGGAGATCGGTGCCGGCGGATTCATCACCAGGTACCGGTCCCGGTGGGCCTGACACAGCGGTTGACCCGTGAGCGGATCCGTGTTGCTGTAAAATGCGGTGAATGCATCCGTGCAGGCCTGGCTGTTTTTGGCCACGGTGTCAAATGAGGGCAATTCCAATGCTTTCGGGGTTCCGGAAATATAGGCGACGCCCGGAATATCTTCAAGCGGCTGTCCATGTTTCAGGGCCTGAGCCAGAACACGGATGGTGGTATGCCCCATTCCGAACACCAGAAAATCGGCTTTTGCGTCAAACAGAATGGACCGCCGGATTTTATTGGACCAGAAATCATAATGGGCCATGCGCCTCAGGCTGGCTTCGATGCCGCCCAGAACAATAGGGGGAGAGGGTTTGCAGAAACGTCGGATCAGGTTGGCATAGGCGATCACGGCCCGGTCCGGCCGGCGGTTGTTTGCATGGCCCGGGGTGTAGTCATCAATTTTCCGCCGTTTTTTTAAAGGTGTGTAATTGGACACCATGGAGTCGACGGCCCCGGCCGTGACCCCCCAGAACAAAGACGGGGGCCCCAGGCGCAGGATGTCATCCGAAGAGTCCAGGTCGGGCTGGGCAATGATCCCCACACGGAACCCGTCCTTGAGGAGGACCTTGCCGATGAGGCTGATGCCCATGAAAGGCGAGTCTATATAGGTGTCGCCCGTGACCAGAATAATGTCCAGCCGGTCCCAGCCCAGCGCGGTGACCTCGGCCATGGTGGTGGGAATAAACATGGGCCGTATCAGCAGTCAGAATTCATCGGACCGGTACGATTTCCAGCCAGTAACCGTCCGGATCATTGATGAAATAGATGCCCATCTCCTTGTTTTCAAAACAGATACAGTCCATCTGTCTGTGCAGGGCATGGGCAGCCTCAAAGTCATCGGTTTTAAAAGCGATGTGAAACTCCTCATCCCCCAGGTCATAAGGGGTTGTTTGAGATTTGAGCCAGGTCAGTTCCAGTTTACAGTGGCTGGTACCGTCTCCAAGATACACGATGATGTAACTGCCGTCATCTGCGGTGGTGCGCCGGGTTTCTTTCAGATCCAGGGCTTTTTCATAAAACGCCAGACTTTTGTCCAGGTCCAGAACATTGATGTTAAAATGGTCGATGGTGAATGTCATTGTTTGTTTTCTCCCTTTATTTGCAGGCCTGTTTGAGCCGGTTGTAGTCGATGGCCCGCTGGATGGCGATGCCGCTTTGTTCGGCGATGGACAGGGCAAAATTGATATCTGCGTGGGAGAATTGCCGGACCTCTTCAGTGAGCAGGCGTAAAATGCCGATGACTTCCTCGTTGAACGTGACCGGTACGGCCAGAATACTGCTGATCCCTTCCAGTTCCGCTTCTTTGTGGTATTTGGTGTGGATGTCTTTTTTGGCATCCAGAATGACGACCGGTTCTCCCTGTTTCAGATAATAGGTAGCCAGTTCTTTATCCAGAGGTCCTCTTTCCAGATAGTTCTGACTTAATCCATACGCCGCTTTCAATTCAAGATCTCCCTTGTTTTCTTCCATCAGTCTGATGGTGGCGGCTTTCAGGTTCATGACTTCAGGCAGGCGGGTGACAATCAAATCCAGGATTTTGTCCAGTTCATAGGTGGTATTGATTTTTTTGCTGATGGCATGGATGGTTTCAAAATAATTCAACTGGGTCTGCTGGTCGGCGAAAATTCGTGCATTTTCAATGGCAATGCCGCATTGTTCGCCTAGAGCGGCAACAAAATTGATTTCATCCGGGTTGAAATGCCGGGGTTTTTTGCATAGTACCCTGAGAATGCCGACATTCTGACCCCGAATCGAAATAGGAACCACCAGAATGGATTGGATACCCTCTCGTGCAAGGCTATCCCTGTATTGGATCCGGGGATCATCAACCGCATCTTCAATGACTATGGGGGTGCCTTCAAGGGCCTTGAAAACAGGTTCTTCGTGATCGATGGGCCCCCGGTTCAGGTAGGCGTCGCTTAAACCGCTGGCACTGCGCAAAACCAGTTTTTTGTCTGTATCGTTCAGCAGACGGATGGTGGAGCCATCCACATCCATTATTTGCGGCAGTTTGCCTGTGATCAGTTCAAAAATATCATCCGTGTTCTCGGCAGTGGTAATTTTTTTGGTAACGTCAATAAATAAATCAAAATATGACGCCTTGCACGTTGATAGTTCCATTTAAAACCCTTTTTTGTCTGTTAACGGGTAGTGTCCGGTCACGAAGCGAAATAGTAAAACATTAATTATATTTCAGCTTTTAATTCTGTCAATAAAAAATATTTCTGGCTTGATTTATGAAAATGCCCGTTTCGCTTTTGCGTGTTCATTGCTATACTGACATCATGAATGGAAAAAGGAATCAACGAAACCGTATTTTCCAGAACATTCACGCGGTTCGGCGGGTGAACCGAAAAAGCTGCCGGGTTCTCCAGGTGATGGCGCTGATTTTGCTTTTGGTCGGGCCGCCGATGGATGCGGCTGGTTTCTCATTTGCCGCTTCGGATTTTCAACAGTTTCAGGCAAAAATTATTGACCATCAAAATCGATTGAATCCGAAATTCAAAAAAGTGCCCCGTAAACAAACGCTGTATATTATCGTGCATACATCTGAACTTGGGCTGTCCGCCACTCTGCGGGTCGTGGCCCGGGGCAAGCAGTTGAAAAGTGGCCGCAGCACGCCCGGGGGGCATGCCAATTATGTGATCGCCAGAAATGGCACCACCTACCGGATTTTAAACAGGCGATTCCGGGCGGACCATGCCGGGCTGTCCATGTGGAATGGCCTTCAGGATATCTCATCGCTTTCCATCGGTATCGAGCTGGTGGGATATCATAACGCGCCGCTGACGGACGAACAATATCGGTCCGTGGCATTGCTTGTCAAAATTCTTCAGAAGGTTTACGGCCTGAGTGATCAGGCCGTACTCACCCACAGCCAGATTGCGTTCGGCCGTCCCAATCCCTGGTTTCCAGAAAATCACCGGGGCCGGAAACGGTGTGCCAAAAATTTTGATCGTGCCAGGGCCGGGCTGGGGCCGACCGTGGATAAAGATCCGGATGTCAGGGCCCGACGACTTCTGCCGGACCCGTATCTGGCGGATCTGTTCTACGCACCCAGGCCGGCGGTGGCCGCCAGGGTTGCCGCCACCGGCCCGGTTCCCAGCCTGATTTCAAAAGACCGCACCGCCTGGGCCATTGCCGGAGAGGAATATGATTATCCAACCACGGTATATGTGCTTCCCGGCGGCCGCCGGTTGACGGGTGATCAGATTGCAGATGCGGTGGGGTGGCATCTGCTGCCGGTCAACACCCGGGTGCTGCTGAACCAGGACGCACAGCTTGTGGAAAAAACGGCTACGGAAAATCCGGTAAAAATGATCACGGACCGCATGACTGCCTGGTCTCATGCCGGCCCGGCCTATAAATTTGATTCAACCATCTATTTTCTGCCGTTCGGTACGGTTCAGCCCGGATCCCGCATATCAGACTGGGACGACCTGCCGTTGAACACCCGTTTGATTGTTGGATATCAGGGTCCGTTTGTCATCACCAGAAACAAGACGGCCTACCGGATTGCCGGCGGGAAATACAAAGAACAGACAACAGTGTACTACCTGCCGCCCGGGCAGGTGAAAACAGGAACGGAAATATCTGATTTTGGCCGTCTGCCGGAAGGGACTCAGCTTTACCTGCCCATTGACAGCCTGCCGCCCGGATAACTGGATGGATCAGTAGGTGAAGAACAACTGCTGAATGTGTGGTCGATCGTATTTTTTGGTCAACGCCAGCATCAGCAGTATCCGGGCTTTGGCAGGATTGAGTTCATCAGACACAATGAATCCCAGCGAATCGTCATCCAGTTCCACATTCCGGCTCACCGTGCCGGTGGGTACCCGGGAACTTCTGACAATACAGACCCCCCCGGCCGCCTTTTGTGCGGCATTTTCAACTGTGGCCTGATTCATGTTTCCGTTGCCGTCGCCCGCAAAAACAATGCCTCTGGCACCGGCGGCCAGGGAAAAATCAATCAGATCCGGCGGCATGTCAATGCAGGCATAAACGATATCCACCCGGGGAAGCGTGGGATGGGGAGGCTGACAGAACCGGCTGGAAAATTCGCTCAGATAGGTGTGCTGCCTGAAAGGGAAACGAAAATAGACGGGTTTTCCATAATTGACGGTTCCCACCAGACCGTTGACAGGGGATAAAAATGTTTCCACGGAGGTGGTATTGGTTTTGGTCAGAGAATGGGCTCCGTGAATCCGGTCGTTCATTACCACCAGCACCCCTCTTTCACGTGCATCGGGGTCTGCCGCCACGGCCACGGCATTGAACAGGTTCAACGGGCCGTCCGCTGAAATGGCGTTGGCCGGTCGCATGGCCCCGGTCAAAACGACCGGTTTGGGACTGTTGACCGTTAGGTTCAGAAAAAAAGCGGTTTCTTCCATGGTGTCCGTGCCGTGGGTGACGACAATGCCGTGAATATCATCTTGCTTCATCAGTTCGTTGATGCGGCAGGTCAGGCGGATCAGGATTTCAAAAGACATGTCCTGGGATCCGACATTGGCGATCTGTTCCCCTGAAATTATGGCCAGCTGTTTCAGATCCGGAACCGCGTCGATCATGTCCTGAAAACCCACCTGTCCCGCACAGTATTCGGACTGGGCCGGTTCCCGGCTGACGGCGGCAATGGTTCCCCCGGTGGCAAGAATCATGACATGGGATTGCATGAAATGTTCCTTCATAAACAACAGGATTTGCATTCACATTCGGTATGCGTTCCATTACAAAATATGGCAGTCAGGAATATACCAGACTAGTTTGTTTTTTGCCAGGTGTTGAAAAGATTCTTACTTAATCTGCTTGAAAAAAAAAGGGTTCCTGGATAAGATACACGAAATGAAAATGATTTCCGGCATATATACTGTTTTTCTGTTGGGCCTGATTATGACCGGTTTCAGTGTTTCCCCGGGATGGGCCCAGGATCTGGCTCCGGTCATCGAGCCGGTGTCTGAACCGCCGGTACTGGTTCAGGCCCAGATGTGTGAAAACATTGACAAGTTTCAACCGATCAATCCGGCGGTCGTTTTTTCCATTTCTCTGGGCCGGGTGTATTGTTTCACTGCGTTTGATCCGGTGTATGAAGAAACCGTTGTGTATCATCGCTGGTACCGTCAGGACCGGCTGATCTCCAATGCCAGGCTGGTATTGAATCCCCCTAAATGGTCCTCTTTCAGCAGTATGCAGCTCAGGCCTGCGGACAAGGGACCCTGGCGGGTTGAAATTGTCGACAGTCAGGACAAATTGATGAAAACCCTTCGATTCGGTATTTCAGACTGATCCGCGATGGGAACTTTCTTTGATATTGGATGGCAGAACGGGCTGGATATCGCCCTGAATACCTATATTCTTTTCCGGCTGTATGTGCTGTTCAGGGGGACCAATGTGCTGCGCGTGCTTCTGTTCATGGGCGTGCTGCTGGTTTTCAGGCAGGTGGCATTTTCCATGGGACTGATCATCACCAGCTGGGTGATGCAGGGGGTTATTGCCGTTGCGGCCCTGGTGATCATTGTTGTGTTCCGTAATGAGATATCATCGGTGCTCAAGACCCGGGATTTGAAATTCTTTTTATGGGGAATCCCCCGCCAGCAGCTGAAAACTCCTGTAGGGATCATTGTTGAAAGCGTTTATGAATTGGCCAGACAGAAAATCGGCGCGCTGATTGTGCTGCCCTTGAGCAGAGGGATGGAAAGTGTGGTTCAGGAGGGAATCACCTGGCAGGGAAAACTGTCCAAAGAGATGCTCATCAGTATTTTCTGGCAGGATAATCCGGTTCATGACGGGGCAGTGGTGATCCAGGGAGACCGGATTACGGAGGTGGGTGTGATTCTTCCCCTGTCGAAACGCACAGACCTTCCCTCCCGTTTCGGGACCCGGCACCGGGCCGCCATCGGTCTGGCGGAACAGACCGATGCCATGGTGATTGTGGTGTCTGAAGAACGGGGCAAAATTACAGTGGCCCAGGACAAACGGGTTTACGATATCAATGATGCCCGCGTGCTTGAAAAAATGTTGATACAGCATGCTGGCGGAGACGCATCTGTCAGGGATGTAAAAAAACAGACAAGGGACCTTGCGATTGCCGCTGCTGTGTGCCTGGCCTGTGTCACAGGGCTTTGGCTCAGCTTTTCCAGGGGCGTGGAAACCCTTGCCACCCATGATGTGCCAGTCGAATTTGTCAAATCAGATCAGAAAATTGAAGTCTTCTCATCATCTGCCAGCACTATCCGGCTTCTGGTCAGCGGTTCCAGACCCCTGATCCGTTCTTTGAGGCCGGACCGTATCAACGTCAAACTGAGCCTTGCCAATACCACACCGGGTAAAAACAGCCTGTCTGTGGGGCGGAATGCGATTTCACTGCCTCCCGGCATTTCAGTTAAAAACATCGAGCCATCCATGCTGGAGGTGTTTGTGGACGTGCCTTTAAAAAAAGAGGTCGCGATTCAGGCGTTCTGGATCGGCAGGCTTTCTCCAGATCTAATCATGACCCAGGCCATGGTTGAACCGGAAAAGATTCTTGTTGTCGGCCCTTCTCAGGCACTCAAGGATATCGAAACCCTTTTTACGGAACCGCTTTCTCTGGATGGCATCACCGAATCAGGAAAAATCACCGCTGGTATCGTCTTTAGCCCCTCCACCATCCGTCCGGATGATAAGGAGAAAAGCATTGTCCAGCTCGAATATTCAATCCAGAAGAGAGACATTCCCTCGTTTTGAAAAACGTGTGTCGACAGTTTCAGTCAGTGTAAACAGAGGGTCACTTAGATCTGTCAGGCTCCTGTCTGTTTTTTTCGGTGCCTGCCCTGCCGTCATCGCATGCATCCTGTGGCGGTTCATTGGGTCTTGCGTGTTCAGCAAACTCAGGGGCCTGGGTACACACATCCAATGCCGCGCCGTCCCCCTCTTTTTTTTTGTCATGATCTGTCATCACGTCACCTCATTGCAACGGCATTCTGTCAATGCTGTCTTTTAACTGGTTGATTTCAACTCCCAAACTGACGCATTGTTTGCCTTCCATGCACAAACGGGCATCATCAGGTTCCAAAAAGGTTTTCAAGGCTTTTTTGTCTTTTTGGAGATAAACGGTCCACCGCTCGTTCTCTTCGTCATATTTTACATCCAGATCAATGCCGCATTCACCGATATCCGGATATATGGACCGTATTTTTTCGCATAATTCATGCTTATCCATGATCATCCTCCGGTTTTATATTTCATGTTTGCATTCATTTATTAAACTAACAACGGATTGGAGATATTCAAGTGATATTTATGGAAACCCAGCCGCCTGTTTCAAAGGGGCCGGTATTCAGGCAATTGACTTGACAGCCCCATCCAAACTCTTTAAGTTGATTGAAAATCAACCCTTTTTTGAACTGGAGAAACTGTATGCTGAAGCTTGGAGAAAAAGGAGCCATTCCTCAGAATGATAACGAAACCTATGCCATCGCTCCCCATATTCCCTGTGGGATTGTGACACCGGATCTGCTGAGAAAAATTGCCGATATTTCGGAAAAATATCAGGCCAAAGCCCTGAAAATCACCGGGGCGACCCGGCTGGCCATCGTGGGTCTGAAAGAATCGGATATCGATGCGGTTTGGAATGAACTGGGCATGGAAAAAGGCGCCGCTGTAGGACTTTGTGTCAGAAGCATCCGGGCGTGTCCAGGGACTACGTTCTGCAAACTGGGCAAACAGGATGCGCTGGGCATTGGCATGAAACTGGATCAGCAGTACCATGCAGCCAAATTGCCGGGAAAATTCAAGATGGCGGTATCCGGCTGCAAGCTGAGCTGTTCGGAATCCTGGGTCCGGGATATCGGGCTGATTGGATTTCCCGAAGGGTGGACTCTGACCATCGGTGGGAATGTGGGCATGACACCTCGTATAGGAAAAGAACTGAAGACCGGGCTGAATGATGACCAAGTGCTGACAGCCGTGGAAAAAGTGATTTCTGTCTATTCAGATCAGGCAAAACCGGGTGAGCGCCTGGGAAAAATGATTGAACGCCTCGGAATGGACCCTTTCAAAGCGGTGATTTAAAATTCTCAGGCACATCAGCCTGATCGATTTCGTCCTGAAGCCGCACCGGAAAATCAAGCGATAGCGTATAACTGTAAACCGGTGCGGCGCTAATTGTTGATTTATCAACTATTGTCGGCCTGTCAGGCGCCATTTTTTTGAGATAAGTCCTGCTTCTTACATACCAAATCTGCAATTTTCTTTCGTGGCAATAATTTTTTGCTTGACAATGCAATCGATTTGTATCAAAAAAATGGCTATGAAGTAGATACAATTAAGCAGCATTACGCAGGGTCATCTTATTCGTAAACAGGGGGAGGGATTTTATGCCATCAAATCAATACTTTAATCACGAAGGACCGTGGTCTGACGCCAGTGGATCGCTGATGTGTACGGATACCGGCGATTGGCGAACCAAACGTCCGGTGGTGGATCAGGAAAAGTGTATTTTTTGCGGTTTTTGCGCGATCTATTGCCCGATTCAGGTTATGGAAATGACAGCGGAAAGCTGTTTCGAGCCCAATCTGGATTTTTGCAAAGGATGCGGCATCTGCGCAAAAGAATGTCCCAAAGGGGCGATCACCATGGTTTCAGAAGGGGAGTTTGTATCATGAATACCACTGCAACATCGTCACGTGTCAAAGTTATTACCGGAAACGCGGCAGCCGCCATTGCTGCCAAACTGGCCCGGCCCGATGTGGTGGCAGCCTATCCCATTACTCCCCAGACCGAGGTGATTGAACAGATATCGAGCTTTCATGCATCGGGTGAGATGGATTGCGAACTGATCACAGTGGAAGGGGAAAATTCCGCCATGAACGCAGTGATGGCGGCGTCTCTGGCAGGCGCCCGGGTGTTCACCGCCTCTTCCTCCTGGGGCCTGGTGTTCATGTATGACGCGGTCCTGGCGACGGCCGGGGCGAGAGCCCCTGTGGTCATGGTCAACGTGAACAGGGAAACCCCGGGAATTATTGCGGTGTCTTCCGGCCAGCAGGACATGATCTCCACAAGAGACGCCGGCTGGATATTCCTGATTGCTGAAAACTGCCAGGAGATCCTGGACCTGGTACTCCAGTCATACCGCCTGGCAGAAGATTATGACATCCAGTTACCGGTCATGGTTCATTATGACGGGTTTTTTCTGTCCTACCTGTCTGAAGGAGTAGAAATTCCGGAGCAGGAAACCGTGGACCGGTTTCTGTCGGTGCTGGAATCCCAGCCCAGGCGGACCGTGCTTCGACCCGGTGAAAAACTCGGTGTGGGAACCCACGGTATTCTGGGCGGCTACATGGAGCTGCGACATAAACATGTGACGGCCATGGAGCGGTCCAAAGCCAAATTTGAAGCCATTGACAAAGAATTCGCCGACATTTTCGGCCGAACCTATGGCGGGCAGCTGGAAGAGTATCGAACCGATGATGCGGATATGGTCCTGGTAGGATCCGGTTCCATGTGCGGTACCATTAAGTCGGTCATCGATGATCAGCGGGAAAAAGGAGTGCGCATCGGGCTGGTGAAGATCCGCATGTATCGTCCCTTCCCCCATCAGGCCCTGGTCAAGGCACTCAAGGGGAAAAAAGCCATCGGCGTGGTGGATCGCAGCCTGGCATTCGGCTTTGACGGGGGGCCCATCTACACGGAACTCAAGGCGTTCGAAACCAGACTGGGCGGCGCGAAACTGGTCAGTTTTATCGATGGCATCGCCAATACGGATATCACCAAAACCAATGTGATACAGATGATACAACTGACGGCAGATCTGGCGGACGGCAAGGATGTCCCTGAAGTGACCTGGGTATCTTATCCAGAAGCCAATACAGATAAGGGGGAAAAATAACATGGCTGAGAAAAAGAAAGGCCGGCTGACCAAAGTGCTGGATTACCTCAAATATGACGACCCGTTTTCAAAAGGGGTGGCATTCTGCCCGGGGTGCGGTCTTGAGCTGCTGTTACGGTTCATTCCGCGGGTTCTGGGAAATGACATCATCATTACCGGTACACCGTCCTGTTCCGCTCCGGTACTGCTGGGTCAGAACAAGCAATCCTGGCACACCCTGTCTTATTTCGGAACACTGATGACCGGGGCGGCCGCCAATGCTACGGGGCTGGTGCGTTACTACAAAAAAGCCGGTATCGAGAACACAGTGGTCTGCTTCAACGGTGACGGCACCGCCAACGATATCGGATTCGGCAACCTGTCCGGGGCCGCGGAGCGCAATGAACCCTTTATCTATATCTGCTATGACAATGAAGGGTACATGAACACCGGGATTCAGAAAAGCGGGACCACGCCGTATGGTGCGACGACCACCACTACCCCCTTTGGCACCGTACACAGGGGAAAAAATCTTCGGCGCATGAACCTGGGGTTGAAAATGGCCATGAACAAGATCCCGTATACGGCCACGGCGACACTCAGCGACCTGGAGGATCTGGCCAAGAAACTGCTCAAGGCCAAAAAAGCCAAGGAACGGGGATTTTGTTTTCTCCATGTCTTTGCACCCTGTCCTACCGGGTGGGGGGCGGATCCGGCCGACACCATCGAGATCTGCCGGCAGGCGGTCAAAACCAACTATTTTCCTTTGTGGGAAGCGGAAAATGGTAAAATCCGCATGACCAAAACCGTCAAAAAACCCAAACCCGTGAGCGATTACACAAAAATGATGAAAAAATTCAATCATATGACTGAAGAGGATATTGCGATACTTCAGGAAGATGTGGAATATGAATGTTGCCTTTTGGGCGGACTGAGTGTGCTGGAAGCGGAATGCCGGCTCCCGGTTTCTGCTGACGATTAAGGAGAAAAATTATGATGAGCGAAGTTAGATTTCATGGTAGAGGCGGGCAGGGGGTTGTGACAACCTCCAAGATTCTGGCCAATGCATTTGCCAGAACAGGACAGTTCGGTGCCAGTTTTCCCATGTTTGGATTTGAACGCCGCGGAGCACCGGTCACAGCATTCGGGCGATTTTCCGACAAACCGGTGAAAGAGAAAACCCAGATTTACAATCCCAATATTCTGGTGGTTCTGGATCCCTCTCAGAAAAATTCTCCGGCCGTGTTTGACGGGCTGTTACCCGGCGGCATGCTGTTGCTCAACGATAAAAAGAACCAGGGCGATATCCGGCACGAGAATCTGAAAAAACTGGCTGTGGTGGATGCCAACAGGATTGCCATGGAAGAGATCGGATTGCCCATACCCAACACCGTGGTGGTGGGGGCGTTTGCCAGAATGTCGGGGCTGCTGGATATCGAGCCGGTGTTAGAGGCGTTGGCGGATTATTTTTCCGGGAAAAAACTGGATGCCAACAAGGTCTGTGCCAGAAGAGGGTTCGAGGAGGTAACAACCGTTGATCTTTAGGCCGCATGACACAGAATCAATTTCAACATATAATTATGAATGTATATGAAAAAAGGAGTAGTTATGCCTAGATGGGGAATGGTAATCGATGTCAAGCGGTGTATTGCCTGCTGGGGATGCACCATCGCGTGTAAAGAAGAACATTTTCTGCCGCCCGGCGTGTTCTTTAACCGGGTGCTGATCGGAGAAACCGGCAAGTTTCCCACCTCTTCCAAGCTGATTTATCCGATCCTGTGCAACCATTGTGAAGATGCCGCCTGTGTGGAGGCGTGTCCTACCGGCGCTACCTATGTCAGAGAAGATGGCATCGTGGCCATTGACGATACCAAATGCGTGGGATGCCGGGCCTGTATGATCGCCTGTCCGTATCAGCAGCGGACTTATTACGATGAAACAGTCAAAAACCGGGAATATTTCCCGGGCCAGGGCAAAACCGAGATGGAAATTATCGGCGAAAAACTCTATCCTTTTACCCTGGGGACGGTGATCAAATGCAATTTCTGTTCCGAACGTGTAGATGCAGGCATGAAAAAAAGTCTGACCCCGGGCAAGGATGAAGACGCGACACCGGCCTGTGTGAATATCTGTCCGGTTGGGGCCCGGGTGTTCGGGGATCTGGATGATCCCAACAGCGAGATCAACCGGTTGATCATGGAAAAGAAAGGCAAGCAACTCAGAAAAGAATTCGGCACTGAACCCGCCGTGTATTATATCGATTAAACAGGAGGCGTTATGACCTATAAGACAGATGAAATTTGGGAAGACAAATGGGTAAATACCACCTGTGGCGTGTGCTACTGCGGATGCGGGGCCAAAGTGCGGGTGGTGAACGGGGTGCCGGTGAAAATCGAGGGCATAAAAGAGAGTACCATGGGCGGCACCAATGCGGGTCTGTGCGGTAAAGGCACAGCCGGGCTCATGTACTACCATGACCCCAACCGGATCAAGAAGCCGATGCTGCGGACCAATCCGGAAAAAGGGATCGGCGTGGACCCGAAATGGAAAGAGATTGAATGGGAAGAAGCCTATGACATCATCGTCACCAAGATGAAAAAGATCATGGAGGATGATCCCAACAAGATCCTGTTCACCAACCAGACCATGCGGGCCTCGGACGGACCCCATAACCATCCTTATTTTTATGCCCAGGCCTTCGGCGTGAAAAACAACGGAAACTTCATCATCGGCGGGGGCAGCCTTCACTGTGGCAACGCCTGTCATATGCTGGGCGGTCTGATTCACGGGGCCTGGTCCATCGCCCCGGACTGGCGGTACACCAAATATGTACTCAAATGGGGTTCCAGCAAGGGCACCGGCTCCGGACATTCCGCCATGACCAACGCCCGGTTGCGTGCCGATGCGGTTCGAAGAGGCATAAAGGAGATCGTTTTCGATCCCATGGGCAATTTCGCCGGGGGCAAGGCCACGGAATGGCTGGCCATTCTGCCGGGCACGGACACGGCTGTCGGCCTGGCCATTGCCAACTATATCGTGAACATGCGCGGGGAAATGGATGAGCTGTATCTCAAGGCCAAGACCAATTTCGTCTACCTGATCAAGGATGACGGCACCTATATGCGCCATGAAACCAGCGAAAAGCCGCTGGTGTATGATACCAGGGCCGGAGAGGTCAAGGAATATGACGACAAATCCGCGGCCTGGGAAGACCTGGCCCTGGATGGCGAATATGAATACAACGGAGAAAAGGTCCGTCCCTGCTTTGTGCCGTTCAAGGAGCATCTGAAACAGTACACCATTGAATGGGCGTCCGAAGTGTCTACCGTGCCGGCGGCCAAGATCCTGGAAGTGGCCAAGGGCTGGGTTGACAATGCCCAGATCGGTTCCACCATCACCATTGAAGGCAAGACCTTTCCTTATCGACCGGTTTCCTCCGTCACGTTCCGGGGATCTCAAGGGCATTCCAACGGGATTCATCAGGTGGCGGCCATTGATTTGATGGCTCAACTGGTGGGCGCTGAAGACGTGCCAGGTGGTACGCTGGGATGGCCGGCGATTCGGCGGGCCTACCCGGGTGGGCATTATGAACAGACCTGTACCGTGGGCACCGACGGCGTGATCGTTCCATCCGTTTTCTACTCCCATGACCCCTGGCCGGTACATGCCCCCAGCTATCCGGCAACCAACATGGGATGTGTGGACGTGTGGACCCACTGCACCTTGTCCCATATTCCCTATGTGGAAGAGGTGGATTATATCCATGAAAAACTGGGCATGAAATCCAAACCGGAAATGATTTTCGGCATTTCCGCCAACTTTGTCATCAGTAATTCCGACTGGGATACTGCTGTGAAGAACTTCAAGGACTGTTTTGTGGTGCAGAACGATCTGTGGATCAACGAAACCGATCAGGCCATCGGCGACCTGATTCTCCCGGATGTATCCTATCTGGAAAAAGACTGCTGGTCATCCGAGATTGATGCATTCTTCTTTTCGGGATCGCCTTCTTATGAAGACTGGTTTGTGCATCTGCAGAAACCGGTGGCAAAGCCCATCGGCGAATCCCGGTTCTTCATGGATGTTTACATCGAAGTGGCTCACCGGGTCGGGGTGCTGGACAAGTTCAATGCCAAGCTCAATGATTATTACGGAATCAAAGATCTGGATCTGCAGATCAAGCCGGGTGAAAAACTGACCTGGAAAGAGATCGGCGAACGGGTCCTCAGGTGGGTTTACGGGCCGGACAAGGAAAAAATCGAAGAACAGGGATACGCCACCTGGCACAAACCCATTGAGGATGTTTACTGGCGCTGGAATATCGATTCCCGGTGCCCGGTGTACATGGAATATCTGATCCATGACCGGCGGGCCCTGGAAAAGATCTTTGAGGAAACCGGGTTCGACTACAAGAAACTGGAGATGGATCTGGATCAGTATACCCCGCTGCCCACCTGGTTCTGGCCGGAATCCCACAAGGACCTGGATGATGAATATGACCTGCTGGCGTTCTCCTACCGGGATATTCTGCATACCAACAACACCACGTTCCAGAATCCTTATGTGGATGAAGTATCCAAAATGTGTCCCTATACCTTTACCATCACCTTGAATACCACCATGGCAAAAGAACGGGGGTTAAAGGACGGGGATATCATCTGTATCGAAAACAAATACGGTGTCAAGGAAAAAGGCATTGTCAAGACCATGGAGGCCCAGAGTCCCAAGGTAATCGGTATTGCCGGACAGGGCGGATTGTGGGCGGATGGACGACCCATTGCCAAGGGCAAAGGCGCCAACTTCTGCAAACTGCTGCCATCCAAACTCAAATATTTCGACCCGGTCGCCGGTAACATGGAAACTGCGGTTGCTGTCAAGATTTATAAAGCGTAACTGAGGAGGGTATTTACATGAATGATAATCACCAAAACCTGGTTGAAACCATGTTTCCGTCCGATGGTTCCGGGATCAAACCCTATGAGTGGATGATCAACCCTACCCGTCAGCGGCAGTGGATCGATGAAAAAGGAATTTTTCTGTGGCTGGCCTTCTTTTTCTCTGAAATCGGAGCCGGCCTGTATTTCATGTCCCTGTTTTACAGCTTCCGTCCAGGGATCGTGATCGGCTGGGTGATCACGCTGGTGTTGGGCGGGATCATCCATATGCTGTATCTGGGTAATCCCAAAAGGGCCTGGCGGATGCTCATGCGGCCCAATACCTCGGAATTGTCCCGGGGCATTTGGATCATCGGTGTTTTTGCCGCTCTGGGATTTATTCAGATGATTACCCCGGGCGGATTTAACATGGTGTTCAATTTTATCATGGGCATTTTGTGTCTGCTGATCATTTCCCACGGGTTTGCCACCATGAACGTGATCCGGGCTCTACCAGCCTGGAGTTCCACCATTGTGCTGCCCCTGTCAGTCATTTCAGGGATCTGGGTGGGACAGCAGATGCTCCAGCTCATTTTTGCACTGACCGGCAATGCCGCAGTGGTCTCAGGCATGGAAATCTGGTCTGCCACATTCTTTTTGATCTATTTTCTGTGTATCGGACTGTATGCATGGGGAACATGGCATATGAGCGATGTCGCCAAGGTCTCGATCCAGAAAATGCTGCAGGCAGATCTCAAACGGATTGCTTATGTGGGTGTGGGAGTCCTGGCGGTTCTGGTCCCTTTGATTTTCACATTGATCATGTGGGGCGGCAACACCAACGGATTTCTGATTTTTCTGCGACTGACGTCTGTCCTTGCGGGAGATCTGGCCATCCGGTATCTTATTATGAAAACAGCTGTGTATAATCCCCTGCTGTAGTATTTTTTTTGCATCCAAAGTGGACACCCGGGCAGTGGCGTCAACCTTGACCGCGCTGCCTGGAGTGTTTTTGACGGGTAGACGTTGAAAAAAAAGAAAAAACAATATAAAGTCACTGCATGCTGACAGAGTCGACCCGTTTTCCAGAATGAGAATCATCGCGTCTGGTATGGTGATCGAAGGACAGGCAAAGAATCTTTTTCATCAGGAATGGGATATTAAATGACGGATAAAAATCAAGCGGAAAGCCCCGTGGAACCCCAGGATGTCAAACCGGCCCCTCAGGCCAGGGTCAAGTTCGAAGTGTACGGGGAGGAAATGATTGAAAAAGAGGTGAAATCTTCAGGCAACAGTGGCCGGATATACCTGCCGCCCAACTGGGTGGGGCATACTGTAAAAATTATCAAAGTCGAATAACAGGGAGGAGGGCAACACTTTGGAAGAACCGATCATCAGAGAAATCCGCCTGGAGGATGCCCAGGCAATAGAAGATATCCGTGGGGCCATCTCCCCGCAGGATGCCAATGTCGATTTTCTCAAGCTGGTGAAACAGCAGGCGTCTGACGGAAACGGCGCTACCAGCCTGGTGGCGGAATTGAACCAAAAGGTCGTGGGATACATGATCTCCACCACCCTGTATGCGGGATTCGGAATTCGGAAAAGCGCCTGGATCATGGCCATCGGCGTGCATCCGGAGTACATGGGACAAGGCATCGGTCTGGCACTGGCCAACCGGATTTGTGATATTTACAGAGAAAAAGCAGTGTCCTGCATCTATTCGTCCGTGATGTGGGATTCCATAGATGTGCTGTCCTTTTTCAAGAAGCTCGGGTTCAAACGCAGTGAATTCATCAACTTGAAAAAAGACCTGTAACCCTAAATTCCCAGATAGGCTTTTTTGACATTCTCGTTGGCCAGCAGATTTTCACCGGTATCTGTCATGGTAATCCGTCCGGTTTCCATGACATATCCCCGGTGAGCCGCCTTCAAGGCCAGATTGGCGTTCTGTTCCACAATAAAAATGGTGGTTCTGCTTTCCAGATTGATCTTTTCAATGATAGAAAAAATCTGTTTGACCACAATGGGTGCCAGGCCCAGGGACGGCTCATCAAGCAGCAGCACCTTGGGCCGCGACATCAGTGCCCGGGATATGGCCAGCATTTGCTGTTCCCCCCCGCTCAAAGTGCCGCCGGCCTGGTTCCGGCGGTTGGCCAGGATGGGAAACAGTTCATAGACATACGCCAGATCCTGTTTGATTTTTTCATTGTCATTGCGCAGAAAGGCTCCCATATCCAGGTTTTCGGCCACGGTGAGATAGGGAAAAATTCGACGGCCTTCCGGCACCTGGCAGATCCCTTTTTTGACAATTTCATCCGGGGACAGATACGTGATATCTTCTCCGTTGAACTCAATGGTTCCTTTCTTGGCCGGAACAATACCAGAAGTCGTCATCAATGTGGTGGATTTTCCGGCTCCGTTGGCACCTATCAGGGAAATCACCTCACCTTCCGCCACTTCGATGTCAATGCCCTTGAGAGCATGGATATTGCCGTAATAGGTGTGAATATTGCTGAGTTTAAGCATCGTCGGATTCTTCTCCCAGGTAGGCCTTAATGACGTCAGGGTTGGCTTTGATTTCTTCAGGGGTGCCTTCGGCAATTTTTTTACCGTAATCCACCACATGGATCTGGTCGGACAGGCTCATAACCAGTTTCATGTCATGCTCAATGAGCAGAATGGTCAGGTTTTCATTGTCCCGCAACCAGAGAATCAGATCATCCAGCTCTTTGGTTTCCCTGGGATTCATGCCGGCTGCCGGTTCATCCAGCAGCAGCAAAAAAGGGTCTGTGGCCAGGGCCCTGGCAATTTCCAGGCGGCGCTGAGCCCCATAAGGCAGGTTCACCGCCATCTCGTTTACATATTTGTCCAGACCGATTTTTTCCAGAATTTCATAACTGTCATACACGGCTTTTTGCTCTTCTTTCCGCTGGCTGGAAGGCCTGAGCATGGCTTTGATAATCCCGGAAGACAAGCGGCAGTGCCGGCCGATCATTACGTTCTCCAGCACCGTCATGCCATGGAACAGCCGAATGTTCTGAAAGGTTCTGGCAATCCCCCGTTCTGTCACGTAGTTGGGTTTGAATCCTCTAAGACTCTGGGTGGATTTTCCAGGAGGTGTGATCTGGACATCACCCAGGGTGGGCTCATAGATGCCGGTAATGCAGTTGAAAAACGTGGTCTTTCCGGCCCCGTTAGGGCCGATCAATGCAGCAATCTGCCCTTTTTCAATGGCAATGGTCACATCATCCAGGGCTTTGAGCCCCCCGAATTTCATGGTCAGGTTTTTAACGTTAAGTATGGGTTCCATGGGCTATTTTTTCCTGCTGGGTTTCCTGTGATGGTTTAAACGTGTAGACCTTTCGAACACTTTTGATCAGACCGTCAGGCTTGAAAACCATGACAATGACCTGAAGGGCTCCGAAAACCAGCATCCGGTATTCCGCCACCGCCCGCAGGTATTCCGGCAGAAGAATCAGCACCAGTGCCCCGGCAATGACACCGATGGCCGATCCCATGCCGCCGATGACCACCACGCACAATATGGTAATGGATTCCCAGATGGTAAAGGACATGGGGTTGATGTAAGAGGTTTTGGCTGCAAAGATCACCCCGCCCATGGCGGCCCAGGTGGCGCCTAAGGCAAAGGCGGTGAGCTTGGTCTTGAATTTGTCGATCCCCATGGCCTGGCAGGCGATTTCATCATCCCGCAGTGCGATCCAGGCCCGGCCGATTTTGGAATTTTCCAGACGGTTCACAAAAAAGATGGTCATGATCACCAGGGCGATAACAATGAAATAGATGTAGATCATGGTGTTCTGCTGACCGAAATTGTGTCCGAAAAATGTGGGGGGCGGTATGTTGGAAATACCTCGGGGCCCGTTGGAAAATTCGTCCCAGTTTTCCAGAACGATCCGGATGATTTCCCCGAACCCCAGTGTCACGATGGCCAGGTAGTCGCCTCTCAGGCGCAGTACCGGATATCCCAGCATTACCCCGAACAGGGTGCCCAGGAGCGCGGAAATGGGGAGCACCATCCAGAAACTGAGTCCGAAATGCAGGTTCAGCAAGGCATAGGCATAGGCTCCCACCGCATAGAACGCCACATATCCCAAATCCAGCAGTCCGGCCAGCCCCACCACGATGTTGAGTCCCAGGCCCAGCATGACATACACCAGGGCCGATATCATGATGGAGGTGTGATACATGGGGAAAATGAACGGATACGCGATGAAAAAAGCCGCCACCAATCCCAGGAATGGGTAGCGGAACCGTTCGTTTTGCAGAAGACGGTGGACTATTGGGGTGTCGTCTTCGAAATCCTTCTTTTTTTTGGTTTCGCCGCGCCTCAGAAAATAGTTCCATATCAAGGAGGCAAAAAAAGCGAGCACGCCTACCCATAAAAGGTTGAACCATCTGAAAACAATGGTGTTTTCGATCGTGTTGACCTTGATCACCATGATGGGAAAAGTCAGGATCATGAACCAGAAGGCAATAATCAGAGATTGTTTGAGCTGTTGTTTAATCGGCATAAGTCGTCACCTGAATCCAAATTATACTTTCTGAGTATCGTGGCGGCCCAGAATTCCGGAAGGCCGGAAAATCAGGATCAGCACCAGAATGGAAAATGCGAACACATCCTCGTATTCACTCCAGAAATAACCCGTAAAAAAGCTTTCGGAAATACCCAGAACCAGCGATCCCAGCACCGCGCCCGGAATGGACCCGATTCCGCCCAGAACAGCCGCAATAAAGGCTTTGAGACCGGCCAGAAATCCAATATAAAAATTGATCTGGCCCACATGGCAGGCGATGAGCACGC
The DNA here is from genome assembly GCA_032250905.1 of Desulfotignum sp. Lineage (GTDB taxonomy): Bacteria > Desulfobacterota > Desulfobacteria > Desulfobacterales > Desulfobacteraceae > Desulfotignum. The sequence continues at coordinate 34,749 of JAVVEQ010000017.1, read as the reverse complement.
CCCCGATGGCGGCTGTGGCAGAGCCCACCACAAACGTGGCGGAGATGACATTGTTGACATTGATCCCCAGCAGGGCCGCCATGACCTTGTCCTGGGCCGTGGCCCGCATGGCCTTCCCGATCCGGGTGAACTTGATGAGCAGGCCCAGCAGAATCATGACGATCACCGTGGTAATAATGATGGTGATCTCCACGGATGTGATGATGTGGGCAAAGGGCTCCCAGAACTTAAAATCCGGAATCAGGCTCGGGAAAGGCAGAAAATCCGGGGTCTGGGCCAGCATCACATAGTTCTGCAGAAACAGGCTCATGCCGATGGCGGATATCAGTGCGGACAGTCGTGGTGCATTTCGTAACGGTTTGTAAGCGATTTTTTCAACGGTAAAGCCATAGGCACAGGAATAGACAATGGCAAATACAAACGCCAGGATGACGATCACCGCCGTGTTCCAGCCCCACATCCCCAGAACCGTGGCAACGATCAGAGCGGTCATGGCGCCGATCATGTAAATCTCCCCATGGGCGAAATTGATCAGCTGAATGATGCCGTACACCATGGTGTATCCCAGGGCGATCAGGGCGTAAATACTGCCGCGGGTCAAACCGCCCAGGAACAGTTCAAAAAAATACATGGGGGACATGATAATTTCCCGGAGAGCGAAAAAACCGGCGACCCCGGTACCGGACAGACCCAGCAATATACTAATCCAACGCATGATGTTTCATCCTGAACGTCTTTGGTTTGAGGCAAACCTGCGGGTAAAAAACAGGAGCGCAAATCCGTTCAGGGATCTGGCTCCTGTTTTTCAAAGGCATGAATCGTTAGTTGACCTGCTGGTATTTTCCGTCGATCACGCGGTATACGGAAAAACCCGCCCCCACGATGTCGCCGTTTTTGTCAAAGCCAATGGGACCCATGGGAGAATCCACCGTGATGTCGAGCATGGCGGCCCGCATGGCGTCATATTCCACGGTGCCGGCTTTTTCAGCAGCGGCAGCCAGGGACTGCATGCAGGTGTAACCGGTAATGAAAAAGGTGCCCGGGTCTTCCCCGTATTTTTTCTGATGTTCTTTGGTCAATGCCTGGTGCAGGGGATTGGAAGAGGTATCATTGGGGCCGGTGGCATACACGCCTTCAGCAAATTCGCCGGCCAAGTTGGGCAGGTTGTCGCCGTAGATGCCGTCCGCACCCATGAAAAGCGTATCCACTCTTTTCTTTTTTATCAACTGAATGATTTTGGAGGCATCGGAATGATACCCGCCCCACATGACGAGTTCCGCACCGGACCGTTTGATTTTCTGGACAATGGCGGAATAATCCATGGCACCGGTGGTGACCCCTTCAAACAGAACGATATCAACGCCGCCCATTTGTTCGAACGCGGCTTTGGCAAGTTCCATCTGTCCTTTGCCGTAGTCGCCCTTGTCGTGAATCAGGGCCACTTTTTTGACCTTGAGGTCGTTTTTCGCAAATGCGGTCATCAGGGCTGCCTGGGCACCGTCATTGGAGATGGTTCTGAAAAAATTGGGATGTTCGCCGGTCAGGGTCAGATCGTCATTGGTGGCGGAACTGGAAATGAGGATCAGATTGGCATCCTTGTAAATTTTGTTGGCAGCGATGGTCGCACCGGAGCAGACATGGCCCACGATCATCTGGGCGCCGTCCGATACCAGTTTGGTGGCCACGTTGACAGCGACTTCCGGTTTGCACACATCATCTCCGAGCATCAGTTCGACCTTTTTGCCAAGGATACCGCCGTTGGCATTGATGTCTTCAACCGCCATTTCAACCCCCCTGAGGGCGGAAATACCGTAAGGTGCCAGGTCCCCGGAAAGCGCTCCGGCATTGGCGACTTTAATTGTGTCACTGGCAAAACCGGGTGCTGCCAGCACCATCATGGTCAATACCCCAACTGCAAGACTCTTGAAAAAAGATTTCATGTTCGACTCCCTTTTTGTTTGGATTAATCTGGTTTGTTCTTCATGCATGCAACTTGTATTGTAATTTGGAACAGTATATGAACAGGGAGGATTTAGTCAAGCAAAAAGTCATATTCCATTTTTTGGTATTGCGGAGGGGTAACCGGATTCCGATGCCCGAAAGAACCTGTTGAAAAAAGATTGAGAAACCGCATCAAACCGTGTATGTCATAAAGACGGAAACCATGGCAGGGCAATGGGCCAAAGGCCGATGATACCGGAAAAAACAAAAAATGAGGAAGCATGTCTGTGAAAATCGATGAAAAGCTGGCGGCCCTTCGTCAGAAGATGGCAAAAGAGCAAATCGACGCCCTGGTGGTGCCATCTGCGGATCCTCACCAGAGTGAATATGTCACCGGTTACTGGCGGGCCCGGGCGTGGCTCACCGGATTTACAGGTTCGGCCGGCGTGGTCGTAGTTACCCGGACCCGGGCTATTTTGTGGACCGATTTCAGATACTGGCTTCAGGCCGGTATCCAGATACAGGGATCTGAATTCGAGCTGTTCAAAACCGGGGAAAATGAAGTTCCTGAATTCCACCGCTGGATTTTCAATAGTCTGTCCCCTGAAAACACCGTGGCCGTTGACGGCCGGGTGATCTCGAGGAACCAGGAAAAAACCTGGCGTCAATTGTGGGATATCCGCCGGATCCGTCTCCGCACGGACCTGGATCTGATCGGAGACCTGTGGGACAACCGGCCGCCGGTGCCGGTTTCTCCGGCCTGGGAATTTGATGTGCGTTTTGCCGGCCAGTCCCGGACTGACAAGGTCGTCCATATCCGGGAGGCACTGGAAAAGGCCGGGGCGGACTGTCATGTGATGACGGGGCTGGAGGACATTGCCTGGACCTTTAACCTGCGGGGATCCGATGTTCCGGACAATCCGGTGAATATCGCCTTTGCCCTGGTGGAAAAGGATCAGGTCCGGTTGTTTATTCACCCGGACAAGGTGGGGGCTGATCTTTCCAAGGCGCTGTCCGCCGACGGAATTCAACTGGAAAATTACCAGTGCATCGCTTCTGCTGTAAAGGATCTGCCGGATTCTGCCCGGGTGCTTCTGGATCCGGACATGGTGTCGGCCGGACTGTGGGCGGATGTCAACCCGAAATGCCGCATCATCGAGCAGACCGCACCGGCCGTCCGGCTCAAGGCGGTCAAGAACAAGATCCAGACACGTCATCTGCGTGAAACTGCGGTCAAGGACGGGGTGGCTGTGGTGAATTTTCTTTACTGGCTGATCCACCGGGATCCGGCAGAACCGGTGTCAGAAATCAGCGTCGCGGAAAAACTGCTGGCGTTTCGCCGTCAGCAGCCGGATTTCGTCTCCAACAGCTTTGATCCCATCATGGCATATGCTGCGCATTCCGCCATGTGCCACTATTCCGCCACCCCTGAGACCGATCGTGTACTGGACCGTCAGCACATGTTTCTCACCGATTCCGGCGGCAACTATCTCACCGGCACCACGGACATCACCCGCACCCTGTGCCTGGGCACGCCCACCTTGCAGCAGATGAGAGACTACACCCTGGTGCTCAAGGGCCACATCGCTGTGGCCACGGCCTGTTTTCCCGAAGGCACCCGGGGGTTTCAGATCGACACCCTGGCCCGGCAGTTCCTGTGGCAGCAGGGGATGAATTTCGGTCACGGCACCGGCCATGGCGTGGGGTTTTTTCTGTGTGTCCATGAAGGGCCGGCCCGTATCAGCCCCCATCCCGTAGATGTGGCGCTGGAAAAAGGCATGGTCTTGACCAACGAACCCGGTATTTACCGGGAGGGTGAATACGGTATCCGCCTGGAAAACATGGTGCTGGTGACCGAAGCACGACAAACGGAATTCGGCCGGTTTCTGGGATTCGAAAACCTGACCTGGTGCCATTTTGAACGAACGCTGGTCAATACCTCCCTGCTCACGGATGCGGAAATATCCTGGATCGATCAGTATCATCAGCAGGTGTTTGACACCCTGTCCCCCCGCCTGGATGCACAGGTAAAATCCTGGCTGTATGAACAGACCCGGCCATTGTGACCATTAACGGGGGCATACCGAAGTGGGATGCGATGGCACAGGCCCCTGCGTCAAAACGGTCCGCGCTCCAGATCAGTAAAATTAAGCCCGCAATAACAGCAAGCAGGGCGGGTAACATATGAGGACGCTCTCCCTGGTTTCAGTTCAATAGCGCGGCTGCCATATCACCTGAGGCATCTGGTACAAGTAAAAATTTTTTATTCATTGAATACGATACCCCGACGGGCCAGCAGGCTTCCTTCAGCCAGAAAAAGCCGGATCAGGGCGATGCGGTAATTGATTGTAGCACGGACCTCCGCGATCTGGCTGACCAGCAGGTCCCGCTGGGCCTGGGCCACCAGCAGGGCAGTGCTGGCGCCTACATTGAACCGTTCAATCTCCGCCTGTACGGTCTGCTCTTCTGAGCGGCGGGTGATACCGGATGCGTGGATCTGCTGTCGTGACCGTTCGATTTCGTTGACTGCCAGGCGGATATCCAGACGAATGGTCCGCTCCAGGTTTTCAAGGGCCAGACGGGCCTGTTGACTGGTGGCCAGGGCGGCCTGGTGACGGGCCCGGGCCGGCCGATTTCCGATAAATCGGCTCAGGGACAGCCCGGCAAACAGTTCGAGGTCTTTGTCGTCCAGTGACTGGAGGACGTCTGAGGTTCGCCGGCTGAACCCGGCAATCCCCAGATCCAGAAAAAAATCCAACCGGGGCAGCAGCCCGTTGTAGGTAACAATGGTTTCCAGGCGCTGCTGCTGCATGCGCAGCTGAGCTTCGGCCAGGTCCGGACGCAGTTTTATAGCCAGTTTTGTGCGGTCATCGATATCGGAAACAGGATCCGGATCGATGACCGGAGTACTGGCCGGCACCACCTGGCGGTCAAGGTGTCCGGGGTCTCCCGGATCGATCAGATACAGAAGGGTAAGGCGGAACGCTTCTACCTGGTTCCCGGACTCGATGAGTGCCTGTTCCCGCCGGGCCATTTCCGATTGGATAGCCGCCAGTTCGTTTCTGGGCAAGACCCCCACTGCAATCTGGTGCTGGATATCGGCCATCTGTTTTTTCGTCACCGCCAGGGACCGTTCTACAATGGCGTGCTCCTGGCGGGCCAGGACATACTGCCAGTAAGCGATTTCCGTTTCCGCTGCAAGGGCCTGCACAAAGGCGGTCAGTTCATGAATGCTGGCCCTTGTTTCCAGTTCACTTTGCCGGATGGCCACCAATCCGCCGGCGGGTCCGGCGCCCTGGAGCAGTGCCTGGGTAACGGACAGGGTCACCCGGGTCTTGTCAGTATCCCCGGTCCGGGGTGTGTTGTTCTGTTCGTGGGCCATTTCCACCCCCAAAGTGGTGCCCCATGGGGTTGCTTTACGGATACCCCCAGCGGCGGAAACGGCCGTGTCTCCGGAATCTGTTGGGCTGAGGGCCTCTTTGGAAACATACATCTGCGCGAACAGTTCCGGATCGTACCGGCCTTTTTCCATCTGTTCAAAGGCGCCGGCAATCACAGGTACCAGTTGCCGGGTTTTCAGGTCCTGGTTGTGGGCCAGAGCCAGCATCACCGCCTGCTCCACAGAAAGAGTAAGATCCTTTGCCTGCCCGGCCGGGGCGGTCACAGGATCCGGTGGATTCTGCTGCGTGAATTCAAAGGTCTCAACACCATCGACGGGTGCATCGATCTGCAATGGTATATATTTTTCCAGGTCACCCGGGCCGGGGGTATGAAAACCGGTCGTCATACAGCCGGAGAACAGCCATAAACAGAACAGGCATCCCATCACGTGCCGTGCGGAATCAGATGAATGAAAAAACCGTGGTTTCATGAACGCGCCTTTTTTGAGTCTGGATGAAAAAACGAATAGATGATTGGAATGAGTATCAGGGTGATCAGCGTGGAACCGGTGAGGCCGCCCACCACGGCCCGGGCCAGAGGGGCCTGGGCATCCGCCCCTTCACCGATACCCAGGGCCAGGGGTGTCAGCCCCAGGATGGTGGTCAGACTGGTCATGAGAATGGGCCGCAGCCGCCGTCTGCCGGCTTCCTTCACCGCTTCGTGCACCATCATGCCCTGCCGGGACAGACGGCTGGACTGGTCCACCAGCAGAATGGCGTTGTTGACCACAATCCCTCCCAGCATGATACAGCCGATCCAGGACTGGACATTCAAGGTAGTATGGGTCAGATAAAGGGTCCCCAGGACTCCGATGATGGCCATGGGAACCGAGAACATCACCACCAGCGGGTTGACCAGGGACTCATACTGGCAGGCCATGACCATGTATACCAGAATCAGTGCCAGGACCAGGGAGACGACCAGTTCCCTGAACGCTTTCTGTTGTTCTTCAAAATCTCCGGCCACCCGCATATCATACCCGGCCGGCCGGGGAATTCCGTTCAGCCGGTCGGTGACTTCCGCAGCCACGGATCCCATGTCCCGGCCGGAGACATTGGCGGAAACGGAGATGATGCGCTGCTGATCTTTGCGGTCGATTAACAGGGGCCCCCATCCTGAAGAAACAGATACCAGGTTTTTCAGAGCCACCTGCTGTCCGGATGCCGTGGTCAGCGTAAGGTCCAGTATGTCATCCAGACTGCGGTTTTCCACATCTCTGAGCTGGACAAAGATTCGATGTGATTCTCCTTCAGCCTGGTACTCTCCTGCTTTGGCACCGGCCACTGCCGTGGACAGGACATTGGTGATATCCTGGACACTCAGGCCGAGATCCGCAGCCTTGTCCCGGTCCACATGAATTTCTCTGCGGGGAGTGCCGGTCTCACGGCTGAGTTCAATATCGGTCACACCCGGGACGGTTTCAATGCGTCTTGACGCTCTGTCCGCCAGGGATTCCAGAATATTCAGGTCATACCCCCGGATTTCCACTTTAAGTCCGTCTTCCCCGCCCAGAATTCGTTCCATGATAAATTGACCCTGGGGTGCCCGGGTCCGGATTTCCATTCCCGGAATCTGATTGGCCAGGCGTTGACGCAAGTCCCGGGCGATGTCGATATTGGAGCGCTCCCGCTGTGATGAGGGGTTCAAAGAGATGCGGACTTCTGTTTTCGCGGCATTGCCGGGCCGGTGCCCGGACGCGCCGATACTGACCACGGATGAGACCGCTTCCGGTACGGCCGGATAGATAATGGACTCCATCCACTGACTCTGACGGTCCACCAGGTCCAGCCGGGTACCCACCTCCATTTCTCCGGTAATCCGCACCTCTCCTTCATCACTGGGAGGAAGAAATTCCGTCCCGATTTCCGGAATCAGTATCAATGCACCGCATAGAGCGGCCACAGTGAGAATCAGGGGAATCCACCGGCGATTCAATGCGCGGGTCAAAAGGCGGGTATACCCGTTTTGTAATGTGACAAAAAAGGATTCAGACAATGAAAAAAGAACAGAAAGCACTGACCCGGTCTTATCGCGTTGTTTGATGCCCAGCAGCCGGGATGTGAGCATGGGAACCAGAGACAGCGCCACCAGGAGTGAGCAGGTCAGAGAAAAGATGATCACATAGGCCATTTCCGTGAACAGAATCCCGGAGATGCCCCGGACAAAGATCAGGGGCAGAAAAATGACCAGGGTGGTGATGGTACTGGCCAGAATGGCCGGTGCCACCTCCATGGCACCTTGCTTGGACGCAGTTTCCGGTGAGGTGCCGTATTCATTCCGGTGCCTGAAAATATTTTCCAGAACTACGATGGAATTGTCCACCATCATGCCCACCCCCAGGGCAAGACCCCCCAGGGTCATCAGATTGATGGTGAGATCGAAAAAAAACATCAGGGCAAAGGTGGCCAGCATGGAAATGGGAATGGCCAGGGCAATCACCACGGTGCTGCGCACGGTCCTTAAGAAAAACAAAAGGATCAGAACGGCCAGTCCGCCGCCGTACATCACTGACCGGGCCACATTGGTGATGGAACGCTGAATGAAATTCCCCTGGTTGATGACCGGGATGATCCGGATCTGGGGCATGGCGGTATTGACGGCATCGATTTCATCGAGGATGCGGTTCGACACGTCCACGGTATTGGCCTGGGACTGTTTCCGGATCGCCACCCGGATACCGGGTTCGCCGTTAACCCGGATGATACGGGTCAGTTTTTCATACGTGTCATTCACCCGGGCCACCTGCCCCAGGGTCACTGCCGCGCCATCCTGGCGGGCGACCACGGTGTTCCGGATCTGGTCCAGATCACTGAACTGGGCCGGGGCCCGCAGCTGGATCTCATAGCGCCCCTGTTCCAGTTTGCCGGCAGGCGGATCCAGATTGGCCTGTCTGACCGAGCGGATGATCTGGTCCAAAGGCAGTCCCAGCGCCATGATTCGGTCCGGGTCCAGTTCGATGCGGATTTCCCGGTCGAACCCGCCCCATATGTCTACCTGAGCCACGCCCGGGATCCGGGAAAACCGGTACCGGATTTCATCTTCGATAAGCTGGGTCAGGTCCACCGGATCCAGCCGGCTGGAGATGCCCAGCAGCACCACAGGAAAACTGCCGATATCAAATTTGCGGATTCTGGGACGTTCAATATCATCGGGCAGTTCATCGAATTCATCCTCCAGAACGGACCGGACATCCAGGGCGGCAAAATCGATATCCGTCTCCCAGGTGAAACGGACCTGAACATTGCTGTTCCCTTCAGAAGAGTCGGATGTGATTTCTTCCACGCCCGGCACCGTAGAGATAATTTCCTCAATCACCTGGGTCACCTGGCGCTCCATGATTTCGGGACTGGCGCCGATAAATTCCGTCCGAATGCTCAGTGTGGGCATTTCAATTTCCGGAAGCATGTCGATCTTGAGCCGGCTCAATGCAACCGCACCGATAACCAGGATCATGAGAAAGACCATGGTTGTGAACACTGGACGGTGAACACTGAACTCAGGCAGTGACATGCTAATGTTCCTGTTTAACGATCCGGATACGGGAGCCGTGATCCAGCAGCTGGTGACCCAGGATCACCACGAGGCCTGTTAAATGGTCTCCCAGGATCTGGACCCGTTTGTTCTGCCGGATACCGGTTACAACCGGGTGCCAGATCACTTTTTCGTGATCCGGGGTTACCACGAAAATGCCGGTTTCCCGGTTTCGGGTCACCAGTGCCGTTTCCGGGACCATCAAGGTGTCAGCCACCTGGTCCAACACCACGGTAACCCGGACGAACATGCCGGGTTTGAGATCGAGGGACGGGTTGGGTACACGCACTTCCACCCGGGCCTGACGGGTCTGGGTTTTGAATACCGGTGCGATTCGAGCCAGATGACCCTGAAATGACCGTTCCGGGAACGCGTCAGTGCTCAGGTCTGCCCGCTGACCGATTCTGAGCCGGCCATAATCTTTTTCCGTGACGAACAGAACAGCCAGCAGAGGGTCCAGTTCCACAATGGATACCAGCGGGGCGTTGGCGGACACCGTGTCTCCCTCACTCACGAATTTTTCCGCCATAAACCGGGTGTCGCTGCCACCGGTCCAGTCAGCGAATACCGTGGTGTAGCCCAATCGGATCCGGGCGGTTTCCAGCTGGGCACGGGCCTTCAATACCCGGGCCTGGGCGGTTTCCACATGGGCTTTGGCTGCCAGCCAGCCAGCCCGGGCTGCGTCCACCTGTGAAGCGGAAGACACCCCTCTGTTTTTAAGGGTTTCCATGCGGTCCAGTTCCCGCTTCGCAATGTCACGGGCGTTTTCCGCTCCGGTGAGATCGGCGCCTGCCACGGCCAGATCTGCTTCTGCCTGGGCCACAGCCTGTACATATTCATCATTGTCCAGGCGGGCCACTTCCTGTTTTCGAAGGACCGGATCCCCGATGTCTACGGCCAGATGTTCCACCCGCCCGCTGACCTTGGGGGCCACCATGAATTCGGCATTGGATGCCAGAGAACCGCTGAATGTGCGCCGCAGTTCCATGGGACCCCGCTCTATGGGAGCGGTTTCCACCGGTGCGGCCCAGGTTTTTACACCCTGACGTCCAGGTTCTTTTGAATCAAATCGCGGGTCCGTCGAAAAAAAATACACGCCCAGGATGATCACCGGGATGACAAGCCATTTGAGTATGCGGATCATCATGACGTCATCCCGGTGTGTTCATCCAGTGCCGAAGACCGTGCATCATGCGATTTTCCGTAACACCCTGGATGCCCAGGCACTGTCTTTCATCTGTTGATTCAGGCTGGTTGCCAGACGGGACAGCTGGCGACTGTCACCCGCCTTTTCTTCAGCCTGACGATAGATGCGGGATGCCAGTTGAGTGTCTGACAGCTGAACACAGGCGGTTTCCGCCAGAAAAAGCAGATCATCAAAACCGGTCAGTTTTTTCTGGGCCGACAAAAGAATCCGGGTCAGGTAAGAGGGGTCTCTGGTTTGACCCTGAGTCAGGGTGATCAGTCCGGCATAGGATGCCTGATCCGTGCATTGAGCCTCTGCCGCTTCAAACAGGGCAATGGCTTTGTCCTGATCTTCCAGAAGTCTGAGATACGCCCCTCCGACAAATGTGAGATCATAGGGTGTTTGGCAATTTTGTTCAGCAGTTGCCAGCAGATTTTTTGCCCAGTCCCTGTCATTGAGTTTCTTTGCGACGACGGCTGCCAGTTTCACCCGGTCGCTGTTGTCTGTACTCTGTTTTTCAACATCCTTGTAGATGTCTTTGACCCAGGCGTCATCCTTGAGGGTGGCGGCAATGGTCCTGGTCAGTTCATCGTAGTAACTGAGAGTGGAACATTTTTCCAACAGGTCGGTGAAAATGTCTTTAACCCAGGCGGTGTCTTCCAGATCTTCATGAATGCACACCCCCAGCTTGATGAAATCGTTGAAATTGCGGGTGAGGTCCTGGGCCTGGCGGTATATTTTGGCCCCATAATACGTATCCCCTGTTTTTTCCACAATTTCATGGGCCAAAGCCCGCTTGGTGGCACAGGTTTTGGTCTCCTGTTCCCGGTTGATGAAATCCGCATACAGGTCTTTGAATTCTTCGCGCTTTTCCAGCTGAAACGTGATGGCATCGGTCCATTCCTTGTCATCGGTGACGATTTCCTGGATGGCCTTGGCGGTCTTGATAAAATCCGCGTTGCTTTTCACTGAGGCCTGGGCCTGTTTGAGCACGGCTACGGCAGCTTCTTTGTCATTGAGATCTTTGGCCATGGCCATGGCCAGGTCTACCAGCTGGGCGCATGCCGGATTGGTGGCGGCCGCGGTCTGGAAAATACCGGAAGCAAAGGCTGCATCTCCGGTCACTTCAAACGCCTCTTTGCCCAGCTTCAGATAATCGGAAAATTCCGTGTAAACCGATTCCGCCTTTTTGTAGATGGAGAGCAGGAACTCTTTATCATCGAGTTTTTCGTTGACGGTCCGGGCGAATTTGAGCAGTTCATTGCCCGATTCCAGGGAAGCCAGTGCTTTTTCATAGATCTGGCGGGCCAGGGCCTTGTCTCCCAGGTCTTTGACAGCACCGGCGGCCAGGATATCGAAATCCTCCGCCCTGGATGCTTTTTCCATGGCGCTGGCGTATACTGCTTTGGCCCGGTCCTTGTCTTCGAACATGTCCAGCACTGATTTGGCAAACACCACAAAATCCTCGGTTTTGCTGCATTTGGCAAATGCTTTTTCAACGGTTTTTTCCGCCAGTTCCGCATCGTTGAGAACGTCTGAAATGCTTTTGCTCAGCTCCAGGAAATCAGAGGTTTTTACGCATTTTGTGCCTGCAGCGTTGTAGATCTCTGTGGCCGCGTCTTTCTGGCCCATCTCCAGGGCCGCGGCTGCCAGCCCTAAAAAATCCTCGATGGTGGTGCACAGGTTTTTTCCGGCATCCAGGTGACCGGCGGCGGCCTCTTTATCTCCCAGGATATCCAGACAGGCTTTGGCGTAAGTCACGGCATCTTCCCAGGTTTCGGCCCATTCCGCCCCTTCTTCCAGAAGTTCGGCCGCCCATTCCTTGTCATCCAGGCCCTCCACGATTTCTTTGGCGACTTCAATGTACTCTTCGGGCGCATCACACTCCTCGGCTTTTTCTTCCAGCTCTTCCTTAAGTCCCATGATGTTTCTCCTTTCAAAATTACAGGTAATTGATTTTATAGTGCAGTTCGTTACGTATATATGGCATAACCCCCTGTGATGTCAAGAAACTCCGGAGTCAGAACAGCGCCGGCATTTTTGTTTTCAGCCTGTCCAGGGGCCGGGTGGCCGCCAGACAGGCATCAGACCACACCGGGGCGTTTACATATATTGGGGTTTGCCTGATGCCGGTGTTGTGTTATCCTGGATGCATAATTCTCAATTTCGGTTTTAAGAGCGATTGCCGGCATGTATTTTGTATTGTAAAAATTATTTATAGCCGGAAAAAAGGGAATAGGCAATGAACGATATAAATCAAGGAGGCTTGTTATGACCAGTTGGATTTGTGATCAGTGTGGATACAACCTGGAGGCGGATACGCCGCCGGAAAAATGTCCGAGCTGCAAGAAAGACTGCTCGTTTGTGGACAACTCCTGCTATACCCCGGATTGTGCAGGAAAACCCAATGACCCGAGAATTAAGGGCAATGATTGAGCAAGGGCCGATCCATGCCTGAGTCGGGAGTGTCAGCTGTCCAGTATCATGAACGTACCAGCCATGTCCGGCACCGGATCTCTCCCCATTACCTGGATTTTTCAAACTATCCGGCACCTTTTAAAATCTATGAATATCAGGACCGGATTCCATTGAAGCGGGAGGGCGGTTTCGTTCGGGACCGGAACGGACCTATGTCTCCCGGCGAACTGGATGCCACGGTAGAGGAGGTGCTGGGTGATCAGTTGGCGTCGGATGAACCCCTGAACCTGAAAACCGTTTCTCAAATTCTGGGGATCTCTTACGGAGTCACCCCGTCGGACCGGGGCCGGGGTCTGCTGTTCCGGAATGTACCCTCCGCAGGGGGACTGTATCCCTGTCAACTGTATCTGTCGGCCCAGAAAGCCGACAACATTGAGACAGGTTTGTATTATTGTGACACGGTTCAAAGGTTTCTGGGCAGAATCAACCCCCGGCCCCTGGATCTGAAGGTGATCTTTCCAGATCGAGAAGTGTCAGATGCCTGCCTGATTATCACCGGGATTTTTTTTAATTCTGCCTGGAAATACCGGGAGCGGGCCTTCAGGTATCTGTTGCTGGATGGCGGTCATCTGGCTGAGGCGGTTGTTCAGGCATCCCGGGCCGCCGGGGTTCAGGCCCGGATCTGTTACGATTTTGATGACCAGAGCCTGATGCAGGGCCTGAGCCTGGATGCTTCTCTGGAAGTGCCATTGGCCTGCGTGTTTCTGTGCCCCGGTTCTGCCGTGTCATCCATGACGGATTCAGTACCGTCTCAGCCGGCTGTTACCGGTCCTGATCAGAGGGTGCCGGTGGTGTATGACATTTTGTCGAAAGCATACCAGGCCGGCACCTGGATCGCTGCCAAATCTGAAAAGGAAAAGCAACCACCGGTTTTTTCCAGGGATCCGGTTCGGGAGATACCGGTACCGCCCCCAGGGCGGTTTCAGGGGGTATCTTTTGTGCGTGCCGTTGCCGGCCGCAGATCCCGGCGCAATTTTGCGATCCGGGAACTGCCGGCACCGGTCTGGTCTGCTTTTTTAAACTTCGTGTTCAACAAAATGGTCACCGGTCAGGCCCTGGATGAAACCGGGGCTGATGCCGAACCGTTTCTCAAGACGGCCATGATCTGCCAGCAACTTCAGGGAGTGCCTTCCGGGCTGTATTCTTTTTCCCGGGATGGCAGGTATCTGGCTTGCCGCCAGACCGTGGACCTGGCCGGAGACCTGGCCCGGGTCTGTCTGGATCAGGCCTGGATCGGTCGGGCCGCTGTCAATTTTCTGGTGTTGGCGGACCTGGCGGCTGTGGAAGCGGCCCTGGGCTCAAGGGGATACCGGTATGTGATGATGCGCGCCGGAAGGATCGGACAGCGGCTGTATCTGGCGGCAGAGGCCCTGGGCCTGGGATGTTGCGGCATTGGAGCCATGTACGACAGGGAAGCGGCGGACCTGCTGGGGTTGACTTCCGGCAGCCGGCTGCTTTACGCGGTATCTGCTGGACCGGTCAAATAGAGAAAGGAGTGTGTTCATGAAATGGTTGCAGTTTTTGACTCCGGTAAAATCCAAAAATGTCGATGAAACCCGGAAAATGATTTCTGATCATGATCCAGGCGAAATCACCATCCTGGATGTGCGTCAACCCGGTGAATACAAAGATTCCCACATTCCGGGAGCGAAGCTGATCCCATTGCCCGAACTGTCGGACCGGATAGCGGAACTGGATCCGGACAAACCCACCCTGGTTTACTGAGCCGTGGGCGGACGCAGCCGGGTGGCTGCGCAGATGCTTGCGGGCAAAGGATTCAAACAGGTGTACAATGTATCCGGTGGCATCAAGGCCTGGAAATCTAAAACCGCTGTAGGACCCCAGACCCAGGGCATGCACCTGTTTGAAGGGGATGAATCTGCCGAGGCGTTTCTGGTCACGGCCTATTCCCTGGAACAGGGGCTCGAGACGTTTTATCGGGATATGGCAGGCAAGGCCGGGAACAGGGCGGTGAAAGATCTGTTCGAAAAACTGGCCATCATCGAGGAAAAGCACATGGACCAGGTGTTTGAACGGTATCGGGATCTGGTGGATTCCGACGTTTCAAGGCAGGTGTTTGAGGCCGGGATCACGGCGTCGGCCCTGGAGGGCGGATTGACCCAGGAGCAGTACCTGGAAATGTTTGACCCGGACCTGTCTTCGGAAACCGAAGTGATTTCCATGGCGATGTCCATCGAAGCCCAGGCCCTGGACCTTTACCAGCGTGTTGCCGACCGGATGACGGATCCGGATGCCCGGGACGTGGTCCAAAAGATCGCCAAAGAAGAAACACACCACCTGGCGCGGCTGGGTGAACTGATGGACAGCCTGTAACGGTTCGTCAAATCTCAATGATGTCTGGAGCAAACGGTATGAAAAAACATCTGGTGCTGGTCGGGGGCGGCCATGCCCACATGGTCACCCTGGACCGTCTTGGGCAGTTTGTTGACAAAGGATTCCGGGCCACGGTGATCGGCCCCTCCGAGTACCATTATTACTCCGGCATGGGGCCGGGGATGCTGGGGGGCACCTATTCACCGGAACAGATCCGTTTCAACACCCGTAAGTGGGTGGAAAGCCGGGGCGGTGAATTTGTCACAGACCGGGTGACACGCATCTTTCCCGGGGATCGGCAGGTTGAAACCGGGTCCGGCATCCGGATCGATTATGATGTGGTATCATTCAATGCCGGTTCCTACATTCCTCTGCCGGGACTGGAAACTGCCGGCAAAGATCGTCCGGCCAATCTGTATCCGGTCAAACCCATTGAGCAGCTGATGGATGCTTCAGCCGCCCTGAGGACCCTGTTTGCCGAAAAAAAAGTGACCGTGAATGTGGTGGGAGGAGGGCCGTCTTCGGCGGAAGTGGCAGGCAATGTCTGGCAGCTGGCTCAGGACAGCAGGGGATATATGCCTCACATCCGCATTCTGTGCGGCTCCCGTTTTATGGGCCGGTTCAGCGACAGAATCCGGTCACGGGTGAAACAGGTCCTGGAGAAACGGGGGATTGTCATTGTGAAAAATGCACGGGTCAAATCCGTGACGGAATCACAGATCACGCTTTCGTCCGGGGAGCGGTTTGATACGGATTTTACCTTTTTGGCCGCCGGTGTCATTCCATCCCCGATCTTTGAAAATTCCGGTCTGGCAGTGGGACCGGACAAAGGACTGCGGGTCAATAAATATCTTCAGAGTGTGGCGGATCCGCGAATTTTCGGGGGCGGTGACTGCATTCATTTCGAACCCCGGCCACTGGACAAAGTGGGGGTGTATGCGGTCCGGCAGAATCCAATACTGTTCCACAATCTGATGGCGGCCCTGGAAGGCCGGCCACTCATGTCGTTTGACCCCGGACAGGATTATCTGCTGGTGTTCAATCTGGGCGGGAGGCAGGGGGTACTCAAGAAAAAAAATATTGTTTTCAGTGGCAGGCTTGCCTTTACAATCAAGGATTATATTGATACAAAATTCATGAAGAAATTTCAGGCGGCGGAAATCGGATAAAAAACCTGGAACCCGGCCTGCGGACAAAAAAGACATGCGCTGGCAGCCCGGTTTGATGAGGATTTTTGCTCAATCGACGTTAAATTATCAGGGAGGAAGTATGAAAGTGACGATTACTGAGCAGTGTATGGGTGATAGAAACTGCAATGAACTGTGTCCGGAAGTGTTTAAATATGATGAAGATGAACTCAAATCCACCATCCAGATCGATCCTATCCCGGAACATCTGAAAGACAAGGTGCGCCAGGCCGCAGCTGAATGTGGCGCGGAAGCCATCATCATTGAAGAGTAACCGCAACCAAGACAGAATGTAAGGAATTGCCATGGGAAAGTTCCGGGAAAGTCAAACCGCCATCAATCTGCATACTTCCTTTGCAGCCGAAGCCCAGGCCAGAACCCGGTACAATTTTTTTGCCAACAGGGCCCGGGATGAGGGATATATCCAGATCGGCAAATTATTTGATGAAACCGCCAATCAGGAGTTTGAACATGCGCTGCGATTTTTCAAATTCTTCAACGGCGGCGAATTAACCATTAACTGGCATTTTCCCACGGGCGTGATCGAGGATACCCGTTCCAATCTGCTGTCGTCGGCGGAATTGGAAAACTATGTCGGCACTGACATGTATGCGGGATTTGCCAAAACCGCCAGAGAAGAAGGGTTTGTCCGTGCCGCAGACACGTTTGATGCCATTATCGTGGCGGAAAACCACCATGAAAAGCTCTTCCGGCACCTGGCCGAACGGATCGCCTCAGACCGGATTTTTCAGGACGATCACCCCATTCAGTGGCGCTGCCAGGGATGCGGGTATATCTATACCGGGGAAAAGGTCCCGGACAAATGCCCGGCCTGTGTCCGGACCACCGGATGGTTTGAACGGCTGTGTGAAAATTATTGATCATACCCCTATCCTGATACAAATTTGTATCAGGATAGGGGGTATCATTTCTGTCTCATTTCTCTCTTTTCAGTATTCTTTGCGACGTTCTTTTATTTCATAACTATTTGTAATCTAATAATTTTTAAGTCATATATCTGTTCCGGCACGGCGTTTGCAATCTTTAACGGGTAAGCGTTAAATGCGTAAATAAATCCTGAAAATGGAGGATAAAATATGAGACTCGGTGATATAAAGAAAAATTATAATCTGCTGAATTCCGTGGACTGGGACATGACACCGGAAGAAGCCATTGCACTGCACCTGGAATGGGGCCCGTTAAGATCTCAATCCTATTACAATTCCAGGGACAATGACAATGAAACCGTCTATTTTGTGATCAATACCTGGAAAAATCCGCCGGTGGTGACACTGGTTCGCAGAAAAGGATTTGATTCTGAGGATCTGGCGACCTTTTCACTGCCTGAAAATCTGGAACATGAGTTCATGCAAGGTATCGGCAAATACAAAGGGGTATATGCCGTGGAGGGAAAAGTGAGAGACTGGCTGAGAAGGGAACTTGAAGTTTAACTCATAACCGCCTCCTTTAAAGTTCCCCTGCCAGTAGCCGGGTGTCTTTTAACAACTTGTAAAAGACACCCGGTTTTTTTTATTGTGGATTACTTGCCGTTTTTGTTGTTTTCGATAAAATCCTTGACCATCATTTCTCCCAGCTCTTTGGAGCGATGGGTGGCGGATTCCACCGCATTGATCAGGGTGGTGCGCAGCCCCCCCTGTTCCAGGGTGTGGATTCCTGCAATGGCGGTTCCCCCTGGGGAGGCGACCCGATCCTTGAGTTGACCGGGGTGTTCCTTGGATTCCATCAGCAGCCGGGCGGAGCCCAGAACGGTCTGGGTGGACAGAAACAAAGCGTCCTTGCGGGACAACCCCATTTTCACGCCAGCATCGGCCATGGCATCCACAATGGTGAAGATATAGGCCGGGCCGCTGCCGCTCAGGCCGGTGAACGCGTCCATGAGAACGTTTTCATGGATAAACACGGTTTTGCCCACGGAATTGAAAATGGCACGGGCTTCGGCCACATCGTTTTCCAGCACATATTCCCCTGCGGCAATGGCGGTGGCACTTTCCTTGACAAAGGCGCAGATGTTGGGCATGGCCCGGATCAGCCGCAGTTTTTTCTGAAGACCGATGGCGATGGCGGCCAGAGGCACGCCGGCAGCAATGGAAATGATCAGCTTGGATTCGTCCAGAACCGGGGCGGTCTGCTTGAGTATCATGCCCAGAATCTGGGGTTTGACGGCATAAACAATGATATCAGATTGTTTTACCACTTCCTGGTTGTCAAAAGTGGTGGTCACACCGTATTTTTTCTGAATGGCTTCCAGCAGTTCCGGATCAACGTCTGAACAGATAATGTTTTCCGGACTGCTGGCCTCGGAAAGTACGAGTCCGGAGACCAGGGCCTCTCCCATGTTTCCGCTGCCGATGAAGCCGATTTTTTTTGCCCGCAGCATGTTATGTTACTCCTTGATTGGATCGTTTGAAAACAGTCATGTTACGCCCATCCATCCGGCAGAGTCAAGGTAAAAATTTGTACGCAACCGTCCAAGGTTGCATTTGCCGGTGAACCGGATTATATTCAACCGGCGGGTTCCTCCGGCAGACAACAAAAAAATTTTCATGAATGAGAGAGACTGTGAAGCAACCATGCCCCGGCAGCTGAAACAAAAACTGGAACACCTGTATGATATCTACACCCGCCGGTCGTTTGTGGACCCGGATCCATTGCTGTTCCTGTACCGGTATCCGGATGTCCGGGACCGGGAGATAGCGGCCCTGGTGGCGGCCTGCCTGGCCTACGGCCGGGTGGAGATGATTGTGCGCGCGGTGGAACAGGTCCTTGCATTCCTGGGACCTTACCCGGCAACACGGCTGGCCGGTTTGACCCCGGCGGAAATGGACCAGGGTCTGGCCGGATTCACTTACCGGTTCGCCAGGCAGACACACGTCATGAATTTGATGACCGGCATTCAGCAGGTGATCCGGGAATACGGGTCCCTGGAAGCCTGTTTCATGGCCGGTGCCGCACCCACAGATACCACGGTGCTGCCCGGGTTGACCTTCATGTGCCGGAAACTGGATCCGGACGGGGCCTGCGGTCATCTGCTGGCCGATCCAACCAAGAACAGCGCATGCAAGCGCAGCCACCTGTTTCTTCGATGGATGGTAAGACGTGACAGGGTGGACCCGGGCGGGTGGGAACAGTTAGAACCGGGCCGGCTTCTGGTGCCGCTGGACCGGCACATGTTCTCTGCCGGCCGTATCCTGGGGTTTACCCGGCGCAGTACCCCGGACCGGGGTGCCTGTCTGGAGATTACAGATGGATTCAGACAGATCCAGCCGAATGATCCCGTGAAATATGATTTCTGCCTGACTCGTTTCGGTATTCGGCGGAGTCTGGAGATGAACGACCTGGCCGGTATCCTGGCGGATTAATTGAACTGCGTTACAGGAGAAAACATGACTTCAGCTGCATATAACCTGCCCCCGCTGATTCCGGGATATCTGATCAGGCGGTACAAGCGGTTCCTGGCGGATGTGCGCCTGGACACCGGTGAAACCGTCATTGCCCACTGCCCCAATTCCGGGTCCATGAAAGGGTGTGCCGTTCCGGGCTGTCCGGTATGGCTGTCTGTGAGCGACAATCCCCGGCGTAAACTCAAATACACCTGGGAATTGATCAAAACCCCGGAATCCATGATCGGCATTAATACCCTGGTGCCCAACCGGCTGGTAAAGACAGCAATTGAAACCGGTCAAATCCCGGAACTGGCCGGGTACGGCACGGTCCGTTCCGAGGTGACCGTCCGCAAAGGCACCCGGCTGGACCTGGTCCTGGAAAAGACAAATCGCCGGAACTGTTATGTGGAAATCAAGAACTGTACTCTGGTGGAACAGGGCACGGCCCTGTTCCCGGATGCAGTGACCAAAAGGGGACAGAAGCACCTGGATGAACTCAGTCATCTGGTGTCTGCCGGGTACCGGGGAGTGATCTTTTATCTGATTCAGCGCATGGATGCACACCGGTTTGGGCCTGCGTTCGAAATCGATCCGGCCTATGCCCGGAAACTGTCGCAGGCCAGGGAAAACGGGGTGGAAATCATCATCCGGGATGTGGTCATCGATCTGAAGCAGATCCGTATCCGCAGGCCCGTGCCGCTTCAATTGTGATCGCTTCCGTTCCTGCTGGAACAACTCTTGACAATCTACTACTTTGTAGTATGTTTAGCCCAGGCATCAAGACAGGTACAAAACAGGAAATTTCACCTGAAGGAGAAAACAGATGTGGGATTATACAGAAAAAGTTAAAGATCATTTTCTGCACCCTCGAAATGTGGGGGAGCTAAAGGATGCCAATGCCATTGGAGAAACCGGTTCTCTGAACTGCGGGGATGCGTTGAAGCTGTTCTTGAAAGTGAATGAAAACGAACGGATTGTAGACGTATCTTTCATGACATTCGGCTGTGCCAGTGCCGTGGCATCTTCCTCCGCCCTGACCGAGATTATTAAAGGCATGACCCTGGACGAGGCATCCAAGGTCACCAATGAAGACATTGCCGATTATCTCGGAGGACTGCCCAAAGAAAAGATGCACTGCTCGGTCATGGGAAAGTCTGCATTGAAAAAAGCCATTGCCAATTACCGGGGCGTCCAGATCATGGAAAAACCCGGAGAACTGGTATGTGAATGTTTTGAAGTGACCGACCTGGAAATCATTGACGCGGTCAAGGCCAACGGCCTGGAAACCACCGAAGATGTCACCAATTATCTCAAGGCCGGCGGCGGATGCGGCAAGTGCCTGGACCGGATTGAAGAGGTGATCGACTCTGTGAAAGCCAAAGGATAATCCAAATGAGAGTGATTTATACGGACAACAATGCCACCACAAAAGTGGCGGATGAAGTCATTGAAGAGATGGTGCCATATTTCGGGGAATATTATGGTAATCCGTCTTCCATGCATACATTCGGCGATCAGGTGGGGAAAAAACTCATACAGGCCCGTAAGCAGGTGGCGGATCTGATTCATGCCGATCCCGGGGAGATCGTGTTCACCTCCTGCGGCACGGAAAGTGACAACAGTGCTGTTTTTTCGGCCCTGAATGCGAATCCGGAGAAAAAGCGGATCATTACCTCCAATGTGGAGCATCCGGCCATATTGAACCTGTTCAAGTATCTGCGGGATAAAAAAGGGTATGATGCGGTGTTTGTACCGGTGGATGAAAAAGGTCATCTGGACCTGGACATGCTCTATGACAGCCTTTCCGATGACACGGCCATTGTATCCCTGATGTGGGCCAACAATGAAACCGGTGTCATTTTTCCCATCCCTGAAATCGCAAAAAAGGTCAAGGGAAAAGGGATCCTGTTTCACACCGATGCGGTGCAGGCCGCAGGCAAGGTGCCCATTGACGTGACAGCGGCCGGGGTGGACCTGCTGTCACTGTCCGGTCACAAGATTCACGCACCCAAGGGTATCGGTGTGCTGTACGTGAAAAAGGGGATCAAGTTCCATCCCTATCTGATCGGCGGTCACCAGGAAAAAGGCCGGCGGGGCGGCACGGAAAACACGGTGTCCATCATCGGCCTGGGAAAGGCTTGTGAACTGGCGGCCCGGCACCTGCCGGTCATGGGCACCCAGGTGAAAGAACTGCGGGATTATCTGCAGAATCAGCTGCTGGAAAAGATTCCCAGTGTTTCCGTGAACGGTGATCTGGAAAACCGCCTGCCCAATACCCTGTCCATCGGATTTGACGCGGTGGAAGGAGAATCGATCCTGTTGATGCTGGACAGGGAAGGGATCTGTGCCTCGTCAGGATCTGCCTGTACTTCCGGTTCTCTTGACCCTTCCCATGTGCTCATGGCCATGAAGGTACCGTTCAAATCCGCCCACGGGACCATCCGGTTTTCCCTGTCTCATTACAACACCAGAGAAGAGATGGATCATATCGTGAAGACCCTTGTTCCGGCCATTGACACCCTTCGGTCCATGTCGCCATTCTGGAAAGACGGTAAAATGGTTTAAAAAATCATGACAACGGAACAGGCACTGGTTTTTGGCATCCTTTCCGCCACCCTGGTGTTGTTCGTCTGGGGTAAGTACAGGTATGACCTGGTAGCCCTGACCGCCCTGCTGCTGGTTTCTGTTACCGGCCTGGTTCCGATGGAGCAGGTGTTCCTGGGGTTTGGTCATCCGGCGGTGACCACGGTGGCTGCGGTGCTGGTCCTCAGCCGGGGACTGTTTAATGCCGGTGCGGTGGATCTGCTGTCGCGGCACATGGCAAAAGTGGGAACCGTTCCCACAATTCAGGTGACCGCGCTGTCAGGGCTTGTTGTGGTCTGCTCCAGTGTGATGAACAATGTGGGTGCTCTGGCTCTGTTGATGCCGGTGGCCATATGGATGTCCCGCAAAAGCGGCCGGTCTCCGTCCTTGCTTCTCATGCCCCTGGCATTTGGTTCCCTGCTGGGGGGTCTGATTACCTTGATCGGCACGCCGCCGAATATTATTATCGCGTTGTACCGGGTTGATACCGGGTTGCCGGCATTTCGGATGTTTGATTTTGCCCCGGTGGGAATCGGTGTGGCGATTGCAGGCCTGGCCTTTATTTCTCTTTTTGGCTGGCGCCTGACACCCAGACGGGAAGCCCAGTCATCACCGGATGAACTGTTTGAAATTGAAAATTACATTACCGAAATCATCGTTCCGGAAGGATCGAAGTTTGTGGGTCAGACCATTTTCCATCTGACCTCTGCTATGGAAAAGGAAACCGAAGCCACAGTGGTGAGCCTTACCAGGGGAGAGACACACAAGCCGGCCCCTTCCTGGTACGAAATCCTTGAGCCCGGTGATGTGCTGATGGTGGAGGCGGCACCGGATGATCTCAAGGCCCTGATGGACGGACTGGGTCTGGAACTGGCCGAATGCAAGGGAGACTGCCGTGCCACCCTGGGATCCAGAGATATCCGGCTGATGGAAGCGGTGATCACCACGGAATCCATGCTTCCGGGCAAAACATCCGCCGGTCTGTATCTTCGGCGTCTTTACGGAGTCAACCTGCTGGCCATCGCCCGCCGCGGGCGGCGCATTACCCAGCCGCTGGGCCAGACAAAATTCATGACCGGTGATATTCTATTGTTCCAGGGCACAGACGAGTCTTTGCAGACTGTGGTCAAAAAGTTTAAATGTCTGCCTTTGGCAGAGCGGGAAATCCGCATCGATCAGCCGAAAAAAGTGGCGCTGTCCGCAGGCATTTTCGGGGGCGCCATGGTGCTGTCCGCCACAGGCGTGCTGCCGGTTCAGATTGCGTTTGTGGCGGCGGCCGTGATCATGGTTGTGGTGGGGGTCGTTCCACTGGGAGAAATTTATGAGCATATTGACTGGCCGGTGATCGTGCTGCTCGGGGCCATGTTTCCTCTGGGTCATGCCCTGGAAAGTTCCGGCGGTGCCGGTTTGATTGCAGACAAACTGCTGATGCTTTCCGGTTTTTTTTCCAATGCCGGGACTCTGGCAGTGCTGCTGGCGGGCACCATGCTCTTGTCCAACGTGGTGAACAATGCGGCCGCCGCTGTGCTCATGGCACCCATCGCCATGACCCTGGCCCGGGATATGGAGATTTCTTCAGACCCCTTTCTGATGGCAGTGGCTGTGGGGGCTTCGTGCGCGTTTCTGACGCCGGTGGGTCACCAGTCCAATGCCCTGGTCATGGGACCGGGGGGGTATAAATTCGGTGATTACTGGCGCCTGGGCCTTCCACTGTCCATTCTCGTGATCCTGGTGGCGGTGCCGCTGATCCTGATTTTCTGGCCCCTGGTTCCGGTTGCCGGCGGGTGATTCTGGCATGAATGGGCCGTCCTTCAGGGCTTCTGACTCCTGCTTGTCCCGGCAGAAATCGTCCGGCTGGTGGCAGTGTGCCGCCCCCGGAGGTGTATCTCACTGCCGGCCTGGAATCCTTGGGGGCTCCGACAGTCCGTCAGTGAGATACACCTCCGGGGGCTC
Source organism: Desulfotignum sp. (assembly GCA_032250905.1). Lineage (GTDB taxonomy): Bacteria > Desulfobacterota > Desulfobacteria > Desulfobacterales > Desulfobacteraceae > Desulfotignum. The sequence goes on along the minus strand of JAVVEQ010000017.1, from coordinate 10,711 downwards.
CGCTGTGCAAAGTGGAACAGCCTGACAGTCATCTGCTATCCAGGCTTCAGAAGGGGCCTCATCATTCCCTGTCGGCATTACCTGGGACAAATCTGATCAATAGGAGGCATTCCAGCAAGGGGAAAACAATACATATCAAGTCTGGAACAGGGGGGTTGAGATATACCGTTCACCGGTGTCGCACACGATGAACACAATAGTTTTACCCGGATGCTGCATGGCCATCTGTTTTGCTGCATGAAAATTGGCACCCGATGAAATTCCGCACAGCATTCCGTAATCTTTTGCCAGTTCCCTGGCATTGGCAAAGGCATGGTCTTCGGAGACCGGGACAATTTCATCGAGGATGTCCCGGTTCAGGTTGGCCGGGATGAAACCGGCCCCGATGCCCTGAATCTTGTGGGGACCCGGGCTGCCGCCGGACAGGACGGGAGACTTTTCCGGCTCCACCGCCACGGACAGAAGGTGCGGATTTTTTGCCTTGATCATTTCCGATACCCCGGTAATGGTACCGCCCGTTCCCACGCCGGCCACAAAAATATCGATCTTTCCATCTGTGGCGTCCCAGATTTCCGGGCCGGTGGTGGTGCGGTGAATCTGCGGATTGGCCGGGTTGGAAAACTGGTCCGGCATCCAGGCGTTGCCGGTTTTTTCAACCAGGTTTTGTGCGGTCTCTATGGCCCCTTTCATTCCCCTGTCCCCCGGGGTCAGGTGCAGTTCAGCTCCCAGGTGAGCCAGCAGCTGCCGGCGTTCGATACTCATGGTTTCAGGCATGGTCAGAATCAGCTTCAGCCCCTTGACCCGGCACACGAACGCCAGGGCGATGCCGGTGTTTCCGGAGGTGGGTTCCACGATTACGGTGTCTGAATTGATTTTTCCGGTTTTCAGACCGTCATTGATCATGGCCAGGCCGATGCGGTCCTTGACCGAGGACAGGGGATTGAAATATTCGAGTTTTCCATAAATGTCCGCCCCGCAGTCCTGGCTGGCTTTTTCCAGGAAGACCAGAGGGGTGTTGCCGCAGGCCGCAGTGATATCAGGCAGTTTTTTCATGACGGGATTCCTTGTGTGAAGGGGGGTGTTTGTAAACCAGTTTGGGAGATTCCATGAACACTTTGGTATCCGGCGGGATGGAGGAGGTCAGCCATACATTGCCGCCCACCACGGATCGGGCACCAATCACTGTGTCGCCGCCTAAGATCGTGGCTCCGGAATAAACAATCACGTCATCTTCAATGGTGGGATGCCGTTTGGCACCCCTGAGTTTTTCTCCGGCATCCGGGGGAAGGGACAATGCACCGATGGTGACGTTCTGGTAGATCCGGACATTGTCGCCGATCTCCGATGTTTCACCGATGACAATGCCGGTGCCGTGATCGATGACAAACCGCCGGCCGATGGTGGCGCCGGGATGGATATCAATGCCTGTGATGCTGTGGGCCTGCTCGGACATGATCCGTGGCAGTTGAGGTATCTGAAGTTTGTTGAGCCGGTTGGCAATCCGATATACCATCGTGGCATAGAGCCCGGGATAGGAAAAAATGACTTCATCATGGCTTTTGGCTGCCGGGTCGCCCGCATAGGCCCCGTTGACATCCCCGGCCAGTTCCCGACGCAGATCCGGGATGGCCTTGATCATGGTCAAAGCGGCATCATGCCCCCGGGGTTCGCATTCCGTGCATGCCAGATCATACCGGTGACAGTCATGGCGAAGGACATGAATGATCTGTTCAGATAAGATGTCGTACAGCTGGGATATCGACTGCCCCATGTGGTAGATCAGGTTGGCGCAGTCCACTTTTTCCCTGGAAAAATATCCGGGGAAGAGCACTTCCCTGAATTTTTCAATCATTTCCCTTACAGAGATGGAAAAATGAATGGGTTCGTCACCGATATGAGCAAAACAGGTGTCATCATCCAGAGATGCGATGATCTCTTCAATGGCCTTTGGCAGTAAACTGCGGGGATCAGGCATATGATCGCCACCGATCCGGCAGACGGAAGGGTATTTTAAGGTATCATTCATTTTTAACACATCCTTTGTCTGGTTCGAAAAGTTGGATGAATACCGGACACTTCCGGCAGGCATCCATTTTTTCCGCCCAGGATTGATAAGATTCTCCATTGCAACGGGTGCCGTTGATGAACCAGCACAGATCACCGGATTTGAATTCCCAAGCCGGGCAGTTTTCAAGGCGGGTGCCCGAACACTGGTTGATATCCCAGCATTTTTGGGCATACGGGTCCGGATTCAATGTCTTGTACAGCAGAAACAGGGACTGCCGTTCCACATGGTGGGGGATCTTGCGCCAACCCTGCTCATAACTGTGGATCGCCTTGATGGAAATACCCAGAAGCTGAGCCAGCTCTTTCTGGGTTTTGCCCAGCTGGTTTCGCAAGTATTTGAAACTTTTTGGATTCATGCGCATCCTTGAATTCTGTTCGTATGATTTCGGACAAAAAACACCCTCAATAATTTAAAACATATACCACAGAGTGGTGGGTGTCAACGAAGAAATCCGTTTGATTTTTGAAAATTACACCGGTTTGGTTGACGAACATTTTTGCGGCATTACTTTATGCTCAAAATTTAATTTAATAATGAAAGGAATCCAAGGTGATATATGAAACTGGATAAATTGACAATGAAATCCCAGGAGTTGCTGCAATCCGCCCATGAACTGGCCCGGAGAAAAAACCACGCAGCCATTGAGCCGGCTCACTTGTTGAACGGTCTGGTTGCGGACCGGGAAGGTGTGGGTGTGGCGATCCTGAAAAAAATCGGCGCGGATATGTCCGCTGTGACCGCTGAAGTGAAACAGGCGGTGGATCACCTGCCCCAGATGTCCAATCCGGCGGATATCTATCTGTCCCGGGACAGTCAGCAGGTGCTGGATACCGCATTCCGGGAAGCGGACAAGATGAAGGACCAGTATGTGAGCCTGGAGCATCTGCTGCTGGCATTGTCCAGTGCCAGAGGCAAAGTCGGGGAGATACTGACCCGGCAGGGGGTGACAAGAGATGCTATTCTGTCTGTGCTCAAGGATATCCGGGGCAGCCAGAGCGTGACCGATCAGAACCCGGAAGAGCGGTACCAGGCCCTGGAAAAATACGGCCGGGACCTGACCCAGCTGGCCCGGACCGGCAAGCTGGATCCGGTGATCGGCCGGGACGAGGAGATCCGGCGGATCGTCCAGGTCCTTTCCCGGAGGCGAAAGAACAACCCCGTGCTCATCGGCGAGCCCGGGGTGGGCAAGACCGCCATTGTGGAAGGCCTGGCCCAGCGCATCGTGGAAGGGGATGTGTCCGACTCCCTGAAAAACCGGCGGGTTGTGGCCCTGGACATGGGGGCGCTCCTGGCCGGTGCCAAGTTCCGGGGTGAATTCGAAGAACGGCTCAAGGCGGTACTCAAGGAGGTGGAAGCAGCTGAAGGCGAGATCGTCCTGTTCATCGACGAACTGCACACGGTGGTCGGCGCCGGGGCATCCGAGGGGTCCGTGGATGCGTCCAACATGCTCAAGCCGGCCCTGGCCCGGGGGACTCTGCGGTGCGTGGGCGCCACCACGTTGAACGAATACCGCAAATATATTGAAAAGGACGCAGCCCTGGAGCGCCGGTTCCAGCCGGTAATGGCCAAAGAGCCCAGCGTGGCCGACACCATCTCCATCCTGCGGGGACTCAAGGAAAAATATGAAGTCCACCACGGGATCCGCATCAAGGATGCTGCCCTGGTGGCGGCCGCCACCTTGTCCAACCGGTACATCGCGGATCGTTTTCTGCCGGACAAGGCCGTGGATCTGATCGATGAATGCGCATCGAGACTGCGCATCGAGATCGATTCCATGCCCCGTGCCATTGACGAGGTCCAGCGAAAAATCACCCAGGCCCAGATTGAACGTCAGGCCCTTCTCAAGGAAAAGGATCCGGCCTCAAAAGAACGCCTGGAAAAACTGGAAAAAGAGATTGCCGCCATGTCCGAGGAGATCGGGCCCATGAAAATGCACTGGGACAATGAAAAAAGTCTTATCCAGCGGATTTCAGGCATTCGCGAAGAGCTGGACAGGTGCCAGACCGAGGCCCAGGTGGCGGAACGCTCCGGAGACCTGGAAAAAGTGGCCCAGATCCGGTACGGCACCATGACCCAGCTGCAGCGGGACCTGGAAGTCAAGAAGCAGGAACTGGATGACCTGCAGCAGACCAGCCGTATGCTCAAGGAAGATGTGGACGAAACCGATGTGGCGGAAGTGGTGTCTGTCTGGACCGGTATCCCGGTATCCAAGATGCTGGAGGCAGAACAGGAGAAACTGGTGCACATGGAGTCGTATATCAAGCGCCGGGTCATCGGCCAGACCCAGGCCATAGATGCGGTGTCCAACGCGGTGCGAAGAGCCCGTTCCGGACTGTCTCCGGAAGACCGGCCCATCGGCACGTTTATCTTCATGGGTCCCACCGGGGTAGGCAAGACCGAGCTGGCCAAATCCCTGGCTGAATTCATGTTTGACAGCCAGCAGGCCATGGTGCGGCTGGACATGTCCGAATACATGGAAAAGCATTCCGTGGCCCGGCTCATCGGCGCCCCTCCCGGATATGTGGGGTATGATGAAGGCGGTTTTCTGACCGAAACTGTTCGCCGCCGGCCCTATTCCGTGCTGCTGTTCGACGAGATTGAAAAGGCGCACCCGGATGTGTTCAACATTCTGCTCCAGGTGCTGGATGACGGCCGCATGACCGACGGGCACGGCCGGACTGTGGATTTTCGGAACACCATCATTATTATGACTTCCAATGTGGGGTCCCGGTTTCTCCAGGATGCGGGAACCAGCGGCGGATTTTCACAGGAAGAGGTGGACCAGGGCATTGCCAGGGCATTGAAAGAGGTGTTCCGGCCCGAATTTCTGAACCGGATTGATGAGATCATCACATTCCATGCGCTGGACCGGGAACATATCGAACAGATTGCCGCCATCCAGATCAAGGATCTCAACCGGCGTCTGGGTGCCCGGGGTCTGACCATTCATATGGATGATGCTGCCATGGCCTATCTGGCGGAAAAAGGATATGACCCCAGCTTCGGGGCACGGCCTTTGAAGCGGGTGATTCAGCGGGAGATCGAAAACCCGTTGTCCCTGGCTCTGTTGAAAGGGGAATTCGTCAAAGGGGATACGATCCGCTTTACGCTGGATGATTCCGGACAGGGACTGGTGTTCGGGCATTGATCTCTGTGGCGGTTTTCAGAACCGTTCGCTGAATTCCCTGGCATCTGCATTATTGTTCAAGAAGCGGTACAAGGTGGCCCGGCCGACCCTGAGGACCCGGGCCGCCTTTGATTTGTTCCCTCCGGTTTTGGTCAACGCCGCCTTGACCGACGCGGTATCCAGCTTGCCCCGTGAAGGTTCCTGTCCCAGAGAAATCTCAGGCTCCCGAATGGGTGTCACAGACATGCCTGATCCCTGGGTGATCTCCGGAGGCAGATCCGAAGGCAGGACCTGTGCCCCCCGGCACCGCACCACGGAAAACTGGATCACGTTTTTCAGCTCACGGACATTGCCGGGCCAGTCATAATCCAGCAGCAGGTTCAAGGTCTCACTGGCCAGGGAAGGCATGGCAGCATTGTTTTCCTGTTCCGCCTGCTTGAGAAAATGGGCTGCCAGCAAGGGAATGTCGTTTTTCCGTTCCCGAAGCGGGGGCAGGTGGATCGGGATGACGTTAAGACGGTAATAGAGATCTTCTCTGAACCGGCCGGACCGGACTTCTTCTTTCAGTGAGTTGTTGGCAGCCGAAATGATTCGGACATCCACAGAAACCTTTTTTTCCCCCCCCACTTTTTCAAACGTGCCTTCCTGAAGAAACCGCAGCAGCTTGACCTGGATTTTCAGGGGCAGTTCCGTGACCTCGTCCAGAAACAAGGTGCCCTGGTGCGCCAGTTCAAACCGGCCTTTTCTTTCTTTAACGGCCCCTGTGAACGCGCCTTTGACATGGCCGAACAGCTCGCTTTCCACGATACCTTCCGGGATGGCCCCACAGTTCACCGGCACAAACGCGCCGTTTCCATAGGCAGAGATATCATGAATGGCATTGGCCACCCTTTCCTTGCCGGTGCCGGTTTCTCCGGATACATGCACCGGATAGCTGTACAGCGCCACATCCCGGATCTGCTGGAAAATCTCCTGCATGGTATGGTCTTTGCCGATAATGCCGTTGAAGCTGGACAGGGTTTCCGCTTTCAGGGACAGGCTGATGGCCTCGGTCAGGTCCCGGAACGATGCAATGACGCCTTTGAACTCTCCATGGTTGTCTATGACCGGTGATACGGTCATTTCAAGCTGCCGGGTATCCCCCTCGCGGGTGACAAAGACGATCGGATACTCTTTGGTGTCAGAAAAAAAATCAGGCGTATCATTGCAGAATGAACATTTGGTTCCGCAGAAAGGGGATCCGAATATCTGGTGGCAGTCTTTCCCCAGCACTTCCTGTTTGGTGTATCCGGTTATTTTTTCCGCTTCTTTGTTAAATACCGTGATAATCCGTTCCGGTGTGTGGGCGATGACGCCCTGTTTGAGGTTGTCCAGCACCAGATTCAGGTTGTCACGGTCGAGCAGGCTGTGAGCAGGGTTTTTCATATCATGTCATCTCTGGCGGCAAATCGGTTCATATGGCACACATCTGATGCCTTAAATGACACGTTTATGTATCAATCGCAATGACTTTTTTTGTTTTCCAGGGAAAAGCCGTTCACTCATCTTCCCAGGTAATGCAGTCTTTGGGGCAGTTTTTCACGGCCTCATGAATGTCCTCATCTTCGTAGTCATTGAGTTCCCGGACCTGGACAAAGCCGGAATCACTGATTTCAAAGGCATGGGGGGCCAGTTCCACACAGATTTCACACAAAATGCAGGAACCCAGGTCAATGGTCGGTCGTTTCATGGCTGTTCATCATCCTTGACGGTATCAAACCACCATCCCTTGTTGATATGGGCCTGTTTTTCTTTCATTGCCAGATCCAGGATCCGGTATCCGGAATCCAGCAGAATGCCGTAAAGCACCCCGCAGCCGGGATCTTCATGATGATCATATCCCAGATGCGCCAGATCGATCATCTCCCTGGCCAGATCAATGGTGCGGGCAATATTTTTATCACATTTTTTGGCAGTCATCGGGCATTCCTCTGTTGGGGCGTCTCCCGGACCAGGTCACAGATCCGGTTGGTTTCAAACGTCCACCCGGTATACATCTCAATTTTTGTCCGATCTTCAAGCAGATGTTCAGAAAGGTGTTCCGGACCCAATCGCCCGGCATGCTTCAGCGCCCGGATCGCATAGGCTATTTTCACAGGGTCTTTTTCAGCCAGAAATGGAAAAATCAATGAGGCCCTGTAAGAGGTGATCTGATCAGGGGCAGTTTCTGCATAAGTGCCGATACCCCACAAAATCCCCTGCTGCAGCTGGGGATTGTCGATGAAATTGGCTACTGGATCCAGAAAGGAAAACAAAACAGAGTCGAATTCCGCAGCCAGGCCCGGATGCCGGCTTAAAACTTCTCCCATGGCTTCAGCAGACCCCCAGCCGATGCCCCCGGACTCATCATTGAGATTCCACATGAATCGCCGCATCAGGTCCCGGGCCTTTTCCATGTGGTTGTCAGCCATACGGGACCCCAGTTGTCCCATGGCGGTCACGCTGCGAAACCGGATCAGTGTATCCTGGTTGTATAAATAAAAAAACAGATGTCCTTTCAGCTGATCATCCGGGATTCTGGCCAGCCTTTCCAGCGCTGTCTGCCGGTCTGGATGGTGGAGGATCTCTTCGACCTGGTGCCGAATTTTTCTGCCGCGTGGTCTGATCATAACGTTTCTGTCTTTCGATCGGGTGAAATTTAAAAATTATATAATAAGAATAGCACAATTCATGCCATAAATGATGGAAAAGAATACCGATACTCTTCCGGGTTAAAGAGAAGACAACGTCACCCTTCAGCAGTTGTCAGCTGAGACAGAACAGCAAGGAGGGATCTGACAGCCAGACAGCGCTCCCTTCGGGCAGGATCCATTCTGGATCAAATTGTGGACAAAGCCGGAACATCTGTGGTACTGGATAACATTGAAATCTCCGTCGATCATACGGTGGATAGGCTTCGCGATGAAATTCAGCAGGTTGTCCCGGAAATCATGCCCTTGCTGATGATGAAAATTTTATGAGGACCGGAAATGGAATATTCCCATGCACGTGCCATAGAACTGCTTCGAAAAGGTTCCGGAATATCGGATGCTGTTTTTCGTGAAGATCAGGAAGATGCCATTCGTTATATTGTAGAAGGCCGAAGTCGCCTGCTGGTTGTTCAAAAAACCGGTTGGGGAAAAAGTTTTGTCTATTTCATTTCAACCAGAATGCTCAGAGATGCTGGTGCCGGAGCGGTTCTGTTGATTTCTCCGCTGCTGGCTCTTATGCGGAATCAGATTGCAGCAGCTGAACGGATGGGAGTGAGGGCGGCAACCATCAATTCAGACAACCAGAATGCATGGAAGGATGTTCAGGCAAAGATCACCAGAGATGATGTCGACATTCTTTTGATCTCACCCGAACGGCTGGCCAATGACTATTTCCGTTCACAGGTGCTGGCGGATATTGCAGACCGGATTTCTTTGCTTGTGATCGATGAGGCCCATTGTATATCGGACTGGGGCCATGATTTCAGACCTCACTACCGTCTTCTGGAACGAATTGTTCAGACCCTGCCGCCCAATCTCAGGCTGCTTACCACAACTGCAACTGCCAATAACCGGGTAATGGATGACATCAGAGAAATCCTTGGCCGGAAGATTGAAGTGTCGCGCGGAGACTTGAACCGTCCTTCCCTTACTTTGCAAACCATCCGGCTGCCCAGACAGGCGGAACGTCTTGCCTGGCTGGCGCAACGGCTTGCTGAACTGGATGGTCATGGCATCATTTATACACTGACTATTCGGGATGCCAACCAGGTGAGTGACTGGTTGAAAAACCGGGGATTTAATGTGGAGGCGTATACCGGAAAGACCGGAGACAGCCGGGAGCAACTTGAAGAAGCGTTGTTGAATAATCAGATTAAGGCATTGGTCGCCACCACCGCATTGGGCATGGGATTTGACAAGCCAGACCTTGCCTTTGTCATTCATTATCAGACGCCTGGTTCGGTGGTGGCTTATTATCAGCAGGTGGGGCGGGCCGGTCGTGCATTGAATGCTGCCTATGGGATTCTGCTCAGCGGTGAAGAAGAAGTTGATATTACAAGATTGGTATATCAGCAGCGCATTCCCGACGCCAAAAGAGGTGTCTGTCATACTCGATGCATTCGAATCCGCACCAGACGGCCTTTCTGTACCACAGCTCATGAAACAGGTGAATTTAAGCAAAGGACGGATCGAAAAGACAATCTCACTTCTGTCTTTGGAATCCCCTGCCCCGATCGTGAAACAGGGGACCAAATGGCAGCTGACAGCCGCCACCCTTGGCAAAGAGTTCTGGGATCGCGCGGAACGTCTCACAGCGCTCAGACGGGTTGAACAAAAAGAAATGCAGGATTATGTCAGCCTGCCGTTCGGATCCCATATGGCATTTCTTGTTCGTGCCCTTGATGGAGATCCGGAAAAGATCGATCCACCGTCACTGCCCCCTTTGCCAACTACTGTTGATCCATCCCTGGTGATTGAAGCCGTGTCCTTTCTGAGGCGCAGCAGTCTGGATATTGACCCCAGACGTCAGTGGCCTGCAGGAGGTATGCCCCGGTATCAGACCAGAGGAAAAATACCAGGCCATCTCCAGATGCAGCCCGGCAAGGTACTTTGTGTGTGGGGTGATGCCGGATGGGGCACTTTGGTGAGGAATGGAAAATATCACGAAAACCATTTTTCTGTTGAGCTGGTCAATGCCTGCATAGACATGATACGTGACTGGAATCCTGAACCGGAACCTTTCTGGGTGACATGTGTTCCTTCATTGCGCCATCCGGATCTGATTCCTGATTATGCGCAACGGCTGGCAGCTGAAATGGGACTGCCGTTTCATGCCGTACTGCAAAAGACAGAGCAGCGGCCGCAACAGAAAACAATGGCAAATAGTGTGCAGCAAGCCCTTAATGTCGATGGATCTCTGGGAGTTTCCAGCAGCAAAATTCCCTCCGGCCCGGTTCTGCTGGTGGATGACATGGTGGATTCCCGCTGGACTTTGACGGTGTGTGCATGGCTGCTGCGCAAAAATGGCAGTGGTGAGGTCTGGCCGATGGCACTTTCGCTAACTGGAAGGAACATGTAATGATGCCCATTTCTGATAATACCAAGGCGATTCTTCTGCTGACGGCACCGCTTATCATCAAGCAGGGTTCAAAATCTGCAGAGTGTCTGACTCCGGGAGAATATAAGAAACTGGCACGCTGTTTAATGGCACATCGGCATCAACCGGTGGATTTATTGGGACAAGGTGCTGAAGCGCTGTTTGAGAAGTGTGAAAACATCGTGGACAGGGAACGGCTTCAGCGTCTGCTGGGCCGTGGTTTCCTGCTGAGTCAGGCCATTGAAAAATGGCAGTCACGGGCGGTTTGGGTATTAAGCCGTGCAGATGGTTTGTATCCAAAACGATTGAAAACCCGGCTGCGCGAAGATGCTCCTGCGGTTATCTATGGATGTGGAAATCCGGCGCTTCTGGAAGGTGGCGGACTTGCGGTTGTCGGTTCAAGGCATGTT
>JAVVEQ010000016.1:0-56538 GCA_032250905.1 Desulfotignum sp. | reverse complement strand
TCTTTCTGCTGTTCATCGGCATGTTTCTGGAAGGCGGAGCCGCCATTATCATCCTGGCTCCCACCTTGCTTGGGGTCACCAGCGCCCTGGGTATCGATCCGCTCCATTTCGGGCTGATCATGGTGTTGAATATTGCCGTGGGTTTGCTGACCCCGCCGTTAGGGGTCTGTCTCTTTGTGGTCTGCGGAGTGACCGGAATCAGTCTGAGCCAGATCATCCGGTCCGTGATGCCTTTTCTGGCCCTGGAGCTGGCGGTTCTTCTGCTGGTGACCTATGTTCCCGCAGCCATTCTCTGGATTCCCGGTCTTCTGGGCTATCTGTGACGGCCCGGCACAGGCGGACGCGAAATATTTGAAAAAAGGAAATACGATGACGGCGATTCAGATGTCAGAAAGCATCCGGGAACTGAGATATTCGGTGATCCGGGAAATGGGGCAGCTGGCAGACGGCATGCCCGATGTGATCAATCTGGGCATTGGGGAGCCCGATTTTCCAACACCTCCCCAGATCACGGCCCGGGCGTTTGAGGATGCCAGAAACGGCTTTACCCATTACACCCCGTCCCAGGGAGACCCCGAACTGCTGCAGAAACTGGCGGATCTTCTGAGCACAACCTCGGGGCGGCCCGTGACCCAGGCCATGATCCTCGTGACCCACGGCGCCATGGGTGCCCTTTCCGCCGCTTTCAGGACCCTGCTGGAACCCGGGGATGAGGTGCTGCTGATGGAACCCCATTTTCCGGATTATCTGGCGCATATCATTTTTGCCCGGGGCTGTGCCGTGCCGGTCGAAACCCGATTTGATCAGGGTTTTTTACCGGATCCCGACCGGATTGAAGCAGCAATCACCCCCAGAACCCGCATTCTCTTACTCAATTCTCCCAACAACCCGACCGGTTCGGTTCTTCCGGGGGAGCTGCTGGACCGGATTGCGGAGATTGCCCGGCGCCACAACCTGGTGGTGATATCCGACGAAGTTTACGACCGGATCACATTTGCGGGCCGGCCGGAATCCATCTATACCCGGCCGGGCATGGACCGGCAGACCCTGGTGGTCAAATCGTTCTCCAAGACCTATGCCATGACCGGCTGGCGCATCGGGTTCTGCTATGGACCTGAAAGCCTCATCAGCCAGATGCTCAAGGTGGTCAACTATTCCACGGCCTGTGCCTCCAGTGTGGGACAGCGGGCCGCCATTGCGGCGCTGGACCTGGACCCCGGGGTTATCGAACAGATGACCGCCGTCTTTGAACAGCGGGTCAACCTGGTCTGTGACCGCCTGACAGCCATGCCGGGCGTCCGCCTGGTACGGCCCCACGGCAGCTTTTATGTGTTTGCCGACATACACCGTATCCACCCCAAATCCAGGGACTTTACCGTCCGCCTGCTCAACAGCGAGCAGGTGGTGGTAGTGCCGGGATATGCGTTTGGCAACAGTTGCGAAGGGTGTATCCGTATCGCCTGCACCCTTCCCCGGGAACGGCTGAACCAGGCCATGGACCGGCTCCAGAATTTCGTGACGGAGCATGTCGGGACACTGAAATGACATCTGATCTTCACCCACGGGCCCTTATTTTTTTTCAGAGAAAATTTCAGCCATCATGCACCGGGCACTGCCACCCCCCACCTGTTCGATGGTGTCCAGCTCAATGGGAAGGATCTTCCCGTACCGGGACAGACGCGCTGACTGGGAAGGGGTAAATCCCTGTTCAGCCCGCCGGGACATGACAATAAGGGGACGGCCCCCGGCGGAGTTGACCTGCAGAATATTGCCGCAGAAATGATTTTCCATCTGATCCATGGAGATTTCGATCACTTCAAACGATTGTTCCAGCGAAGTTTTAACCCGGTCCCGCTGGGCCGGATCCGGTATACAGTCCAGGCATATGACAGCGAACCGGTCCCCGATGCTCATGATCACGTTGGTATGATATATGGGCCTGCCGCTGGAGCTTCGGGTATCGAACAGAATCCCTTCCTTGTAGAACCGCAGCCGGATGAAATTGTCAAACTGCGCTTCGTGGCAGCGGTGGGACCTTGCTGCATACACCACCTCGGCCCGGTGATCGATCACCATGCTTCCGGTGCCTTCCAGAAACCGTTCGCGTTCGTCCAGGGCACCCACGTGAATCACATTCCGGATCTTGTAACCATGGGCCAGCAGCAGTTTTTCCACATCTTCGGGCCGCCGTTCATAGCGCCGGCTGATGGTGGCCATGGGGTAGGTGATCAGGGTGCCGTCGTGTTCCGTGGAAAACCAGTTGTTGGGGAAAATGGCATCCGGGGTCCTTGGGTAGTCCCTGGCCGGTTTTTCCAGGATCAATACCGTGACCCCTTCCTGTCTCAGGGTATCCACCATGGCCTGAAACTCGGCATTGGCTTTGTGGTTGATCTCTGTCTCCGATAAGTCCAGGGGATGCTGGAATTCATTGTCCTGCCCGGTTTCCTCGTTGAACCCGAAGTCATGGGGCCGGACCATGAGCACGGTATCGGTGGTTCTGGATACATCCAACATGGCGGTGCCTCGCAAAAATTCAATTTCATTTGTAATTTCATTTTTATCATGCTAAATTTCCTTCGTCAAGCACAGTGATGAAGACATGCAAAGAAACCGGCACCCGCCGTTCAGCTTCAGCCGGCCTGGTTTTTTCCGGAAAAGTATGGTAGTAAGACAGAGAAACTGTTGAAAAGGAAAAACCCACTACCCATGACATCCAATCATTCAACCGGTACATATACCTGCCGGGAATACAGAGAGGAGATGATCCTTCTGGCGCTGCAGAAAAAACTGGCGGCCCCGGACCTTTCCCCGGAGGAAAGACAACAGATTCTCAGGGAAATTGCCGGGGTGGAGGCCCGGATGGGTATGGACTGAGCGGCTCTGAGCCAATCGATATACAAGGATAGTTGCAATGAAAACAACAGAACTGATCAAAAAGGAAAACCGCTTCGGGGCAAAAAATTACAAGCCCCTGGATGTTGTATTAAGCAAAGGATCGGGCATATGGGTGTGGGATGTGGAAGGCAATCAATACATGGACTGCCTGTCCGCATATTCCGCCGTGAACCAGGGGCACTGCCACCCGAAAATATACAAGGCCATGGTGGACCAGGCCAAAAAACTCACCCTCACCTCCCGGGCGTTTCGCAACGATCAGCTGCCCCTGTTATATGAAGAACTGTGCGCCCTGACCGATTCCCACAAGGTGCTGCCCATGAACTCCGGGGCTGAAGCCGTGGAAACCGTGGTCAAATGTGCCAGAAAATGGGGATATGAATCCAAGGGTGTGGCAAAAAACAAAGCTGAGATCATCGTATGCGCGGATAATTTTCATGGCCGGACCCTGTCCATCATCGGATTCAGCACGGATGACAATGCACGGGAGAACTTCGGACCGTTCACCCCGGGATTCACCGTCATTCCTTTTGGGGATGCCGATGCCCTGGAAGCGGCCATTACCCCCAATACCGTGGCATTCCTGGCGGAACCGGTCCAGGGGGAAGCCGGAGTCATCATTCCGCCCAAAGGATATCTGAGAAGGGTCAGAGAGATCTGCACCCAAAAGAACGTGCTCATGATTTTAGATGAGATCCAGACCGGCCTGGGCCGCACCGGCAAACTGCTGGCCGAGGAACACGAAGGGGTCCAGGCGGACCTCACCCTGATCGGCAAGGCCCTGTCCGGCGGATTCTACCCCGTATCGGCCGTGCTGTCCAACGAGGCCGTGCTGGGACTGCTCCAGCCGGGCCAGCACGGCTCCACCTTTGGCGGCAACCCCCTGGCCTGTGCCGTGGCCCGGGCCGCCCTGAAAGTCCTGGTGGAAGAAAACATGATCGACAACGCCGCCGCCATGGGGGCGTATTTTCTGGAACAGCTGCGGCAAATCCAGCATCCGGCCGTCAAAGAGGTCCGTGGCATCGGCCTGATGATCGCCGTGGAGCTGCACAAAGACATCCCGGGCGGTGCCAGGGCCATCTGTGAGGCGCTTCAGCAGAAAGGCATCCTGTGCAAGGAAACCCACACCTGGATCATCCGTTTCGCCCCGCCCCTGGTGATCACAAAACCGGACATCGACTGGGCTATGGAAAAGATCCGGGAGGTGTTTGCAGACCTGAATTGACCGTCGGCCGGTATTCATGAGAAAGACGCTTCTTTCAGTTATAAAACAGACTCCCCTTGCTGACGAATTTTTTCTAGCTCCGCTTTTACTTCGGGATCAAGGGCGGCCGGCTGGTGGGTCTGGATGATTTTTGATAATTTTTTTCTGACCCTTTCCCGGGTGTCCGGGGAACCGCTCTGTTCCCACCGGTCTTTGTAAAATCGTTTCATAATGTCCGGAAACCAGGATTCTTTTTTAAAATGCATGAAGGTATGGGGTGATTGAATAAAATTGCCGCCCGGCCCTACCTTGTCAATCACTTCGGCTGCCAGGGTGTCTGCATCCACGGTGATTCCCCGGAGCAGGTGTCGTGTCATGCCGCAGATTTCATCCCCCAGCACCAGCATTTCCGGGGAACAGATCATGCCGGCGCCCAGGTATCCGACATCATGAATCAGGTTCAACCCGGACAGCCCCTGGGATAAAATGGAAAATGCCGCTTCCACGCCGGCCTGTCCATCCAGCAGCATGGAATCCGAAGCCCCGGCAAGCCCCCAGGTGGGAAGTCCCAGGCGCTGTCCCATCTGGGCTTCGACGGCCAGGCACATGCAGGTTTCAGGGGAGGCAATCGCACTGACTGTGGTGGCCATGTCAAATTTTCCAAAATTACCGCTCAGGCAGATTTTGGCACCGGGTTTGTACAGCTGCAGGACAACAACGCTCATCAGGGCTTCTGCCAGCCAGAGCACCACGGAACCGGCCATGGTCACCGGACTGGTCGCACCGATGATCTGGGAGGTGCCGGGGCACTGGGGGATTCCCCAGTCTGCCGCCAGAAATGCCCGGCTCACCACCTCTCCGGGGTAGAAAAGCGGGGTGATGGGTTCCGGATAAGCCATCAGAAACGGCTTGCTTTCGAGGGACTCTTTGCCCCCGACACACGCGGCCGCCATTTTCTGGATATACAGGCTGTCTTGCTGTCCTTCACTCAAAAACATCACCGGCAGGGTGGTGTTGGATACGCAGGCTTCAAAATCATACAGAAAGGAAGCGTGCTTAGGGGTGTCCTGGGTAGTGCCAAAGGGCATCACCCAGTCGATGTTGGGCAGTGCATCGGAAACAAGGGCACCGATTTCCAGGTCTTTGTAGCGGGTGGGTCTGATTTCACCGGTTTCAAAATCCAGGGTATAGGGAGATCCGGTGGAGCAGCCGTAATAACTGTTCCTTCCCCTCAGATCCAGGGACGGGTTGCCCAGGCGGTCGTAGATGGTGAAGCCTTTGGGGGCGGTCTGAATGCTTTGTTCCACCACAGCCCGGGGAACCCTTACCCGGTCGGCATCTACCTGACATCCGGCGGATCGGCAGATCTGTTTTGCCCCGTCATGGGTCATCTTGAATCCGGTTTTTGACAGCACGGTCAAAGCGGCTTCGAAAATTTCATCCAGCTGGTTTTCTGAAACCATTGTCATGGACACAGAAGGGTTGATTCGTTCGGGGTCTTCAACAGGCATGTTTCTTGTCTCCTTTTATTCTCTGATATGCAGAATCGGTTTGTTGATCGGCTGTTTCATTTTATGGCGTGTCCGTCAGCCGCCATGGTCTTATGGTGAATGAAGGCGGTTACACATGGCCGTAATAATCCCTGTGCACCACCACGGAATAGGCGTAGTCCAAAAGGGTGCCCCAGCTGAAAACAGGCAGATCCACGGCCTGCTGAATCCGCCGGGCAAACGGCTGCATGCCTGTACATTCCAGCATCAATGCCCCGATATCATTTCTGGAATCCACAAACCGCCGGCAGATGCCCACCATATCTGTTTCTGCTTTTTCATAGTCGATCCGGGGAATGTCCGGCCGCTTTTCATGGTCCCAGAGGTTGTCAAATTCCGGACAGCCATATTCATCCTGAGCACCGGCTATACAAAAGTTGCTGGATAAATCGATACCCACCTGGGTCAGATGAATATCGGTTAAAAAACGTTTCTGGGCACAGACGATTCCTACGGACCGATCCGGTCCGATCAACTGCTGGATAAAAGGCACCTGAAGCAGGCTGGACATGAACACAGGCACATTGACATGGTTGGCCACATCCTTCTGAAAATACGCAAAATACCCGCATTCCGCTGCAATGGCTCTGCATCCCATCTTTTCGAGTTTTGCCGCAGCATTCAGAATCGCCTGCCTGCAGGGTGTTTTATCCGGTTCCCATACCAGGGTATAATTATCGACGCCGGCGGCGATTTCATATTGGACGGGATAGGGAAAGGCACTGGCGTTTCTCACATCCCCCGGAAATCCCGGATAGGCATCATCCAGCACCATGATACCGAGCCCCATGCCGTAGCAGGTATGATTTTTCCGGGTCCAGGCGGCATGTATGTTCCGGTCGCGGTTTTGATAATACATTCAAAAGTCCTCCAGGTTACAGGTCAGATGGTTCAGCTGTTCCAGGACCGGGGCGGGAATCCCCTGACCGGCCATGAATTCTTTGAGACGCCGCAGGATGTCCGGAGGCATATCCGGTTGCTTGTATTCCCTGAGCATCTGTTCCAGTCCTTTTTCTATATTTTCAAAGTATTTTTCCAGGGGGGGGCGGCGGCCGAAATTTTCCCGCACCCCGATTCTGGGTTGTCTGGAATGAGACCGGCATTTTCTCATGGTATCGGGGGTCCCAACGAAATGGCCTCCCGGACCGACCGATTTGATCAGCTCCAGATTCAATGTGTCGTCATTCACTTCAAAGCCGGCCTCGTATTGCATTATCATATCCATCAGCTCCAGATCCATCATGAATTTTTCATAGGACATGGCAGCATAGCTGTTAAGGATGCCAGCGCTGTGAATAATCAGGTTCACCCCATTCTGATAAGCTGCCATCAGCGACAGCATGCTTTCATACCCCGCCTGGGGGGAAATCACCGCCGCATCCGTGGTGGCGCCTCCTGAACGGCTGGGCAGTTTCAGGTATCTGGCCAGTTCACAGACCGCTTTTTTCTGGAGAGAATACGCCGGAGAACCCACAGAGATATTGCCGGTTCTCAAATTGGCGACATTGCTTTGCAGGCCGAACACCACGGGCACGCCGGGGCGGATGATCTGGGCGATCACAATCGCTGCCAGGGCTTCCGCAGTGGATAATGCCAGGTTACCGGCCAGATCGATGGGTCCGGTGGTGCCGGCTGTGGATGCTGGTGAAATGATCATCGGCTGATTGTACCGGGCGGAAACCAGAATGATACTCAGATCCATCTCATCTATCAGTAGCGGACTGATGGTGCTCACCATGGTCAGAATCCGGGGGGTTTTTTCCAGGACGGACCTGCCGCCGAACAATAGTGCGGCCATCTCCATGATCTGGGTCACCTGGTCTTCGTTTCCTGGTATGCCCATGAGGCATTTGTCAGATGTTATCATGGCGGCATAGGTCATGATCAGGTGACTGATTTCCGCCGGCACGTCATTGGGCTGTGCCAGGATTCCACCATTGATTGAAAAATGACCACACTGATGAACCAGCCGCGCAAAACAGACATAATCGGACAGCAGACTGTCCCGGGCAGCCCCGTTCTTATCGTAAATGGCGGCACAGCCATAGCCTGACATGAAATGCCGGTGCTGATTTCCGATTACGATGTTGTAGGCCGAATTTCTGGCATACAGGGTAAAGGATTCAGGGGCTTTGGATATCCAGTGCCTCACCTGTTCAGGGGTGAAAAATGCGGTTTCTTCATTGATTTTAATGCCGTTTTCATCAAGAATATTCAGCACTTCCAGATGCTTGAGTTTGATTCCCACTTCCGAAAGTATGTTCAGGGAATGGTGGTAGATTTTTTCAATTTTGTTCATTGAACAGCCCCTTCATTTGATAAAGGATTTGGCCAGTTTTGCTGCTGATCCGGCATCCGCAGCGAATCCGTCGGCCCCGATGGTTTCGGCAAATGCCTTGGTAACAGGGGCACCCCCCGCCGCACCGCCTCGCTGTGACCGATGCACTGTTCCATGGTGACCGGAATGGTGCCGTCATAGCCGTAAACAAATGCCCAGAGAGTCTCCAACCAGCAGCATATCCATGCCGGCTTTTTCCGCAAACATGGCAGTGGAATAATCATAGGCGGTCAACCAGGTAATTTTTTCATTGGTTTGTTTCTTTTTCATTTTTTCTCCGGTAAAATCATCTGTGTGTGACTTGAAATCAGGCAGAGCTCATCAGGAAAATGCGGTGATGAGCCGTTCCACAGCCTCGTCAATCTGATCAAGGGAGGTGGCATAAGAAAATCTCACATATCCCTCTCCGGCGGTCCCGAACGCTGTTCCCGGAACTGTGGCCACCCCGCATTCATTCAGGATATATTCGGAACATGCCTGACTGGTCATGCCGGTTCCCCGGATGTTTACAAAGGCATAGAACGCTCCTTCCGGCAACCGGCAGTGCATCCCAGGCACCTGATTCAATCCGTGAACGATCCGGTCCCGTTTCCGGATGAACCGCTCCATCATCCCCGGTATAAATGACTGATCCCCGGTCAACGCTTCCACCCCGGCCCACTGGGTGAAGGCGGCCGTGCAGGACACTGCCGATACCAGGTAATCCCGAAGCCGATCCGCCATGACGGCGGGCACGACCATGTAGCCCAGCCGCCAGCCCGTCATGACATAGCATTTAGAAAACCCGTCCAGCAGAATGGTCCGCTCCCGGGCCCGGTCATACGTGGTAATGCTGGGGGCCGGGGTGCCGTCATAGGTCATCTTGGAATACACTTCGTCGGAAATGACGAAAAAATCATGTTCCCGGGAAATGTCATGGATGTCACGCAGTTCATCATTTGTCATCACGGAGCCGGTGGGATTCTGGGGTGAGTTGATAATGATCGCTTTGGTTTTTCCAGTCACCCGCTGCCGGACATCATCCGGATTCATTCGGAAGCCGTTTTCTTCCAGGAGCGGGACGGGAACCGGATCCGCACCGATCATGGCAGCGGCTGATCCGTAGGCCGGATAGCCCGGATCAGGAAAAATCACCTCATCACCGGGATCGACCGTGGCCAGCATCGAAAAAAAAATCCCGGGTTTCAATCCCGGGGTGATGACCACCTGGTCGATGTCCGGGGCATATCCCCGGGTGTTTTTTATTTCTTCCACGACCGCCTCGCGAAGTTCCATCAATCCAAGAGAGGGCACATAATGGGTTTTTCTGTCACGAATTGCCTGAATCCCTGCTGCTGCGATATGGTCGGGAGTTTCCATATCCGGTTCACCGATTTCAAAATGCAGCACCCGCTGCCCTTGTTTTTCCAGTGCCTGTGCTCTGGCAAGAATTTCAAAAGCAGCCTCTCCATATATCCGTCCTGCGCCAAGACTCAACCGGGGCATTGTTCCTCCTTTTTTAGTCCAATCGTCTGTTGTTTCTGGATAGCAATGGATATTCCATTTCAGGCAAATGCTTATATACAAATTGTATGCCAGCAGCCGGCTTATTTTTTAAATATTTGAATTTAAAGGGATTTATCTAATATTATTCCCGTGAATAAAGAATCTGAATAAAGGAAGAGTGGGGTGTTTTCACCACATGAAAGAACGGAAATACCGATGGTTACTGAAGAAAGAGGTCAAAAAAGGGGGGATTAATTTGGGGTGTTTTCACCCCGATATGGGGAGTTATTGAAACGGCGCGAGGTGATGATTTTTTATTTTGGTAAACAATGTTTTTCTGTCTATATCCATCAGTCTGGCCACATGTGTCCGGTTCCAGTGATGTTTTTCCAGCATCTGCAGGAGGATCTGTTTTTCGTATTGCTGCATCATGCGTTTCAAAGAAGTCAGATCGTCACACTCCGATGTGGATATCGATGTTTCAGGAACAGGCATATCCTGATCCATAAAATCGATCCGTTTCATCGTAAGGTAGCGCATGACTGCGTTTTGGAGTTCTCTGACATTTCCGGGCCAGTGATATGTTAGAAACAGGTCCTTGACCGAAGCGGGGATGTCACCGGAAATTCCTTTCTGCCGATACTGGTCCAGAAAAAAATCCACCAGAAGGGGAATATCCTCTTTCCGCTCCGAAAGTCGTGGCAGGTGAATGGACAATACATGAATCCGGTAAAAAAAATCCTGTCTGATACGGCCCTGCTTTACCTGTGTTTTGAGATTGTGGTTGGTGGCGGCGACAATGCGGATATCCGATTTTTTTGTTCGGGTGGTTCCCACGGGTTGAAATTCTTTTTTATCAAGCACCCGCAGCAGTTGAATCTGGAGTTTCAAAGATATTTCGCCGATTTCGTCCAGAAACAATGTGCCACCGTCGGCAGCTTCGATATACCCTCTTTTATCCCGGTCCGCACCCGTAAAGGACCCTTTTGCGTGGCCGAAAAATTCACTTTCCAGAAGCGTTTCTGATACCGCACCACAATTGAGTGTGACAAAGGGATGGTCCCTGCGTTCGCTGAGCTGGTGAATGGCCCGGGCAGCCAGTTCTTTCCCCGTGCCGGATTCTCCGTAAATGATTACGTTGGTATCTGTGGCGGCGGCCTTGAGAATCGTTTCGTAAACGGTCTGCATGGCCTCGCTTTTACCGATCATGTCACCAAACCGGTATCTGTCTTTGATACTGGATCTGAGCCGTTCATTTTCCCGTCTCAGTTCCAGTTCCGTGACCTTCTGGGCGGTGAAGTCGTTGACATATCCCTCCAGTGCCACCATTCTTCCATCATCGTCGAAAACTCCAGTTCCTTGTTCCCATACCCATTTGTATTCTCCCCGGGTGGTCCGAAGGCGGTAAAACAGCTCAAATGATTTTTTGTCAGCCACGGCGGAATGGATTTGTTCCCAGATTTTTTTCTGATCATCGGCATGGACCCGTTCACTGAATTTGTTCAGAGGGTTTCCCTGAAGATCAGAACTGTCATATCCGACAATTTCCGTGCTGCCTTTGCTCACATATTCCAGGGTCCACTGGTCATCATTTCTGGCACGGTAGGCCATGCCGGGAAGGTTGTTCATCAGGGTGGAAAGCCGGCGCTCGCTTTCCCTGAGGGCATTTTCAGAAAGCACCTTTTCCGTGGTATCCTCCAGCATGATCACGCTGCCTTTAACCCGATCACGATCCAAAATCAAGCTGGTCCTCAGTGTGTAATACCTATTTTCTTCGGGTCTGGATTTTTCCGGGAACAGTTCCCCGGATTCAAGGCAGAGATCAATTCGTTTCAAAGGCTTCGGATTGTCATACAAACGGCACAAATCCGTATCAACAAGGGCCGGGAAAATGTCAAAAAGCAGACAGTTGACGGTTTTTTCAGCGGGTATTCCGGTAATGGACGCTACTGCCGGATTCCAGAAAACAATCCTGAAATCACCATCCATGGCAAACATGCCCATGGGTGCATGTCTGGCAATATCAGTCGACATGAACTGACATCTCAAGAGGCAGACGCCTGATTGGGGAAGTCACGAAATAGGTCTCCTTTCAGTCCGTTGGTCATCACAATCGTGTGCGAAATTATTCGCATACGGGACGCGCCGTTGTCAACCGCATATTTTACCCCGACGGTGAGCAGGGTTGATTTCTCTTGTTATTTGAGGGGGCATATGATTTTTATTTTTTCTTGACAAATCAGCCGGGTTCTGATTACGGATATGTATCATTTTTCTGGAACCTGCGGAGGTGTCATGAAACACCTGATTATCGGAAACGGAATTGCCGGGATCAACGCTGCCAGGGCCATCCGCGAGATGGACACCACCGCGGCCATTTTCATGGTCAGTGACGAGACGTTCCCCCCATACAGCCGCCCCATGATCTCCTATGTCCTGGAAGGATCCGAACCCCACGCGAAGTTGCCCCTTTTTTCAGGCAATGTTTATGAAGACCTGAACATTACGCCGGTTCTGGGACATCGTGTGGTCCACCTTGATGTGGAAAACAAAGCCATTCGTCTTGAAAACGGAACAGCCATCGATTTTCAGACGCTGTTGATTGCTTCCGGCGCCGATGCCAGGCAGATAAGGGTTCCGGGCGCAGATCTGGGCAATATTTTCACCATGCGGACCCAGAAAGACGTTCTGGACCAGCTGTCGGCCATTTCACTGGGGGTGGAAAACGCCCTGGTGCTGGGGGGTGGACTGGTGGGATTCAAGTCTGCCCATGCCCTGTTGAAACGGGGAATCAGGGTCACCATGCTGATCACATCGCCTTATCCCCTGGCCATGCAGGTGGATGAAACCGCCGGGAAAATGATTCTTAAAGAACTTCAAGCCCATGGCCTGTCTGTCAAAGTCGGGGTCAGTGTCACTGCGTTTGACGGCGGTGCAACGGTCAGAAACGCCCGCCTGGATTCAGGTGAAACACTGGATTGTGATCTTGTCATCGTGGGCAAGGGTGTGGACCCGTCTCTGGGGTTCATCCCGGAAAACGACATCGAGATTGGTTATGGTATTCAGGTGGATCCGTATCTTTGTTCCAGTGCCCCGGATATCTATGCAGCCGGTGATGCGGCCGAGACCTTTGATATTGCCCGTCAAACCCGCTGGATCAATGCCATCTGGCCGGAAGCCGCCACCCAGGGCAGAATCGCCGGTTTCAACATGGCCGGCAGAAAGGTGGCCTGTCCGGGCAGTCTGGGACGGAACGTCATGAGAATTTACAACCTGGATGTCATGACCATGGGACTGGCGAATCCGGAAAAAACGGATGATCTTGAGATCATCCAGGCCGGGGGTGAAAAAGCCGGTCATTACAGAAGCCTGGTATTTCGCGGCGATATGCTTGTGGGCGCCGTCCTGATCAACCGGATTGAACAGGGGGGCATCCTGCGGGCCATGATCGAAAACCGGGTTCCTGTCCGGATGCCAAAGGCATACCTGATGTCTTTACAGTTTGATTTCAGCAAATTGCTGTAAATGGATGCTTTCAGATGGGTGCATGAAAAGACATGCCATCCGGCGGATTACAGGTCAAACATGCGCCCAAAGGAGGACCGATGAAACAAGTCATTGTCAATCCGGAGAAATGTGTGGGATGCATGCAGTGCATGCTGGCCTGCGCTGTGGCACACGCGAAATCTGAATCCCTGTTTGCCGCTGTGCAGGAAACCCCGACGCCCCGGCCCCGGGTACATGTGGGGGCCGGGCTGTTCAACCAGGGATTCCCCAACCGGTGCCGCCACTGTGATCCTGCACCCTGCCGGCTGGCCTGCCTCACAGGGGCCATCTTTCGCGATGCCGCCACACACACGGTACTCATCAATCCGGACCGGTGCATCAACTGTGCATCGTGTGCCATGGCCTGTCCCTACGGAGTCCTGCGATTTCATGAGGACTTAGCGGCACCGCCGGGAAAAGCCGTGGCCGTGAAATGCGACAATTGTGACGCCCGCGTTGCCCGGGGACAAATCCCGGCCTGTGTCGAGGTCTGCAAGACAGGGGCCCTGGTTTATGATGAGATAACCCATGCCATGAATGAAAAAACCCGGCAGGTAGCCCGGACCATGTCGGCCGATGCCGCCGCCCAGGGCCATCCGGATACGGTCGCCCTTTACAACACCCTGAAACAGGCCACCATAAAGGCTGGTACAGCAATAAGGAGGTAAACATGTTTGATCCCAGAACAGATGTTTCAGTTACCAGCGATGGAAATCAATTGTTTGACAAAGCGGTCAAAGACAAGGTGGAAACGGTCTGGCACCGTCATGACGCCCAGCAGCCCCAGTGCGGTTTCTGTGACATGGGGCTGTCCTGCAGGATCTGTATCATGGGTCCCTGCCGGGTGGATCCTTTCGGTCAGGGCCCCCAGGCAGGCGTATGCGGCGCTGATGCCGACATCATCGTGGCCCGGAACCTCTGCCGCATGATTGCCGCCGGGGCCGCATCCCATTCCGATCACGGCCGGGATCTGGTGGAAGTGCTTAAAGCAGTTTCCAAAGGCGAGGCGCCCGGGTACCAGATCCGGAGTGAGGAAAAGCTCACAAGGGTGGCCGGCGAATATGGTCTTAAAACCGACGGGAAAGACACCCTGGCCGTTGCCGGTGAACTGGCCGATGCCATGATGGAAGATTACGGCATGCGTAAAAAAGCGGTGACCCTGGTCAGCCGGGCACCGGAAAAACGCCGGAAAATCTGGGACAAAGCAGGCATCACCCCCCGGGGTATTGACCGGGAAACTTCGGAAATGATGCACCGTACCCATATGGGCGTGGACAACGATTGGGTCAGCCTGTTGACCCAGGGGCTGCGCAATGCCCTGTCCGACGGCTGGGGCGGGTCCATGATCGCCACTGAAGTATCAGATATCCTGTTCGGTGTGCCGGCCCCCAAACCCACCATGGTCAATGCCGGTGTCCTCAAAAAAGACCAGGTCAACATCGTGGTTCACGGCCACAATCCCGTGGTGTCGGAAATGGTATCCAAATTCTGTATCTCCGAGGAAATGCTGGCCCTTGCCAAAGCAAAAGGCGCCAGCGGCATCAACCTTGCCGGGGTCTGCTGCACGGGCAATGAACTGCTGATGCGCCGGGGTATTGCCATGGCTGGAAACCATCTCATGACAGAACTGATCCTGACCACCGGCGCGGTGGACATGATGATCGTGGATTACCAGTGTATCATGCCCTCCATCGGCAAGGTGGCGGCCTGCTATCACACAAAAATGATCAGCACATCGGACAAGGCCCGGTTTCCGGGCATGGAGCACCATGAATTTCACCCGGACAATGCCGAAGAAAAGGCAAAGACCCTTGTAAAAGCGGCCATTGAAAATTTCGGCAACCGTAAAGAAGTGTTCATTCCGGTGGAACCCAGAGAAGCGGTGGGCGGATTTTCCATTGAAACCATTCTGGGTGCCATGGGCGGGACGGCAGAGCCCCTGATCGATGCCATCAAGGCCGGAAAGATCCGGGGGGCGGTTGGCGTTGTGGGGTGCAACAACCCTAAAATCAAGCATGACTACGGCCATGTCACATTGATCAAAAAGCTGATTGAAAATGACATCCTGGTGGTGGACACGGGGTGCGTGTCTGTGGCCAGTGCCAAGGCCGGATTCAAGGTCCCTTCCGCCATTGAAATGGCCGGCCCGGGTCTGAAGGAAATCTGCGGCTCTTTAGGCATTCCGCCGGTGCTCCACCTGGGTTCCTGTGTGGACAATGTGCGGATTCTGGTACTGGTCTCAGCCCTGGCAGATGCCCTGGGCGTGGATATCAGTGATCTTCCCGTCGCCGGTTCCGCGCCGGAATGGTATTCGGAAAAAGCCGTAACCATCGGGGTTTACTGCGTGGCTTCCGGCATTACCACCCACCTGGGCCCCATGCCGCCGATCACGGGTTCCATGAATGTGGTCAAACTGCTGACGGAAGGGTTAAACGATGTGGTGGGGGCCGTGTTCGGTGTTGAACCTGATCCGGAGAAAGCGGCGGTGTTTCTGACCCGGGTGATCGAGAAAAAACGCAAGGCCCTGGGGCTGGACAGCCGCACGGTGTAACCTGAGGAAGGCGGTAATCGGAATCCGGTTGTGCCCAGCCATGGCCCAAAGCCGTAAAAAAATACGACCAGGACCAGGACTGTGAACCGTTCATGAAAAACCGGTTACCGCCTTTCCGGCCAGATCTGTTCGGACATTTCCGTGAGCCGGTATTTCTGGATCTTGCCGGATGCGGTCATGGGGTAATCGGTCACAAAATGGACATACCGCGGGATCTTGTACCGGCTGATACTGCCCCGGCAGAAGTCGATGATATCGCTGGGCTGCAGGTCGGCCCCGTCCCTGGGAATGATGAACGCCCCCACTTCTTCCCCGTATTTTTCGCTGGGCACGGCCGCCACCTGAACGTCCTTTATTCCGTCCATGCGGATGAGAAACTCCTCGATCTCCCTGGGATAGATGTTTTCCCCGCCCCGGATGATCATGTCCTTGTGCCGGCCCGTGATAGACAGGTTGCCCTGGTCATCCATGACACCCAGATCCCCGGTGTGCAGCCATCCGTCACCGTCAATGGCTTTTTTCGTGGCCCCGGGGTTGTTGTAATACCCTTTCATGATGTTGTAGCCCCGGCAGCAGATCTCTCCCTGTTTTCCCGGATCCAGGGTTTTGCCGGTCTCCGGGTCCGTGATCTTCACCTCGATATGGGGCAGGGCCCGGCCCACGGTTTCCACCCGGAGCCGGATATCGTCGTCGATACGGGTGTAAGTTACCACGGGTGAGGCTTCGGTGAGCCCGTAGCAGATGGTGACATCGGTCATGTGCAGCCGGTCGATCACCTGTTCCATCACGTGTACGGGACAGTTGGACCCGGCCATGATTCCGGTGCGCAAAGAGGAAAAATCAAACTTGTCAAACAACGGATGGTCCAGCAGGGCAATGAACATGGTGGGCACCCCGTACAGGGCCGTGCATTTTTCCTTTTCCACGGACGCCATGACCATGACCGGGTCAAACCCTTCCAGGATCACCATGCAGGTGCCGTGGTTTACGGCCGCCATAACACCCAGCACGCACCCGAAACAGTGGAACAGGGGCACGGGCAGGCAGACACGGTCGTTTTGTGTGAACTTCTGGTTTTTCCCGATCCAGTATCCGTTGTTGCCGATGTTGTAATGGGTGAGCATCACGCCCTTGGGAAACCCGGTGGTACCCGAGGTGTACTGCATGTTCACCACATCATGGGGAGACAGGGTTTTCTGCCGGTGTGCATACCGGTCGTCTGACACCATCACGCCCAGGGACCGGATTTCGGGAATGGTGTACATGCCCCGGTGCTTTTCCTGGCCCAGGAACCCCACCCGCTTCAGGCAGGGGAAATTTTTGCTTTTCAGGCTGCCCCGCTGGCAGGTTTTCAGCTCCGGCACCAGCTCGTACACGGTGTTGATGTAATCCGTGTCCTGGAACCCGTCAATGATAAACAGGTTTTCGGTTTCCGACTGCTGGAGCAGGTAGGCCAGCTCCGCACTCCTGTAATTGGTGTTCACCGTGAGCAGCACGGCACCGATTCTGGCGGTGGCAAACTGCAGCGTGACCCAGTAGGGAATGTTGGTGGCCCACACCGCCACTTTTTCCCCTTTTTCCACGCCCAGTGCCATGAGCCCTTTGGCCATCTCATCCACCAGGTCGTTGAACTGCCGGTACGTGAGCCGGAAATCCCGGTCCACATACACCAGGGCATCATAATCCCCGTATTTTCCCGCGGTTTCATTCAGCAGGTCCCCCAGGGTGATCTCCCGTAAACGTGTGTCCGTTTCCATGACATCCCCCTGTTATTCCGGTATGTAGATGACCGCGTGAATGGCGGCTTTTTCATCCCCGTGACAGCTCACGTAATGGGGAACAATCGAATTGTAATAGATGGAATCCCCGGGTCCCAGGATATGGGTTTCCTTGCCGTAGATCACTTCGATCTGCCCTTCGGTCACCATGATGAATTCTTCTCCCTCGTGGGAGGACAGGGTCTTTTCTTCGGCGGATTCCGGCAGGATCTCTACGAAAAAAGGCTCCATGTGCCGATCCATCTTGCCCGTGCCCAAAGCATAGAAATTGAGGGCCGGAGATTTGCCGGAACCCCCGGATACGCGGAATTCGGCAGCCCTTGCACTGTGCCGCACAATAAAAGGATCCGCTTTTCCCTGGTCATCCAGGAACGTGCCCAGGCGCACGCCTAAAGCCCTGGCTATCTTCATCAGCGGCCCCAGGGGCGGGTACACGTTTTCCGTGAGCATGGTTTCCAGAAACGGCACAGAAAGTCCGGTCTGTTCCGCCAGACCAGCCAGGTCCATGCCGCGTTTATCCATATAGGTTTTAATACGCTGGCTGATTTTTCCTGTCTGCATAATATCTCCCAAAAATATATGAAAAAATCAACTTTATAATACAATCCACCGAACTTGTCAAAACCCTGTCAAATCCTGTTTACCTGTTGTCATCTCCTGCTGCTTCTGATAGCTTTCATTCACTTGACACAAATTCTGGAGAGCCGGTGAAATGATGGAATCAATCTGTATTTTTTTAGGGTCCAGCCCCGGTGTGGACCCGGTATATGCCCGGGCAGCAGCAGAAATGGGCAGAGAACTGGCCGCTCACGGCCTGACATGCGTGTATGGCGGGTCAAACACCGGTCTTATGAAACTTATGGCAGACAGTGCGCTGGAAGCCGGCGGCCGGGTGATCGGTGTGACGGTCCAGGCGCTGCGGGACAAGGAAATTTTTCATCCCGGACTGACCCACCTGCATGTGGTTTCCACCATGCATGAAAGAAAGATGCAGATGATGGCGCTGTCTGACGGGTTTATAGCCCTGCCGGGGGGAATCGGCACATTTGAGGAGTTTTTTGAAATTTATACCCTGTCTCTTTTAGGGTTCCATTCCAAACCGTTCGGGCTGCTCAATGTCAACAATTATTTTGCCCCCCTGGATGCACTCCTGGACAAGGCCCAGCAGGAAGGATTTCTCAAAGCCCCTCACCGGGAGGTGATTCTGCGGGCAGATACCCCTGCTGAAATGATCCGGAGGATGAACGGATGAAGAATGATCTGGTGGATCCATTGTTTTTTTCCCGGCTGGCGGAACAGGACCCGGCCGATATCTGCCGACGGGCCGTGTGCACCTATGATGCGGCTGCCGGGATCTACGGGCTGACCGTCTGGGGAAGACCCTATGCCGTGGAACCCCGGAAGGGCCGGATTTCTTGTGTCCGTCAGGACCGTGAGCCGCTGCATTCCTATTTTGATCTGTTTGCCGTGCATTACCTGCTCTCTGCAGAAGCGATCCAGCCGGCCGGTCAGTGGATTTCGGAAAAAGATATCCCCGGCGGCACCACTTTTTTCAGAGGCCCCCATGAGATCCCTGCCCATCTGGTGGCATCCAGGTTTGACGGAGATATCGAAGGCTTCACCCGCCGGTGTGAGAATTACGGCGGCACAAAACTGGCCCTGGCGGATGCCGCGTTCTCATTTGTCATCACTCCCCGGGTGCCGGTGGCCGTGCTGTTCTGGCAGGGAGATGAGGAGTTTCCCGCAGAAGCAAAACTACTTTATGACGTAACCATTGTCCGCCACCTCGCATCGGATATCGTTTACGCCCTGGCCGTGGGGGTGTGTGAACAACTCGGACAGTGTTGTTCATCGCGCTAATTGAGCCTGTTCCAGAAACGGACCCTTGAACGCGAAACCGTTTCAGGTGCTTGATGATAAGGCGACAGAAACGGTTTCGTGTTCGTCTCTTTGGTTCGATTCAGGTGGAGCGCCTAACGACAGGGGGCTGATAGCGTGGCTAATCCAACAGAGGAATATCTGTATCACACAGACGGATGAACTTGACCGGGTAAAACAACGCGCCGGACAGGATGGCCGTACTGCCATATTAGCGGGCTGCCAAATAGTAGTACCATTTAACAGATGAGGCTGGCCTCGGCTGACATTGGGTCTGGGCAGCAGTGGTGGATAAATTCCACCCTTTTAATCAATAACTATCGAAATTATAAGACAATAATTTTTTTTCACACCGGTTTAAAAAGCTTGACATGACCCAGGAATTGAGATAAGAGGTCCGATTAATGGTACGATCATTTGATAAACAAGACAGATGAGGCATGATGCACCTGACACCGTTCAAACCTGTCACCGGCAACAATCTCAGCGAGAAAGTGGCGTCCCGGATAGAGGCGGCCATCCTGAGCGGCGCCATTCTTCCGGGAAACCGCCTGTCCAGTGAAAGAGAGTTGCAGAACCAGTTCGAGGTGGGGCGCGGGGCGGTTCGTGAGGCCCTGAAAACCTTGAAACAGAAAGGCATCATCGAGATCCGAAAAGGGGTCAAAGGTGGCGTCTATGTAAAGAAACTGGAAATCGACAATGCCAGCGAATCCCTGTCCCTGCTGCTGAAACAGAACAAGGTGCCCATTGCGGACCTGGTAGAATTCCGGGATGCCGTGGATGAGACAGAGGTCCTTCTGGCATCCATCCGTGGAGACAAAGAGGAAAAAAAGCAGCTGGTGGAAATGGCCATGCAGCTGTCGGAACTGAACACCCTTCCCGCAGGTCCGGATATTGAACAGATCAAGGCCATTGACCGGGAGATGAACCTGTTGCTGGCCAAGATGACAAAGAATTTCGTTTTCGTCTGGATGAAAAACACCATCCAGCTGAGCATCGGTTCATACGATTCTCTGCTGTATGAAAGCCCCAAATACCGGACCCAGACCATCGACAACTGGATCAACACGGCCAGGGAGATTGCTGCGGGCGAGCCGTTACGGGCGCTCTCCCTGTGCTCTTACCATTATGTTCTCCTCCAGAGCTGCCTCAGGGACAAACAGCTTGAAGAAACCGGATCGAAAGAGGTTCAGGAGAAAAAAAGCCATGCTTGAACTGTCGAACGTGACCAAACGGTTCGGGGCCCTGGTCGCCGTCAACAACCTGAGTTTTGAGGTCCGCCAGGGACAGATCTTCGGGATCGCCGGACCGAACGGCGCCGGAAAATCCACGGTGTACAACCTGATCACGGGGTTCTACAATTACGAGGGCTCCATCCGGTTCCGCGGCAAAGAACTTTCCGGGCTGAAACCCCACCAGATAGCAAAGCTCGGCATATCCCGCACATTCCAGATCCCCCAGACATTTCCCAGCCTCACGGTCGAACAGAGCATCGAGGTGGGCAACCGGTTCGGCAACCGGGCCAGGCACGACATCCGGCGGGTTGATAAAGTCATCGATTTTGTGGATCTTGGTGATGAACGAAATGAATACACCGGCACCCTGAACCTGCTGGGCAAAAAAAAGCTGATGATCGGTGCCGCTTTGGCCACGGATCCCGGGATCCTGATGCTCGACGAGCCCATGGCCGGGTCCAATGCCCACGAAATCAAGGCATTGATGGAATTGATCCTGCGGATCAACCGCGAGATGGGGATCACGATCGTGATTATCGAACATTTCATGAAGGTGCTCACCGAACTGACTGAAACCCTTCTGATCATCGAGTCGGGCACGGAGATCTGCTGTGGTCCTCCCGTGGAGGTGACCAGTGATCCACGGGTCATTGAATGCTATTTAGGGGGTGACAATGATTAGGGTGTCCGGCCTGAACGCGTTTTACGGGCAGTTCCATGTCCTGAAGGACGTCAGCATCACGGTCGAGAAAAATGCGGTGGTGGTGGTGCTCGGCCCCAACGGTCACGGCAAGAGCACCCTGCTGAAATCGATCTGCGGGCTGGCCGAAAAAACGACCGGAAGCATCCGTTTGAACGACACGGAACTGACCGGACTGTCCAGTGAAAAGATTGTCGATTCAGGGGTCACCTACATCGCGGAAACCCGGGAATTGTTCCCGAACATGACCGTGCTTGAAAACCTGAAACTCGGGGCTTTTTGCCGGCGGGCCCGGCCCTTTGAGGCGGAAAACCTGGAAAAGGTGTTCGATCTGTTCCCCCGGCTGGCGGACAGGAAGAGCCAGACCGCCTCGACCATGAGCGGGGGGGAGGCCAAAATGCTGGCCATTGCCAGGGGCCTGATGTCCAATGCCGACTTCCTGGCCATTGATGAACCCTCCCTGGGGCTGCAGCCCAATTTGAGAACCGAGGTGTTTCATACCATCAAGACCATCAATGAACAGGGGATCACCATCCTGCTGGTGGAGCAGAATATCCCCCAGATCGCCCGGCTGGCCAGCAAAGTCTATGTCCTGGAAGAGGGGAAAATCACCTTTGAAGGAAACAGGGATGAGGCTGTCGGCAATGATCATTTAAAAGAAATCTTTCTGGGCATGTAGTATGGGGGAGAACCAGACACCTGGATCCATGGCGGGTCGGACAAACAATCGGCAACCCTCATTTTTGAAAAGAGATCAGCATGTTTGAAGAAAACACCATTCTTTTGTTTTACGAGATCACGGATGTCATCATTGCCGGACTTTCCAACGGGTCTGTGTATGCGCTGATGGCCGTTGGAATGACCCTGGTCTACGGGGTGACCCGGGCGTTCAATTTTGCCTATGGTGACTTCTTCAACATGGGCGGATACTTTGCCTGGATTTTGATCGTGGGGATCGGTTTGGAATTCGGCGGGTATATCACGGTCTTCGTGATTGTCCTGCCGCTGCTGTTCGCGGTGGGGTACGGGCTGGAAACATTTCTGATCGCCCCGCTGAGGAAACGCCCGGACTGGGAAAACCGGGTCATGATGCTGACGCTGGGCCTGGCCCTGTTTTTGAGCAACCTTTACATGGTGGTGTTCGGCACCCGGCTCAAATCCCTGCCGCCTATCCTGGAGGGGATCCTTGAGATCGGTCAGATCGTGTTTTCCTACCAGGATATCATGATATTCGTCATGTCCCTGGGCGGCATCCTGCTGTTCGGATGGATGCTCAACAACACCCGGACCGGCATGGCGGTAAGGGCCGTGGCCCAGAACCCGGAAGGCGCCAGGATCGTGGGTATCGATATCAAGCGCGTTTTTGCCGCCACGTTTGCCATCTCTACGGTCATGGTCGGTTTCGGCGGGATCCTGCTGAGCCAGAAACTGTTCATCAACCCAACCACCGGCGGCGCCATCATGGTCAAGGCCTGGGTGGTGACGGCATTCGGCGGCATGGGATCGATCCGGGGCGGCCTGTATGCCGCGTTCATCATCGGCATGATGGAGGCGTTCGTGGGGTGGACATTCGGCATGAGTTACACCATCATCGCCCTTTTTGTGCTCCTCCTGGCAACACTGGTCATCCGGCCCCAGGGGCTGATGGGGAAGGGGGCGTAATCCATGAAGTTGAAACATATGGCAGTGATCATTCTGGCATCCTACGGCATCCTGGCCGTGCTGCCGGTCTTTGTGGGCCACACCTCCTACGTGATGAACATCCTGATCATGTGCCTGATCTGGGCGGTCGTGGCGTCCTGCTGGGATGTGATCATGGGATTTGCCGGCATCTTCTCCTTCGGCCAGGTGGCGTTTTTCGTGATGGGGGCATACTGTTCCGCCATCCTTGCCATCACCCACCATGTCCCGCCGGTGGCATCGATCGTGATCGCGGGTGTTTTCACGGCCGGCATGGGGGTGCTGGTGGGGCTGCCCTGCCTGAAACTGGCCGGGCCCTATGTGGCCCTGGTCACCTTCGGGGTCCATATGGCCCTGCAGCCGCTGCTCAAGGGGGAGATCGGGATCGCACTGGGATCCGGGGGCGCGGCCGGGCTGCTGAACATTCCGCCCATCAGCCTGTTCGGGTACACCTTTGGCGCGGACACCATGGTCCCCACCTTTTACCTGATCCTGGCCATTTCCCTGGCCTGCGTCCTCACCATAATGGGGATGGTCAAATCTTACTGGGGTATGGCATTCCTGGCACTGAAGGATTCACAGCCTTTTGCCGCCAGCCTGGGGATCAGCGCGTTTAAATACAAACTCATGGTGTTTGCCGTGACCTCGTTTCTGACCGGCATCATCGGGGCCGTGTACGGTCATTTCTACGGGGTGCTGTCGGCCCGTATGCTGGACCTGGACCTGTTCAGCATCCTGATGATCATGATTCTGGCCGGGGGCCTGGGGCATTTTCCAGGGGCGGTTATCGGGTCTTTTCTGGTGGTGGCGGCCAGTGAACTGATGGCCCCGTTAGGGGTTTACCGGGCCGTGACCATGGGGGGCATGGTGGTGGTCCTGGTCCTGGCCTTGCCGGACGGTGTGATGGGACTGTTCATCCGGCGGATCAACCGGGTACACAAGACATAGTAACAGATAAATGGGTAGTCTTCCGGAAAAAATGGAAGACCAATCATATAACCGGTTCATGCATGCATGGATTCAATGTCAAAGGAGGTAGGTGTTATGAAGAAATGTAAGCTGTTAATGGGAATCCTGATCGCTTCCTGGTTCATGATCACAGGGGTGACGGCTGAGGAAACCATTTCCGTGGGCGTACCGATTCCCATGACCGGGTGGGCCGCCGGATCAGGAACGGATTATTTTCACGGGATAAAAATGGCCATCGATGAAATCAACGAATCCGGCGGACTGTTGGGAAAACAGCTCGAGATCATCCGGTTCGACTCCAAGGGATTTGAACCGGAAATCGTGATGCAGGCGGCCGATTATCTGTGCGGCCAGAAAAACGTGGCTGCCGTCCATGCCGGATGGGCCGGATGGGGACAGGACGTCCAGGCCTACGGCAAATACGATGCCCCGTTTTTTGCCGATGACGGCTCTGAAGCGGCCGTGAACGTGTTCAAAGAGGATCCTGAAAAATACTACAATATCTACCAGTTGACCCCCACCGGCCCGGACCAGGCCGGATCCATGTTCCGAGCGCTTATGAGTCTGCCGTATGAATGGCCCAACAAAAAAGTGGTGATCATCAATACGGATGATTCCTGGGGCCTCGAGATCTCTGAAACCCTGATGAAAAATTTCGAGGGAATCGGCTGGGAAGTGGCCAAACGGGAAACCGTGCCCTACGGCACCACAGAATGGGGGGTGATCCTGTCCCAGATCCGGAGAATCCAGCCCGCCCTGATCCATTTTGAAATCGCCAGTGCCCAGGAAAACATATCGTTTTTTCAGCAGTTCCTGAAACGGCCCACCAACGCCATTGTGAGCCTGGGCTGGGGCATCACGCCCCGGGAAGTGATCGATGTCCTGGGAACAAAGGCGGACGGGCTGATCGGGGAGATGCCTGCCGGGCTCCCCGCCCCCAAGGCACCGAATCCAGAAGGCCAGGCCTGGCTCGAGAAGTGGTACCAGCTTTACCAGCACCAGATCCCCGCGGGTGCGTGGATCTCCTACACTGCTGTCAAAGCCTGGGCCAATGCCGTGGTCCAGGTGGGGGATGCCTATGATTTCAAGGCGGTCAACAAATACCTGAAAGAAGAAGGCTATGACGGCATCCAGGGGAAAATCATGTGGGACGAGGACAATGTGCTCAGGATCCAGAAAGGCTCGCCCGTGGTCCATTACCAGGTCCAGAACGGAGAGCTCCAGACGATTTTCACGGATCCGGACATGACCCCCTATCCCGGATCGAGCTTCATCAAACCCCGCTGGATCAAATAAACGTGTAAAGGATCGTTTCAACGGACCGGAAAGCGCCATTTCAAAATGGCGCTTTCCTTTTCACCCGTGACAGGCAAAAGACCCCAGGGTCCTGGAGGCAGGTATCAGCCATTTTATTCACATACACTTTGATAAATGCACGGGATGCAGTATCTGCCAGCTGGCGTGCAGCATGGACCTGACCGGGGGATACAATCCCCGGCGGGCCCGGCTGGAAATCCGGCGGCAGAAAGAAAATCTGTATCACCTGCCCGTGGTCTGCAACCACTGTGAAAATGCCTACTGCATGACCGTGTGCCCGGCCGGTGCCATCCGCCGGACCAACGCGGGAATCGTGTGCAGCGATTCCCAAAAGTGCGTGGGGTGTGGGCTGTGTGTGGAATTTTGTCCCATCGGCATGGTGTCCCTGGATCCGGATACCCGGAAAGCGGTCAAATGTGAACTGTGCGGCGGCGCCCCGAAGTGTGTGGCTGCCTGCCCCACGGGAGCGCTCGAGCTGGTGACGCGCAGGGAGGGATCGGATGACCGCCTGGACTGACAGACTGCTGGAGATC
Organism: Desulfotignum sp.; assembly: GCA_032250905.1. Lineage (GTDB taxonomy): Bacteria > Desulfobacterota > Desulfobacteria > Desulfobacterales > Desulfobacteraceae > Desulfotignum. Next base: position 30,879 of record JAVVEQ010000016.1, on the reverse strand, counting down.
GATTTGACCGCCCGTACCAGCCGCATCATACCTGTGACGGCCGCCATGAAACACGATTTTATCGGGGGCAAGGGCTACGGGGCAAGGCTCATGGTTGACCGGGTTCCGCCCGGCACGCACCCGTTCAGTGCCGAAAACCCGCTCATGTTCCTGACCGGCCCCCTGACCGGAACTCCGGCCCCGGCCATGCGGGGATGTATCGTCACCCGGTCCCCGCTGACGGGATTGTTCCTGGATTCCTATTTCGGTGGCAGCCTCAGTCCGGAAATCAAGTATGCCGGATATGACGGCATCATTATCACGGGCAAAGCCGAATACCCTTCCTATATCTGGATTTATGACAGCACCGTGGAAATCAGGGACGCCCGGCCCCTCTGGGGAACCGATACCCTCGAGGCCAACCACCGGATCAAACAGGAGCTGGCCGATGAGACCGTGAAGATCGCCACCATCGGGCCGGCCGGCGAAAACCGGGTCCTTTTTTCCCTGGTGTGCTGTGAATACAACCGCCAGGCAGGCCGGGGCGGTGCCGGGGCCGTGATGGGGTCGAAAAATCTCAAGGCCCTGGCCGTGAAAGGAACCGGCATTGTACGCGTGAATGACCCGGAAGGGTTTCACCAGGCCTGCGCCGGTGCACTCAAGGAACTGCGGCAGAGCCCGGACGTGGAGGCGCTCCGGTTCGGCGGCACGGCCACTTCCGTGGAATTCGCCAGTGAAGCCGGCCTGCTGCCCAACAGAAACTATCGAAACGGCACCTTTGAAAAAGCGGCGGACATTTCGGAAAAAGGCCAGTCCAGGCACCTGTGGCTGGGCAGTTCCGCCTGTATGGGCTGCCCCATCTACTGCAGCAAGATCGGTGCGGTCCGGACCGGAAAATTCAAGGGGTTTGTCACGGATATCATCGAATATGAATCAGCGGCCCTGCTGGGAGCCAACCTGGATATCTCCGACATCCGGGCCGTGGCCCACCTGACCAAGCTGTGCGACCGGTACGGCATCGATTCCATGTCCTGCGGCAACCTGATCGGGTTTGCCATGGAAGCGTGTGACAGACACCTGATCCAGGCCCCGGACGGGATCGATCTGACATTCGGCAATGTGGCGGCCGCGGAATACCTGATCCATGCCATCGCACTGAAACAAAATGAACTGGGGATCCTGCTGTCAAAAGGGGTTGACCAGGCGGCCCGGGAGATCGGGCCGGAAGCCCGGGAATTCGCCGTTCATGTGAAACGTCTGGAATCGCCGGCCTGGGGTCCCCGGGGGATCTCCGGGATGGGACTGGCCTATATGACGGCGGACCGGGGCGGCTGCCACCAGCGGGGGTTTACGGTTTCCTTTGAACTGACCGGTGAGTACCACGGCACCCCGATCGATCCGCTTTCCCCGGAAAACAAGGCCCGGATGGTCATGGAACTCCAGAACTATTCCGCCGGCACGGACACCCTGGTGAAATGCGACTTCGGCAGTTTCGGCATTGCCGACACCACCTATGCCCGCATGCTCAGCACGGCCACGGGAAATGCCTGTGACCCGTCCGACCTCCGCCTGACCGGAGAGCGGATCTGGAACCTGGTCCGCAAATTCAACCTTGAAAACGGCACCAGCGGTAAACAGGACACCCTGCCCCCGAGATTCGTCAAAGAAGCACTTCCCGACGGTCCGGCCAAAGGCCACCGGATTTCACAGGCAGACATGGATCAGATGAAACAGGAATATTACAGGCTTCGGGGATGGACGTCCGACGGTGTCCCGATGGAACAGACCTTGAACCGGCTTGGGCTGATACCGGAGAAACGGGGTCGTGAATGATGGCCATGCTCTGACAGATACAACAAAAACGAAAACCTGTCATTCCGCTGTTACGGACAGGAAAAATATACAGGCATACTGAGTACTGACAGAGGATGTCTGACGGCTTTCATATAAACTGAAATTGGTTTTGGGAGAACAAAACGTGAGAGAGAAAAAGAAATATGATTATATCATTGTCGGCGGCGGGTCGGCCGGCTGTGTTCTGGCGAACCGGTTGAGTGCGGACCCGTCCGCCAGGGTCCTGGTCCTGGAAGCCGGGCGCCCGGATTATATCTGGGATGTGTTCATTCACATGCCTGCCGGGCTGACCTATCCCCTTGGCAACAAATATTATGACTGGTGTTATGAATCAGAGCCGGAACCGTTCATGAAAAACCGTAAAATTTCCCACGGGCGCGGGAAGGTGCTGGGCGGCTCCTCCAGCATCAATGGCATGATCTATATCCGGGGGAATGCCATGGATTACGAAAAATGGGCACAGGACGAGGGCATGGCCCACTGGGGTTATTTGAACAACCTGCCCTATTTCATCCGGGCTGAAAACCGCCTCCAGGGCCTGGACGCGTATCATGGTGTTGACGGCCCCCTGATCCTGGAAACCGGGCCCTGTAAAAATCCGCTTTTTGGTGCGTTCTTGAAAGCGGTTCAGGAAGCCGGTTACCCGCTGACCTCGGATGTCAACGGATACAGGCAGGAAGGATTTGGGGCCTTTGACCGCAACATCCATCGCGGCAGGCGGCTGAGTGCGGCCCGGGCCTATCTCCATCCCGTGCTGAAAAAACGCAAAAATCTGGACCTGATCTGCCGGGCATTGACGACACGAATCCTTTTTGAGGGCAAAAAAGCCGTGGGCGTGGAGTTCGTAAAAGGCAGCAGCCATACTGCACAGAAGGTCTACGGCGGAGAAGTGATCAGCTGCGGCGGGGCCATCAATTCTCCCCAGCTCCTCCAATTGTCCGGGATCGGTAACGCCGGGGAACTGAGCGCTCTGGGCGTAAACGTGGTTCACGATCTGCCGGGCGTGGGCGAAAATCTACAGGATCACCTGGAGGTCTATGTCCAGTACCGCAGCAAAAAGCCGGTATCCATGAACCCGGCCCTGAAATGGTGGAAAAAACCGTTTATCGGCTACCTGTGGCTGTTCCACCGGACAGGGGCCGCCGCCACCAACCATTTCGAGGCCGGCGGATTCGTCCGCACCAATGACGATGTCGCCTATCCCAATGTCCAGTTCCATTTTCTGCCCCTGGCCATCCGGTATGATGGCAGCCAGCCCAGCAGCGGCCACGGGTACCAGGTTCACGTGGGTCCCAACAATTCAGATGCCGTGGGGTCCGTGAAAATCGCCTCTGCCGACCCCAGGATATATCCGGCGCTCCGGTTCAATTACCTGTCCACGGACAAGGACCGCCGGGAATGGGTGGAGGCGATCCACTGCACCAGGAAGATATTGAACCAGCCCGCCTTTGATTCATTCAATGGGGGCGAACTCTCGCCGGGTATGCACATCCAGACCGACCAGGACATCCTGGACTGGGTGGCCAAAGACGGTGAAACCGCACTCCACCCTTCCTGCACCTGCCGGATGGGAAAAGATGACATGGCCGTGGTGGATCCGGATACCATGAAGGTCCACGGGGTGGAGAATCTCCGGGTGGTTGATGCTTCCGTCATGCCCTACGTGACCAACGGCAACATTTATGCCCCGGTTATGATGATCGCGGAAAAAGCCAGTGACATGATTTTGGGGAATACCCTGGAACCGCCTCCTGAAACCGAATTTTACCGGCATTCGGCCTGAAGGCGGGCCGGTTCTCAGTTCTTCACAGGGGCCGGTCCGCCGGATGATACGGACCGGCCGTTTGATCAAGGTCGGCGTCAGTTGCCTGAAAGGGTTCAAAAGGAATCAGGCCGATGCCAGAAATGCTTCCCCTTTTGCCATGATATCGTCGTGGTCTTCTGGAATTGAAAGATGAGTCAGCAGATCGCAGGTTTTGTCGTGCAGCATGGCGTCGGCGGCCGGTGCCCCTTTTTGCCGCCATTTGTCAAGGGAGAGAAACGGCCAGACCGTACTCGGGAACCGGGATTCTCTGAAATGCCGGATGGTCAGGGGCGACATCAGAAAGTTTCCCCCCGGGCCGAGCGTATCGATGTCGGAAAATCCGATCTGGTCATCTGCAATGGAAAAACCGGCGGCAAACTGCCGGGACTGTTGAATGAGATCATCGGCATATACCACCAGTTCCGGAGAAAAAACCAGGGAATCAAAGCTGCCCCCCACAAACGGGACCATGCCCACCGCCCCGGCGCAGCTGGTCAGATGGTTGATGCACAGGGTGGTCGCGGCCAGCAGGTCCGCACCCCAGCCGTTTCCGCTGCCGGATGAGCCGCAGTGGGGAACCTGGTAGAAGGCCATCATTTCCGCACAGGCCAGATTCAGTACCAGAGAGGCCGGGGAGTAAAAACTGCCGGCCTGTTTCATATCAAATGCGGCCGGCAGGCTCCCCAGAACGATGGGGGTTCCCTGTTTCACCAGCTGGCTGTACACCAGTCCTGCCAGCAGTTCCGCCGTGAGCAGGGCCAGGGTGCCCCCGGGGGTGATGGGGCATGTGGCACCGGACATCCCATAGTTGGAAAAGATCACGGGTAGCCCTTTTTGAATGGACAGATCCATTTTCCAGGTGGTGTCCGCGTTCAGCACCAGGGGGGTGATGGGATTCACATAAGGGATGACAAAGGATCGGTCGGACAGATCCCGGGTCAGGTGTTCACAAAGGTCCAGGGCGGTGACAAAGCAGTCCGGGTTGGATATGAGCATCACCAGGGGTTTGGTGGTATGGGCAAGCATTTCCATTACCCCGATGGTGTCGGCGGTTTCCGGAGAAACATCCTGGATCACCCCCGGGGTTGAAATGAAATCAAACTGTTTCAGGGTGTGACCCAGGCCTGCGGCAAGGCCCATGTGATGCCGCGCAAAAGGCTCGATGATATTTGTAAACGGATCGTGATACTGCAGATTGGTCACCCCGATACCGAATACCGTATCCCGGCTGTCGTCACTTTCCAGGACAAAGCAAGGTTCTGCGTTTCGGTCAAATATGGGGATGCGGGACGGGGCAGCGTTGATGGCCCATTGGACAAGCGCTTCAGGAATATGGATCACAGGGGTGTGCAAGGATTTTCCCAGGGCGGTTTCAAACACCAGCCGTGCCCCTGGATCATCCACTTTTACTCCGGTCTGCTGAAGAATCAACAGCGCATCATGGTGAATTTTTTCAATTTGTTCCGGGGTGAGGACCCGGATTCTGGGTGTGAGGTCAAACATGTGGCAGTTTCCTTTGAGAGGGGGCGGGATCATACCGTCAGATAATCATCAGGAATGATCCGGTTCACATCAATGCCGCTCACCGTGTTCGTCAGATGCTGTTCCATGGCCTTTTCCGCACGGGCACTGTTTTTTTGTTCCAGGCAGGCGATAATGTTTCCATGTTCATCCGGAGAGGTGTTGCTGGCCTCCAGGAGCTGGTAAAAAGGGTCAAAAAGAATCAGGTAAATCGTTGTTTTCTGGATCAATTCCCTGATATAGTGGACCAGCACGCGGTTGCCCGCTTTTCCGGCAATCAACAGGTGGAAGGCATCATTTATTTCATAGTACCGGTCAATTTCCCTGGCGTTGAACACCTCTTTTTCCTTTTGAATCAGATTGTGAAGGGTGGAAAAGTCACCAGGGGTCAGGTGATGCACCGCCAGGGAGACAGCCATTTTTTCCAGCTGGGCACGTACTTGAAAACAGGCCTTGATCTCTTCAAGGGAAGGGTTGACCACGGACGCCCCCTTGTTGGGGGAAAAATCAGCCAGTCCTTCAAACACCAGCCGTTTGATGGCACCCTTGACAGTGGCCCGGCTCATGTTGAGGCTGTTGGCCAGGGAAACCTCTTTGAGTTTGCTTCCCTTCTGAATATATCCTTTGCTGATGGCAATTTTGATTTTATTGTAGGCCTGGTCCTCCAGACTGTCGGCCATGGATTCCCCCTTGTTGTTTTCCACGGATGGTTTGTGCCCCATGGGTTACTATTTCACCCTTTTCCGGCAGGCAGGACACATTTCAGCAGGCAGATCACAGAATATGGGCCAGAAACTGCCGGGTCCGTTCATGATCCGGGTTGTTGAAAATTTTGTCCGGTGGTCCCTGTTCCACCCAATTGCCCTGGTCCATGATCAGAATCCGATCTGCCACATCCCGGGCAAAATGCAGTTCATGGGTCACAGCGATGATAGTCATCCCTTCTTTTGCCAGTCGTTCCATGACCTCCACCACCTCCCCCACCAGTTCCGGATCCAGTGCGGAGGTAGGCTCGTCAAACAGCATCACCTTGGGTTTCATGGCCAGGCTTCTGGCAATGGCCACCCGCTGCTGCTGGCCCCCGGACAGACGGGAGGGATGTTCATCCCGTTTTTCAGAAAGCCCGATCCACTGCAGCAACTGTTCGGCATAGGAAACCGCCGCCTCCTTTTTCCGGTGCAGTACGGTGACCGGTCCTTCAATGATGTTTTCCAGCACCGTCATGTGGGGAAACAGGTTGAATGATTGAAAGCACATGCCCGTGCGTTTCCGGATATCTCTGATGCGGCCGTTTCTCTGTTTGTCGGTTTTTCCGGCGTCAATAACGATACCATCTACCTCCACCCGGCCGGCCGTGGGTTCTTCCAGAAAATTGATGCACCGCAGCAGCGTGCTTTTTCCGGAACCGGATGCCCCTAAAATGGCAACGGTTTCCCCTTTCTTCACCTCCAGGTCAATGCCTTGCAGCACATGTGTGTCCGGGGGAAACACTTTATGAATGTTGGTGATTTTCACCATGGGAGAATCATTTTCCATCATCTGGTACTCCTGTCGCCCCGGGCCATATGGGTTTCAAGTTTTTCCTGGAAATACTGGAGCAGGATGCACATCATCCAGTAAATCAGGGCCACGGTGATGAGCATTTCCAGGGATTGAAAATGCCGCCGGCCCATTTTGATGGCCCGGTAACTCAGTTCCCAGACACCCATGAGCGAGACCAGGGAAGAGTCCTTGATCATGGCAATGAATTCATTGGAAACCGGGGGAATGATGACCCGCAGTGCCTGGGGAAAAATCACGCGTTTCATGGTCTGGGACCGGGTCATGCCCAGGGCGTTTGCCGCCTCGGTCTGGCCCGGGTCGATGGACTGGATGCCTGCTCTGACCGTCTCGGTCATGTAGGCCCCGTAACACACCCCCAGGGCCAGAATCCCCGCAGTGAGCGCGGGCAGGGTAAAGAATGCCTGGATACCGGTGAACCCGTATCCCTCCAGGGCCTTTCCGATCTGGGGCAGGGCCAGATACCACATGTATACCTGGACCAGAAGTGGTGTGCCCCGGATCAGTGACACATAGGAAGAGGCAATACTGTTGAACACAGGGTTTTTGGACAGCCGTCCCAAAGCTCCTATAACTGCCAGAAAGCAGGCCAGGGAAATGGCCATGAATGACACAAAAAGGGTGTATCCCATACCGGCAAAAATAAAGGGCAGCTGGTTTTTCATGAATCGGAAATCCAGCTTCAGAGCGATGAGCACAGTTATCATGCCGATGGCCAGAACGATAAAGGACAGGATCAGTTTCCGTTTATACACGGCCCTGTCCGTCTGAATCTGTTGAAGGGTTTTTCTGGCCTCCGGCGGGATCCCCCTGTCTTCAGGTAAATGAGTATCGGCCTTCATTGGTTGATTTCCTTGTCCGTCAAAATAAGCTATGATCAAACACAGGCAGTTTCATCCGGACACCAGGCGGTGCTGTCGAAAGAAACTGCCTTTACGTCCGGGTATCAGAGCTTTGGAATCAGGTTGGTGTGGTAGAATTTCTCAGACAGGGCCACCAGGGTGCCGTCGGCATTCATGGCCCGGATGATTTCGTTGAGCCTGTCCACCAGGGTCTGGCTGTTGGCCCGGCTCTTGTCCAGGGCAAAACTCAGCGGTTCGTAATAGGGAGGTTCTCCCAGCATCTTGATGGGGCAGCCGTTTTTGCAGCCTGAATAAATGGCTTCGGCAAGGGTCTGCCGGGAAGTGAAGATCGCATCCAGGCGCGCGCCGTCGCCAAGAGAAAGGTCTTCGATATGGTTGGCATCCGTGGGATAAGTTACCAGATCCCCTGCCTCCCAGTCCTGGAACACAATCGTTACATCTTCGATCTCCAGGTCTTTCTGCAGATATCTCTCATTGGTGGTTTCGCTGGCAACGCCGATTTTTTTCCCGGCCAGATCGGCCAGGGACGTGATGGTGGTGTTGTCTTTGTGAACGGCAAACTGGGCGGGAGAGCTGTAATACGGCAGGGTGAACAACAGGGCTTTTTTCCGTTCCCGGGTGGGGGTCATGGACCCGATGGAGAGATCCCATCGCTTTCCCCATTTTCCGGCGGTGATCAGGTCCCAGTCCGGGGTGACAAATTTGACGGAAACCCCCAGCCGTTTGGCCACTTCTTTGGCGACACTGATGTCAAATCCTTCCAGTTCGCCTTTTTCGTTTAGAAAACTCTGGGGCGCGTAATTGGCATCCGTGGACACGACAATGGTCTTGGCGGCCATAATTTCATCGAGCACGGTCTGTCCGGCAAAGGTTCCTGTGGCAAACACAAGCCAGGTGGATAGAATCGCTGCAACGGTCCAAGACAATTTTTTCATGGTAAAACCTCCTGTTCATCTCCTGTTGGTTATGATTTCCGGAAGCGATATGCTGCCGGTAACGTCAGCGAACATGTTTGGTTCTGTCTCTGGTGTCACGTATATATTGTCGAACAATTTTTGATTGACAAACCTATAAAGGTTTTGTAGGGATGTCAAGAATTAATATCGCCTGCACGCGCTCCGGGAGGTTTTTTTGCGAAGCGGGCATGGGGGACAATCAAGAGACACATGCGGCAAGGGGGAATCAGATGAAACGAAATTTTCAGACAGGAAGGCGGCACAGGTCCGGGCTGAGTCTCAATATCCTGACGGATGACGAACTGGAGGAGATCCATTACGGGACCCTGGAGGTGCTCAATGAGACCGGGGTGTTTGTGGAGGATGATGTGGCCCTGACCTGTTTTGAAAAAGGGGGAGCCGTAGTTGACCGGGACACAAAAAAGGTCCGCATTCCTCCCCATGTGGTGGAAGAGGCCATCCGGTCGGCCCCTTCCAAGGTAGTACTTTACGGGCGCAATCCCGCCCATGATATCGTGCTGGAAGGCACCCGGGTTCATTTTACCAATTTCAGCGAGGGGGTCATGGTCAATGATCCCTATACCGGAGAAAACAGGGTTCCGAACAAACAGGATCTGGTGGATTCGGCCCGGGTGATCGATTATCTGGATGAGATCGATTTCTGCGAAAAAGCCCTGGGGGCCCATGATGTGGATCAGCGCACCGTGCCGTTGCACAATGCGGAAGCCTACCTGACCAATACCTCCAAGCACTGCGCCTTCGGTCCAGGCAACGCCGGGTTCCTGGAAAAGATCATTGAAATGGCACAGGCCATTGCCGGCGGTGTGAAAGCCTTTCAGCTGCGGCCCATCGTGTCGTTCACCACGTGTCCGGTCAGCCCGTTGAAACTGATCACCGACTGCTGCGACATCATCATGGCGGCGGCAAAAAACAATGTGGTGTGCAACATCCTGTCCATGGCCATGGCCGGCGGCACCGCCCCGGTCACCCTGGCCGGGACCCTGGTGAACCACAATGCAGAGGTCCTGTCCGGTATTACCCTGGCACAGCTGACCCGGAAAGGGGCGCCCGTGATTTACGGCAGTTCCACCACGGCCATGGATCTGAAACTGGCATCCGCCAGCGTGGGCACCCCGGAATGTGCCGTGATTTCCGGAGCGGTGGCGCGCCTGGCCAGGTACTATGCCCTGCCCAGTTACGTGGCGGGCGGGTAGGGCGACAGCAAAATATCCGATGTCCAGACTGGCCATGAAAAGACACTTACCGGACTGATACCCGCATTGGCAGGTGCCAATATGATTTACGGTCCGGGGATGCTTGAAAGCGGCATCACCTTTGATTACGGCCAGCTGGTGCTTGACTGTGAGTTTGTGCGTATGATCAGACATACCATTCAGGGCATTCCCGTGAATGATGATACACTGGCCATCGATCCCATCAAGGAGATTGGATCGGGCGGTGACTTTCTCATGCACCCCCACACATTCAAGTATATGAGGCAGCAGTCGAAACCGGAACTGATCGACCGGAAAATGCGGGGAACCTGGGAAAAAGCAGGCGCCACCACCGCGTATGAACGGGCCATGAACAAGGTACGGTATATCCTGGAAAATCATCGGCCGGAACCACTGCCTGACGAAGTGCTGGCATCGATCAGGGCCATTGTGGAAGAAACGGAAAAACAGCTGGGGATTTCCCCGAAACTGTAACAGACACAGAGAAGAAACAAGGACACAGGCACATATGGAAAAACGGCGGACAGACCTGCCCGGCCATGCCCGGGTGGTCATTATCGGCGGAGGGATTATCGGGTGCAGCATTGCCTATCATCTGGGACAGATGGGGTGCAAAGAGGTGGTGCTCCTGGAGAAAGATGAATTGACCAGCGGGACCACCTGGCATGCGGCCGGATTGATGGTGACCTTCGGGTCCTTGTCTGAAACCGCCACACAGATGCGGTTGTACGGCCGGGATCTGTATGCCCGCCTGGAAAAGGAAACCGGGTTGTCCACGGGGTTTACGCCCGTTGGATTCATCGAGGCGGCCGCCAACCGGGACCGGCTGGAGGAATACCGCCGGGTGGCGGCCTTTAACCGCTACTGCGGGGTGGATGTGCATGAAATATCGCCCAAAGAGATCAAGGACCTGTTTCCCCTGGCCCGGGTGGATGACCTGATGGCCGGGTTCTATGTCAAGGAAGACGGCCGGGTCAATCCCGTGGACGCCACCATGGCCCTGGCCAGGGGCGCCCGGAATTTCGGGGTGACCATCATCGAAAAAACGCCCGCGACCGGGATCATCCAGAAAAACGGGGCCGTGACCGGGGTGAAGACGGCCCTGGGGGATATCCGGGCCGAAGCCGTGGTCAACTGCGCGGGCATGTGGGCCCGGCAGCTGGGGGCCGTGGACGGGATCACCATCCCCAACCAGGCGGCGGAGCACTATTACCTGATCACCGAAGAGCTGGACAATATCCCCAAAAACATGCCCGTGCTGGAAGACCCCTCCCATTACGGGTATTACAGAGAAGAGGTGGGGGGGCTTATGATCGGGCTGTTCGAACCGGTGTGCGCTCCCTGGAAAATCGGCCGGGTCCCGGAAGATTTCACATTCGGCGAGATCGAACCGGACTGGGACCGCATGGGGCCGTTCCTGCAAAAAGCCATGTCCCGGGTGCCCGTGACCCTGGAACTGGGCGTGAAAAAGTTTTTCTGCGGCCCGGAGAGCTTTACCCCGGATCTCCAGGCCGTCATCGGCGAGGCCCCGGAGGTGAAAAACTATTTTGTGACGGCCGGACTCAATTCCGTGGGCATCATCATGGGGCCGGGTCTCGGGCAGATGATGGCCAGGTGGATCCTGACCGGCAATCCCCAGTGTGATATCACGGGATTCAACATGGCCCGGCTGCACACCTTCCAGAACAATCCCGAATACCGGCGGCACCGCACCGTGGAATCCCTGGGCATGGTCTACCAGTGCCACTACCCCTCCCAGTCCATGAAAACCGCCCGGGGAGCCAAGACTTCGGCCGTTTATGACCGGCTCAAACAAAACGGCGCGTATTTCAGGGATGTCAGCGGCTGGGAAGGGGCGGACTGGTTTGCGCCGACACCGCAGCAGGCCGTGATCGAAAAACATGCCTGGGGCCGGGAACCCTGGTTCGCTTTCTGGGAGGCGGAGCACCGGGCCGTCCGGGAAAACGTGGTGCTCATGGATATGTCGTTCATGCCCAAATTTCTGGTCCAGGGAAAAGATAGCGGAAAGGTGCTCGATTATATCTGCGCCAATGCCGTGAACGGCCCGGACGGCCGGATCACCTATACCACATGTCTGAACCATGACGGTCAGCTGATGGCGGATCTGACCGTCACCAAACTGGCGTCGGACCGGTTTTTTGTGGTGGTGACCGATACCATCCACCGCCATGCACTGGCCTGGATACGGCGGCACATCCCGGAAGACGCCCATGCCTTTGTCACGGACATGACCTCGGCGTATGCCCAGGTGAATGTCCAGGGACCAAAGTCACGGGAGCTGCTGCAGTCGGTCACGGACACGGATCTGTCCAATGAGCTGTTTCCCTTCCGGCATGCCCAGGAGATCGCCATCGGATACGGCCGGGTGCTGTGCGTGCGTATCACCTATGTGGGGGAACTGGGCTATGAACTGTATATTCCCACGGAACAGGCCGTGCACGTGTATGACACACTGGTGGAAGCAGGAAAGGCGTATGGCCTCACCCATGCCGGGTTAAAGGCCCTGGGCAGCCTGCGTCTGGAAAAGGGATACCGGGATTACGGGCATGACATGGACAACACGGATGACCCCTACGAGGCCGGCCTCGGGTTCACGGTCCGGCTGGACAAGCCGGGTGATTTTATCGGAAAACAGGCCTGTATCGACAAAAAAGCAGCCGGGCCTTTGAAACGGCGGCTGGCCCAGGTGCTGGTGAAAGATCCGGACCCGCTCCTCTACCATGGCGAAGTCATCTTCCGCAACAAAAAACCGGCCGGATATGTGAGATCCGGTTCCTACGGCTATACCCTGGGAGGGGCCGTGGGGCTGTTCATGATCGAGGCGGATGCGCCCGTAGATGATGCGTATGTGAAAAACGGCATCTGGGAGATCGACATTGCCGGAAAAACTTTTCCGGCGGCTGTTTCACTGGCACCGTTATATGACCCTGAAATGAAACGAGTGAAAGGATGATGTGACAGCCGGAGGGTGGATCGGATGGGATCACATGGACTCTAAATCCATGCAGCCGGGTGCGACTCCCGGACTCTCCGCCAGTTTCATCGCATCACATGGCAGCAGCAATGGAAACAAAACCGGCCGGATCCGCAAAAATCCGGTTTTACCGGAAGCGGGCCCGGCTGTTCAACCTGATCGACAAGATCAAGCTGTGGCCCTCCCGCACGGGACAGCTCCACGGCATCCGCACCATCACGGTGGCGGGGGATACGGCAACCCTGACCACCCACTGCAACAAACAGTTCGTGATCCGCAACTCATTGAACAGCCGGGCCGCCCGGTGGCTCAGGAACAAATGGGCGGTCACGGTCTGCCCGGCGTGCAGGGTCCCGGCATGGAAACTGGAAAAATATGCCGCCACCCGGTTCAAACGGCATCAGGGGTCCATGCTGGAAAATGACACCCGGAAGCAGGGGGTCTGATGGCTTCACACCTTCACAGATTCAAAACCCTTCTGGCGGACCTGGAACGCGGCGAGGTTTTGGGCGTTTCTGACATGGCATGGCTTCTGGAACAGCGGGATCCCCGGGACCTGGCCCGGCTGTTTGCCGCGGCCCGGTCGGTGCGGCAGCGGCATTTCGGCAGCCGGGTGTTCCTCTATGGGTTTCTGTATTTTTCCACCCACTGCCGGAACCACTGCCGGTTCTGCCGGTACCGGCGGGAAAATTTCGCCTTGAAACGATACCGCAAAAACCGGGAAGAAATCCTGTCCGCGGCCATTGAAATGGCGGCTGCCGGGGTCCACCTGATTGACCTGACCATGGGGGAAGACCCGGATATCCTTGAAGGAAATCCGTCTCAACTTAAGGAATGGGTGTCGATGATCCGGTCCGTGGGAAAAAAGACCGGCCTGCCTGTGATGATTTCCCCGGGCACGGTATCCGGTGAGCTGCTGGCAGATCTGGTCCGGGCCGGGGTTTCCTGGTATGCCTGTTACCAGGAAACCCACAATGAAAGGCTGTATGCCACCCTGCGGCCGGAGCAGGAATACCACGGCCGCCTGGCTGGAAAATACCGGGCCCGGGAACTGGGCCTGCTGGTTGAGGAGGGGATTTTGACGGGGGTGGGAGAAACCGCTTCAGATGTGGCGGATTCCATCGATTTCATGAGGCGGTTTTCCGTGGACCAGGCCCGGGTCATGAGTTTTGTGCCCCATCCCGGGATTCCCATGTCCCGGGCCGCATCGGCTGACAGGGAAACCGAACGGGTGACCATTGCCGTGATGCGCCTGGTGATGCCGGATGTGCTGATTCCGGCATCCCTGGATGTGGACGGTCTGGCCGGGCTGGCAGCGCGTCTAGATGCCGGTGCCAATGTGGTGACCTCCATCGTTCCCCCCGGAGCCGGGTTGTCCGGGGTCGCCAATTTTGACCTGGATATTGCCAACGCAGGAAGGAGCCTGGCAAAGGTGGTGCCTGTGCTGGAAAGGTGCGGCCTGGTAACGGCGTCGGCGGATGATTACCAGGCCTGGGTGACCCGGCGGCAGGCCATGTATGGGTGTTCAGATGGTTTGGGTGATCTGCCTGCCAGGGAAGCGGTACCATGCGGATAGCCGTTGTCGGAGGCCGACTTCAGGGGGTGGAAGTGGTGTACCTGGCCCGGAAAGCCGGATATCGCACCCTGGTGATCGACAAGTCCCGGGAGGTTCCGGCCGCCGGCATGGCAGACCGGTTTGTCTGTTTTGAATTCACCCCCGGGTGCTGTGTGCCGGACGAATGCCCGGACGTGGACCTGATCATCCCGGCCATCGAGGATCAAGACGTGTTGCAGCTGGTGGAACAGTGGGCACAGTTGAGACAGATCCCCCTGGCCTTTGACGGGGATGCCTATGCGCTGACCTGTTCCAAGCGCCGTTCCAATGCCCTGTTTGAAAAATTCGGCCTGCCTTTCCCCGGAGACTGGCCCGGGTGCGGGGTTCCTGTGGTGGTCAAACCGGACAGGGAAAGCGGGAGCCGGGGAGTGACGGTGTACCGGGATGCGGCGGCTTTTCATGCAGATTTCTCCGATGGCCGGGTCCCTGAGACTCTTTTGGCACAGCAGTATCTGACAGGGTCCCAGTTTTCCATAGAAGTGGTGGGCGTGCCGGGACGGCACAACACCCTGTGTGTCACGGAGCTGCATATGGACCGGGACCATGACTGTAAACGGGTGACCGCCCCTACCCGCCTGTCTTCCCGGCTTGTCTTGAAGCTGGAAGAAATGGCCATGACCCTGGCCGAAGCCATTGGTCTGAAAGGGATCATGGATCTGGAGGTGATCCTCGATCAAGGGGACCTCAAGCTGCTGGAGATCGATGCCCGGTTTCCCAGCCAGACTCCTATGGCCGTGTACTGGGCCACGGGGATCAACATGGTGCAGCTCCTGGCGGAAGCGTTTGTCCCGGGTCATGGCCTTCCTGATGATGGATTGGAACAGGACCGGTTGTATTCAGTTGCAAGGAAAGAAGCGAAACCGGACCCGATTCTGGAAACCGCAGCCGGTCAGACCCCGGACCCGTGGGTGGTGGTGGAACATATCCAGGCCGGCCCGCACCGGATCCGGTTTCTGGGCGAGCACATCATGGGTGGGGCCGGGCCCCTGCACCTGGCACCCGGATTTTTCGGCTGCCGGGAGGCGGTGACAAATTTTAGACCGGACCGGCCCTGCTGGGTGGGCACACTGGTCTTCTGTGCAGACAGCCCCGAAGGCCTGGCCGCCCTGCGCAAATCCTGTTACCAGCGGATTCGTGACACTATCCGGCAATTTGCGAAAACGGGCGGAAATGTGCCTCAATCCTTGCAGGACCGGTTTGCCGTCAATCATTCTAAACAGGAGAAACGCGGCCATGACCCGGCTTCAGCCAGATGATATCCGTCACATTTCCTCCCGCCTGGCAGACTACAGCCGGGATCTGGAAAAAAAGACCGGCCGGTCTCTTCTGGGGATTGCCTGTCATGCCTGGGGGATGGCCGAAGATCAATTCAAAGAAAGGCGGCACCTCAAACGCATCTGTGTGGTGCCGGTGACGGCCGGCCTGGGAATGATCAGCCGGTTCAGCGATACCGTGGCAGCCATCCTGACCTTTCTGGGATGCCGGGCCGCCGTGGCGGACCAGGCTGATGTGGCCGGCCTGGCAGAAGCTGTTGAATCCGGATTTGATGCCGTGATGATGGCGGATGATGACCGGTTTGTGGCCATTGATCTGTTCACGCGTCAAGTGACGGACAATGCGGACGCCACGGGCAGGGGGTTTGCTGCGGCCCTGGATCTCATGGCCGGCCGTATCCGGGACCAAAAGGTGCTGGTGATGGGCTGCGGTCCCGTGGGGGGTGCCGGTGCCGGTCTGCTGGCCTGTCTGGGCGCCCGGGTGGCCCTGCTGGACCGGGACCGGTCTGCTGTAGAGCGGGTGAAAGATGCCGTGTCCCAACAGTGCCCGACCAGTGTCATCACCATTGAAGAAAACCTGGAGAGCGCCCTTTCCCCTTACCGCTTTATCCTGGAAGCCACGCCAGCGCCGGATACCATTACCCGTGACCGGGTGTCGCCTGACATGCGGGTGGCCGCCCCCGGGGTCCCGCTGGGGGTTTCTCCCGGGGCCGCAGCCGTGCTGGGACCGCACCTGGTGCACGACACCCTGGAGATCGGGGTGGCGGCCATGGCCGTGTCACTTGTCTCTGAACCGGCCCGGATTAAAAAATGACAAAGATATACTGGACAGACACCCAGGCGGCCCGGTTGAAAATGCTGGGGCTCGATCCCGCTGCTGCGGCAGAAGGACTGGACACCCCTGCCCGGAGAAATCAGGCGTTCCAGGCCATTGAAAGAAAACAGGTCAAAGCCCTGCAGGCCGAACTGGCGGACCGGCTGACATGTCGCCGGCCGATCCGGGCCGTTCAGCTGTCACAGGACCTGGATGAAATGTTGCGGCAGCAGGGGTTTGCAAAGGTGTCCACCCCCACCATCACCACCCGGAAGGCCCTGGCAAAAATGGGCATCGATGACACCCATCCCCTGAATGAACAGATTTTCTGGATCAATCAGACCCAGTGCCTGCGGCCCATGCTGGCAACGGGGCTCTACAGCCTGATGAAAGATTTCGCCCGTCTGGCGTTTCGCCCGGTGCGGTTTTACGAAATCGGGACCTGTTTCCGCAAGGAATCGGAAGGGGCCAGCCACAGCAATGAATTTACCATGATCAATCTGGTGGAAATGGGAACCCCAGAGGCGGAACGCATGCAGCGCCTCAGAGACTTGGCAGGCTGGGTGGCCAGCACCGCCCGGGTGGCCGGTGTCCGATTCGAGGAAGAAAACTCCGCCGTGTACGGCACCACCCTGGATCTGGTGGCCGATCCTTCCGGTCTGGAACTGGGGTCCGGTGCCGTGGGCCCCCATCCCCTGGATACGGCCTGGGGCATCACCGACACCTGGGTGGGCATGGGATTCGGCATGGAAAGGTTGTTAATGGCATCGGTCAACGATAACGCCATGGGCCGGTGGGCCAGGAGTCTGTCTTATCTGGATGGCATACCGCTGCGTATTTGAAATTCCCTGCCGGGTTCTATCGATTCTGCAGACGCCGGAGCCGTTCCCTGGCAAAGCCGTATTCCAGACGGTGGTCCAGATAGGATCCCAGGGCCTCTTTGTAGTACTTGACGGCCTTTGTTGTCTGGTTGTTCCCTTCGGCCCAGAACCCCATGGCTGTATAAGCGGTCAGGGCGTCACTGGGTCTTTCAGTGGTGCCGAGAATCAGCTCGTCTTCGATCTTTTCCCCTAAAAGGGTTTCCCCGATACAGCGGTACCACGGATCGGTCTGGGGGTCCCGGACAAACGATGTCAGCCGGGAAGCGGCATCCTGGTCTCTCCCCATCATGTGCAGAAGCCCGGGATTAAGCAGGGCCATCTGCCACCGGTTGGCATTGTGCCAGCCCCGGTGATCCAGAAAGGCGGATGCCGCTTCAAGTGCCCCTTCCCAGTCCTCGTCCATGGCGCAGGCAAAGGCCAGTTGGGCCAGCCATGCCACACGATCCGGGTCATCGGTCATCAGCTGTTTGAGAATCTCTTTGCGTTTCGACGGGTGGAGGGTTTTCCGCTCCAGCTCGGCCAGCAGGGGGGCCTGTTTGGCCTTTCGTTCATTTCGGGTGGCATGGGCCTGCCGGACCTGTTTTAAAAAAGCCTCGGTTTCAGTCCGGTAATCCTGTTTTGCCCGTTCATCCGGCAGTCTGGCCCATCGTTTTTTTCCAACGGCGTCCCACCGGGCCAGGGCCAGTAGAAAGAACCAGTCTTTACTGTCGGACAGTTGCAGGGCCGCCTTGAAACGGTTTTCGGCCTCAGGAAGATTGTTTTCTTTTTCGGCTTGAAGCCCGCTCACGTAATGCAGCCATGCGGTTTCTCCGGCTGTATGCCCCCTTTTCCCGATGCGGGGATCTGGAATGTTTGATTCCAGAACACGGGTTAAATATCCCGGAAATTCGTCCGGAGATCGCCAGTCCAGATCCAAAAGTGCCTGGCGGTAATGGCTTTCTCCGGACCGGCGGTTGAGCCAGTCCAGTAAAAAGAGCATCCAGCGGGCATTCTGGTTGTTTTCGTTGATGGAAAGGACTTCCTGGAAGCGGTGCCGGGCGTTTTTAAAATCATCCATGCACACATTGAGAACGCCGGCCAGCAGGATGAGGCCGGGATCCACGTTGGTTTTCAGGGCGTTGTCCGCCAGTTCCAGGGCCTGCCGCCATTTCATCTCACCGGCCAGTGCCAGGATGTCATTGATTGTGGTGTCCAGAGACAGGTTGACGATACCGTTCCACTTGGTCCGGCCGGCTTTCAGTTCTTCGAGAAAGGCGGCCGCTTTTGCAATGGGCAGGACAATGCCGATGTCCGAAAGCAGGGTGGCTACCGGAAAGGGGCCCGGCGCATAATCCATGACCACGCTGGACGCGATGCCGATCACCTTTCCCCGGGTATCGATAATGGGGCCGCCGCTGTTACCGGGATGGATGGAGGTATCCACCTGGATCATTTCCCTGAAGCTCCGGCGCACATGGCCGCCGGTGACACTGACGGTGACGGTGGTGGTCTGGGTCCGCTTTCCCAGGGGAAACCCCAGAGCGATAACCGGTGAAAGGCGGGGAATGTCCATGGGCTTTGACCAGTGGTCAAGGGGGAGAGGGGTAAGTCCTTCCGGGACGGAATGGATTTTTAGAAAGGCAAAATCATCCCTCAAAGGGGACTGGATTAGCCGCCATGTTTCCGTGGGGGGGACGGCCACGCCGGCGATGGTCAGATACGGCTCAAACACCGTGCTGTATGCCGATTCAAGAAAATAGAGATCTTCCACCCGGATGTTTTCGGACAGGGCCGGCACCCGGGTAAAGGCCCGCTGCCCTTCAAACCACAAAAAAAGACGAAACGCCAGCTGGGGGGAGAGTTGCCTGGCCCGCAGGCGGTTGACCAGTATCACCAGTTTGGGGTCTTCCAGCCATGGGCAGGCCACGTGGCGGTTGGTCAGCAGGTACCCGGCACGGTCCACCAGAAAGGCGGTGCCTTCGGTTTGATTGCGGTATATTTCATTCTCTCCGTCGGTCAGCCAGTATTCGGCCAGGACAAACGCCATGGAGGGGGCATACGTGTTGGCATGGATTCCCAGCAGGGTTTCTGCGTCCTGTCCTTTGACAGTCCAGTAAATCCATGCCGCCACCCCGGTCACCACGAAAAGGATCAACACGATAACCAGCCGTTTCAACCATTTTTTAATGCCTTTGATTTCAGTGGGTGTAGATGCCATGGCCTCCGGGTCCACGACCGCAAAGTCTTCTCCGGTCAATGCGGACAGGGTCTTTGCTACGTCGGCCATGGATTGGGGGCGAAGCGCCGGATCATCGGCCAGCATGGATTTCAAAAGCACTTCAGCCTTCCTGGGAAGAGGGATTTGTTCGATTTCAGCGATATAATCAGAGGAGGTGTGCGTCGCGGTCAACAGTTCCACGAATATCTTTCCCAAAGACCAGATGTCGGTCCGAAAATCAAGGGGGCGCTGGTTGACGATATCAGGGTGGCAGGACAGCAGGTGCTTGAGCATGGGGGCCGGCTGGACGATCTTCGGATCCAGAAAACGGGAAAGCTTGTAGTCGATTTTAATCTCGAGATTTTCGGTGGGGGTTTTAAAGACAATGATGTCATCTAAAATGAGATGGGGGATGATATGACCGATCTGGTGGAGGCCTTCCAGGATCACCGCGATCCGGTAGAACAGGGCAAAGGCCGTCTTGAGATCGCCAAAGGTGCCCGCAGACAAAAGGTTCCCCCAGCTTTCCGCATCAATCCATTCGCTGACCCGGTACCATACCCCGTCTGAGGATTGGAGAATATCAAGGTGCTTGACGAAATAATCCTCGGGCAGTTTTTTCAGCGCCTCCAGTTCCAGCTTCAACCGGTGGGCCACGGCCTCGTCCACACCGGACCGGGGGGTGAAAATCCGGATCATGACCGGTTCATTTTCCCCTGCTTTCAGCGCTTTGCATAAAATACTGGAGTAGCCTTCGTGGAGGATTTCGAGGATGCGGTAATCGTCCACATGATTCCGCCCCTCCCCGACGTCATTCCCACAGGTCGGACAGGTCATGATCGATTCCGCCACGGGCTGGCCGCAGGAGGGACATAGTTTCATGGATCACCCTGGAAAAAGGTTGCCGGATGGCGTGCATTGCCTCTATACAGAGAAAGATAAACGATCAAAGGATAAAAATCAAGGTATACCGCTTGAGGACATATTTCTTCAGCTCATGTCGTCAACTGAAGCGGTCCAATCCCAAAAAAGCCATACATTTTATGGGTTTTTACCTATTGCATTTTCAAATGCCATTGACTATACACAGATACAGTATTGTCTCCCGCCGGTCTCAGTCCCTGTAACCGACAGAGCGGAGCTATAGTGATCTCCAGACGGCTCTTTTTTTCTTATGTCATCCTTCAATATCCAGCCCGTGGTCAATTACCCAGCCCCAAAACCAGCCTGTCCGACATTCTCATGGTCATCCTTGACAGTGCCCTTCGGGCTCCCGTGAACCCATTCAAAGAGAACATGATCCGTCAGCTGACAGCCATGATGGCACCGGTGCCGCAGAAAAACCAGGTTGAAATTCTCTTGACATTCCTTAGATCATTTTTTATAAAACCAGTAAGTCCAAATTTTTAGACATATCGGTTGATAATGCATGAAAGAGTTGATTCAGCTTCCTTCAGAATTTGATTATAATCTACTGCTGCATGTTTTGAGGGAGTATAAAAAACCAAGAGATAAAATCAGAGGCCTTCTCAGGAATGAGGATATTATAAGAGTCAAAAAGGGTCTTTATGTTTTAGGCAAAGAATATAATAAACCTTACAACAAATATATCCTGGCCAATCTGATCTATGGACCCTCCTATATAACGGCTCAGACTGCTTTAGGGTTTTGGAATATGATTCCGGAACGTGTTGAGTTGATGATCAGCATGACAGCCAAAAGAAAAAAACAGTTTGAAACACCGGTGGGCAGGTTTTCTTATTTGTATTGTCCCCAAACCGTTTTCAACAGTGGTATTAAACTTGAAGATGCAGGAGATCAAAAAAATTTTTTCGTCGCTTCCCCTGAAAAGGCTCTGTGCGACATGACGGCAATGCAGACGCATATTTCAACGAAAGCGACAATGAAGGAGTTCCTGGAATTGATGCGGCTGGATTTCAGCGTCAACAAAAAGCCTGATTTTTCTTTACTGGAAGAAATAAAAACCGGATATAAAAGGAAAAGCATCAACCTGCTGGTCGCTTGTCTGAAGGAAGATTATGTTTGATGAAAAAATTGTGCAGATGCTGAGCAGATATGAATTACAAACGGTTCATGACTATGAGAATGCGCTTAAAGAGATTATTCAGGAAATCGTTTTGCTTGGTTTATGGCGGTCAAAGTTTTATGAAAAAGCGTTTTTCTATGGTGGAAGCGCCTTGCGGATTCTGTATAAGCTGGACCGTTTTTCTGAAGATCTGGATTTTTCATTGAACCAGCCGGAAAAAAGTTTCAACATTAAAAAATACCTTGATGCAATAAAAGCAGAGCTGGAACTATGGGGATTTGAGGTTCATGCAGAAGAAAAAGACAAGAAGAATAGAAACACGATTGATTCCGCGTTTATCAAGGCAAATACGTTGATCCATTTATTGAAAATAGATTCGAACCTGAAAACCCATAAAAATGCGGTGATGAAAATAAAACTGGAAATAGATCACGACCCTGCCACTGGGTTTTCAAGTGACATCAAGTATCATCTCCACCCGATCCCGTTTACCATTAAAACCATGACATTGCCCAGTTTGTTTGCCGGCAAAATGCATGCGTTGCTGTGCCGGACCATTAGAACCAACATCAAAGGCCGGGATTGGTATGATTTGATCTGGTTTGTGAAGAATCATATTCCATGTGATTTACATTATCTCAAGAACAAGATGGTGCAGACCGGCCATATGGATGGTTCAGAGGCGTTGACCAGAGAAAAACTTGTTGAACTGTTGTCCAGGAAGGTTAAAAAGATTGATTTTCCCCTGGCAAAAAATGACGTTGCGCCTTTTTTAAAAACGTCAAGGCAAAAAGATGAGCTGAGTCTTTGGTCTGATGCTTTTTTTAATGATTACCTGATTCGAGAAATCAATGTCCTGGCGGGTTGATCTTTCCATTCAGGGTCAGAATGTGGATGAAATCATCTGAAAACAGTCTAAAGGATAAATCAATGAACATACCCATGTATCAGGTAGATGCGTTCACCGTCTCTGTATTTTCCGGCAATCCGGCCGCTGTCTGCCTGCTGGACACCTGGCTGGATGACACCGTCCTGCAGGCCATTGCCGCCGAAAACAATCTGTCTGAAACCGCGTTTCTGGTCCCCAACCCCACCGGGTTTGACCTCCGGTGGTTTACCCCGGTCACGGAAGTGGTCCTGTGCGGTCATGCCACACTGGCCAGTGCGTTTGTGCAGTTTTTCTGCCGAAACTGGAACAAAGACACCATCGTTTTTGAGACCCGCAAAAGCGGAACCTTGACCGTTGCAAGGAAAGGCGATCTTCTTGAGATGGACTTTCCGTCCCGCCCGCCCACTCCCTGTGATCCGTCTGATCTTCTCAGCCGGGCCCTTGGCAGCGTCCCGAACCAGGTGTATGCATCCGCCGAAGACCTGATGGCTATATTTGACAGCGAAATACTGGTGGCCGGCCTGCAGCCGGACATGTCCCTTCTGGCACAGATGGACTGCCGGGGCATCATTGTGACGGCCCCGGGGGACCAGTGCGATTTTGTCTCCCGGTTTTTCGGTCCCAGAGTGGGGGTTCCAGAAGACCCGGTGACCGGCTCCGCCCACTGCGTGCTGATTCCTTTCTGGGCATCGGTGTTGAACAAAAATGACCTTCATGCCCGGCAGGTGTCACAACGGGGCGGAGAGCTGTTCTGCCAGCTCGCCCATGACCGTGTCCGGATTGCCGGCCGGGCCGCCCTCTATCTGGAGGGGATGATAAAAATTTGACTCCTCACAATAAAAACTTCAAACAAAAGGAAAAAATGAATGAGCGGAAAAACACATCTTTACGTATTATGGACCAATGACAACCTGATCACCGCTGAAAAAATGGTATTTATGTATACGGTCAACTCGCTTATTCACGGCTGGTGGGAACAAGTGACTCTCATTATCTGGGGGGCGACTGCCAAACTGGTGAGTGACAACACAGATATCCAGGAACAGATCAAAAAGGCACAGGATGCGGGAGTTCACGTAACAGCCTGCAAGGCCTGTGCAGATCAACTGGGCGTGATGGAAACACTGGAAAAACTGAACATTGAGGTCAAATACTGGGGCGTCCCGTTAACGCAAGTTTTAAAGAACGGAGAAAAGCTGCTGACAATATAACGGTGAACAAAACACAATGCGTATGCCCGGACACTCAAAAGCCCGCCGTGCCGGCCGTGATGTCAAGGCCGTTCACGGCATAAGGTCATCCAAAGGAATTTTATCCCATGAGCCGATTCAAAGAAAACATGATTCGACAGCTGACCCGCCATGAAGGTCTGCGCCTCAAACCCTATCACTGCCCGGCCGGCAAGCTCACCATCGGCATCGGCAGAAACCTTGAGGGCAAGGGCATCACAAAACAGGAAGCCGTCATGCTTCTGGAAAACGATATCCAGGAATGCCTGGATGACCTCATCCCGCTGTTTGATGCATTTGACACGCTCCCCGAACCGGTCCGGCAGGTCCTGGTGGACATGCGTTTCAACCTGGGCCCGGGAAGGTTCCGGCAGTTCAAAAAAATGATCGCCGCAATCAACGCCCGCAATTTCCCCCAGGCAGCCGCACAGATGAAAGCCTCACGGTGGTACCATCAGGTGGGAAAACGGGCAGAAACCCTGACCACCATGATGGCATCGGCCCGGCTGCCGGATGAACCAGAATCCCCGGTCTGACCCGGGCATAGATCCCATTGCGCTGAGTATCAGACAGCCAGGGCTGCCGTATTTTTAATGGGACGTAAAGGGAAGGAACTCATGGAAAAAGATCTGTCTGTCATTTATGTGCAGGGATATGCCGGAACCCAGGGGCCGGTGAAGATGGGGATTACGGGATTGTTTAGGGAGGTGGCGAATTGAGCATCGACCGTCCGGAGAATGATCTGCTTGGCATCCTGGCGGAGCTGCGCAAATTGCCCAGAGAAACCGAATGGGCCGAGTTCAAGCACAACAATGCCGAACCGGAAGAGATCGGTGAATATCTCTCCGCCCTGGCCAATGCTGCAGCCCTGACCGCAAGGCAGTGCGCGTGGTACTCTACAAGGGTGAAAGCCGGGTGGAAACCGTGCGTGAGCAGGAGGGCGGCAAGGGCTACGCTGCCGGATTCGAAGGGCTGATCGGGTTTGTCACCAATCTGCTGCCCAGTAACGAAGTCATTGGCCAGGCCCTGCGCAAGCAGGTGTCCATGTTCCCGGAACTGGCCATCCGCGAGCTGGTGGCCAACGCCATCATCCACCA
This sequence comes from Desulfotignum sp., assembly GCA_032250905.1. Taxonomy (GTDB): domain Bacteria; phylum Desulfobacterota; class Desulfobacteria; order Desulfobacterales; family Desulfobacteraceae; genus Desulfotignum. The sequence continues at coordinate 6,069 of JAVVEQ010000016.1, read as the reverse complement.
GGATTTTCACCTGACCGGCACCGGTCCCATGGTGGAGATCTTTGGAAGCCGCATGGAGATTACCAACCCCGGCCTGCCCCTGGTCCAGACCGACCGCTTTCTCGACAGCCCTCCCCGCTCCCGCAACGAAGCACTGGCCTCGTTCATGCGCCGCATCGGCGTTTGTGAGGAACGCGGCAGCGGCATCGACAAGGTGGTTGTGCAAACTGAGCTTTTTCAGCTTCCAGCCCCGCTCTTTGAAACCACTGACGAGCATACCCGCGCCGTCCTCTATGCCCACCAGACCTGAAGGAGATGGACAAAACCGACCGCATCCGCGCCTGTTACCTGCATGCCTGTCTGCGTTATGTGCAGCGGGATTTTCTGACCAACACCTCGCTTCGTGAACGGTTCGGCGTGGAAGAAAAGAACAAAGCAGCCGTTTCGCGCTATATCAGGGAAGCCATAGACGCCGGCATGATCAGACCGGTCGATGAAGACGCGGCCCGCAGGATGATGAAATATGTGCCTTTCTGGGCATAGCAGGTTTAATTGATGGGTATTTGATGGATGATAAAGATTTAAATCTTCGGCCGCAGTTTTAACAGAACGTAAAGGGAGAAACCATGGAAAAATACCTGCCCATCATTTACGTGCGGGGATACGCCGGAAGCCAGGGGGCTGTGGAAGCCACGGTGGACAAGCCTTACTACGGCTTCAATCTCGGCTCCACCCAGGTGCGCACCGGCCCGGTCCCTCTGGATTTACCGCTACTACGACCGGACCTCGGAGCGTGCCGGCGACGGTACAAGGGATCTCATCGAAACCCTGGGGGAAAACCTGGGCCGCCTGCTGGATTATGTCCTGGAACAGACCGGTGCCCCCCGGGTCCACCTGGTGGCCCACTCCATGGGCGGGCTCATCTGCCGGTCCCTGATCCAGCGGGTCCTGAAGCAACAGGCCCCCGCAAAGATCGACCGGGTCTTCACCTATGCCACGCCCCACCGGGGCATCCACTTCCGCCGGGGCTTAGGTTTTCTGACCCGCGTGCGGGACCTGCTCGGGCTCAATGATGCCGACACCTTCGGCCCGGCCCGGATGCAAGAGTTCCTGGATTTCCCAAAGGATTGGGACCCGGACCGCCTGAACGAGATGGGCGGACATTTTCCCGTTGACCGGGTCTTTTCGCTGATCGGCACCAACCACACGGACTATAACCTGGCCCGGCTGGCCGTGGGTCCTGGCAGCGACGGCCTGGTGCAGATGGATCACGCCTATGTCAAAGGCAGCAGCCGTGCCTTTGTGTACCGCAGCCACAGCGGCCCCTTAGGCATTGTCAACTCGGAAGAAGGGTACCAGAACCTCCAGCGCTTCCTGTTCGGGGACACCAGCGTGTGCATCGACCTGGAACACGTCCGGCTTAAAGATTCCCTGCGCGATAACGAGGATCTGCGCTTTCTGCTCATCGAAACCACGGTCCTGATCCGGGGGGAGCAGATCGTGATGACGGACCAGCGCGAAGAACACGGCTCCGCCCTGACCGTCCCGGCCCGGGCCCTGGAAACAGGATGCGAGACCCTGTTCCGCACCTACCTGATGAAGGCGTACCGCCCCACTGCCCAGGACCGCTACTCCAACTTCCAGATCCGGCTCCGGTTCATCCCCCTCTACGTGCGCAACCGCCGGGTGCTCCGGGACCACCACTACCTGAGCGAACCCCTGTTCCAGCACACCCTCACCGTGGGCATCCGGGACGGCGACGCCGGCCAGGGCCGCCTGGTGCGGGCCAGATGGGCCGGCCTTGACAGCGATCTCCCAACCGCTGGCAAACGCTATCCCCGCAATGACAACATCCGGTTCCCCCCGCCGTCAAAGAACCTGGACCAGGGGGATCTGGTTCTGCGGGTCCGGGATGAATGCAGCAATTCCAAACGTTTTTTGCCCATCTATCATCTGGCCGGGGAAGACAACAGCAAAATCACCCACCTCGATGACTTTGCCGAAAAGTTCCTTACCAAATGCACCCTGGGCCAGATGATCAGCCGGTATATGGTGCTGGTCGCCAGTGAAAGAAAGCTGATGATCATGCGGCCTTACCAAATCTATGCGGTCAAAGCGATTGTCGACTGCATCCAGCAGAACCGGGGCAACGGCTACATATGGCACACCACCGGCAGCGGCAAGACGCTTACCTCCTTCAAGACTGCCACCCTGCTCAAGAACAACCCAGATATTGAAAAATGTCTTTTTGTTGTGGACCGCAAAGACCTTGACCGCCAGACCCGCCAGGAATTCAACAAGTTCCAGGAAGGCTGTGTGGAGGAAAACACCAACACGGAAACGCTGGTGCGCCGCCTGCTATCGGAAGACTATGCTGACAAGGAGCAGTTGGCTCCGCTTCGCGACAAGCGTATTGTGATAATTTTTGATGAATGCCACCGCTCGCAGTTCGGAGAAAATCATAAAGCCATCAAAGAGTTCTTTCCTAAGGCGCAACTGTTCGGCTTTACCGGCACCCCGATTTTTGATGTGAACGCCACCTATAAACCAATCGACGGACACCACAGGGTTGAGAAAGCACGACGTCTCGGGATAGACAGATTGCGGGCATACAAGCTGAAAGCCCATCAGCACATTGGTTTCCTTACCACCAGGAAAGCATATCTGGCCTATGTTGAATACTGGAATGGCAAAGTTGATGCTGGCTTCGCTGTTCTTCGGAAAGGTTGATGAACGCCATTTGCAGTCTTCAGGATGAAAAATAAGTTGACAAAAGTTTACACGCTGTATAAATTTCAGATATGAAAAAAGAATTGAACATAGACGTTCTGAAAAATGCCATGGATATGAAGGGTCTCAATCAGAAAAAGCTTGCTGAGGCCATTGATGTGTCACGGACCATAGTAACCAACTGGTTCAAGGGGGAAAAATTTCCCCGGCCCGATAAATTGCTGAAAATGGGTTTTACCCTTGGGCTTCCTCTGGACCAACTAGTTGTTGAGATGCCGTCTCCCATGGCGCCGGTTGTTTCGTTTCGGAAAAAAATGAACAGAAAAACAAGGGACAGCCATTTTGAAAAAGCTGTCGACATGGCAAAATTGCTGGAACAGCTGGTTGATTTTTGTCCTTTTGACAATCTGGTGCAGCCTCCGATATTAAAAAATCCTGTGGTTGAATACCATTACCTGCAAAAAGTATCTTCTCAGATCCGAAAAGATCTTGAGGTGGGACCTTGTGATCCGATTGCACCCCATCAAATCATTCAAAAATTCATCGATCTGGAAGTGATAATCATACCTGTGCTGTGGGGCAGCAGGCAGAACCATGGAAATGCTCTAAGGATTTATCTGCCCGGATCAAAAACCACCTGGATTTATTTGAATCTGGACAGCAATATCTCTGATTTTCTGTTTTGGATGGTGCACGAACTGGGGCATGTTATCTCTCCAACCCTGCATGACAATACGGATCTAAGTGAAGATTTTGCAGATGAATTTGCCCAGGCCCTTCTTTTTCCAAAAGAATGCGCGAAAAGAGCCTATAAAGAAATCATGGAAACAAAGGCAACAACGCAAAAAGTGTCGATCATTCAGCGGTTGGCAAAAAAACACGCGATCTCTCCGATAACCGCTTATCGGTCCATAAACGCTTATGCAGACAATTATGGAAAAGAGAATCTGACTTTTGATAAAAGTCTGTATTCAGCCACAACCAGATTAAACAAAAAGAATCAGACAGTCAGTGAAATGCTGAACAAAGGGAAAAAATATTCAGCAGCCGACTATATTTTGATATCAGAAAAAGAATTCAAAACCCCGTTCTTCAATACATTAAAAAAATATCTGTCAGAAAAAGAAAAATCCTTTGGGTTTGTCCAGACCGTTATTTCTAGCACCTTGCTGGATGCAAAAGAGATACATGCGGAGCTGACCAGATAGATGTCCCAAACCAAAATTCTTCTGGACACCAATGTATACCTGAGACTGGCACAGACCATACACCCACTGCTTTTTGTTACCTTTGGAAAAAACGATTATACGCTTTACGTTATTAAAGAGTTCCAAAGAGAATTTAACCGGCAAAAACGATTGGCCCGGAATTTCCCCTGGGTGAACCTGAAAGAATTCAAAGAAAATCGTTCAAAAAGCATTTCGTTGTCAAAAGAAGATAAAAAAAATATCGAAATTGCCTGGTCTTACATCTGGAATCATAATATGAACCAGGGCTTTGGTGCTTCAGAAGTCGATGTCCGTGCGTTGTCAGTCGGATATGTTCTTTCCATTCCGGTCGTAACCGATGACAAAGACATGATTGATCTGGCAATGTCGTTGGGAATTGAGGTCATGCGGATCCTGGATCTTTTGGCCATCATGGTGGAATCGGATCGTAAATATTCGGGTTAGTGATTCAAAAATTTTTCAACAAATCTTTGAATCTTTTGTCTAGAGGATATACCCATACATCCTTGATAGGTACACTTATTTTGCCGGCAACTCCAAGTTTTCCCCGCCCTTTAGTTTTTCCACACAATATCCAATTGGCAGCCCTGTAACATGTGCCTGCAAATCGATCTTTTTGCACGAAAGTCTCCATAAGAACGGGTCTTACATTATACCTTGCTTCCCAATCATCCGGGAGATGACGTGTTGTTAAAGATAGAATTTTTGATGCCATGTTTTTTGATTGAACCCAAGGTAAAATTAGAAATCTGGCGTTATTGACAATCAAGTGTAGATTTTTCTTTCTTTGATCATGATTCCACCCGATAAATCTATCTCTTGGTGCGGTCTGCCATGCTGCGGCACCAAAACCCGTCAGTGCGACAATTTGTTCTCCCGCCCTGATGAAATATCTGAGCTGAGCGCCTGGCAAAGGGGTATATCCCAGATAATGATACCGTTCTATGTATTCATTCCACAAAGGCGACGAGGCTTTGGTGACCATCTGTAGGTGCAGGTTTGGCAGATGATTTACTTTGCACACAACCATTCTTTGCGGGTCAGTCGCCGTTGTGAACTTGATTTTTTTCACAAACTTTTTCACATATGTCGGTTCAGGCAAGCGGATCAAACCGTCTTTCTCCATCCGCAGCATAGCAACCCGACAGGACATGTCCTTGAGTTTGCCATCCGGCTTCAGCCATTGGAGCCGGCGACATACTTCTCTGGTGTTATATTCCGAAATGTTCTGAATCAAATCCCGCCTAATTTTTCACATTAAATTGACAAACTTGAGATTTTTTCGAATTATTCTGCCAGGTTTTTTATCAGATTATTTTGACTGAAATGAAAAGGGCGATAGGTTTGCAGCCTCCTCGCCCTTTTAAATCGGGGATTATAAAATCCCACCAAGATGGAAAAATGATAGTGAAAGTCAAAGCAGATATCAAGCGAATTTTCAAACTGGGCAAAAAATTTAAATGGCAAAAACCGGACAAATGTCTTCACTGCAAAGAATCAACCCTTTGGGGGCACGGGTTTGTGCTCTCATTTTTTGATGGATTTGATCAGGGCCTGTACCTAAAGCGGTACCGCTGCCCATATTGCCGTACAGTTTTCAAACTGAAGCCTTTTGGATATTTCAAGCGGTTCCAGGCTGATACCAGGCTGATATTCTCAAGTATCCTGAGCCGGATATACAAGGGCAGATACCTGCCGGGATTATCATGGAGCAGGCAGCACTTCTGGTTTGTCGCCCTGCAACGAAACATAGCGGCTTATCTGTCCAATACCTGGAGTAAAGGGGTTATTGCAGGTTTTATCGAGCTGGTAAGGATAGGCAAGATTCCGGTTACCCGGTCAATTTAACCCATCTTTTCGATTAGGCATTAAATTTATCCATAAATACAGCATATTCCATTTTTTAAACGCTTGCTATGGCACTACTTTTGTTCATAGTTTTCTTGATGGTCTCACCCGGGTGAAAACACATTCCCAGGGCAGAATAAATTTCCTGTTGTCTTGGCTCCGGCCGAGTACTTTTTCTTATATGCACCACATCACCATTTTTACAGTGCATCGAGATTGTGATCCGATTTTGGCCTGTCAACTGCTCCCTCAAGCCTGACCAGCTGCTGTGAATGTCTGCTTT
>JAVVEQ010000015.1:0-59772 GCA_032250905.1 Desulfotignum sp. | reverse complement strand
GCAGTATACTGCTTGTGAGAGTCATCAGATAACACGGCAAACATTGTTGGGCCTGCGAACGCCGACCTAAGCAGAGAAGGGTTACTTTTATATACTTCCTTTACCATTAATTTAGTCTTTGGTGGCAAAACATGAGTCACAATCATGCCCATTGAAGGAAAGCCCGCGACGGACAATCTGTCATCCAAAGTTACTAAAGCGGCATCAATTTTGAGAGTTATTGGCGAGCAAGAAAAAGATGGATGGATATGAGAAACAACCAACGTGTAATCCGGAACTAAGACTGTTTTTCCAACTAATTTGTGGTTCTTTTGAATAATGTCGGTATTATTCTCGGAAAAAGCTGTAATGGTAAACAAGACAATTGATCCTACCAAAATGTAAAACACTCTAAAAAGAGTCTTCATTATTTTTTACTCCAACAAGTTGAAGTGTGGCTCCGTCCATCTTGTAAATTTGGGTGTTATCTGACCATATAGCTCTAAGTATTATGGAATTTCATGGTCTCATTTTAGCGGTTTTCAAATATCAACCATCTTACAACAATACTTAATTCCATGAAAACGCAACCATGGTTTCGATATCATTGATTCTTCCAGGGATCATTTTTCTGTTCTGGCAACATACACCGCGTTTTCAGCCATCCCGCCGGTGAATGGGTTTTTGAAACAAATGGTGTGGGCCTGGACTTTTGGGAACACGGTTTTAAGCAGGTCTGTGAACGCTTTTTCCGGGGGATCGTCAGACCACAGGGCGAACACCCCGCCGGGATTCAGGTGCCCGGCCAGTTCATTCAAGCCTTTGGGGGTGTAAAACCGGGCATTGGTCCGGTGCAGGACCCGGTTGGGGGTGTGGTCTATGTCCAGAAGAATGAGGTCCTGCTTTTTTCCGGGAAAATCCGGATCAAATCCCGCATCTATATCCCGGCTCCGGGCGAAAAAATCGTCTTGAATAAGCCGGCATCTGGGATCGGTACACAGCTGTTTTCCCAGGGGCACAAGGCCGGTTTTGTGCCAAAGGATCACCGGTGCCAGATATTCCACCACCACCAGGGAGCTTACCCGGGGATCTGACAGTGCCGCGGCCGCCGTATACCCCAGTCCCAGGCCTCCCACCACAATGGACAGGTCCGATTTTGTCATCATGGCCAGGCTGATCTCCGCCATTTTAGTTTCTGCTTCATGGAACAGGCTGGACATCAGAAAATGCTCCCCCAGCTTGACTTCGTAAATCTCTTTCCCGTCCAGCTGAAGCAGGCGCCGTCGTCTCAGGCTCAATTCTCCTAAGCGGGTCTGCTGACAATCCAGTTCTTCAAACAATGGGTCCATATGTCTCCAGTAACGACCATGAGCCGGCCAGGTTCTTTTGCCCCGGGGTTACCCGGCGGCCCGGCCGGAAGGATGAATCAGTTCGGCCAGATCCACGGCTCTGGCCAACAGCAGCCTGGCGAAACCATAGCACAGCCGGCACGGGATGGGAAACCCCAATTGTGTGCCGCCGAAAAAATGAACCCTTGATCTGATGCTGTATGTGTTTTATTAAATAGCGTTAACCCCAAAAAAACAATCCGATAAAAAGGCAAGCATATGACCGATTTATTTGACACCACACAGATCAACAGCATGACACTGGCCAACCGGTTTGTCCGGTCCGCCACCTGGGAGGGGATGGCTGCCGATGACGGCGCCGTGACCCCCCGGCTGACAGAAACGGTGACTGAACTGGCCAGAGGCGGGGTGGGTCTGATCATTTCCGGGCATGCCTATGTGGTGGCCGAAGGCCAGGCCGGCCCAAAGCAGATGGGGATTTACAAAGATGACCTGATCCCGGGTCTGGCATCCATGACCGATATCGTGCACCGGGCCGGTGGAAAAATGGTGGCTCAACTGGCCCATGCCGGTACGTTTGCCGCCGAAACCCTGACCCGGTCCCGGCCCCGGGTCGTGTCCGGGTTTGACGGACTGGCAAAGACGCCCCGGCACGAACTCACTCCTGAAGATATCCAGCATCTGGTCACGGCCTATGTGCAGGCAGCTCAACGGGCAAAGGCGGCCGGATTTGACGGGGTCCAGGTCCATGCGGCCCATGGGTACCTGTTCAGTCAGTTCCTGTCTCCGGCATACAACCGGCGGCAGGATGCCTATGGCGGGCCGGTTGAAAACCGCAGCCGCGCCCTGTGTGAAACCGTTGCGGCCATCCGCAACGCCCTGGGTCCGGAGTTCCCTTTGCTGGTGAAAATCAACGCCTGGGATGATGTGGAAAACGGACTTACTCTGGAAGATTCTGTCAAGACCGCACAACGTCTTGTGGATGCCGGCATCGATGCCATTGAGGTGTCCGGCGGGTTTTTGACCAGCAAAACCCTGTCTCCCAGCCGGCTGGGCATTAACAAGCCGGAAAAAGAAGCTTGTTTTGAACAGGGTGCCGCCGCATATAAACTGACCCTGGACATCCCGGTGATGCTTGTGGGCGGCATCCGTTCCCTGGACAAGGCCCGGGAACTGCTGGCCGGGGGTGTTGCAGATTATATTTCCCTGTGCCGTCCTCTGATCCGGGAGCCCGGCCTGATCAACCGGTGGCGCAGCGGTGACACCCGTCCTGCACGGTGCAGTTCGGACAACCTGTGTTTCCGGCCGGCCTTCAAGGGCGAGGGCATCTATTGTGTGACTGAACAGCGTGAAAAGGCGGAGTAGAAAATCTCTATGCAGGTGGATCTGAACAAGCTGAAAACCTTCTATACCCTGGCACAAGCCGGCAGCTACACCGGGTGCGCCCACCGCCTGTTTTTGACCCAGTCCGCCGTGAGCCATGCCATCAGAAAACTGGAAACGGATCTGGGATACGACCTGGTGGACCGGTCCGGCAGAAAATTCCGTCTCACCCGGGAAGGGGAATATCTCTTTCACCAGTGTGCCGGTATCTTTGACCGGATTGATGACACCCTGGATCAACTGGCTGCCGGCAAGGGACAACGGATCTCCCTCACCCTGGGGGCACCGGCGGAATTCGGCTCCTCCGTGCTTATCAAGGGCATGGCGCTTTTTCTGAAACGTCATCCCCACGTCCATGTGGATTTTTTTCTGGATCCGCATCTTCTGGAGCCGCTGCTGTCCGATGACCTGGACATCATTGTAGACTGTATATCTCATGTGCATGAAAGCCTGGTGTGTGTGCCTTTGATGAGAGAAGAATATGGGGTGATCGCCAGCCCGTCGTATGTGGCGGACCGCCGGATTCAAACCATTTCAGATCTGTCCCGGTGCCGCCTGCTATCTTTTGACAAAGACCTGCTCTGGTGGAAGAATTTCATCAATGCCCTGGCCGGCCAGGCGGATTTCGGGTGTGAATCCGTGATCCGGATTTCCAGTGTCCGGGGGATCATCAATGCGGCCCTGGCATCCATGGGGGTGGGGTTCGTTCCCCGTTACACGGTGTTGAAGGAGTTGGAGAGCGGACAGCTCCTCGAGCTGTTCCCGGAAACCGAAGTGCTCAACGACCAGATCAATATTTACATGAAAAAACGCAATTTTGAGAAGCCGCCCTTCCCGGAGTTGATCCGGCATATCCAGTCGCTGCGCCTGCACTAGCCCGGTCCAGGTGGTTATTCATGGAACTGTTTTGGCAAACAGCACATCTTCGTCAACCATGGGCTGTCTCCTGCATTTTTTTTGCTGAATAGTTACATCTGTTTTTTGTTGACCCCGGTGCAATTCATGATAATATAGACAAAATGAAACTTCTAGTTTAGATTTGTCTATATTATGCTGGATCGAAAAATTGAAGACGAGTTACACGTAACTGCCGGGGAATATCCTGTCATTACCATCATTGGCCCCCGCCAGTCAGGGAAAACCACCCTGGCCAAAAAGGTATTTCCACATCACGCCTATGCCAATCTTGAAAATCCTGAACTGCGCACGCTTGCCATGGAGGATCCAAAAACGTTCATGTTCAGATATCAGCCGCCGGTCATCTTTGATGAAATACAGAACGCACCGGAGCTGCTTTCCTGGATTCAGGTTTCTGTGGATGAAACCCCTGAATTGACAGCAGGCTATATTCTGACCGGCAGCCATCAGTTGCGGTTGAGAGAAGCCATCACACAGTCTCTGGCAGGAAGAACCGCACTGCTGACGTTATTGCCTTTTGCCCTGAATGAACTTTCGAGAGGTTATATTCAAAATGAACGGGAAACATTGATCCACAATGGATTCATGCCCAGACCTCACGATAAAAACATCAGACCTGAACGTTTTTACAGGGATTATTTTCAAGCTGCCGCCGTTTTTCAAAAATTTCGGAAAACGGCTGACCAAATCTCCCAAGATATATTTTGTCGAGGTGGGGCTGGCCTGTTATCTTCTGGGGATTGAAACCCCGGCCCAACTGGAACGGGATCCGGCATTCGGCAGCCTGTTTGAAAATATGGTGGTTGCCGAGGCGTATAAGGCCAGGACAAATGAAGGCAGGGACCCAGGGCTTTATTTTTATCGTGACCGGTACCAGAACGAAGTGGACCTGCTTTATCCAACCGGGACATCATTCATTCCCATTGAAATCAAATCTTCCCGCACCTTCCGGGACGAATTTTTGAAAGGCATCCGCTATTTTCAAAAGATTTCAGGATCAGATCATCCCGGCATGCTCATTTATGACGGGGATCTTGAAATGGATAAACAGGTGGCACTGGTAAAAAATTTCCGCCATGTCCGGGAATAGCACTCAAGTATGCCCGGGACAGGTCATTACAGAGTACCCGGCACCGCCTGATTTGTGGAATAAAATCCAGCTGATCAGGATCATATTCCTGGTGAACAGTAAACATTACCTTAAGGAGAAGATGCCATGGATCGACGAGATTTCTTGAAAAAGACCCTCACCGGCGGGATGGCAGCAGGCGCCACATTGGTGTTCCCGGAAATCGGCCGGGTCTGGGCTGCGTCACAGGGGGGTGACAGTGCTGCCTGGGACCTGGTGGCGGTCCGGGGCAGGGAACCGGACCAGATGTTTGACAGCGGCATCGCCTCCATGGGCGGGATCCAGACCTTTGTTCCCAGAGGCAGCAAAGTCCTTGTCAAACCGAATATCGGCTGGGACGTGCCCCCGGAAAGGGCCGGCAACACCCATCCGGCACTTGTAAAGCGTATTGTGGAACACTGCCTGTCCGCCGGGGCAAAGGACGTGACCGTGTTTGATCATACCTGCGACAACTGGACCCGGACCTATCGGAACAGCGGCATTGAAAAAGCGGTGAAAGATGCCGGCGGCAGAATCATTTCCGGCGACAGCAAAGGGTATTATCAGAAGGTTGACGTGCCCATGGGCAAACGGCTCACCGAAGCCAGGGTTCACCAGGCCCTTCTGGAGGCGGATGTGTTCATCAATGTGCCGGTGTTGAAGCACCACAGCTCCTCCATGGTCACCATCGGCATGAAAAACCTGATGGGGGTGGTGTGGGACCGGTGGTACTGGCACCGAAATGATCTTCACCAGTGCATCGCGGATTTTGCATCCTTCCGGGCCCCGGACCTCACGGTGGTGGACGCTTACAACGTCATGACGCGCAACGGTCCCCGGGGGGTGTCGGTCAATGATGTGGTATCCATGAAGGCCCAGGTGATCTCGACCGACTTTGTGGCGGCGGATGCAGCTGCTGCCAAACTTTTTGGGACGGAACCGGCGGAAGTCCGCCACATTCAGATCGCTTCGGACATGAACCTGGGGCGGATGAACTTAGGGGACCTGTCCATCAACCGGATCCGGCTTTGACCGGCCTGGACTTTCACAGGATCAGTTTTCCACAGGACCAGGCCCTGACTAAATGAGAATTCGACATCTCAGACCATTCCGGATAAGTATCGCCCTGGTGTTTTTTCTGTTGACCCTTTTCCTGTTCCTGGATTTCAGAGATTCAGTTTCCCGGGCCATTGCCGGGGAAGTGCTATTTCTGCAGTTTGTCCCGTCCCTGCTCAAATTTCTGGACACTGCCGCCATCGGTGCGGGAGGGTTCATCCTGGTCCTGGTCATCACCCTGCTGTTCGGCCGGGTCTACTGTTCCTTTGTCTGTCCCCTGGGAATTTTCCAGGACCTGATCAGCCGCCTGGCCCGGAAAAGGATTTCAGGGCCGGGGAAAAAAAAGAACCGATACCGGTTCTCTTATTCCCGGCCGCATTATTTTCTCTGGTATGCCGTCTTGATCCTGACGGTGCTGCTTTATCTGGCGGGCAGCGGGCTGATGCTCAATCTACTGGACCCTTTCAGCAGTTTCGGCCGGATGGTGTCAACTCTTTTCCGTCCCCTGGTTCTTGGTGCCAACAACCTGGGGGCTTCGGTACTCGAGCAACTGGGAATCCATTTCCTTTACAGGGTCCAGTGGCCGGTATTCGTCCCGGTCTCAACGGGGATTGCCCTGGTAACGCTGATGGTGGTGGGGTGGTTGAGTATCCGTCACGGCCGTCTATACTGCAACACCCTGTGTCCGGTGGGGGCGCTGCTGGGGCTGTTTTCAAAAATCTCGATGTTCCGGATCCGCATTGCCCCGGATGCCTGCGGCAGCTGCCGGCAGTGCCAGAGGGCCTGCAAGGCCGGTTGCATCGATCTTAAGCGGGAGACCGTGGATGTCAGCCGCTGCGTGGCGTGCTTCAACTGCCTGGCCGCCTGTCCCGGACAGGGGCTTGCCATCCGGAATCACTGGCGGCGGAAGGTCAGCCACAACCCGCCGGCACCCGGGCGCAGGGGGTTTTTGCTCGGTCTGGCAGCAGCAGGCATGGGGCTGGGTTCAAGCCGGGTGAATGCCGGCCCGGTCAAACCAGTCGATTCAACCGATCCGTTTGGTCCAGGGATCCAGACCCGGCCCACCACCATACCGGAAACAAGAACCGGCCCGATTTCGCCCCCTGGATCGGTCAGTGTGGCGCGGTTTTCATCCCTGTGCACAGCCTGCCACCTGTGCGTTTCAGTGTGTCCGTCCCGGATTCTGGTCCCGGCATTTCTCGATTACGGCCCCTCAGGCATGCTGCAGCCGAAAATGGACTTTCGATCCGGGCACTGCAACTATGACTGCACGAACTGCCTGGAAATCTGTCCCACCGGGGCCATCCAGCCGCTTTCAAGAAAGGAGAAACAGCAGGCCCAGGTCGGGGTGGCACGGTTCATCAAGGAAAACTGTGTGGTCTATACGGACAACACCAATTGCGGGGCCTGTTCCGAGCATTGTCCCACCAAGGCGGTGGCCATGGTTCATTACCTGACCCTGCCGGACCGCGACCTGTTGATCCCAGAAGTGAAACCGGATATCTGCGTCGGGTGCGGGGGATGCGAATATGCCTGCCCCACCAAACCCTACAAAGCCATCTACGTGGACGGCAATCCCGTGCATAAAATTGCTGAAAAACCGGTGGAAAAGGCAGTGGAGCAGCGAATCGATACCAGCGGGGAATTTCCGTTCTGAGAACCTTTTCTGCCTGGAAGCATCACCCGCCGGCCAAAGGTCCGTGAAGGGTCAGGACACCGTTGGTTTGCAAAGGCGTGTCCACGGACACTTTCCGGCTGTCCAGAAAAATCAGGGGCACCAGCAGAGGGCTGATGCCCTGGTCTATCAGGACCTGCCGGACCAAAGTGCCTGCTTCCACCCGGATCCGGCGGGTCGGCTGTCCGGGCCTGCCGGCATCCCTGAGAATGCTCAGCAGGCTTTCAGACATATTCAAAGTGATGGTGATCATTCCACTGCCAGGTTGAATTTTTCCAGGGTGTCTTTTGTGGGGATCCCGTTTTCATCCCAGCCCCGGGCCTTGTAATAGGTGTCCAGCATCTCTTCGATCACTGAAAATTCCACCTTGTGGCCCTTGTTGGGGCCGGACGGGATGGGTTCCTCGTAAAACCGCGGGGGCGGATAATCGTATTTCCGGCCGAAATCAGGGATCTCCCGCTTGTTGAACATCCTGTTTAAATGCCAGATTTTTTCTGACAGTTTCAATAGATCCTTGTTGAAATCCAGTTTTTTTCCTGTGGCATGATAGTAGAGTTCTTCATAATAATGGGTTTCCAGGCCGATCTCCATGTACTGGAGCCGGCAGGTGCCCAGAATATCAAAGGCCGGCCGCAGGTGCTGGGACTTGAGCACCAGGGGCACCACGTTTTTGTGGTCTGCCTTGGGAATCACCGAGAAATCAGCGCCCTGTGAAATCAGGTCATGGACATTGGCATCCTGGTTGCCGCCTACGGCATTGGCCACATCCGACCCCAAAACCCAGCACCGGTTGTGGTGGGCTCCAATATCCGCAGTCATGTATCCCAGCATCATGCCGGGCGCGTTTCTGGATTCATACCCGGTCCACTCCAGCCCTTTGACATGGATGGCGAATTTTGAACTGTCGCCGCCGATCTTTTCAGCGGCTTTTTTGACTCCGTCTGCCAGGACATCGCCGATGCCTTCTCTTTTCGCGATTTTTTCCAGGATGTAAACGATGGAATCCAGGTCTCCCCATTTGACGTCCATGCCCATCTCTTCTTTTGAAATCAACCCTTTTTCATAGCACTCCAGGGCAAAGGAAACCACCGCTCCGCCCGAGCAGGTGTCTATCCCCAGTTCATCGCAAACCCAGTTGACATGGGCTACGGCATGGATGTCGGACAGTTCACAGTTGCTGCCTACCAGGGCCAGGGTTTCATATTCCGGGCCCTCGACATATTTGTTGCCCTTCCCGGTTTTGGCCAGCCCGTATTTGCCGCAGGGGATGGGGCATGAAAAACATCCCTTGTCCGTGATTTTCAGTTCGTCCAGGATGGCTTTACCGTTGATCTTGTCCGCATAATCGCAGTGGGAGGTGGCAAAATTACGGGTGGGCAGGGCCCCCACATCGTTGCACCAGTTGGTGATCCCGGCTGTGCCTTCCGGGGTCCAGCCCTTGAACCCTGGTTTTTCCCGGCAGGCCGCATAGGTCTGTTTGCCTTTTTTCAACAGCCCTTTGGGGTCGAACACGGGAATGTCTCTGGTGCCGCGTACGGCAATCGCCTTGATGTTTTTGGATCCCAGCACGGCACCGATGCCGGTGCGGCCGGCCTGGCGCCCGAAATCATGGGAAATGCAGGCAAAGTGGACCATGCTCTCCCCGGCCTCACCGATGGTCAGAATCTGGAATTCCTGCCCCAGGTCGTTTTTCAGGATCTCTTCCACTGCTGTGGAGCCTTTGCCCCACAGATGGGATGCGGGCCGGATTTCCACGGTGTCATTGTCAATGAAGATATAGGATGGTTCTTTGGCCCGCCCGGTCAATATGGTGACATCATACCCGGCGTATTTCATGGTGACCCCGAAATGGCCGCCCATGTTGCTGTCACCGTATCCCCCCGTGGCCGGGGATTTGGCGGCGAAATGGGTTTTGCCGGCTGCCGGCAGAAACAGGCCGCTCAACGGCCCCATGGCAATGACAAACCGGTTGTCTGGTCCCAAGGGGTCGGTCCCGGCCGGAATTTCATCGTACAGAATTTTGGCGGTGAATCCCCGGCCGCCGATGAAATCATCCATCCATTCCTGTTTCAGGGGTTCCTTTTCAATGGTATCCCTGCTCAGATCAATCCTCAGCGTGTGTCCTGCATATCCGTATAACATGATAATTCTCCTTTTTCGCTAGTTGAAACTCAGTGCAGCCCTGGGACACACTTCCACACACTGCCGGCAGTTGATGCATTTGTAAGGCATGCCGTCCTCATTCACCATCATCACGCCTTCCGGACAGGCGGAAACGCATGCCAGGCATCCGTCGCATTTTTTCATGTCAATGCGCCAGGTGCCTTTGACCAGATGGATCGCCCCGGTGGGACAGGCGTCGGCACATGCCCCGCACTGGTTGCAGATTTTCACGTCATACCGCCCGGGTTCGGGAAACTGAGCCGTCACCCGCAGCATGGCTTTGGACGGATTGATGATTTTCAGGTTCTGCAATGAACACACCAGTTCACAGGCCCGGCACCCGGAACAGGTTTCATAATTGAATGACAAGGTCATTTTCATTCTCCTTGGCTATTTGGATTGTTGACCCTTTCCTACTTGTCGAAAACCTTAACATATTCCTGACAGGGAAGTATAACGCATTGTTTTCATGAATAGATATGAGCAGAATTCATCAATGCCATGAGCGGGGAAAACCAAGGCGAACGGCGGCTTCAGACCATCCCTTTTTTCCGGTAGCTGCGCATCAGGGCCCAGTCCAGAACAAAAAACAGGAGAATGGGCAGCATCAGAAAGATCAGGGTCAGGATAGCGCCCAGGGACCGGTTGGAGGAGGAGAGCAAAGGCATCAGAAATCCGGTAAAGGAAGGTACCGTGCCGCCTCCCATGAGAAATACCAGAAAATATTCAGAAAATGCCACTAAAAAGACCACACTGCCGCCTGCGATCATGGCCGGGACCAGCAGCGGCAGCTCCACCTGCCAAAAAACGGTCACTGGACCCGCCCCCAGGTTCCGGGCGCAGATTCGATATCCCTTCCCCATGGTCTGGAACCCGGCCACCAGTGCCCGGAACATGTAGGGATAACTGAAAAGGGCCAGAATCAGGACCACGCCGGCCACGGTGTCGGCCAGAGACAGCTTGATGAACACCACATGCAGTCCCATGGCAAAGGTCATGGGCGGGACCAGGGCCGGGGTGAGCAACAGGGCCTCCATGAGGCGCTTGCCGGCAAACCGCTGCCCGGCAAAGGCGGCGGCCGGGGCCAGGCACATGCCTAAAGTGACGAACACCGTGGCCAAAGAGTACAGAAATGACGAGGCCAGAGAAGAAACAATCTGATCCCGGTGGGTGACCAGAAATTCAATACCGGCAAAAGAAAACCGCTCCGGCCAGAGGTCCGGGAACCGCCACCCCGGGGCCAGGCCCACCAGAACCAGGATCCCTGAGGGGAGTGCGAACAGCACTGTCAAAAAAAGCAGGATCAGGATGTGGGGAGTCAAGCGGGACAGTTTCACAGTTTTCGGACCCCGTTTTCCAGCCGGGTGACGGTTTTGGAGTAGGCAATGATGAACAGCACGGCAAAGCAGAACATCAGTGTCAAAATCGCCATGGCTTCGGGCCGCCGGGCCAGATCATGTTTGAAATACAGGGTGAAGACATGGAGGCTGAGCATGCCGGGCCGGCTTTCGCTCAGAAGATAGGGGATGTCGAAGGCCCCGAAACTGTAGAGAAACAGGATGATGAAGCTGGTATGCAGGGCCGGGGCCAGCCGGGGCAGCACTATGGAAAAAAAAATCCGCGGTTTCGATGCACCCAGCATGGCTGCGGTCTGGATCTGCCGGACATCGAACCGCACCAGCAGGGCCAGGATCAAAAGCATGGCAAAAGGGGTGCCCTTCAGGGTATACGCCAGGATCATGCCTGCTCCCCAGCCGGAATACAATACATTGGGGAATTCCTGCATGGACTGGATCAGGCCCAGATGATAAGCCAGGGATGCCAGTATCCCGGACTGGCTCCAGAAGACCAGGACAATGAATGCCACGGCAATGTGAGGCAGGATCAGTGGGATTTTGTATACCAGGGCCACCCCTGCCATCGTTTTTGGCAGCTGCCAGATCCGGTAGGCCAGAAAGGTAGCGGCCGCTACCGACGCGGCGGCCGATGCCAGGGCCACGCCCAGGGAAAACCCGAAGGAAGTGAAAAAGGCCGGATCAGACAGGATGACGCCATAGGCCGCCAGGAGTCCCCCGGTGTGTGGCAGCGGTGTGAACAGCCCCAGGGACTGGCACACTGTCAGAAACACCCCCCCGCAGAACAGCACCAAAAACGGCAGCATCAGGGGGACAAGCTTCAGAATCAGTATGGCTGTCCGGTTACTGGTCAAGGACATGGGTTTTCCAGTCCTGTTCCAGGGCTTCCAGGTAGGGGGCCGGAATTTCCGGCGCTGCTGTTTCAGCCAGCTGATCCGGTGTCAGGGTCGCGGATCCCAGGTCCACAGCCTCAAAACGCTGCCGATCTGACAGCTTCAGCCGGTTCATGTCCAGGACCGGGAAATCCCCCCAGTTTTCAGGGTGAAATTTGGATACCTGGGCATCCACGGACACCAGAAAATCCGCCAGCACCATGGCGCCGGCCTTATTGGGGGCATTGAAAGGGATGGCTGTGAAATGGGTGTTGAAAATGGACCCATCCTTCAAGGCAAAGGTTCTGACCGTGTCCGGATAACTGCCTTCGATGATCATGTTCTGGGCATGGGGAGGATGATAGGACATGCCGAAGGCCACCTCTCCCCTGGCAAAAAGGGTATCTAGAAACGCGCTGTCTCTGGGATAGGTCCGGCCCTTCTGCCATAAAAAGGGCTCGATCTCGTTGAGCCAGTCCCACAGCAGGGGCGCGTTTTTATTATACAGATCCGGATTCCACCCGGCCATGTACTGTTCATGCCCGCCGGACACAGCATAGAAAATATGGCGGAGAAAGGCGGACCCGGTGAAATCCGGCGGCTGGGGATAGGTAAACTGCCCGGGGTGGGCCATGATCCACGTTTTGAGTGCCGGCACCGTGTCCGGCGGGGTAGCCATCCGGGCGGTGTTATATTCCAGCACGAACTGTGCGCGGCCGAAAGGGGCTTCAAATCCATCCACCGGAAACCCGAAATCATGGGTGATACTTTCCGGGGCCACGTACTGCTGCACATTGGGCAGCTGCGCTGCGAACGGACCGAACAGCAGGCCGGCTTGTTTTGCGTTTTTAAAGTTTTCCCCGTTGATCCATAACAAATCGATGGTGCCGGTTTTCTTTCCTGCCGCTTTTTCGTTGAGCAGTTTGTTGACAAACACACCGGCATCCATGGGTACCCGTTTCAGATCGATGTCGTAGCGCTGCTTCAACTCTCCCGCCACAAAGGTGTCCACCCATGTATTGACATGGGTCCATCCGCCGTACATGTACCAGTTCACCCGGGATCCCCTGGCCTGTTCCAGGATCTGGTCGAAAGACGTCTCCGCCGGAAGATGGTCGGATGACCGGGCCTGCAGGGGCACAGTCAGAAAAAAAACGGCCAGCACGATCAGCAGCACCTGAATGGATTTGAGTCTGTGTAGCATGGGATCTCCTTTGTGTTTATGGTGATATTGGATCTGTCGTAAATTCCGGATAAAACTTACATATCAGAACGGCCGATACCGGAGAGACACGGGCTGATCAATGTCAATCCGGTCATTCTGGCTGTATATGGTATAGGCCCGGGCGCCTGCGGCCACCACATAAACCGTGTAGTGGCCGGCAAAGGTTTTCTCCATAATTCGACAGGATCCATGCGGGTCCGCTGTGATGACCAGGTTTTCGGGCCGGGCCTGAAGAGGGGTACCATTCAGCGGCCCGGCAACAGTGTCATCCACCTGAAACAAAGGGAAAAGCGCGGGCGGGATCTCGTTCACCGGACCCAGAAACCGGGCCACCGCCGGCGTGGCTGAATGGAAATACACCTGCCGGGGGGTGTCGAAGTGCTGGAGCCGCCGGTCCAGCAGGACCCCGATGCGGTCGGACATGGCAAACGCTTCTTCCAGATCATGGGTGACGCTGATGGTGGGAATGCCGAACGACTGCTGGGTGGTGCGGATGAACCGGGCCGTTTCCATTTTCAAGTTCCGGTCCAGGTTGGCAAAAGGTTCATCCAGCAGCAGCACTCCCGGGTTCACAATCATGGCCCTGGCAATGGCCACCCGCTGTTTCTGACCGGCGGACAGCTGTGCCGGGTAGAGGTCTGCCTGGGGATTGAGTTGAAAATAGTCCAGCATTTGGTCCACCTGCCTAGTGATCTGCTGTTTTTTCAGGTGCCTGGCCTTGAGCCCGAAACCGATATTCTCCCGCACCGTCATGGCGGGAAACAACACATAATCCTGGAAAACGATGATTACCGGATGGTGTTTGTTCACAGTTTCGGAAAATATCACCTCCCCGCTGTCCGGGGTCTCCAGTCCGGCAATAATTTTGAGCAGTGTGGTTTTACCCGTCCCGGACGGTCCTACAATGGAGACCAGTTCCCTGGGACCCACATCAAAACTGATGGATTCCAGAACCGGCTGGTGTTTGTTATAGGACTTGCCTATGTGACGGAGCGTAATATCCATGGGATATCCGACAGATACTGCTGAATTTTGGTAAATGTGTCCGGGTTCTGGATGGGCCGGTTCGTCTGCGTGTATTCATACCAGGCCATGAAGCACCAGGAAAGCGCCCGCAGCAGGATGGTTTTTTCCATGACCCGGGATTTTTCCACAAGGTCGTCAAACGGTATGTCCAGGCATGCCTTGCGGTGGTAGAAGGACAGAAAGCGGTGCCGGTCTTCCCGGCTCAGAACGGTATCGGTCTTCCACAGCGTGGTGGTGGGGACCATGAAGTGCCCCAGATCCTGGTACCGGCAGGAGACCACCGCCTTTTCCCAGTCCACCAGATATGCTCCCTGGCCACTGATCAGAAAATTGCCGGAGTTCACCTCGGTGTTCACCAGGCATAAGGGTTCTGCTTCAAACAAGGATCGGGTTTCTGCAGCCAGGGCCTGGACAGTGTCGCAATACGACAAAATCTGTTCCTGTTCTTTTTTCAGGGGATGGTCGGAAAACCGGTGAAGCAGGCCATGGCTTTCATCGGCAATCGCGGCGATCGGATCCGGTTGAACGATCAGGCCGTCCGGCACCGGAACGGTGTGGACCCGGGCCAAGATGCAGGCCGCTTTTTCCAGGTCACGGGTGTAATCCAGCGGGGTGCCCGGTAAAAAAGTCATGAGCAGTGCTCCGCCTCCCAGCGGTTCCGGCTGTGGGTGACAGGCCAGGGGTTTCGGGGTGACCCCGGAATCCGCCAGGGCCGTCAGCACCTGGTATTCATAAGCGATCTGGTCATCCCCCAGGCCCAGCTGGCTGCCATGATTGATGCGCAGCACACACGGGCCGAGATCGGAGTCGACCCGGTAATTGGCATTGTATTCCCCGGCCGCCAGAAATGTCACTGAAAATGGGGGGGATATCCACCCGCTATCTGTCAGAAACTGCTGTATCTGTTCCACTCGGTCTGTATCCGGCATGGTTGTGTCGTTTCAGCTCCCTGGTGATCTAACATTAAAGAGCGGTTCATCCGATCAGAACTCTCATCTGTATTTGATCGTTTCTTATCTTTCCGGGATCACTGCCGGTGTTATACCATCTTTGGGAACACGGGTAAATTTTTTTTAAAAATTGCCTGATTCGCGGGGCCGCGCATGAATAAGCCCCTGTAAGGTGTTCCATCCAGGGGCTTTAGGTCAGGCAGTCCTTCAGCCCTGATTTTTTCAATCAGGGCTGATATGATCAGACATCTCGGACAGGTTGATCTCCTGTGTACCTTGTTTATCAACTTTCAATGCGCGGTTTCGGAAGTCCCGGGCATCAATTTTCTCCTTTACCCACGCATGCCAGACCTCTTTTTGCGAGGCAGCCACTGCATCGAATTCCCGTGACAGCGCAAATTTTTCCAGCGCGTCATCTGAAATCCAGACACAGTAATTACATTTTTTTCATTATCTTTGAACTTATGGAAAAATGATAAGCATGGTTTGGGAGAAAGGCAATGATGGTGAATTAACCAATGCCGGTGCTGCTTTTGACAGAGTCTTGACAGAGCCGTTGCCCTGAAAACAAAAAAGCCCCTGGACGGCGAACCATCCAGGGGCTTTGGGTCAGACTATATAAACGCGGTGATTACACCACGGTTACATTCGTCGCAGCGGGTCCACGCTGGCCTTCTGAAATGTCAAAGGAAACCCGGTCTCCCTCGTTGAGGGATTTGAAACCCATGGCATTGATGCCTGAGTGATGCACGAACACATCTTTTCCACCGTCTTCCTGCTCAATAAATCCAAACCCTTTTGCGTCGTTAAACCATTTTACTGTACCGTTGGCCATGTTGGCTTTCTCCTAAAAAAAATAAAAAATAAAATTAAACCGCTTCGAACTTTAAGGAATGAATCACAGAATGAATCTTGATTAACACCGGAAAGATCGAAACATTTTTTGATTATACAGACTTTGGCGTTAAAGTCAATCCTTTTTGTTTATGTATATGCGATTTATAAATAAAACGACGTGATCATCAGGCCAGCATGGCCATGTCGGGGTTGTTTTTTCCGGCCAGCCTTTCCGCGAGCACCATGCCGATCATGGCCAGGCATTCCATGTCCAGGTAATGGGCCGCCTGTTTTTCAAAAAGCAGGGAGCAGTCCGCCGGAAAATCTTCGTCCGCATCATTGAAAACCAGGTAAATCCTTACCCTGGGCAGGGCTTCGAACATATAAGACAGATCACAGGAGATCCCGATGTCACAGGGCGTTCCCCCCAGCTGGCGGCACCCTGTCTCCAGTTCGGCCAGTCGGCCGGCAAAGGCCCTTGAAACCGGTTTTCGGGCGGTATTGTCAAACCCCTGGACATAAGGCGCTGCATCCTTGAAATCCCGGTATGTCACCAGTTGTCTGTCATCCACAGTCCTGTCAGGGCTCAGCAGCAGGTACTGGCACAAGCGGAATACACCGTCACAAGTCCGTTGGAAAGCGGTTGGATCGTCCCCTGGGTAAATCCGGCGGACGCGATCATTTCCTGGACGGTTTTTGGGGGAGGAAATTTCCGTATGGATTCGGCAAGATAGATAAACGGGGCATCTTCGCCTGTGATCAGCCTGCCGAAGCCCGGCATGACCCGAAAAGAATACCAGTGATAAAGGGCCCTGAGCCAACGGTTGCGGGGGATGGAAAATTCCATGATTACCAGTTTTCCGCCGGGAACCAGAACCCGGTGTATTTCCTGCAGCCCCCGGGAAAGATCCGACAGGTTCCGGATGCCGTATCCCACGATCACCGCATCAAATGATTTTTCTGAAAACCCCAGCTGTTCCGCGTCTGATCTTACCCACTGGATGGGACTTTCAGATTTCTTTGCATCGGTTCTGCGTTTTCCAGCGGCCAGCATGGACCGGCTCAGGTCGCAGACCACGGCCATTCCCGTGGTTCCGGTGCCGGTTATCCTCCGGGCAAATTCCCCGGCCCCGCCGCAGAGATCCAGGATCCGGTATCCTTTCCTGGTTGGGAGATGCTTCAGGACAGCCCTGCGCCAAAAAAAATGAAGGCCGAAACTCATAAGGGTGTCTGCCAGGTCATACCTTTCCCCGATGGCGTCAAAGTATTGAACCACCACTTTTTTTTTGTCAAAGTCCGGGCTCTTTTTTGGGGGGATATGGTTCGGCGGTATCATTTAAGAGGGGTTTCCCCAGTTGACGGACTCGGCGTATCGCATGCACAAGGAAAAAACGCGGTAATCAAACTCCGGGCATGAGATGCCTTTTTCGTCCAGAATTGCTGCTGCTCTGTGGTTGTCAAAAATGCGCTCATCCTGCATGTACTGCCGGTAGATTTCCGTGTATCGGTCGAACAGGATTTCCAGGCTGTTCTGGGGACCGGCCGGATAATTCTCTGCTTCAACAGCCTGTAAGCCGGTGATGTGAAAATACGTCTGGGTGTAGTCTATGATATCGGAAACAGTTTTGATGCTGTCATTGGTGATGTGGTATACGCCACCTTCCACGGCGGTTTCCATGATGGCGGAAAAGGCGGTGGTAAAAAAATCCACCGGGATCAGATTGATGCCCCCGGACGGGGCGGCCTTAATCCTGATGGGCATATGGGCGGTTCCGTCGGCACCAAATGAAATGCCCATTTTTTCAGTGCTTTCCCGGTCCTGTCCCCGGTGTTTTTTTAGGTAGAGGTTTTTTAAAAAAACCAGTATTTTCACCGGGTAATACAGGGCATTGAACCTGAGCGTTTTTCCGGTCAGGGAATGGCCGTACACAATGGACGGCCGAAAGATGTTCAGGCGGATGCCTTCCCGGCCGCAGCGGTCTGCAGCCGCCATTTCAGCCCAGTGCTTGGTTTCTTCATACACATTGAAAAACGACCGGGTATCCTCCAGTGTTTCCGGACAAATGCCCCGTTTTTTTCCGGCGGCGTAGGCCGTACTGATAAAGTGAAAAAAACAGCACCGGCTTTTTGTCGCAAAATCAAGCAGGTGAAGGAGGTTTTCTACATTCGCCTTTTCAATGTGCGGGCGTTTGCGTTCTGAAAAGGAGGTGTCAGAGGCGCAGTGAATGATTTCATCGACCCTTAAGGCCAGCCGGTGATAGTCAGAGGAAGACAGGCCGAGGTCGGAACGGTTCAGATCTCCAGGTACGATGTGCACACAAGATGGAACCTCATGGGTGCCCAGCCAGTCGAACAACGTTTTTATGCGTTCTTCCGGGGCTGAATTGTCCCGCGGCCGGGCCAGGATAATAATTGTATACCCTTGCTGTGAAAGCATTTCAGCCAGGTGAATGCCCAGAAATCCCGTGGCCCCTGTCAGCAGGAAGCAGGTCTTTTTCGACCGACGTCTGCCAATTATGTCATCCGCTGCCGCCCTGATCTCTCCTCCATAAAGCCCCAAAATGGGTTACACAAAAAAGCACAAATCCTTTTTGGGCTGTTTTCAGGCATACAAAAATTTTTCTTTTCTGGCACATCCCTGGGAAAAAATATATTTGAGAAATGTCACCCCTTTGCAGGTTCTGCTCAGTTTGTTCACCATGGGTTCGATATCTGTCATGGCCAGCCGGATTTTTTCAGCGTCTGCGCTGTCTGTATGGTCGATGTAATAGTCATATTCCAGGATACCGCGTTTACCCAGATCCATCGGGGTGATAAACCCCAGGTCATGCTCGATGCCGTGTTTATCGGCAATTTCCGCAAAAGAGGTGATCAGTTCCTGGATGACATCCACCGGTTCCAGGGGCACATAAATGAGAAAGGCGAACATGTGCTTATGCCGGGACATCCGGGCGCTGACGATGCGAAACATGGTCAACCAGACCATATCGGTCATGTGGGGACGGCTGTAGAGCTCTTTGTAGAAATCCCGGAGATCTTCCTCTACAGCAGCGGCCAGGGTTTCGGGAGACGGGGAAAGAATGTCTTCCAGCACCGGCAGCATTTCTTCGCTGAAAACGGTTTCATAGGCCGGCCGGTCACTTTCGAGTCCCCGGACAATGTCCGCCAGATCAGATCTGGCGAGCTGCGGCAGCCCGAGCATGAACATCCTGAAGGTGCTGCTGTCTATGACACAGGGAACCATCTGCCGGATGCTGCTGCGGGCATATTTGTCGCCGATGACGGACACCACGCAGGTCATTTCGAGAATGCCGCTGAAAATGTCCCGGGTCTGCTCTGCCAGGGACCGGCTGGGGGACATGAAGGTGGACAGGTAATGCCCACCCAGTATACCCACGGCAAGCCCGATGCGGCGGCGGCTGATATCCCTGGCAAAGGAAACTGCATCGGCAAGGGTGGTAAACGGTACCAGAAGGCCTTCTTCGTCATCCGTAACCGGATGCATCCGTACCCGTGCCCGGGTGCAGATGCCGGGGGACGGGAGCACGGTTTTTTCAAAACCGAACACATTGGGCGCATTCCTGTCATTTGTTGTGAAAACCGTGCCGTGCCGGTCCACGAAAGTCATATCAACGATGTGGTCGGCACCCACGCCGTAGACATTGGCCCAGGTGGAAAACAATCCCGTACATACGATGTTGCCGCATACTGTTGCCGCCGGTTCCGCCGTATTCACCCGATACCCCTGTTCGGCCACCGCTTTCTGCAGTTCAAAAGAGGTGACCCCGGGTTCGATCACAGCCGTCCAGTTGTCCGGATCCAGCTGAATTTTTTTCATCCGGTTGACGTCGATGACGATGCCGGGGGTAAAGACAAATCCGAAAACACTGCCCCCGTTGCCCCGGACCACTGCCGGGATCCGGGCCTTGTCCGCAAACCTCACGATTTCAACCAGTTCTTCTTCACTGCCGGGCAGTACCACATATGTCGGCATCTGCCGCTCCGCCAGGGGAAAAGGATCATCGGCATAGGCAATCAGGTGGGCCGGGTCATTGGTGGCCCACTTTTCACCCACAATGTTTTTCAATGCCTTCAATGGTTTATCTTCCGGGATTATGGCGGGTTCTTCTCCTTTTTTCTGAAACGCGTCAAGGAACGCTTTCATTGCCTGCATGACCTGCATGGGCCGCAGGCCGGTTACAAAATGGCACTGCCTGTCGCAGACGCCGCACAGGGTGCAAGATGAAATGATATCCACTGCCGCCCGGGTGACGGGAATCAGGTCTTTGGCAAGGGCGTTACAGAGATCCATCCGGCCCTGGGGGAAAAAGGAGACAAAAGGATTTTTCTTTGCAGGCGGGCAGAGCCCGGTATCCAGGTAATCGATTTTACACATGGCATAATGGCGGCATTGGGCTGCCGTGCGGCGGATATCTTCAGGGATATGGTCAAGGGGGTTCATCAAACGACCGTCCTTCCGGTATCAGGTTAAGGGACAGACTTTTTCATGCGTTGTTCTGACCGGCATGGCATGGCTGTCACTACGGCAAAAAAAATCACCGGTCAGCAAACCCGATTTTTTACTATAGTGAAATTGTGCTTTCCGGTCAAAAAAAATTTTCCTGCATGATATCGGTTTTTTCTGCCTGTGCGATGAACAGCCCCAAAATTATACCACACCTGTATTGGCCAACTGCCCGATTAATGGGACAGGGCATGGCTGTCAGTCGAAAATACCGGTTGGGCTTTTGTTTCAGGTATGCTATTTTGACGGGCAGGGTATAAGATTAAGGAGAAATCCCATGCAAATTGTCGATCAGGGTCATGAAATCATCAGTCTGCCGGACAACCTGCTTCAGGTTATTGAGGCCGCCGGTCGCACCTGTTATAAATCCGAGGATAAGATCACAACTGATTCCGCGGCCGGATTTGTAGCCCGCATGCGAGACCGGGGCCACCATGCCATGATTGAATTCGGTGACATCATTGTCCGGTTTGTCACGAACCGGGGGGTGACTCATGAGCTGGTGCGGCACCGGTTGTGCTCCTTTGCCCAGGAATCCACCCGGTATGTGCGGTATGACGGGAAAATGGAATTTATCCGGCCCTGCTGGTGGGATGACTGCACTCCGGCCCAGCAGACCCTCTGGCAAAAAGCCATGGCAGATGCGGAAACAAGGTATCTGGCGCTTCTGGTGAGCGGCTGGCGGCCGGAGCAGGCCAGAGAGGTGCTGCCCAATTCACTGAAAACTGAAATCGTGGTCAAAGGAAACATTCGGGAATGGCGGCATATTTTCGCACTTCGGTGTACTAAAAAAGCGCATCCCCAGATCCGGGCACTGATGGTTCCGCTGCTCAAGGAGTTGAAAGACCATCTCCCGGTGGTGTTTGATGATCTGAAATTTTAAAGAAGAAACGGCCCGCCGGATAGAGAGATGGCCAGCGGGCCGTTGGTAAAAGCGGATGTCGAGAAAGATAAAGCAGTACCAGGACATGCAGCCGGCATCATCTTCTGCCATTATTCCCCCTCCTTTGTCGGTCAAGTAATGTAATTCTTCCATTTTTTGAGGCCGCATTCAGCTGGCCATCAAAATCGTATCCACTGTAAAACCAATATGTTGTCGTGCGCCCATGTTGCCGCAGCAGGGGCAGCAGAAGATTTGTTTACATTTTTTTATTGCAATTTCTGAAAAAAATATATTAATAACGTCCAGGTATGTGGCATGTGGCGTTTCCTGTCGCCAAGCCGCCTGACCGTCTTTTTTTCTTAGGTACGATCTCAATTTTTTCTCGTTCAGGTATTCAAGCCCAATTTATAAGCTGATTTTAGGGCAAATTCTGCGGGAATTAACAACAAATTACAAATTGAAAGGAAAAGCCTGATGCAGACCAACCGTATGCTATATCTGGTAATAACAATTGTTGTGTTGTTAATTGGCAATAACGTTGTCGCCAGTCCAGTTGTCATTTGGCACCCAGCCAAAATCGAACTTAAACAAATGCAGGGAACCCGATCAATTTACAAAATAATTGTAAAATCTGATAAAGAGTTCTATGACATTACAGCTCATTTGGTACAAGGGCCTCAGCCCTGGGTATCAATTTCGCCCGTTGATATTGAAGTGATTCAGAAAGATGGCAATATAGAAGTTACTCTAAAAATCGATGTGTCACCTTATGCAATTGTCGGTAAATATTTTGGAACAATTCAGCTGAAACAGGCAATTGATGGAGGATATCAAAGGGTAATAGATAAATTTCTTCCAATAACGCTTTCCATAACTGATAAAGAAAACAACGAACTTCCTCCGGATCCGGGGGAAGCAGGCATGAAAACAATTCTGGGCATCGATAGTGATTCCGATGGGGTTCGTGATGATATACAACGGTATATCTACTTTGTTTATCCGGATAATGAAAAAGTCCGTATGGCGTTAACTCAAATGGCTATAGAATACCAAGGCTTACTTTCTGAAGCCAGTGATCCTGATGCTGCCTTTAATCATGCAACAAGAATGTCACGTCATGGTGAATGCCTTTTTTATATTCTGGGAGAGGCGTCTTTAGATGTCCGTTCTGCATTGAAAGCTGAAATTTTAAATACCAGGGAACGGAGTATCGCTTTCATTAATTACAGTGACTCACTTGCCGGAGAAATAATATTCGGCACTCCTGTAAAAGACTGGAAAAACAGCTGTAACTTTGATGTTGATGCTATAGGGGGTTCCCAATGAAAACAAGGGTATCTGCAATTTTATTAACAGCAATGTTTCTGTTTCCAAATTTTGCTTATCCTTCAAACGAAAGGTTTTGCCAACCGGGTGTCTTTGTTTTTTTTGGAAATGGTATTTGGAACGACAAAGAAGATGCTGATTTAAGTCGAGATTTACTGGCAGGGCGTTTAGAATCCCATATTTCCGGATCAGATCTGGACGGCCTGATAACTTATGCGACAGCCCATAATCCTTCCGATGGCATACTATTGGATTTACTGGAGACATTTGCACAGAACAACCAAACGGGCTGGAGTCGATTTTGGCGGTTCCTTGCCGGGTTAGATCCAATCCCGGATTTCCTTCAAAACAAATTAAAAGAAATCGCAAATACAATCGATGAAAGTATTTTACAAATGAACCCGGCGGTTCAAGATCATGTTGAAAAGTACAATAAAATTTTAAGCGAAGGCAATAAGGTTCTGGTTCTAGCACATTCTCAAGGAAATCTTTTTGCAAATATTGCATACCTTGGCATAGATTCCCAATATATTGATGGATTCGGAATAGTTTCAGTCGGGAATCCGGACAGCTATGTTGCCGGCGGCAGTCTTTATACGACACTTGAAGAAGATATCATTATAGAAAGTATTCCTTTGTCATTATCCGCAAATGTTGACAACTTTTTTGGTATCAATTTGAATGATTTAACGGGGCACCTGTTTGCCAGGTCATATATGGCCATTGGTCGTCAGGCTGAGACTAAAATCCTTAGTGATATCGAGAGCAAAATTAACAGCCTGAATTTCCCGGATACCAGTTTAGGAAACGGAATTATCACAGCAACATTAACCTGGGGAAGTAACCCAGACCTGGATCTGCATGTTTTTGAACCAGATGGTTCGCATGTTTATTATGAACGCAGGTATGGATCTTCTGGGTATCTTGATTATGATGATGTGAATGGTTACGGGCCAGAACATTATTATGTTTCGTGTGATACCATTGAGCCAGGAACTTATCGGTTTGGCGTCAATTATTATCGGGGGCGCTCCGCAGAAACAGGGACGCTATCTATCCAGGCAGGCGATCAAATTCGTTCACGGCAACAAATTTTCACGAAATGGTTCTCTTCTTCCGGCAATGCAACGCCTTATATTATGTTTGAGGTCCAGGTTACAGGCTCAGAAGAAGAAGGGTATGAATTTGTAATACAATAAAACTTTGTTCAACATTGATAGGATCTTTAGCACTGCGGGGTACTGAAAAAAACGGCCCGCCGGAGAGAGATGGCCGGCGGGCCGTTGGTAAAAGCGGATGTAGAGAAAGATAAATCAGTACTAGGACATGCAGCCGTCATCATCTTCTTTGATGACTTTGGTGTAACATTCATCCCGGTCTTTGTCATTTTCAGAAGATTTGTCACAGTCACTCATTTTGTCCACCACTTTTTTCTGATCTTCTGCATCGCAATAATCTTTTTTTTCCTGATCTTTTGCCATTATGCTCCTCCTTTGTCGGTCAAGTATTGTAATTCTTTCATTTTTTTGTTTCAATTGACACCAGTGTAACGTTATACAAAGAAATGTCAACCGGTCCAGGGAAATTAACCAGTAACTGGCGGTTGCCATGAAACCCGAAAGCAGGCCTGACACATGCAGATTTGGAACCCGTCCCGGTGGTACCTTCATCCGGTATTTATCTTTACCTGCTCCATCATCGCTCTGGCCACGTTTCTGGTGCTGACCATCAGCCTGTATATGGAAATCCGTTCGGCTCTGGAAGCGGTGATCATCCGGTTTCACATCGATCCCGAAATGATCTTTCCTTCCAAGACCGGGATGACCATTCTGGTGCTCAGCCTTTTGATTACTGTGGTTCTGGCCGGCATTCTGCTGGCATTCATCTATTATCAGAAGACCGTGAACCTGTTCCGGCTGCAGCACAATTTTATTTACAATTTCACCCATGAACTCAAAACCCCGGTCACCTCCCTGCGGCTTTACCTGGAAACATTTGTCCGTCATCCATTGAAATCCGAAGATATCAAACGGTACAGCAAAAATATGCTGGAAGACATCAACCGGCTGACGGACAACATCAACCGGATATTGAACATGGCACGTATCGAAAGTCAGAATTTTGATTCCGAGGTGACACGAAAAAGCCTGGTGGACCTGGTGGAATCATTCTGTCAGAAAAATGATTCTCTTTTCAGAGAGTGTGAAATTCAGATATTGAATCCATCCGGGGGACGTTTCGAATATCCGGTGAATCAGTTTTTGTTTGAAATGCTGCTCATGAATATCGTTTCCAATGCCATCAAATACAACACGTCTGACCAGCCGCAACTGAATATTGTGTTCAAATCTCATCTTCAGAAGGTGACCATTGATTTCATAGACAACGGCATCGGGGTGGAACGGCATGAGACCAAAAAAATTTTCCGCAAGTTCTATCAGTCTGACCGCGAAAACAGACAGCGTGTATCCGGGTCGGGTTTGGGATTGTATCTGGTTTCCAGCATTGCACAGATTCATGGGTGGCGCGTGTCGGTGTTCAGTGAGGGCATAGGATGCGGTGCGAAATTCACCATTACCATTCCCAGAAACACCATTGCCAATGTCAGGGAGAAAAATATATGGAAGCGGCTGAAAAAAAACGTGTTCTGGTCATAGAAGATGAAGCCCGCATCGCTGAAGGACTTAGACTCAACCTTTCCCTTGCCGGGTATGCCGTGTCAGTTGCCCCGGACGGTATCGATGGCCTTGCAAAATGGCGGGCCTGGCATCCGGATCTCATTGTTCTGGATATCATGCTGCCCATGATTGACGGATTTTCAATCTTGAAAACCATCCGCCAGGAGGATGAGAAAATTCCGGTGCTGATTCTGTCGGCAAGGGGAGACACCACAGACAAAGTCAAAGGCCTGCGTTACGGCGTGGATGATTACCTGGCCAAGCCCTTTGATCTGGAGGAATTTCTGCTGCGGGTGGAGCGTCTGATTCAGAAAACCACCTGGTATGAGGCGGCGGGACCAAAGGAAAAACCGTCGGTAGGCCTGTTCGATGGAGACCAGTATTGGTTCGGGGACAATCATGTGAATTTTGTCACGTTCAAGGCCCGGTGCATGGCCGGTGAGATCACACTGACGGAACAGGAGATCACCCTGCTCAAAATCTTTATTGCGAACCGGGGAAAGCCTCTATCCAGAGAAGAGTTGCTGAATGCCGGATGGGGGTATTCCCGTGACACCTCTACCAGAACTGTGGATAATTTCATGGTCCGGTTCAGAAAATATTTTGAAAAAGATCCCAAAAATCCGCAATTTTTCAAAAGCCGCCGATCGGTGGGCTATATTTTTGATCCCGCTTGATTTTTTTTGTAATGGGTTAAAACCGGAAACGGATAATGAACGGCTGTCCTGAAAACGGCGGGTAGGTGTGGCTGACACGATGATGATCCGGCCGGAAAAAGGATTCCTCTCTGGTTTCCGGAATCAGGGGTTCCAGGGGCGCAGAAAAGGTCGGTCCGGTCCGGGCGGGCCTGTGGATTTTCATCTTTGCGTCATGGTCTTTGCGGCGGTCCGGGTCTGACAGCACGTCGTAGGCTTCCTGGATGTCCTGAAACGGGCCGCTGTTACCTTTATAATGATCGGGGTGATATGTTTTGGCAAGCCGGCGATAGGCGTCTTTGATATCTGTCAGACTGGCATCCGAGGTGATGCCTAAGACAAGGTAATAATCCCGGGGCATCTGATCATCTCCTGATGATGCTTCTTTTTAATCCAAATCAGACTTTGAAACTAAAAGAAATTCATTATTATGTCAATAAAAAATTATTAGTAATGAAAGCCTTGTAACGTAAAAAAATAATTTAAAGATATTGACACAGAATTTTTGGTAACTAAATTTGATTTCAAAAAGAACGGGTTGCATCATCAGATGTACCAGGCAAACCAAACCCATGAAAACAGGAGGATACATTATGTTTACGAGATTCAGCGATATCGACAGATTATTCGGTACCATGGACCTGCTCCGGCAGCGGCTGGACAACTTGTATACCGATTACAACCGGCCTTACAGGAGCTCATGGCTTATGGAAGACGGGTTTCTCCGGGCCAATCTTTATCAGAGCGGTGATGCCTTTGAAATGAGACTGGAAGTGCCCGGCATGAACAAGGATGCACTGGACATCAAGATTCAGGGCAATTATCTGGAAATCTCCGGCAAAAGAGAACAGGATGTGCCTGAAGGATACAAGGTGCACAAGACCGAGAGACTGAACGGTACTTTTTCCCGCAGCTTTACCCTGCCGGATGATGTGGACAGCACCCGGGTGGAGGCCAAATTGAAAGACGGTGTGCTGTATCTGACCCTGCCCAAATCCGAGGCAGCCAAACCCAGACAGATTACCATCAGTTAATCCGTTTGATTCATTGACCGAGGCAATTTGAACCATCAAAACATTTGGAGGCGTATCATGGATAAAAACACTGAAATTGCCAAAAGAGACGATCGAAATATAGAAAAAACCAGAGAACTGTATGAAGTCGCGCCGGCGGTTGATATTTACGAAAACGATGACGAAATTCTGCTGTATGCAGATATGCCGGGCGTGGTAAGGGAAGAGGTTTCCGTGAATATCGACAACGGCCGTTTAGCTTTGTCAGGCGTCAGAAAACTGGAAACCGGCGGCGCAGCTTCCTGGGAGGAATTCGGCGATGTAGAATTCGTGCGAAATTTTTCAGTGCCCCAGACCATTGACGTGGAAAAGGTCAAAGCGGAACTGAAAAACGGCGTGCTGGCCCTTCACATGCCCAAATCCGAGGCGGCCAAACCGCGTCAGATCGAGATCAAGACGGCATAACGGATTCGACAGGTCACAAATCCCGGAGATGTTGATCCTCCTTTGACATGCCCTTGAACCGGACCGGGAAGCCCTCTCCGGGTGGCTTCCCGGTTAATTTTTTATTCCATAAACCAGGCTCAGCACATACTGATCATCCGGAAAACATGA
This sequence comes from Desulfotignum sp., assembly GCA_032250905.1. GTDB lineage: Bacteria > Desulfobacterota > Desulfobacteria > Desulfobacterales > Desulfobacteraceae > Desulfotignum. Next base: position 32,141 of record JAVVEQ010000015.1, on the reverse strand, counting down.
CCAGGTGTGAATACGCTGTTTACGTCCGCAATGATAGATTCGATCCTTGATGACCGCCACATGATGGAGGCTCTCATTGAATCCCAGTCCCAGAAATTTCAAGAAAGCTTCCTTAAGTGTCCAGTGGAGGAAAATCGCCCGGGCGTGTTTTGGCATGTGACGGATCTCATCTGTCGTGAATGCGGTTTTCATAAATCCCTGATCCGGCATGTTTCCGATTTTTTCAATATCGATCCCTATCGCCATTTTAGTATCCAGGGTGATGGCAGCCGCTGTGTAATCTCCGCTGTGGGATAAAGAGATAGGAATTTCCGGAAACCTTGTCAGATAAGGCGCCCCTTTTTCCCGATAGTCAATCCGGATTTGGTCCAGTGGTATGGCCAGATCCAGGATGTCCCTGGCAAGAAGCTTCAGGGCAAACCGTCCACAGATCCACTCCGACTGTTTTTTAAACGCCTTGAAGCGGTTGACATGCGTGAGTTCATCGTTCGACAAAAATTTCTTTTTGAACATTGAATGCGCAAATACCCGGCTTTTCATGGATGGTCCACCCGGCATGGCTCCGGGTAAAAACACCCTGTCCTGAATTCCTGACAGCATCAGTGTCTGTACAATAATCGGCGGCTTCCCATTCCCCGGTATATCAATGGTCCGGCGGTAATCCGTATCTGGACGATGGTTCATGCGAAATCATTGCCTAAATGACCGGGAATGTCAAATCAGCGGTTGTTTTTTTCAGGAAGGATATGAAGGTAATCTGCCGGGAGCGGTTTGTGGACCGCTCCCGGGAAAATCCCTGCCGGAGCGCCTGCCCGGCAGGGATCTGTGACTATTTCATCAAGGCCTTGTGGCTGTCGATCAGGGTGCCGACCACATCGGAATCCGCCAGAGTTGAGATGTCCCCCAGCTGGTCATATTCGTTGGTGGCGATTTTGCGCAGGATCCGGCGCATGATTTTTCCGGAGCGGGTTTTGGGGAGCCCGGCCGCAAAATTGATGATGTCCGGGGTGGCGATGGGGCCGATCTCTTCCCTGACATGGATTTTCAACTCCTTGAGCAGTTCCGGGGACGGTGCGGTATTGACATTGAGGGTGACAAACGCATAGATACCCTGGCCCTTAATGTCGTGAGGGAACCCGATCACAGCGGCTTCGGCCACCTGGGGATGGCTCACCAGGGCGGATTCCACTTCGGCGGTGCCCATGCGGTGGCCGGACACGTTGATGACATCATCCACCCGTCCGGTGATCCAGAAATATCCGTCATCATCTCTCCGGCAGCCATCCCCGGCAAAATAATATCCGTCAAACATTTGAAAATAGACTTTGCCGAAACGGTCGTGATCATTATACACGGTCCGCATCTGGCCGGGCCAGGGTTCTGTGATGGCCAGTATGCCGTCACAGGCCCCTGCCAGTTCTTCTCCCTGTTCGTTGAGCAGTACCGGTCTGATCCCGAAAAACGGCAGGGTGGCGGACCCGGGCTTCTGATCAATGGCATAGGGCAAAGGTGAGATCATGATGCCCCCGGTTTCGGTCTGCCACCAGGTGTCCACGATGGGGCAGCGTCCCTTGCCCACATGGGTGTGATACCAGCGCCAGGCTTCCGGATTGATGGGTTCTCCCACCGATCCCAGAAGCCTCAACGAGGACAGATCATATTTTTCCACCCACACCTCTCCCTGGGCCATCAGGGCCCGGATGGCGGTGGGTGCGGTGTAGAACTGATTCACCTGCCATTTGTCCACCGTGGCCCAGAACCGGCCCGGGTCCGGATAGGTGGGCACACCTTCGAACATCAGGGATGTGGCGCCCTGGGACAGGGGGCCGTATACAATATAGGAATGGCCGGTGACCCACCCGATATCTGCGGTACACCAGTAGATGTCCCCGTCATGATAATCAAAGATATATTTAAAAGTGGTGCCGGCATACACCATGTACCCGCCCACATTGTGCTGAACCCCCTTGGGCTTGCCGGTGGAGCCCGAGGTATAAAGAATGAACAGCGGGTCTTCGGCATCCATCCATTCCACCGGACACTCGGGTGACTGGGCATCGGCGGCATCATGCCACCAGACATCCCGGTCCGGATGCATGGTGATGTCGGAGCCGGTCCGTTTCACCACAAAACAGGTCGCCACCGGGTGTCCGCGGTCTTCGCACAGGGCCAGAGCCCGGTCTGCAGCGGTTTTCAAGGGTACCGCCTTGGCCCCGCGCATCACCCCGTCCGTGGTCACCAGCACCTTGCACAGACTGTCTTCGATCCGGTCTGCCAGGGCCTCGGCGGAAAATCCGCCGAACACGATGGAATGAATGGCCCCGATTCTGGCACAGGCCAGCATGGTGGCGGCCAGTTCGGGAATCATGGGCATGTAAATGGCCACCCGATCCCCCCTGCCCACCCCTCTTTCCTTGAGCGCGTTGGCAAACCGGCATACTTTTTCATGAAGCTGGCCATAGGAGATGGTCAGGTCTTCTCCCGCACTGTTGCCTTCCCATATCAGGGCGGTCTGGTCTTTCCGGTCCGGCAGGTGCCGGTCCAGGCAGTTGTAGCAGATATTGGTTTTCCCGTTGATGAACCACTGAATCGATATAGGGCCCTTGGACAGATGATAGTTGTATTCCCGGACCTTGTCCCATTTCTTTTCCCAGTAAAAGTTGTCCGCCATACCGGACCAGAAGGTGTCCGGGTCTTCAATGGACTGCGTGTACATGGCCTGATATTCATCCATGTTTTTGATCCAGGCATTTTTTCGAAATTCGTCAGGGGCGTGAAACAGGGTTTCCGTCATGAGAGTCTCCTTTTTCAGTTTTTTCCAGGCACAGGCACCGGAATGCCCATGGGCGGGGGTTCCGTTTCGGTCTCAGGCGCCCGGGTCACCAGGGCCAGTACGGCACCGGTCATCAGCAGGGCCGCTGCCAGAATATAGGCCATCTGCGGGCTGCCGGTATGGGCCACGATCATCTGTGACACTCTCGGGAAAATGAACCCGCCCACGCCCCAGGCGGAAAACACAAGACCATAGTTGACCCCGAAGTTTTTCAGCCCGAAAAAATCCTTGGTCACGGACGGAAATAAAGACAGGTTGGTGCCGTAGTTAAAGCCGATGAACGTGGCAGCCATCACCAGCAGAACCACTTGACCCGGCGCAATGAACATCAGAGAAAAAATAATGATCGCCTGAAAGCTGAGCATGATAAACAGGGTATTGGCCCGGCCGATCCGGTCGGACACGATCCCTGCAATGATCCGGCCCGATGCGTTGCCCACGGCCATGAGAGCCACCACGATCCAGGCCAGGGAGCCCATACCGGACTTTGCCATGCCTGCCACACTTCCGATGATCATCAGTCCGGCTCCTGAGCCGACACAGAACATGATCCACAGCTTGTAAAACGTGCCGGTTTTCATCATCTCGGACGGAGAGAAGTCGATACCTGCAGGTGCGGCCGGCCGGGTGGCCGTGGCCCGGGCATCCGGATGCACATAACCCGCCGGGGGATTGATCAGAAATTGAGCCAGCAGACAGACCACCGCCAGAAACGCCACCCCGAAAATCAGCATGGACTGGCTCAGCCCGAACCGGGAGATGAGCCATGTGCCCAGAGGAGCGATATACACGGATGCCAGGCCGAACCCTGCCACAACAATGCCGGCGATCATGCCGGTTTTTGCAGGGGGAAACCATTTGATGGCCGGTGGTGTGGCAGAGGCATAACCAAACCCTAACCCCGCACCCATGAGAACGCCAAATCCCAGAATCCAGACCAGCCAGGAAGTGGAGAAAGCAATGAGAATCAGACCGGAGCCGGTCAGAACCCCCCCCAGGATAGCCGTCATTTTCGGGCCGGTTTTGTCCTGGACCCGGCCGGCCAGGATCATGGCAAAGGCGAACACCAGGCAGCATACCGCATACGGATCGTTCAGCGCGGCCAGATTCCAGTCGAAGCGGCCGTCTCCGACCACAATGGATTCTTTGATGGATTCTTTGAAAATACTCCAGGCATAGAGAATTCCCAAGGCCAGGTTGATGCCCAGCCCGGCAAATGTGACACGCCATCCAATGTTTTTGACCTGATTCATTCGTGTTCTCCTTTTAAGCAGAGGTTGGGGAACCTGTTTCAATCGGTACCCTGAAGCGGTTCATTGTTTTGTTGAAGCATAAAAATGCAAACCGTGTGCCATGAGAACAAGTTGTTTAACTATTTGATTTTATGAAGAAAAACAGGATATTTCCGGGGCGGTTTTTTCTGCCCTGTTTACAATAAAAGTTGTAGAAGTCCCCGGTGTCATGGAAAGAAGGGGCAGAAACAATGAATGAGGGGGCGTCTACAACTAAAGTTGTGAATACAATCCAGATTGTAGCGCTATTTGCGAATTTTCTGAAGCCGTTTGCTCAATGCCTGCTGGGAAATGCCCAGAATCCTGGCAGCGGCCGACTGGTTGCCGCCGGCCTGTTCCATGGCTTTTTCCACCAGAATGTTAGAGGCTTCCTTGAGCGTCGGGAGTCCCTTGTCGGTTTCCAGGGGATGGGGGACGTCGTCCTCCCGGGTATCTTCCATTACCGTGACATCCAGTCCCTTGAACAGATCGGCGGTGATAGGGCCCTTTTCATAACGGGATACGGCATCATGGACCATGGATTTCAATTCCCTGATGTTTCCCTTGAAAGGATAGGTTTCCATCTGTTCGATCAGGGTCTTGGGAATGTCCGGGATGGGCTTGTCGAGTTCCGCGGCGGCCTGACACACGAACCGGTCCAGCAGCAGGGGCAGATCCAGGAGCCGTTCCCTGAGCGGGGGCAGGGTCAGGGTGTGGGTGGACAATCGGTAGATCAGATCCCGCCGGAATTTTCCCTGTTTTTCCAGGGCCCAGAGATCCTGATTGGTGGAAGCGATAATCCGGGCATCGGAATGCCGGGTTTTGTCAGACCCCAGGGCCAGATAGTCGCCTTCCTGGAGCAGGCGCAGCAGCTTGACCTGGGAGGTGAGGGCCAGGTCCCCGATTTCATCCAGCAGCAGGGTGCCGCCGGCCGCCTGTTCTATCAGCCCGGGCCGGGCCTTGTCTGCGCCGGTAAAGGCGCCGGGCACATGTCCGAACAGGGTGTCTGAAAACACATTGTCATCCAGGCCGGCCACATTCACCACCACCAGCTTGCCTTTCCGCGCGCTCAAGGTGTGGATGCACTGGCCGATCAGTTCCTTGCCCACCCCGGTTTCGCCGCAGACGAGCACCGGCTGCAAAGAGGGGGCAATGGCTTCCACATAATGGAAGATCGAATGCATTTTTTTGTCCTGGGTGATGATGTGCCGAAACGCGGATGGATTTTTGATCTGGGCGAAAAGGTCCTGGTGGAGCGGTTTCTTGACTGTGTCTCCGGTTTCCTCCAGGGCCAGGGCCTGTTTGACCGCCGTGACAAGCCGCTCTTCCTCCACTGGTTTGATCACATAATCCATGGCACCGATTTTCATGCATTTGACGGCCGTGTCCACCTCGATGGTGCCGGTGAGCACGATGACCGGGATCCTGGGCCAGGTTTTACGGATGATTTTGAGCAGCCGGCCGCCGTTGATATGTGGCATGTTCAGATCCAGCAGGATCAGTCCCGGGATCTCCCGCTCCATGTGCCGGATCACGTCCCTGGCGTCATTAATGGTAACGATTTTGTTAAACCCGGCCATGCGCAAGGCGGTATCCACAGCCATCAGAATTTCCGGCTCGTCATCCACCACCAGGATCGGTTTGTCCATTGTCGTCGGGTCCATGTGTTTTTATAATTTATTTTTTGGCGCAGGGCAAGACGATCCTGGCGGTAAATCCCTGCCCGGGATCGGAAGCCAGTTCCAGCACCCCCTGCATGTCGGAAACGATTTTTTCGGAAATGAACAGGCCCAGGCCGGTCCCCCCTTCATCCCGGCGCGTGGTGAAAAACGGATCAATGATTTTTTCGAGCATGCCCGAAGGCACCCCCGGGCCGGTGTCAGTGACCTCGATCGTGACGATATTTTTATGCTGGTTGGCCGATGTGGAGACCCTGATGGCCTGGTTTGGATTTTCCAGGGCCTGGGCCGCATTTGTCAGCAGGTTGATCACCACCTGCATCAGTTTCTGAAAATCGCCGGATACGCCTGGCAGGTGTCTGCCATAATGTGCAGAAACGTTGGGGGTGATTTTTTTAAGTGTGTTGTGGGTCAGGTCCAGGGCTTTTTCCACCACCTGGTTGATATCAATTTCAGGATCGGGGAACGGGGTTCGTGTCTCTGCCGGCCGGGAAAAATCCTTGAGATCGGAAATCAGGGTTTTGATCCGGTTGGATGCATCCAGGATGGCAGCCAGCATCCGTTCGATGCGGGTGCGCAGGTCCGGGTAAGCCATGTTGCAGACCCGGGCATCCGGGTGCCGGGCGAAATGATCATCCAGCACCGGCAGAAATGATTCAAACGCTTTTTTCAGGTTCGGTGCGTTGAGCATCAACATGGTGGCCGGATTGTTCACCTCATGGGCCACACCGGCCACCAGGATACCCAGGGAGGCCATTTTGTCCGCCTGGACCAATTGTTTTTCCTGCAATGCTGACCGGGCCATGGCGGCAAGTCTTGCTTTTCTTGAAGCCGCCGCAGCCCAGATGATATACCCAGACAACAGCAGTACCGCCCCCATGATCCCGGCACAGGCAAGGGTCAACTCCCGGATGACCCCGGAGATTTCCGCCTTGACATCCGCCACATAGATACCGGTACCGATGATCCATCCCCAGGGTTCAAAAGCCATGACATGGGAAATCTTGGGCACGATGTGGGAGGAGTCCTCCTTCCACTGCCACAGATAATCCACAAACCCGGATCCGGAAGACTGGGTGATCGCCACCATATCGGAAAACAGGGGCTTGCCGGCCGGGTCTGTGAATGTTGCCACATTTTGACCCTCCAGGTCCGGCCGATAGGGGTGCATGATCATTTTAGGGGTCGTGTCATTGATCCAGAAATAATCTTTGTGATCATCCCCATATCGCAGTTGTTCCAGCAAGGCCACTGCCGCTTCTTTTGCCTGTATAGAAGACAGACTGCCTGAAGTTTCCAGGCCATGGAAATACTCAAGCACTGACCAGGCGGTTTCGGTCAGGTGGCGTGTGGTTTCTCTTTTTCCATCCATCATGAAAGACTCCATCTTGGGAAGAATGAACAGAAAAATGGTCAGGATAAACAAAATAATGGTCAGGGATACCGGAATGACAATCCGGACCGGCAACACCTGGATAGGATGGGGTGGGGTATACTGATCGCTTGTCATGGTATATCCTCATGTCTGACTGTTATGGATTGATTCATGAATGAAAACCACAGCTATGTCAAGAAAAGATTGCCCGTATCGGCCGGCCCATGATGATTACAACTGGTGAAAGGACCCGCATCTTGACAAATACCCTACCAGGGTATAGTATTGGGGCATGAAGAATAAAATATAGGAGCTGTCATGCATCCCGAGTACAATAATCAACTGCCCAGTTTAAACCGCATTGAGGGACAGATCAAGGGCATTAAGAAAATGATTGAGAACCGCCGCTACTGTGTGGATATTCTGATCCAGCTCAAGGCGGTCAAGGCAGCCCTTCACAAGGTGGAGCAGGAGGTTCTGAGAACCCATATGCAGCATTGCCTGATGCATGCGGTGACTTCAGAAGATCAGAAAGAAATTCAGGAAAAGATTGATGAGCTGATGAAACTGCTGAGCAAACGGATATAACCCGGCGGTGCAGAACACTAAACCAGAAGGGTTATAGCACCCCGGAAAAGGAGTGAGATCGTCATGGAAATGGAAACCAGACAATTTAAAATAGACGGCATGACGTGTGCTGCCTGTGTCCGGCGGGTGGAAAATGCGATAAAGGACGTTTCCGGGGTTTCGTCGGCCTCCGTGAACCTGGCAACAGAAAAAGCCCAGGTGTCATATGAACCCGGCCGGGAAAAGGAAGCGGATATCATTCATGCGGTGGAGGGGGCCGGATACCACATGTCCATTGTGGATGAAAACAGCGACCCGGACCGGGATGAGGCGAAAAAAGAAAAAGAACGCAAACAGGAGTATCTTCGACTGATCATTTCCATCGGATTTGCCGTACCCCTGGTATTTGTGGCCATGGCTGAAATGGTGGGGATCCCCCTTCCTTCATTCATCAGTCCCGGACACAGTCCCGGCACGTTTGCCCTGGTCCAGCTGATGCTGACTTTGCCCATTGTCCTGGCCGGGTTCCATTTTTATGCCCGGGGCTTCCCGGCTTTGTTCAAGGGGCATCCCAACATGGATTCCCTGATCGCCATAGGGACAACAGCGGCCATCACCTACAGTGCGGTGAACACGGTGCTGATTTTCACCGGCCGGACCGAATACGTGATGAATCTGTATTATGAAACCGCCGGGGTGATCATCGCCCTGATCAAGGTGGGAAAATACATGGAAACCGTGAGCAAGGGACGGACATCCGGTGCCATCAAAGAACTCATGGGACTGGCGCCCAAGACCGCCATTGTCATCCGTGACGGCAAAGAAGCAGTGCTTCCCATTGACGATGTCAGGGTCGGGGATGAGCTGATTGTCAGACCCGGGGAAAAAATCGCCGTTGACGGGACAGTGACTGAGGGGCACACTTCCGTGGATGAATCCATGCTCACCGGAGAGAGTATCCCTGTGGAAAAAAATCAAGGGGATACTGTGACCGGCGCCAGCATTAACCAGAATGGCACGATCCGATTCCGGGCCGATAAAGTGGGCAAAGACACTGCCCTGGCCCAGATCATCCGGCTGGTAGAAGAAGCCCAGGGCAGCAAAGCCCCGATCGCCCGAATGGCGGATATTATTTCCAGCTATTTTGTGCCCGTGGTCATCGGCATTGCCCTGATATCGGCAGGGGCCTGGCTTATTGGGGGTGCTGGGGTGACTTTTTCCCTGAAAATTTTTATCGCCGTTCTGGTCATTGCCTGCCCCTGTGCCCTGGGGCTGGCCACCCCCACAGCGATCATGGTGGGCACCGGCCGAGGCGCATCTTTAGGTGTTCTGATCAAGGGGGGGCAACCCCTTGAGACAGCCGGCCGCATCGATACCATTGTTCTGGACAAGACCGGAACCATCACCGAGGGCAAACCCAGGGTTACCGACATACAGGCCCTTAATGGATTTGATGAAAAAGATATCCTTCAGCTGGCGGCCTCGGCTGAAAAGGGTTCTGAACATTCCCTGGGCGCAGCTGTTGTGGAAGAGAGTGAAAGACAGGGGGTGTCTGTACTGCCGGCAAAAAATTTTACCGCGGTTCCCGGCAGAGGCATCACCGTGACTGTGGACGGAAAATACCTGATGTTCGGCAATGTGGCGTTCATGAAGGAAAACCGGGTGGTGGAAAAAGAGTTGCCTCAAGCCGATGATCTGTCCAGCCAGGGAAAAACCGTCATGTACCTGGCAGTGAACCAGAAACTGGCCGGTATCATTGCCGTGGCCGATGTGGTCAAGCCGGATTCAGCAGCGGCCATTGCCCGGCTTCAGAAAATGGGGCTGAAAACCGTGATGCTGACCGGCGACAACGCGTTGACCGCCCAGGCCATTGCCGCCCAGGTGAATATCGATCAGGTGGTGGCCCAGGTCATGCCCGGAGACAAGGCCGACCAGGTGAAACACCTGCAATCGGACGGCTGCCGGGTGGCCATGGTGGGGGACGGCATCAATGATGCCCCGGCCCTGGCCCAGGCAGACCTGGGGTTTGCCATCGGTTCGGGAACTGATGTGGCCATGGAATCCGCCGGTATTGTTCTGATGCAGAACAGCCTGACCGGTGTGGTCACGGCCATTGACCTGAGCCGGGCCACCTTGAGAAATATCAAACAAAACCTGTTCTGGGCGTTTTTCTACAATTCCGCAGGCATTCCCCTGGCTGCCGGACTGTTTCATCTGTTCGGCGGTCCCACCCTGAACCCCATGTTTGCCGCTGCCGCCATGGCTTTAAGTTCCGTGTCCGTGGTGACCAATGCCCTGCGGCTGAAGAATTTTAAACCCACGCTGGAACCCGGGGTTCCAGAGCAATCTTTTGAATCTGAAACAAAGGAGACTTCCATGAAAACCATTATTAACATTGACGGCATGAGCTGCATGCACTGCGCCAAAAGTGTGACCGACCGGCTGAACGCGCTTGATGGCATCGATTCCACCCAGGTCAACCTGGAGAAGAAACAGGCCGTGGTGGAATCAAACCAGCCCCTTGACAAGGATCTGATCACCCAAACCATCACGGATGCCGGCTACACCGTGACCGGCATTGAGGCCCGGCCGGAAGCCTGATCATGCGACGTTCATTCTGGAGGGCAATGCAGATGGATGAATCCCTGATTTCCGTTTTCCGTTGCATTGTCAGGGTTTGTGATTATTGTTTCTGTCAGCCGGAAAAAATAGTGGCTGTACGGTAATTTCTGATAACAAACTGAGGAGATGATATGATGACACGTTTTAAGAGTTTTTTGATAATGGCGGTTTTCTTTCTGTTTGTATCCGTTGTGGGGGTTTCACAGGTGTATGCGTCATCCTGCAACCAGGACAAAAAACAGACGTCAGGCGGGCACACCATGTTTGACAGGCATTTTTCAGATATGGATACAGATGGTGATGACACCCTGAGCTTTACGGAATTCAAACAGGCTTTCACATCCACTGACCAGCAGGGCTTTGACCGCCTTGACAGTGATAAAAACGGCAGTTTGAGCCGTGAGGAATGGCATCAGTTCAAAGCAATGCATGAAGGGATGGGGGGAATGCACCATAAAAAAAGATATCACGACAAACCCCTGCCTGAGCCGTCAAAATTCAACGCCCATTTTCCAGACATGGACAAAGACCAAAATGACCAGGTAACCCGCGAAGAATTCAATACGTATTTTTCAAATGAATCAGACAATGGGGAAGTGTTCAATGCCATTGATCTGGATGAAAACGGTTATCTGGATCATGATGAATGGCATGAGTTTAAAGCGGCGCACGGGATGAAGCACATGGATTGATGTTATTCCGGCACCAGGTGTTCCTTTTTCCGGAATGCCTGGTCCTGACTCCGGGCGATGAGTGAGCCGGTGTCTTCATTGGTCACGGTGATGTCATACAAAGAGGTGCGGCGGCCGTTGTGGATTTCTGTGGCTTCCGCAACCAGGCGGTCCCCGGGAAAGCTGGGCTTCAGGTAACAGATGCTTACGTTCAGGGCCACGGCCACCCGGCCGTGGGAGTTGCAGGCCGCGGCAAAAGCCATGTCGCTGATGGCAAAAATCACCCCGCCGTGGGTGGTGCCGTGGAAATTGGTCATCACATCGGTGACGGTCAGAGATACCCGGCTGTGGCCGGGAGCCACGATCTTAACCGTGGCACCCAGATGATGGGCAAACGCATCTTTTTGAATATGATCCAGAACTTTTTTGTCACAGTGGGTGTCAGACATGATTTCAGTTCCTGCTGATTTATGATGGTTACTGGTTTACAGCCGGTTTTTTCAGGTAAAGGGAAAAGACCATGCCGCACAGGGAAATGGCCCCGGCCACCAGGAACGGGGTGGTCAGGGACTGGGTGGTGTCTGCCAGGTAACCGCCCAGGGCCGGGCCGATAGACTGGCCGATGCCGAAAAACAGGGTGATGAACCCCAGGCCTGCGGGCGCGAACCGTGGTCCCACAAAATCCCCGGCCGCCGCCGCCATGATGGTGGGGATGCTCCAGGCGGTGAGCCCGAACAGCACTGCAGAGATATAGAACCCGGCCTCCACTTTGACCAGGGCATAGACCAGATAAGAGGTTCCCAGCACCAGATAGGCCAGGGCCGCGCCTTTTCCCCGGCCGATCCTGTCGGAAATACTGCCCCAGATCACGCCGCAGAAAATGCTCAGACCACCCACCATGGCCCACAGCCCGCCGGCCCAGGCCTGGCTGTAACCCATTTCATTCACCAGGTAGGCCGCGAAAAATACCATGTAGATAATGTAGGACATACCGTAAAAAAAATACACTACCCCCAGGAACCACAGGGATTTCATTTTATAGACAGCGCCCCAGTCCAGTGAGGAGACTTTAGGGGCCGGCGCTGAGGTATCCGGGGCTTCTTTCTGGCCCACCGGCGTCAGGCCCTTGTCCGCGGGCTGGTTTCGCAGAAAAATGCCCACCACCACAGCCACGGCAAGCACCAGGATTCCTAAAATATACCAGGAATAGCGCCATCCGTCCGCGTTGTACATTTTCAGGATAAACGGGACGATCAGGCCGGACAGAAAGGTGCCAAGCCCGATGCCGCCGGATACAATGCCGGTGGCGAATCCTCGTTTGTGGATGGCAAACCAGGCTGATCCCAGTGCCATGGCCGGCACATAGGCGGCCCCGTTGCCAAGTCCTGTGAAAAGCCGCATGGCAAAGGCGAATCCAAAGGACTCGGCCAGGCCGGTGAGGATCATGGTGATGCCCATCAGGGCCAGGGCTGTGGTGATAACCGCACGGGTCCCGAACCGGGCTGCCAGAAATCCGCCGATAATGGCCATGGACAGATAACCGATGAAATTGCCCGTGCCAAGGAGGCCCAGCTGGGTGTAGTCAAAGGAGAGCCCATCCTTCATGGCGGGCAGCAGCAGCGTGTAGGCCATCCGGCCGAATCCGTGGGCAGCCACGGTAGTCATGAGTCCCATGACGATAACGATCCATCCGTAATGCAGCTTGTTTTCCATGCGACGCTCCTTTTTTCAGAAAGTTGCGAAAGATTATCGGATCTGTATCAATAATGCGGGAACGTGTAAAGCAATTTTAAGGGGCCCTTGTCATTTCACCAGATGTGCCGCAATTGCGGAAATCAGGATGGCAAGGGTTACAACCAGGGCCAGGGGTTCCCTGAGCCGGAAGCTGCAGACCGATATGAATGGGAAAAAGAAGATGCCGGCGACAATGCCGCACAAAAAACCGAATACATGGGCCCAGACATCCGTGTTTTCTCCATGGCTTAAAAATGCCATCAATGTGGCCCCGGCAATGAGGGGTAGTATCCGGTCCCGCCTGCGCAGAGGCCCCTTGCGCATTATCTGAACCGCGGCCAGCCCGCCGGCCGCACCCATGACCGCAGTGGATGCGCCGATGGACAGCAATGCACTGCCGTGGAATCCGGCATTGATCAGGTTGCCGCCGGTGCCGGTAAACAGTACAAAAAACGGTCCTGATCCGTACCCGGAAATCCGGATCAGGGGCCCTGCAAATAAAAAAATACCTGCCAGGTTTCCCAGCAGATGGGATGTATCTGAATGCAGAAAAAGGGCTGTGACGGCCCGGAAGGTTTCTCCCTGAAAAATGTACATGCCCGAGGCCCCATAGGCCAGGATGTATTCCCACCGGGTGCCGGTCATTTCGATGCCCATATGGATGACTGCCAGCAGCCCCATAATGATAAAAATCGCGGGGGACACAAATCCGGCAGGCATTGCCGCCGGAGGGGATACCGGCTCAGAACCGGACCGGTTTTCCCTGAAATAGGCGGCCACCTGGGATGTCGCCTCATCTGCCTGGTCTGACGCGGTTAAAATGTCTATGCCCCGGGGTCCCATCGATTTTCTGGCACGGATATTCTGGGAGGCCAGTACCAGCAGGATCAGATCCGCGGTCCGTGATGTCTTACCGGTAAAAATGCGTTTCATTTTATCCGGATTTTGTGGTAAAGGCGAAGACATGATAAACACTTTATCCCAACTTCAGGAGAAATAAAAGCATGCAGATCATACGATTCAGATCGTCAGACAACAGGGTGTACACAGGATGCGATTTCAACGGCACCACCGCATCCGTACTTCAAGGGGATATCTACGGCAAGCTGACAGATACCGGACAGCGGAAAGATGTGGCAAAAATCGAGGTACCGGTGGTGCCGGAGGCCATTTTCTGTATCGGACTCAACTACCGGGGCCATGCCAGAGAAACCGGCATGGAACTGCCGAAATATCCGGTGGTGTTCATGAAAAACCCCGGGGCCGTGACCCCCCATAAAAGTGACATCGTGATTCCTGCATCCTGCCTGGAAACACCGGAAGTGGATTATGAAGCGGAACTGGGAGTGGTGATCGGCCGGTCTGCCAAAAACGTGTCCGAAGCCGAAGCCCTGGCGTATGTCCTGGGCTATACCTGTGCCAATGACGTGTCAGCCCGGCGGTGGCAGAAACATGCCGGAGGCGGGCAATGGGTCCGGGGCAAGAGTTTTGACACCTTCTGTCCTCTGGGGCCGGTGCTGGTGACCGCCGATGAGATTCCGGATCCCCAGAATATGGCCATCGAAAGTGTCCTGAACGGCCGGACCATGCAGCAAAGCAACACCCGGGACATGATTTTTTCCGTGGCTCAATTGATCGCGTTTCTGTCTGAATCCACCACCCTGGCACCGGGCACACTGATTCTAACAGGCACGCCGGAAGGCGTGGGTTATGCCCGGAAACCCCCGGTGTATCTGATGCCGGGCGACCATCTTCACACCCGGATTCAGGGGATCGGAACCCTGGAAAACCCGGTGACCGCAGAAAAAAGCGGAAACTGAAAAGAACACGCCCCTGAAATTCCGGGGCTTCTGGTCTTTCAGGGGCGTGTCAGACAAAAGGGCCTGATTTTAGAAAAGGGTGCCGGTTCCGGGTATCTTTGACCCTGGGTCACCGACCGGAACGCTCAGGGATGCAAACCCGATTAATACCGGCCGCAGCCCGAGCCTCTGCCTGCGCCATAATTCTGGCCCTGGCCATATCCCTGGCCTGTTTTCGGGCAGTTGCCCTTGCCGTAGCCTTTGTGATATCCACCGCCCATGCCCTGGTGAAACCGAAGCTCAGGAGCCACCTTTTTGGCAGCCAGCATGAAATCCATCCGGTTTTCCTGGATCTGTTTCATGAGGTCAGACACTTCCGCATTCAGCCGGCTCAATTGTGTCCGGTCCGGCTGGGAGGTTTCCATGAGCAGGCGGATCTCATTGTGTTTCTGCATCATGGATGTCCGCAGTTCATAGGTGTCGTCGATAAATTTCTGGCGCAGGGTTGCCAGTTCGTCCTTCTGGGCTTCAGTCAGATCGGTATAGGCGTTCCGGTCAATGCCCGGGCAGTTGGTGCCTCCCCCATATCCGCCCATGCCGTTGCCCGGTCCCCAGGAAAATGCGTAGGTGGATAACAATCCGACGGCGATCAGTGCGGTGATCAGTATCAGTGTTTTTTTCATGATGAAATCTCCTTTGTGTAAAAATTAAAAATGGCGTTCATTTGTTTTGGTGATATCCGTTTACCCTGGCAATGTATTAGAGCAAAGGGTGTGCCATGCAGAAAAATATAATCATATCCATTTGAAATGAAAGGGATAAATGATTTATTGAACGGATTGTGTACAATCGGGCAGACAACAGACTGTATCTTTTTTACCCGGATACGGTATCCAGGTGGGTAATTATTATACATTTTTCGCTGAATACATGGGGGCTCCGACAGTCAGACAGCAAGGTCACCCCACCCGAGGATATCCTTTCGCAGGAAAAATTCGGGGCTCGTGCCGGTCAATTGTGCTGGCTGGGGGACACTATGGAAGTTCACGGATTGAAATGTGTACATTTGATATAAAATAGGATAGATACGTTGAAACTGGTACAGACTTTGCTGTGGTTAACAGATATGAAAAAATTATCAACCCGATCATTTGCTTCCCTGATTTCCCCGCTCATGCTGGCGGGAGTGATCCTGGTGCTGACCCCGATTTTTGCAGTCATGACCCTGGACCGGATGGAAAAGCTTAAATCCCATGTTACCGATCAGCAGCTGGCCAAGGGTATTTCGTTGATCCGGACCTTTGAGGCCGGGACCCGCACCGGCATGATGACCATGCACTGGGGTATGCGCAGGATCCAGGACCTGCTGCAGGAAACGGCGTTTCAGCCGGAAGTGGTGCATATCATGATTGTATCGGCCGGCGGCACCATTCTGGCCCACAGTGATCCGGACCAGGTAGGGCAGAACCTGGCGGATATGCCGGATATCCTTGATTCAGAAGAGATGAAAAGCGCCGTGTTTCATCGATATCTGAAAAAGGATGAATCGAAGGTGTTTGAAGTATACAAGCGGTTTACCCCCATGGAAAGCCGGTTTGGAGGACGTGCCATGCGTATGCACGGCATGCAGCGGATGAGGGGGTGGGAAAGACCGGTTCAGGGCCCTGGCGACGACATGGAGAAAAATAATGTGCTTGAGGACCGCGCAGTGATCCTGGTGGGGCTTTCCATGGACCAGATGGACCAGGCCCAGGCACGGTTGCTGCGTCATGCTGTGGGGCAGGGAGTGGTGTTTTTTATTCTGGGATGTGCCGGCGTGATCAGCCTCATGGCTTTTCAGGCCTATCGCACCACCAAAGCCCGGCTTGTGAGCGCCAGGGCATTGTCCGAGAAACTGAAAAAAGAGGTTGAAACCACCCGGCACCTGGCAGCCATCGGTAAACTTGCGGGCGGGGTGGCCCATGAAATCAGAAATCCGTTGAGTTCCATCAAAGGGTTTGCCACCTATTTTGAAAAACGGTATGCGAATCATCCGGATGACAAAGAGACCGCCCGGATCATGGTTCAGGAGGTGGAACGGATCAACCGGTCCATCACCCAGCTGCTGGAGTTTGCCAAACCCATGGGCGTGGAAAAAAAAGATGTGGTGATCCGGGAGATGATCACCCATTCGTTGAAGCTTATGGCCCGTGACCTGGAAAAAAAATCCATTGCCGTTTACACCGATATCCAGTCGGTCCGGTCCCGGTTTTACACCGACCCGGACCGCATGAATCAAATCCTGCTCAATCTGTACATGAACAGTCTGGCAGCCATGGATGACGGGGGCACTCTCACGGTCACGGTGGCGGATGTGGCGCCTGGAAAAGACCTGGAAATCCAGGTGACCGATAACGGCTGCGGCATGGATGAACAGATCCTGTCCGATATTTTTGATCCGTATTTCACAACACGGCCGGAAGGTACGGGTTTAGGGCTGTCCATCGTGCACCGCCTGGTGGAAACTCTGGGTGGGGACATACGGGTGGAAAGTGTAAAAGATCAGGGAACCACCTTTTTCATCCGGCTGTCCGCTCAAGGAAAGGAAGATGCACATGACACATAAAATACTGGTGGTGGAGGATGATCCGGCCCACGCCAGGATGCTCAAGACCCTGATAACGGACTGGGGGTATACGGTGGTGCTGGCCGATGATGGAGATACCGGTGTGGTACAGGTGAAAGCCCACAGTTTTGATATCGTGCTGCTCGACATGAAAATGAAGCGGTTATCCGGCATGGACACCCTGTCGCAGATCCGGGAGTACAATCCCTCTTTGCCCGTGGTCATGATGACGGCGTATTCATCCGTGGAAACGGCCGTGGAAGCCCTGAAAATCGGGGCGTATGATTATCTGACCAAACCGCTGGATTTTGACCGTCTGAAACTGACCATTGAGCGGATACTGGAACGGATTTTTCTGAGGTCGGAAAACAAGCAGCTCAAGGAACGCCTCAAAACCACCTCCCTTCATCACAATATTCTGGGAAAAAGTCCGGCCATGGCCGCGCTGCTGGATACACTGAACATGGTGGCGCCCACGGATGCCAATGTACTGGTGACCGGAGAATCAGGCACTGGAAAGGAGCTGGCCGCGGCGGCCCTGCATGACAGCAGTCCCCGGAAAGACAACCCGTTTGTGCGGATCAACTGTGCGGCCATCACCCCGACCCTGCTGGAGTCGGAACTGTTCGGCCACGCCAGAGGCGCGTTCACCGGGGCGGACAAAAAACGCAAAGGGAAATTCCTTCTTGCGCACAAAGGCAGCATCCTGCTGGATGAAATCGGTGAAATGAGCCTGCCCATGCAGGTCAAACTGCTGCGGGTGCTTCAGGAAAAAGAGATTACGCCCGTGGGCAGTGATGAAAATATTGAGGTGGATGTAAGGGTGATTGCCGCTACCAACCGGAATCTGAAAGCCATGGCGGAAGAGGGAACGTTTCGTCAGGACCTGTTTTTCCGCCTGAATGTGGTGACAGTGAACATCCCGCCCTTGAGTGAACGGCCCGAAGATATCCCGGAACTGGTGTTGCATTTTCTGGCACGGTTTTCCCGGAAAAACCGGCGGGAGATCAAAGGAGTGGCACCGGATGCCATGGATGCCATGATCCGGTATGCCTGGCCCGGAAATGTCAGGGAACTCATGAATGCCGTGGAACGGGCCGTGGTCCTGGCACGGACCGATTATATCACCCGGACGGACCTGCCGTTCGGACAGGCGGATGAAATTCAAACGTCCGGCACGATTTCCGGAACAGGCAATATGGAAAACACGCCATTGTCCCGGATCGAAAAAGAGGCAATTTTATCCACGCTTGCCGCAGCAAGCGGCAACAAAAGTGAAACCGCCCGCCGCCTGGGTATCACCCGGAAAACCCTGTTGAACAAACTCAGACAATATGAAAAAGACAAATAGGGCGGATTCTTGACAATCGAATATCATTTGCGTACAACCGGTGAAACTGGATTTTCATATGTGGATGCCCGGGCGCCGGGTTCCGGCACAACCGCGTATCAGATCTTCAAGGAGGCGTGACATGACCAATCCGCGGCATTACCTGTTTCTCACATTTATTTATCTCCTGGTGGTGGCCGGTGTCTGTGCCTTGCTGGTGAACCCGCTCAAGGCGGCTTTCATGGCCAACTGGGGATTCAATCTGCTGATTGTGGCGGCACTGGGTGTGGGCATTGCCATCAACGTGTTCCAGATTCTTCGGCTGGAACCCGAGATCAACTGGATCAAGAAATTCCGCACCGGCGATCCAGGCCTCTCCACAGTGGAACCGCCGACCCTGCTGTCCCCTCTTGCCAAACACCTGGAAGAGATTCACAGGGACCGGTTCCGGTTGTCGGCCGGATCATTGAGCACGGTGCTGGACGGTATCCGGGGACATCTGGATGAAGCCAGGGAGATTTCCAAGTACATGATCGGGCTGCTGGTATTCTTAGGGCTTTTGGGAACCTTCTGGGGGCTGCTTCAGACCATCGGCACGGTGGGACAGGTCATCAGCGGCCTGGAAGTGGGCACAGGGGACTATGTCCAGTTGTTCGACAACCTGAAACAGGGGCTGGAAAACCCGCTCAAAGGAATGGGTACCGCGTTTTCATCCTCGCTGTTCGGCCTGGGAGGCAGTCTGGTGCTGGGATTTATCGATATCCAGGCCGGCCATGCCCAGAACCGGTTTTTCAATGAGATGGAAGAGTGGCTGTCCGGTGTGACCCGGCTGGTGGATGTCGATGACCTTCCCCAGGCCGTCCCGGGCGCTTCCGTTGAAATGTTCCGGGGCATTGACAGCAATTTACGGATTCTGATCAACCAGATGCAGAAAAATAATCAGGCCATGGCTGCACTGCTCAGACAGCAGCAGAAAAACGAACCGGACGCTGCCTCAGAATCAACACCAGACAGGAGCTGACATGTTATCCAGAGCGCGGCGAAACGCGAGTCCCATCACAGCCTGGCCCGGATACGTGGATGTGCTGTCTGCCCTGCTGATGGTGGTGATTTTTGTTTTGATGATTTTTGTGGTGGCCCAGTTTCTGCTCAGTGAAGTGCTCCGGGGGCAGGAAAGTGAACTGGCAAAACTGCACGCCCAGGTGAACCAGCTGGCGGAAATGCTGGGTGTTGAAAAGGAGAAATCCGTCGGGCTGGAGAGCCAGGTGGCAAGATTGTCTGATACCATTATTGCACTTTCTGAAGACAAGGAGGTGCTCATGTCCCAGGTGGCGGGTTATGAGGCACAGGCTGAGATGGATGAGGAAACCCTGAAACAGCAGATGCTCACCATTGCCAGCCTTAATGAGGATATTTCAGCTTTGCGTCAGGTCAGAGAACAGCTGGAACAGGAAGTGGGGGATCTGGCCGCAGTCCTGGAATCCAGGGACCGGGAACTGGGGGTGCTCAGAGACCGGACCATGCACCTGGCTGCACGGCTCGCGGATCAGACCGAAACCACGTTGCTGGCCCAGGAAAAAATCGAGGAACAGGAGATCCGGATCCAGGCATTGTCTGCGGTGCTGGCATCCCAGAAGGAAAGTATTGAAAAGGAACAGCAGCTGTCTGCATCGGCAAGGGCTGAAGTGGCGCTGCTCACCGATCAGATCTCCCGGCTCAGGGAGCAGCTGGAGGTGATTAAAACCGCCCTGGTTCAGGCGGAAATGGCATCTGAGAAAAAGGACGAACAGATCGAGGACCTGGGCAGACAATTGAACATCGCCCTGGCCAGAAAAGTCCATGAGCTGACCCAGTACCGTTCCGAGTTCTTCGGCCGCCTCAAACAGATCCTGGGAGACAACCCGGCCATCCAGATCCGGGGGGACCGGTTCGTGTTCCAGGCGGAACTGTTTTTCGCCTCCGGGTCTGCAGATCTGGGAGATGCGGGCAAAACTCATCTGGCAGCCCTGGCAGAGACGCTGTTGACCGTCGCCAAAAAAATTCCGGACGATATCGACTGGATTCTTCAGATTGACGGCCACAGCGACAAAGTACCCATCCGCAATGAACTGTTTGCCTCCAACTGGGAGCTGTCCACAGCAAGATCTTTGTCCGTGGTTCGTTTTCTGAGCAATCAGGGGATTCCGGAGAAACGGATGGCCGCCGCAGGATTCAGCAAATACCATCCCATTGATCCGGCCGATACCCCGGAAGCCTATCGCAAAAACCGGCGCATCGAGATCAAGCTGACCAATTATTAAAACCGTTCGATGAGCCGTTCGATCAGAAAGGTGGATTCCCGCAACGCCTGGTCGCTGAACGGACCGAACCATCCGGCGATTTCGTTGAACTGGCGGATAAAAGCCGGGATGTCTTTTTTTTCAAGCATTTCGACATGCTGTGTCAACGAGGTGGCAAATTGCTTTAACAGTTGCCGCCGTTCCTGTGTGGCGAAAATGATCTGGGCATACAGGCCGGCATCCTGGGCAAACAGCCGGCCGACCATGCCCAGTTCCAGGCGGTAGATGGGGCTGGAAAATTCCAGGGTTCGCTGGATTTTTACCTGTTTTTCAAACAGAAACCGGCCAAAGCAGAACGTGGCAAAGTGCCGCAGGGCCTGGACGATTTCCATGATTTCATCGTGTTCCACCGGGGCGGCCTGCACCGGAATGGCTCCCCACAGGGCCAGCTGTTCCACCAGCCAGTGACCGGCGGTCATGTCCCGGCCCGGCGAATAGACAATGATCTGTTTGTCCAGGGAAGAGGTGGTGGGACCGAACAGTGGATGCAGGCCCAAAACCGGGCCATTGTGGCTTTTACACATGGCGTCCACAGGATCTTTTTTCACCGAGGTCAGATCTGCCAGAAGGGCGTCGGCCGGCAGAAACGGGGCGATTTTTTTGATGACCGCCACGGTGTGTTCAATGGGCACGGATACCAGGGCCAGGTCGATGCCGTTACACAGAAGCGGGGCCTCTTCCCAGTCCGATTCCGTGAGAATCCGGACCCGGTACCCGGATTTTTCAAACAATGCGGCAAACAGGGCCCCCATCTGTCCGGCACCGCCGATGATCAATACTGCGGCACCTGGCCGGACCCCCTTGTACTGCATACGGAAGGTCTGCTTGACCCGGGATTGTCGGATGATCACCCTGAACAGGTTTTCCGTGACATCCGGGTCCAGTCCTTTTTCTTTCGCCTGGGTTCTGAGACGGGAGATCATGTCCTCTTCCCTGGCAGGGTGATACACGGGCATGTCGCATTTTTTTTTCAGTGCCGCCACCTGTTCCACCTGTTCCTGGCGTTTGGCCAGGAGGGACAGAATTTCTGAATCGATGCGGTCGATTTCACTTCGCAACGGGCGGATCCGGTCTGAAAAGGTGGTGTCTTTCATCTGGCACACCCCGGGGTCAGGCCGCCATCTGCCGGGCCCGTTTGATCAGCAGCCGGTTGCAGTTGGCAATGTTTTCTTTGGTATACAGGGTGAATTCATCCCGGTAGCTTTCATTGAACAGCTGGGCCTCCAGTTCCCGGTCCGTCAAGGATGTCCGGGTGACCCGTTTAATGAAATCACCTGCCGCGTCGATGCCGGCCCGGATAGCTGCAGCGGCTGCCTGGTGCTGCACCGGCCCCTGATGCCCCGGACACACAATCGCCGGTGCCATGGCCTGAATCTGTGCCTGTGTGTCCAGGTATTCTCTGGCGCCCGTGAAAAACAGGGGCCAGAACCCTCTTCCCGGAAAATGAAACCCCAGGCTGTCCGAACAGAACAAAATGTCTCCCACCCGTCCCAGAATATTGCCCGGGGAATGTCCCTTGACCGTAAATAGCTCCAGATTCACACCTCCCAGATCCAGCGCAAGAGTGTCTGTCACGACCTGTGCGTCGGAAAGATCCGGAATGGCGTCGACCGGCGGCCGTCCCGGCGTGATACCTCTTGCGGCAAGCCCCTGGGACATGAAGGCATCTTCTGCCAGCATGAGGGCCCCGGCCTTGGGATGGGCGATAAATTCTCCGGCCCCGGCCCCGGCCACCACCTGTGCGTCAGGAAATCGTTTCATGAGCCCGGCAAGCCCGGTGATATGATCGGAATGGGGATGGCTGACGATCAGGTAATCCGGCACCGCCCCCAGATGTTCAAGTTGATGGATCACGGTGTCCACCACTCCGGAAATCCCGGTCTCGAACAGGGCGGTTTTTTTACAGCCTTGAACCAGAAACAGATTGATATAGTAATTGCCCATAACCATCACCCCGGATGACAGCTGCATGGGGTAATCGGATGAACCGATGTTTGAATCAGCTTCCAGCATTATGTTTTCCTATTCAAAATTACAGTCACTTTATTTGGATCAGGCTAAAAATTCAACCCCCGGATGTCAAGAACAATTTTTACGGGCAAAAACCAGCTGTCCAATGGATTATTCCTAATCCCGTGTCATGCGATGTCCATGGACGGGTTATTGACATCATCAAGGGACTGTGATACATGCGACAAGATTGTTTATTGCCTGAAAAAGGGATGACCGGAAAGTAAAAATTAAGGAAGGGTTCACCATGGATCAGAACAGCATTACCATCAATGGTCACGTCTATCAATTTAGACCCGGCCAGACCATTCTGGACGTTGCACAGGAAAATAATATTGATATCCCCAATCTTTGCCATCTGAAAGGGACCCGCGCGACCGGGGCCTGCCGTGTCTGTATTGTTGAGCTGGAAGAATCCTGGGGAAAAAAGCTGGTGTCTTCATGCAGTTCACCGGCCAAAAACGGTATGGTGGTTCATACAGAAACCCCGAATATTGTTGAATATCGCAGATTTTACATTGGATTAATGCTGGATTCGGGCAACCACAATTGTGATATCGGCGCATCTGAGGATGAATCCTGGACCGATTTTCAGATCGAGGCCATGGAAAACGATGAAAAAGAGGAGCTGTGCCCGGTGTGGGGGGATTGCGAGCTTCAGGCCCTGGCGTACCGGTACCAGGTCAAGGGCCGGGTCAGCGGCCGTCACAGAGAACCGGTCAAAGTGCCCATTGAAAAGGACAATCCCTTTATTGTGAGGGACATGTCCCGGTGCATCCTGTGCGGCCGGTGTGTGGCTGCCTGCAACGAACTTCAGGTGAACCAGGCCATTGATTTCGGATTCCGGGGGGACAAGGGAAAGATTACCGCCGGGACCGGAACGACGCTGATGAACTCCAGCTGCGTGTTCTGCGGCGAATGTGTTCAGGTCTGCCCGGTCGGGGCATTGATCCCCACAAAGGCATTCCGGGATGACCGGTTTGTTCCCACCAAGACCGTGCGGACCACCTGTTCGTTCTGCGGCGTCGGGTGTCAGATGGATTTACATGTCCAGAACAATAAAATTGTCAAGATCGACGGGGCGGACCGCAACCTGCCTCCCAACAATGGGATGCTCTGTGTCAAAGGCCGGTATGGGTTTGAATTTGTCGGTGCGCCGGACCGCTTGACCACCCCATTGATCAAAAAAGACGGGAAACAGGTGCCGGCTTCCTGGGATGAAGCCCTGGACCTGGTGGCAAAAAGATTCACTGACATCAAGGAGAAGCACGGGGCGGACAGCATGGGCGTGCTCACCTCTGCCCGGGCCACCAACGAGGACAATTACATTGCCCAGAAATTCACCCGGGCCGTGCTCAAGACAAACAATATCGACCATTGTGCACGTCTGTGACACAGCTCCACTGTAGCCGGTCTGGCTGCATCTTTTGGAAGCGGTGCCATGACGAATACCATCGCTGATATCGAGACATCGGACCTGATTCTTGTGACCGGGTCCAACACCACGGAAAATCATCCGGTGCTGTCCACGTTTATAAAACGGGCCGCCTTGAAAGGCAAAAAACTGGTCGTGATCGACCCCCGGTTCGTTAAGCTGGCCAACAATGCCACAAAATGGCTGCGCCCGAATCCGGGGACCGATATCGCATGGATCAACGGGTTGATGCATGTGATCATCAAGGAGGACCTGCACGACAAAACCTTTATTGCGGACCGCACGGAAAATTTTGAGGCTCTCAAGGAAGTCGTGGCTTCTTACACACCGGAAAAGGTCGAGGAGATCACAGGGATAGCGGCCCAGGACATCATCGATGTGGCCAGGGAATTCGCCAAGGCACCAGCCGCGTCAATCTGCTACTGCATGGGCATCACCCAGCACACCTGCGGCACGGACAATGTCAAATCCCTGGCCAACCTGTCCATGCTGTGCGGTCACCTGGGCAAACCAGGGGGCGGGGTCAACCCGCTCAGAGGTCAGAACAATGTCCAGGGGGCTTGTGACATGGGCGGACTCCCCAATGTGTTCACCGCCTACCAGGCCGTGAACAATGATGAGGCCAGAAAAGGGTATGAGACCGCCTGGAATGTGACGGACATGTCTGCCAAACCCGGCCTGCCCGTGACGGAAATGATCGAAAAGGCCCATTCAGGAGAATTCAAATCCCTGTATATCATGGGGGAGAATCCCATGGTGTCTGACCCGGATCTGAACCATGCGGAAAAAGCGTTGTCCAATCTGGATTTTCTGGTGGTCCAGGATATTTTTGAAACCGAAACCACGGCCCTGGCAGATGTGGTCCTGCCGGCCTGTTCCTGGGCGGAAAAAGACGGTACCTTTGCCAATACGGAACGTCGGGTTCAGCGGGTAAGAAAAGCGGTGGAACCCCCTGAAGGGGCAAAACTGGACTGGGAGATTTTCTGTGAGATCGCTCACCGCATGGGGTATGACATGAAATATGACAGCAGCCGGGAGATTTACGAAGAGATCTGTGCCGTGACCCCCTCTTACCGGGGCATCACCTGGGATCGCATCGAAAAACTCGGCATTCACTGGCCCTGCCCGGATGAGAGCCACCCCGGCACCCCGATTCTGCACACCACCCAGTTTACCCGGGGCAAGGGACTGTTTCATGCCATCGAACATCAGCCACCGGCGGAGCAGCCGGATGAGGAATATCCCTATGTCCTGACCACCGGGCGGGTGCTCTACCATTACCATACCCGGACCATGACCGGCCGGACCGAAGGGTTGAATGTGCTTTCTCCGGAATGTTTTGTGGAAATTTCGCACAATGATGCCAGAAAATTGGGTCTGAATTCCGGGGATTTGGTGGAGGTGTCTTCCCGCAGGGGCCAGGTCAGCGCCAAACTCAAAGTATCCCACATGGCGATGGACGGGACCATTTTCATGCCGTTTCACTTTGCTCAGGCTGCTGCCAACAAACTGACCAATTCCAAACTGGACCCGGTGGCCAAGATTCCGGAACTCAAGGTGTGCGCCATTAACATCAAACCAGCGGCATAATACCTGTAAAGCAGCATTTTAACATCAAACGCCCGGCATGATTCATACCGGGCGTTTGATGTTTTTTACGTCTGAAAATTGTTTTGGGGCTGGATGAAATGATCATCCAGCCCCAAAGGGGAAGGATTTTCAAAAAAGCGTCAGGTCATTTCCACATTTTCAAGGACCGGGGTTTTGATTCTGGGAGACACGCAGTCCACAGCGCTGAATTTGGCAGGACATTTTTCCTGGCAAACCCCGCACTGAACGCAGACGGACTGGTCAATGACATGGACTTTTTTCTTTTCTCCGGAAATCGCATTCACAGGGCACGACTTGGCGCAGATGCCGCATCCCACACATTTATCTTCTTGAATGACAAAGGAAATCAAAGCTTTGCATACTTTGGCCGGACAGCGTTTATCAAAGATATGGGCTTCATATTCATCCATGAAATAGCGCAGGGTGGTGAGCACCGGATTTGCAGCTGTCTGTCCCAGACCGCAGATGGATCCGGCATGGATGGCCAGGCTCAGTTCATACAGCAGATCCAGGTCTTCCTTTCTGCCTTTCCCGGCACAGATTTCCTTGAGCACCTCCAGCAGTTCTTTGGTTCCCAGCCTGCACGGCACACATTGGCCGCAGGATTCAATGACCGTGAAATCCAGAAAATACCGAGCCACATCCACCATACAGGTTTTTTCATCCATGACCACCATTCCCCCGGAGCCCATAATCGAGCCTGCTTCGTCCAGGGAGTCGTAATCAATGGGGGTGTCCAGCAGAGATGCGGGCAGACAACCGCCCGAAGGGCCACCGGTCTGGACCGCCTTGAACGTGCCACCATCCGAGACCCCGCCACCGATGTCATAGATGATCTCTCTAAGCGTAATCCCCATGGGTACTTCGATGAGCCCGCAGTTGTTCACCTTGCCGGTCAAAGCGAAAATAGCTGTTCCCGTGCTTTTTTCGGTTCCAACGCTGGCAAACCATTCCGCACCTTTGGTGATGATCATTGGAGCGGAAGAAAAGCTTTTCACGTTGTTGAGCAATGTGGGTTTGTCATAGAGACCGATTTCCGTGGTTCTCGGACGGGGAGCGACCCGCGGCATGCCCCGTTTGCCTTCAATGGAGAGGGTGAGGGCCGTTGATTCGCCGCATACGAAGGCCCCTGCGCCGGGAAAGATTTTGATTTCAAAGTTGAAATCGGTTCCCATGATGTTTTTCCCAAGGAATCCCATTTCATGGGCCTGGGCAATGGCCCGCTCCAGACGCCTGATGGCCAGCGGATACTCCGCCCGCACATAGATGTATCCGGTTTCCGCACCGATGGTGTACCCGGCGATGATCATGCCTTCCAGGACCGAATGGGGATCTCCTTCGATCACGGCCCGGTCCATGAACGCTCCGGGGTCACCTTCATCGGCGTTGCAAACCACATATTTGGGGGTTCCTTTGGCGGCCAGTCCGGCCTCCCATTTGCGTCCGGCGGGAAATCCCCCGCCGCCTCGGCCCCGAAGTCCGGATGCCTTCATGACATCCACCACATCCTGCTGGGTCATGGAGGTGAGGGCCTTGTGAAGTCCTTCATATCCCTGGTTGGCAATATAGTGGTTGATGTTGGTGGGATCGATGACGCCGCAGAGGCGGAATACCCGCCGTTCCTGGGGCTTGAAGGACGGAGTGTCCAGAATTCTGGTCACTCCCTTGATCTCTCCCTGTCCGAATGTACCCAGAGTGTACTGGGGGAGCGGGTCATCGCCTTTGATATAAGAATCGATGATTTCGGTCACCATTTCAGGGGTGACGTTTTTATAGCAGATAGTGGGTTTACCGGGTTTGTCGATGTTCACCAGCGGTTCGGCGTAGCAGGGGCCGATGCACCCGACTTCACGAACACCGGCTTTCACTTTTTTCTGGGCCAGTTCATCCTCGAATGCCTTGACTACGGCCATGGCACCGGCGGATCTGCCGCAGGTGGCGGTACCGATGGCAATTTGAGGGACCTGACCGTTCTGCATCTCATCCCATTCTTTCCTGGCCTGTTCCTGAATTTCAGCAAAGGTCATTACGCTTTCCTCCTGTCGATTATTTCCGAAACCATTTTGGGGGTCAGCTTGGCTTCCACATCTTCATCGATCATCACGCAGGGCGCCAGGGCACAGCAGCCGATACAGGCCACGGTTTCCAAAGTGTATTCCTGGTCTTCGGTGGTTTCACCTTCCACAATATTCAATGCGCGTTCCGCTTCTTCCAGAATTTTTTCCGCGCCCCGGACATGGCAGGCTGTTCCGCGGCAAACCATGAAGGAATGTTTCCCCCTGGGAGTGAACCGGAACTGGGCATAAAAAGATGCCACTGCAAACACTCTGCTTTCAGGCAACCCCGTTGTCCTGGCAATTTCAAGCATGGCGTCATCCGGCAGGTATCCGAGTTCCGCCTGTACTTTCTGCAAAATCGGGATCAGTGCATCCCGCTTTCCTTTATAAGGTGAAAGTATCTCACTCAACCGATCTTCCATTCTGTCTCCCTCCTTACCTTGGCTTTATGCTGCAGATGGATCATTTTTATTCAAATTTGTGAATACTACAATATCTGAAAAAAAATATAAATACCCATTGTTAAATTACATAATTTTATTCGAGTACTGCATATCACACAACCGGAAGGCGGAAAAGCCCAAACATGGTGTGACAATGAAATCCTTCCCTGAAATGGTTTGTAAATGCATTGATTTGTGGTATACAGGTGAAGTCCAATCACGGGTGTGGACCGGTTTTGTGACCGCCGGAAGGCGGTTGGCATCAATGGGTCTTTTTTAGCCTGAAGGGAGAAATCGGATTGATTCGAAGCTGGGGGAAGAAACATATCGCGTGTTTTCTCATGGCAGTGTGTGGGTGGGTGTTTTTCGTGACAACCGAAGCTGCCGACGCTCATGTGTCAATCTCAAACCCGGTTTCGGAAGAAACCATTTCCATTGCTGTTTTAAACAATTTTCCTCCGTTCTCTTTTTTGGTCAGGGGAAGGATCGTGGGATTTACTATTGATTACCTGGATCTGTTGTCCAGGGAAACCGGAATGGCAATTTCCCTTGTTCCCGGAAAATGGGAAGAAAATCTGTCTAAATTCAAAAACGGCGAAGTTGATGCCATTACCGCGATCTCCCACACCGCTGAACGGGAATCGTTCACCTGGTTTACGACCCCGTATTATCAGATTCCCACCGTCGTTTACATCCGGGAAAACAGTTTCCCCTACAACGGGGTAAAAACGCTGCAAGGCCGGCGTGTAGGTATTGAAAGTGACATTTATTACAAAGCATATCTTGAATTATATCCAGATATGGTGATTGTTGAAATCGATGACACCAGTGATCTGATGAAAAAGCTGTCTTTTGGAGACATTGATGCGGTGGTCACCAATATCAATATCGGGAATTTCATGATCAAGCAGCATGTGCTGGAAAATATTATCCTGGCCGGCAAAATCGATATTCCGGACATTGAAGATGAAGATCTGCGCATCGGTGTCAGAAAAGATAAAAAACAGGTTTATGCGTTGCTGCAAGAGGCCATGAATCGCATCCCATTCCCTGAATACAGTCAGTTGCAGGATCGCTGGATCGGTGTTAAGCCAAAGGATATGCAGGAAACGCTCATGTCCGGAGACCGGGAATTTATCAATGCCCATATTAAGAAACACGGCGGGGTGAGGCTCAGTTTCAATGAAAACTGGTACCCGGTCGACTTTGTGGACGAGCAGAAGCGCCATGCCGGTATCTGTGCTCATTTGTTTGAAATGATGTCTGATGTGAATGATATTCCCATGATTGAAAAGTTCTCAGGCAGTTTTGATTCGATGGTGGCATCTGTTCTGCAGGGAAAATCGGATGTCATACCTGCGATTGTTCCAGGTCCCGGTCTCGAATCCAGGTTGATTTATACCCAGCCTTATCTAATGTTGCCTTTGGTGATTGCCACCCGCAGCGACCAGTTTTTTGTGGGAGGCCTTGAAAATCTGTCAGGTGAACGTATCAGCCTGGCGAATCGGGGGTATATGATCTCCAATTTCAGGAAAAAATATCCTTCCCCTGTTTTTGTTGAGGTCGACTCTGCTGAACATGGATTGACTGGTGTTCAGAACAAAGAATTTTTCGCTTTTCTGGGAACGGTTCCCTCTATTGCCTATGCCATCAAACACAACAATCTTTACAATATCAAAATTTCAGGGACTCTGGAGGAAGCACTGCCGGTCTGTGCAGCGGTTCGCTCCGGCAATGAAACGCTGGCAGCAGTCATGGATATCGCTGCACAGAGTATCCCCGAAGAAGAACGCAAAAGAGTGGTCGATCGATGGATCTCCATCAGTCTGGAGGAAAAAGTGGACTACACTCTGGTCTGGCAGATTTTGATGGCATCAGGAATGATACTGGTGGTGGCTGTTGTCCTTCTGAGAAAAACACAGAGTTTCAACCGTGAGATATCCAAAGCATATGATCTGCTGGAGGAAAAAAACAAAGCCTTGGAAAAACTTTCCATTACCGATCCTTTGACCGATCTTTACAACCGTCATAAACTGGATATGGAGTATGTCAGAGAGAGGAAACGGTCCAGCCGGTATCAACGGCCGTTTTCACTGGTGATCATCGACATTGATCATTTCAAGTTTATCAACGACCGTTACGGGCATCAGGTGGGCGATGTCGTGCTCAAGAAATTGGGGGAACTTATTAAACAGCGAACGCGTTCCTCCGACATAACCGGTCGCTGGGGTGGTGAGGAGTTTCTCATCATCTGTCCTGAAACAGACCGAAAAGGGGCCTGGCGGCTGGCGGACGAATTGAGGAAAGATGTTGAGGCGTTTCGTTTTCTACCGGAGGTAACCGTTACCATCAGCGGCGGTGTGGCAGAGTATCAGCCGGGAGAAGATGGGGATCAACTGTTGAAACGGGCGGATGACAATCTTTACCATGCAAAAAATTCCAGCAGAAATACGATCTGCGGCTGAAACAAGCCCTCTGAGTCACATGCCCGTTGAAAAATTAGTATAGGGCGGGTCAGGATTCAATCCCTGACCGCCGGGCCACCTTAAAGCCCCTCAGAGAGATCCCGGGGACTTTGTGATTGTGCGAAAACTATTCCTTGGTTTTTGTTTGTTTGTCTATTTGGGATTGCAGCTTTGCAGCGTCGTCCTGGGCTTCGAAAAGTTGCTGAGGGGTTAACATCTTGGCGATAATGTCTCTGTTATTGGTCCCCTTTCCTTGTGCGGCGGCTAAACTGGACCAGACATAGGCAAGTTTAAAATCCTGTGGAACCCCCTGGCCTTCAGCATACATGAACCCAAGGGTGTGTTGAGCATCCGCATTCCCCTGTTCAGCAGCCTTTTTATACCAGTGCACGGCCTTTTTGTGGTCTTGAGGAACCCCCTGGCCTTTTGCATAAATCTCACCCAGTTCGGATTGAGCAGCAGCGTCGCCCTGTTCGGCTTTCGTTAGAACATCCTCGAATTGACCACAAAAAGCGGAAGTGGCAGTGAACAGCACAATGAGCATGACCAGCAGAATCTTTTTCATTTTGACCTCCTTTTGAAGATAGTAACATCTTCATATGACAACGAGGATAAAAATGCAAGACAATCCCTTTGAAAAAAAAGTCTGAGCACTGTGCAGAGTATTTATCCCTGACTTTGGTCATAGGGGGACGGGGCTTTGTTTCTGGGACCTCAGGGTCAGGGATTGAATCCTGGCCCCCAAGGAGGCCCTGATTCCAGTCGCCCCATAGGCTCCTTCCATTTGGGCCTCCTTGGGGGATGACTGCGTTTCGGTTTCTGGTGTTGATTTGTTTTTTATCCTGACTTTTATTTTCTGATTATTTTGAACTGGTTGGGTATGTTTCGGTTTATTCTGAACATATTGGGAAGTCGCTTCGCTCCGACTGATTTTATTGGGTTTTTAAGGCATGGGTGGGAAAGCTTAAATAATGATGAGAGCGGGGGAGGCAGGGATGCCCACCTCCCCCTGGTGCATTATTTAATGCTACCCACTTCCGGCTATCCCTTACCGGGTTGCTCCCCAGCAGAGCCCGGCTCCGTTTCACCGAAATTGTAAAATTCTTGTTTTCTATCAGCCAGCCGCCTCTCCAGCAATTCATGGGGATGCTGTTTTTCTGTCAAAACGACCCTGATGTTAAAAAATTTCAGAGGATGCGATGCGAACATGTTCCGCCGATACGGTCATGGATTTTTCTGCGGCAGCCGCTATCAGCGACCCTCTGGCAAGATTGTTGGCTTTTCGTAAAAGACCC
>JAVVEQ010000014.1:0-62967 GCA_032250905.1 Desulfotignum sp. | reverse complement strand
ACCTGCGAGTTCACGGATCTGATCCGCTTTTCGGCGGCAACGGCCTTGGAGATTCCTAAAACATCTTCCGTGCAGAACAGCTGCCGGTTCAGATTGCTGGGTTCAAACACATCCCCGTCGATCAGTGTCAGGTGGCCCACACCGGTCCGGGCCAGCATTTCACTGACACCGCCCCCCAGACCGCCCAGGCCCAGCACCGCCACCCGGGAGGATGCCAGCGTTGCCTGCTGTGCCCGGGTCAGGGTGTCAAAATTCCGGTCATATCTTTCGGGTCCAATGGACATGACAATCATCCTCCTCCCACCGGCGGAAACAGTCCCAGCCGGTCTCCGGGTTTAAGCACATAGGTGACATCCTGTTTTCTGCCATTGACAAAAATCAGTTTCACGGCATCTGAAGGCAATTGAAGTTCTTCGACAAGTGCTGCCACGGTTGTGCCGTCCTGAATCAGAAAGTGGTCTGCATTTTCAGGCAGATAAGGTGCCAGGGTGGCAAACAGTTTGAGTGTGATATGAATCTTTGTCAAGGTTTGCCCCTTTCCATTCTGGATATTTGCGTTTGAATGCTGTATGTTATGCCACAAGTCACCTTTTTTGTATACCCTAAAGGAAGTGTTTATGGCCGCCCGGAACCCGTTGCTTCACCTGACAGTGGAAGAAACCGCACAAAATCTGGCAGCGTTTGCCGTTGACCGGACCGATTTGAAAACCATGCTGAAATCTTTACCGGCGGAATCCAGCCTGAACCGGGTCACCCTGGAGTATGAACTGGGTATCTTGAAAATTCTGGCAGTGGGATGGGGAATTTCCTTTTATATGCCGGTCAGTGACAGGAACAAACCGGTTTTGTCTGAATCCTTCTGGCAGGTGATCCAGGAATTTTCCCAGAATATTTCCACACTCACTGAAACCAGCACCGGTCAACAGATCGATTATTTCAACATTCTCAAAGAACGGCTGGATATCTATGTGACTCAGATGCAGCAGGCATCCGGTGACACCATGGATCCGTCTGCCGTCATGGGACCGGCGTTTGCCAGAACCTGCGGATGTCCGGACAATCCCGTGGCCATGCTCACCGGGTCAAGGATGTTTGCCCTGACCCTGGGCGGGGTCAAAGAATATCTGGCAGCTGTCAAAATCAAACCACCCAAACACAATTAAGTGCCTGCACCCCAAGGAAAAAAATCCGCATGAATGTCAACCGATCCTTTCTGAACACCGTCACCCCATCCCGGATGCTCAATACCATTATTTTTACCAATGCCCTCTTGTTTATTGTCAGCCTGATTTTCAGCGGCCGGTCCATGCACACCGGTTTTAACCCGTTTTATGCCTTCAGCCCCTCAACGGATGCACTTATTTTTCTCGGCGCTTCAGGCAAGATTCCCATCCAGGCCTACCATGCCTGGGAATCTTTGATCACTGCCAACTGGCTCCATGGCAGTCTTCTGCACATCGTGTTCAACATGCTGGCGCTCAAGACCGTTGCCCCGCTGGTCATGGCGGAGTATGGTGTATACCGCATGTTCACGATCTATACCGTTTCCGGGGCATTCGGTTTTCTGCTGTCAGTAATGGGAAACGTCCCGTTGACCATCGGTGCATCCTCGGGGTTGTGCGGACTCATCGGTGCGCTGCTGTATTTCGGCAAATCCAGGGGCGGCCCCTGGGGACACCGGGTGTACCAGCAGACCTCCGGATGGATCTTCAGCCTGATTCTGATCGGATTTCTGCTGCCCAACATCAATAACTGGGGCCATGCCGGAGGCCTGGCAGGGGGACTGGCCTCCGGGTGGATACTGGGATATGAGGATCGCCGAAAGGAACGTGGTCTGGACCGCACCCTGGCTGTTTTTCTCATGGGTGTCACAGCCGTTCTGCTGGCCCGGCCCGTGATTCAAGGATTTTTTTTCATATTCTCTTAAGTTTCTGGTAATTTTACACAAATTTTACACGTGCACCTTGAAATCCTTTATCTTCTCGATTATATGACCCCCTATGACATCCCATGCCCCGCATATCGCCGTGGTTTCCCTGGCAGGCATTTTCCCGGGTGCCCCTGACGCTCAGCGGTTCATTACCCAGATCCTGAACAAACAGCAGCATATCATTCAGATACCGCAGAACCGATGGGTTGCACCGAAAGAAAAGATGGTCACTGCCTCCCCGGCGCCGGACAGGGCTGTCTCCGACCGGGCCGGTTTGATTACCGATTTCAGTTTCGACGCAACCGGGCTGGATCTGGATGAGACCCTCCTGTCGGGTCTGGACCCGGTTCATCATCTGGTATTGAGCGCCGGGCGGACGGCATGCCGGTCGTGTCACCTGCCACAGAATCTGAAACAGCGCACCGGCGTGATACTGGCGGCCATTGCTCTTCCCACGGACACGGCATCCGACTTTTCACGGGACCTGCTGTGCCATCGAACTCCCGGGACCACCAAACCCTCCGATGCCCTGGCCTGTGCCATGGTTTCGGGTCCGGCCGCTGTCCTGGCACGGGCACTGAACCTGAAAGCCGGCAGTTTTACACTGGATGCGGCCTGCGCGTCTTCCCTGGTTGCCGTTAAACTGGCCTGTGAACAACTGTTGACAGGCCGGGCCGATGTCATGGTCACCGGCGGGGTGTCCCGGCCCGATTCTCTGTATACCCAGATCGGGTTCACCCAGCTGGCGGCATTGTCTCCATCCGGACGATGCGCCCCGTTCGACCGGCTGGCCGACGGTCTGGTGGTGGGAGAAGGGTGTGGCATTCTGGTACTCAAACGCCTGGACGACGCCCTGGCCTGCGGGGATTCCATCCATGGGGTGATCACAGGCTGGGGAATCTCCAATGATATCGACGGCAACCTGGTGGCGCCGGCATCCGAAGGTCAGGTCCGGGCCATGGCTGCCGCTTATAAAATGGCGGGTCTGTCACCGGCCCGTTTTCAGTATATGGAATGCCACGGTTCCGGCACACCGGTGGGAGACAAGGTGGAACTGCGCAGCATCCGGACACTTCTGGAAACATATGACTGCCTGGATAGCCCGCTGGCCATTGGTTCGGTGAAATCCAACATCGGTCACCTGCTTACAGCCGCCGGCGCCGCCGGGATCATCAAAACGCTTTTGGCCATGAACCGGGAATCCCTGCCTCCTTCCTGTAATTTCACCGCCCTCCCCGACAGACACCCTTTGGAAGGCACTCAGGTCCAGGTCCAGTCCCGGGCCGCTGACTGGCCACTTCAAGAATCTGGAGAACCAAGACGAGCCGCCATCTCCGCCTTCGGGTTCGGGGGAATCAACGCCCATATCCTGGTGGAAGCATGTCCCGGGTCACGGTCCTATCCGGTCACATCTGACATTTCGACGTTTCACCCGTCCAGCACAGCAGTTGCCCGGCCAAAAGCCCCGGACAGGTTTGCCATCGTGGGCATGGGGGTTTTGACCGGTGACTGCGCGGATCTGAATCAGTTCACAGGCAGAATACTGGGTCGGACCCTCCCGGCATTGACACCGGCCATCACCCGATGGCGTCGGACCGATCACCTGTCAGCAGATCTTGCCGAAATCAAGGCCGGATTTCTGAACTCCCTGTCTGTCACCATGGACGAATTTCACATCCCCCCGGTCCAGATCCCGGACATCCTGCCCCAGCACCTGGTGCTGCTCAAGGCGGCCAAAGGCGCTCTGATCGATGCCGGCATTCCACCCCGGCCAGGAACAGCGGAAGGATCGCGGACCCGGGCCGGGTGTGCCGTGGGCATTGATTTTGATTTCGGGGCCGCCGACTTTTCATTGCGATGGTATGCCCATGATCTGGATGACCCCCGACAGGACCGGCTGTCTCCGCCATTGACATTCAACCGCACGCTGGGGGCCCTGGGCGGTATTGCCGCCTCCCGGCTGGCCCGGGAGTTCAAGCTGGGAGGCCCCTGTTTCACGGTATCGGCGGATGCAGCCTCCGGCATGAAAACCCTGGAAGTGGGAACCCGGTCTCTGGCAGCCGGAGAAACCGACTGGTTCATCTGTGCAAGTGTGGACATGGCCGGCGATATCCGCTCCTTCTGCCTGAACCAGCCCCATGTTCCCGCAAACTGGGCCCGTCCGGCTGAAGGGGCCGCCGCCATTGTCATCAAGCGACTGGCTGATGCAGCAAAAAGCAAGGACCGGATTTATGCCGTGATCGAAGGGGTTTCCGGCGGCAGCGGCGGTCCTGTGATGGACGATCAGGATTCAGCCCAATCATGCTATCCTTCTTCCCTGGCCCGGGGTCTGGACAATGCCGGGGTCCCGTTTTCAAGTATCGGGTTCTTTACCACCCATTCCGGCGGACACGGTCCCTCAGGTGCGGCGGAAGCCCGAGCCCTGGCGGCTCTGATCCGGAAACCCGCCGACGTCCAATGTGTTCTGGGATGGACCGCCGGCACGATGGGAGATACACGGGGCGTATCCGGGCTGCTGTCGGTGATGCACTCAGCCGTCTGCCTGTATCACCGTGTCTTTTCGGGATTCCGGCCGGGCGCTGAATTACTGAACCTGAAACACGGCGGATTTGTGATGCCGGAAACGGCAGCACCATGGCCGGACACACCCGCCGGTATCCGCCGGGCCGGAGCCGCGGCCATGACCCGGGACGGTGCCGCCGCCTTTTGCCTGCTTGCCCAGGCCCCGGATTCATCTTTCCCCCCCACCCGATCAGCTGCGCCCCTCCGGGCACCTGAATTTTCAGGCAATCCGGATACCATCAATATACCCACCACACAACCGCCCATTCCCGAGGATCTGATAACCCTCCTGAATTCCCAGGCGGGTTCAGATCCTTTGATGCCCCATGCCAACCCATTTTCCATGCCTTGTTCCAGGCCGGTGGCAGTGAATCCGGAAACCCTGGCTGCCGCATCTGACATCACGGCCAGGGCCCATGAAAAATTTCTGGCATTGTCCCGGACCCATATGGATCTGATGCAGGCCCAGTTCGCTGCATTGACCCGGGCTGCCGCCGCCGTGACCCGTAAACACCGTTCCAATCCGCCATGGCGGGAATCCCCTGACCTGCCGCCAATCTCCGATCCCCCGCTGTTCACCCGGGACCAGTGTATGGAGTTTGCGGTGGGCCGTGCCGGCAGGGTCCTGGGACC
This sequence comes from Desulfotignum sp., assembly GCA_032250905.1. Classification (GTDB taxonomy): domain Bacteria; phylum Desulfobacterota; class Desulfobacteria; order Desulfobacterales; family Desulfobacteraceae; genus Desulfotignum. The sequence continues at coordinate 57,842 of JAVVEQ010000014.1, read as the reverse complement.
GGACTTTGATATCATCGACACCTACCCTGTCCGGGTGAGGCTGCCCGGCGATCCCCTGATGCTGGTGGACCGGATCCTGGCCATCGAGGGAACCCCCTGTTCCCTGGGACCGGGAAAAATCATCACCCAGCATGATGTGCGTCCCGATGCCTGGTATCTGGACGGCGGGATGGCACCCGTGTCCATTTCCATCGAGGCGGGCCAGGCAGACCTGTTTTTATGCGCGTATCTGGGCATTGACCATGCGGTGAAAGGACAGCGCAGATACCGGCTTCTGGATGCCAAAGTCACGTTTCACAGGGCATTGCCCAAACCCGGAGAAACCATTGAATACCACATCTGCATCGACCGTTTCCTCAGACAGGGAGAGGTGTTTTTGTTCTTTTTCCATTACAAAGGGTATATCGGCAGCCAGCTGTTCATTTCCATGCGGGATGGGTGTGCCGGTTTTTTCACGGAAGAAGAAGTCGAAAACTCCGGCGGGATTGTACTGAAAAATCAGGACCGGGAACCGGTCCGGACCGATATCCAGTCCGACAGCCGGCACAAGTCCCGATCCAACAGTCGGTTTGAGCCTTTGGTGCCGGTTCAACCGACATCATTTCACGATGATCAGATCCGGCACCTGCGGGACGGCAACCTGGCCGCCGCATTTGGCAGCGATTTCAAAGGTATCACCCTCGGAAAGGCCCAGCGCCTGCCCGGGGGACGGATGCACCTGATTGACCGGGTGTTGTCCTTTGATCCCAAAGGGGGCAGATACGGCCTTGGAACCATTGTGGCGGAAGCGGACATCAAGCCGGATGCCTGGTTTCTGACCTGTCATTTCACAGATGATCCGGTCATGCCCGGCACCCTGATGTATGAATGCTGTGCCCATGCTTTACGCATCTTTGTCCAGTGCATGGGATGGGTGACGCCGAACCCCCTGGCCCGGTTTGATGTGCTGCAGGACAATGAAAGCGATCTCAAATGCCGGGGACCGGTGACACCCGCCACCCGAAAAGCCAGGTATGAGATCGAAATCAAGCAGATTGGGTATACCGCAGCTGCCGGACAACCGTTCGTGATTGCCGATGCCCACATGTTTGCCGATGACCTGCACATTGTTTTATACAAGGACATGGGAATGATCCTGACCGGGGTCTCCCTGGACAAACTCAGACACCTGTGGAGACACAAATGAAATACACCAGCGTTTTTATCACCTCATTCGGGTATGAACTGCCCCCTCACGTCGTCACCACCGCCCAGCTCGAAGAAAGGCTCAAACCCTTCTTCGATGCGGTCGGGTTCCAGCCCGGACAGCTGGAAGCCCTGACCGGGATCCGGGAACGCCGTTACTGGGATGAAGATCACACCCTTGCCGAGCACGCGGCCGTCGCGGGTCAGCGGGCTATGGACCAGGCCGGCATCGATCCGTCCGACATCGGGGCCCTGGTGTTCAGCGGCGTCTGCCAGGACGGTTTTGAACCCGCCACCTCCTGTCACATTGCCCACCGTCTGGACATCGGGTCGAACGCCCATGTCTACGATGTCAAATCCGCCTGCCTGGGCATGGTCACCGGCATGGTCCAGGTGGCCAACGAAATCCAGCTGGGTAATATCAAAGCCGGGCTGGTGGTCTCTTGTGAAACCGCCCGGCAGATCGTGGACAGCACCATTGCAGAGATCAACCAGCACAAAAGCGTTGATTTCTACAAGGACACCGTGGCCACCATGACGGGGGGGTCCGGAGCGGCGGCGGTGCTGCTCACCGACGGGACTCTTGGGGATTCAGGCATACGTCACCATCGCCTCAAAGGCGGGGTGGTGAAAAATGCCATTGAGCACCATGATCTATGCTACTGGCGGTTTGACACAAAAGGCATGCCTGCGGAGGCGAAAGTGATCATGCGGACCCGGGCCACCGACGTTCTGGAAAACGGTCTCATTCTGGCCACTGAAACCTTCCAGGCACTGAAACAGGAATTCGGCCTGACAGCTGATCAACCCGACAAAGTGATCGGCCATCAGGTGGGGGCCATTCATCACCAGCGCTTCTATGCTGCCCTGGGCCTGGACATGGCCAAGGATTTCTCCACGTTCCCCTTCCTGGGCAATGTGGGCACGGTGTCTCTGCCCATCACCGCGGCCATTGCCGATGAGCGGGGGTTTTTGCAGCCCGGAGATTTTGTGGCCTTTATCGGGGTGGGCTCCGGTCTTAACTGTTATGTGCTGGGGGTGGAATGGTAACCCAGCGGCGCATCAATGCCCGTGTCACATCCACAAAAGGATTTGAGACGGAATATCCGTTTGCACCCCATTACCTGAATCTCAACGGCCATCTGCTGCACTACCTGGATGAGGGAACCGGTCCACCGGTGCTCATGGTTCACGGCAACCCCACATGGTCGTTTTATTTCCGTCACCTGGTGCCCCGGTTGTCTGTAAGATTCCGGACACTGGTACCGGACCATATCGGGTGCGGGTTTTCCGACAAGCCGGCCCCGGAAAAATACGACTACACACTGGCTTCCCGGGTGGCGGACCTGGATGCTTTTCTGTCCATCACCGTGCCGGAAGGCAAACTGGATTTCATCGTTCACGACTGGGGCGGCATGATCGGCCTGGCCTGGGCACTGGACCATCCGGACCGGATCAATAAAGTGGTGATCACCAACACGGCCGGGTTTTTTCTGCCAAAGGAAAAACGGTTTCCCTGGATGCTGTGGGCACTCAAGTATCTGAACTGGTTTGCCGTTCCGGCGGTTTTAGGGCTGAATCTTTTTTCAGTGGGGGCCCTGTACCTGGGGGCCTGCACCCGGTTGCCGGTTCAGGTGAAAAAAGGGCTTACCGCCCCATACAACAGCTGGAAAAACCGCATCGCCACCCTGAAATTTGTCCAGGACATCCCCCTGACCCCGGCAGACCCCGCCTGGAAGGTAGTGAACCAGGTGGACAAAAAGATTCACCGGCTGAATCCGGAACAGGTGATGTTTTTGTGGGGGGCAAAGGATTTTGTGTTTGACACCTGTTTTCTGGATGAATTTCTGACACGGCTGCCCGGCGCCCGGTCCCATGTATTTGAAGATGCCGGACACTACCTGTTTGAAGACAAACCTGAAGAAACGGCCCGACATATTCACCGGTTTCTGGTCTCCTGATGGGATGGTGCTGCTTTGATTTGGTTTTTTACACCACGAAGGACACGAAGAGCACGAAGGAAAGGTTGCTATGACCGTTTATACCAATATCGCTGAAACCCTGACAAAAACCGCTCAAACCATGCCTTACAAACGGGCCGTGGTATATCCGGCCAGCCGGGACAGAAACAATCAGGTCCTTTACAGCCAGCTGACCTTCAAACAGCTGGACACGTTGTCCAGCCGCCTGGCCGGGGGTCTGGAAGGGATCGGTATCGTCCGGGGAACCCGCACCATTCTCATGGTGCCCCCGGGCATGGAATTTTTCATCATTGTGTTTGCAATGTTCAAGGTGGGCGCCGTACCGGTGGTCGTAGATCCGGGCATGGGCATCGACCGGATGGTGCAATGCCTGCACCAGGGAAGGCCCAATGCATTTATCGGGATTGAAAAAGCCCATATCCTGAGACTTTTGAGGCCCAAATATTTCAAGCAGATCCGGCACTGGATCACCGTCGGCCGAAAATGGTTCTGGGGAGGGCATACCTTCAGTCAGCTGGTTTCGCGGGAACCCGGACCGTTCTCCCCGGCCCGGACCACTCAGGACGAAACTGCGGCCATTGTGTTCACCACCGGCTCAACGGGGCCGGCCAGGGGCGTGGTTTACACGCATGGCAATTTTCTGGCCCAGATCAAACAGATCCAGGCTCATTTCAAAATCGGACAGGATGAGATCGATCTGCCCACATTCCCTTTGTTCGCCCTGTTCGATCCGGCCCTGGGCATGACTGCGGTCATACCGGATATGGACCCCACCCGGCCGGCCAAGGCAGATCCGGATAAAATCATCGAAGCCATTGAAAATCATGGCGTCACCAATATGTTCGCTTCCCCGGCCCTGCTGAACCGGGTGGGAAAATACGGCAGGGAACATGGCATCAAACTGCCATCCCTGCGCCGGGTGGTGTCAGCCGGGGCACCGGTGTCACCCGCCAATATCGATCAGTTTTCCGCCCTGCTGTCAAAAGATGCCTTGATCCATACGCCATATGGGGCCACCGAAGCGGTACCGGTCATCTCCATCGCCTCGGATGAAATCTTGTCTGAAACCCGGCACCTGACTGAAAAAGGATTCGGCATGTGCATCGGCCGGCCCATTTGCGACACGCACGTCTGCCTGGTCAAGATCACGGATGTGCCCGTCACCCAGTTCAGAGAGTCTTTGCTGGTTCCGGAAAAACAGGTGGGAGAGATCACGGTCCAGGCGGATCTGGTCACAGAACACTATTTCAACAACCGGGAAGCGGACCTTCAGGCCAAGATTCCGGACTCCGACGGCCGGGTCTGGCACCGCATGGGAGACCTGGGGTGGAAGGATTCCAGGGGCCGGTTCTGGTTCTGCGGTAGAAAAAGTCACCGGGTGGTTACAGAAAAAGGGCCGTTGTTCACCATTCCGGTGGAGGCCATCTTCAACAATCACCCCTCGGTATACCGGAGTGCTTTGACCGGGGTGGGGCCGCTGGGCAGTCAGATACCGGTGGTATTTGTGGAACCGTCAGAGCGAATTGCCAGCCCGAAAACCCTGATTACCGAACTGGCCGCCCTGGCCCGGGACAACCCGTTGACCGTAGACATTCATCATATTTTCATCGAAAAAAAATTCCCTGTGGACATCCGGCACAACGCCAAAATTTTTCGAGAAAAGCTGGCAGTCAAGGCGGCTGCCAGACTCAAAAGCCATTCTTAATCCGGCAGCATGTCATAAAAATACATCATCACATCAGACCGGGTGACAATGCCGATCATTTTTCCATCCTTGACCACCGGCACCCGTCCGATGTCATGCTTGATCATGAGCCGGGCCACCTCCACCGCACTTCTCTCATGGGATATGGTGACCACATTCCTTGTCATGAAGGCTTTGATGGGGGCTGTCATCTGTTTGGACTGGCGGATTTTTTTCAAATCCCGCCTGGAAACGACCCCCACCAGGTCGTCCTGACTATCCACCACCGGCAGGCCGGTACATCCCAGGTCCCGAAGGATCTTGACCACTTCTTCCACCGGGGTGTCTTCAAGGACCTTGACCACCGGATACGACATGATGTCTGACAGCATCACCGACGTCTGCTGGTTGCCGCTGATCAGTTCCAGGATCATTTCCTGGACCACGTCAGGATTGGCCGCCTTGATCAGGGCGGATCCGGCACCCGGATGGCCCCCGCCGCCCATGCTGCGCATGATCAGGCTGATATTGATCTCATCCACACCGCTTCGTCCGATCACCATGCATTTGTCCTGTGTCAGGTCCCTGAAAATACCGAAGGCGGCATCTGCATTGATGATTTCACGATACATCTGCACCACCATGGCCAGGTTCTGAATCCTCTCCTCAAGCTCCAGTTTAGAAAACCCCACAGAAAAACCGGATCGCTTGACGGTCTCGCTTTTTCGAATCATCTCATAAAGAACATCCTTGTGCTGTCTGGCATACGCCTGTTTCAAAAACGAGGCCAGAATCGTCAGATCCGCTTTTCTGTCCAGGAGGAACCCGGCGGCATGGGCGTCCTCTGCCACAGTGGAAGGAAATGTCAGGTTGCCGGTATCTTCATACAGGCCGATCAGAAACAACGTGGCCTGAATGGGTGTGATCAATGTCCTTTTTTTTTTAATTTCACTGATCAGAAGGGTGATACATGCCCCGGTTTCCCGGATATGAGAGTGGGTCAGTTTGATATCCCCTTGCACATGGTGATCCCAGGCAATAATCTCAAGATCCGGTTTTTCCTTCAGAATCGACAGACGGGGATCCAGTCGCCCCCAGGTACAGGTGTCCACAACAATCAGGGTATCCACCTGGTCCAGATTGATATCTTTGGGCGTTAACAATCCGAACACATCCTTGTGTATGGCCAGAAACGGTTTCAGATTCTCATTCACTTCACCGGGAATCACCGGACGGGCGTCTGGATATATGAGAGTTGCTGCCACCAGGCTGGCCAGAGCATCAAAATCCGTTCCTTTGTGCGTGGTAACGATTTTCATGATAGGGTATTTTCCTTGTCAATGACTGCCGCAAGCTGGCCCGTATCCTGATGCCTTTCAGGATACGGCTTGTTTTTTTTAGTGTAATATCCTATCTTTATATGGAAAAGGGTCATGAATACAAGGGAAAATCATGAAAAAATATATCTTTGCCACTCTGTGTCTATTATTGAACATCGTCAGTGCGTGGGGGGTTCAACTGGACAAAGATCCTTTAACAGGCAAACCCGAAGTTCACTCTCCGGTGATCTCGGCCCGGGAGGTGTTCCGGCAGAATATTCCGGAAGCGGCCCGCCAGTTCATCGGCACGCCGTACGAGTATGGCGGCAATCCCCTGACATCCGGCACCACCGACAATTCTTATCTGTTTTTTGCCATCTATGCCACCGCGGCCCAGCAGGCCGGGCTGACCTATCACGGCTATCTGCCCATGTCGAATCTGCTGAAAAATGTCAGACCGATCAATGAAAACCAGGTCCAAAACGGTGATCTCATGGTATTGAACAACCATCTGGCAGCCATGGTTTTTGATGTCGAAGCCAGCGGGCGTCTGCATTTGGTCTACGTTTCTGAAAAACGACGCCAGGTCATCTCCTTTCACAGTGACAATCTGGTTTTCTATGCATACTGGCTCAAAAATTCGACGGGTTTCTTCCGGTTGAAAGATGCCATGCTCAAATGATTCGGCAGACACCCCTTCCATGCACAGGATTCCGGCCGCTCTAAATACCTTCAGGCCGTCAACAGTTCCAGCAGGCAGCCATCTGGCCAGGTCGGCGCCGGGTCAATTCCGGGGCCTTTTCGCGGCAGGTCCGGGTCACATAAGGGCACCGGGACTGAAACCGGCACCCGGACGGTGGATTCAAGGGATTGGGAGGCTCTCCCGGACAGGTAATGCGCTGGCGGGCCCGCTGAACCGGGGGGTCCGGCACCGGCACGGCAGACAGCAAGGCACGGGTATAGGGATGGACCGGCGAATTATAGATCAGCTGACGTTCCGCCAGTTCCACAATGTTTCCGGCATACATGATGGCAATACGATGGGAAATGTGTCTCACCACGGCCAGGTCGTGGGCGATAAACAGATATGACAGGCCGAACTGGGTTTGCAGATCCTGCATCAGGTTCACCACCTGGGCACGGATGGACACATCCAGGGCGCTCACCGGTTCATCCGCCACGATAAACCGGGGTTTCAATGCCAGGGCCCGGGCAATGCCCACCCGCTGACGCTGGCCCCCGCTGAAAGCATGGGGATACCGGGCCCCGGCATCCGGGGGCAGGCCCACCAGTTCCAGCAGCCGGGCCACTTCTCCGGCCGCCTCCCGGGTATTTTTGACCACGTTGTGAACCCGTAGCGGTTCTGCCACAATATCGATAATTTTCATGCGGGGATTCAGGCTGGCATAAGGGTCCTGAAATACCAGCTGCATATCCCGGCTGAACTCACGCACCTGTTTTTTACCGGCATGGGTGATCTCTTTGCCCTGAAAAAAAATCTGCCCGCGGGTCACCGGCACCCGACCCAGTATGGCGCGGCCGGTCGTACTTTTGCCGGAACCGGATTCCCCGACCAGCCTCAGGGTTTCACCAGGATAAATGTCAAGGCTCACATTTTCCACTGCATGCACCTTCAGCCGTTTTCTGCCCCAGAATCCGGCCCGGCCCGCATCAAACTGCACGCTCAGGTTCCTTACAGCGACCAGCGGCAAACCAGATTCCTTCTTCTGCGTCTGCCCGGTCATCTGACCGCTTCCTTTACCGCACACCAGCAGGAAACATGGCGGTCATCGCCCACTTCGACCAGGGCCTGAAGCCGGGAACACTCTTTTCCCGACTGATCACACCGGGGTAAAAATGCGCATCCCAGGGGGGGTGAAATCAAATCCGGCGGTACGCCGTCAATGGAAACCATGCTTTCGGTCACGACATCCAGACGGGGTGTCGCCCGGATCAACCCCCGGGTATAGGGATGCACCGGTGCGGCAAACACCTGGTCCGCATTGCCCACCTCCACGATCCGGCCGGCATACATGACCGCCACCCGATGACAGAGCTGGGCCACCACCCCGAGATCATGGGTGATCAGAATCACGGATACTTTCAACCGCTGCTGCAGGTCAGCCAGCAATTCCAGAATCTGGGCCTGAATGGTCACATCCAGCGCCGTGGTGGGCTCATCCGCAATAATGAGACGGGGTTCGCAGGCCAGGGCCATGGCGATCATCACCCGCTGCCGCATGCCACCGGACATTTCATGGGGATACTGCCTGAGGCGTTTTTCCGGGGCGTTGATATCCACCATGTCCAGCAGATCCATGGCCCGCCGCCGGGCCTGATCTTTTGTCATACCCATATGATGGCGCAGCACTTCGGTAATCTGAGTGCCGATGGTCAAGACCGGATTCAATGAGGTCATGGGATCCTGAAATATCATCGAAATCTCTTTGCCCCGGACCTGGCGCACAAATTTTTTGCCGGCCGGATCCAGCAGAGACCGGCCCTTGAAAAAAATATCTCCCCCCTCGATCCGTCCGGGATTGAAAATCAGACCCATGACCGCCTGAACGGCCACGCTTTTTCCGGAACCGGATTCTCCCACGATTCCTAAAGTCTGGCCATAGTTCACCTGAAAACTGACTCCCCGCGATGCCTGAACCACCCCTCCCCGGGTGTAGAAATTGACCACCAGGTCCCGAACTTCCAGAAGCGGTGTATTTTCGGATGTGTTCATGATGCCTCCGGTTGTCGCTCTTTTTCAATTTCCGCCTGCATCTTTTTGCGCATCCCTTTTGCCATGTGCCGGGCAAACTGCTTTTCACGTTCCTGGGGATCTGAAATGAGCCGCAGCCAGGAGGCCACAAGGTTGATGGTCAGCACGGTGTCATAAATATTGTCGTTTACGGCCCGTTCACCCCCGTCCTCCCGGATCTGAGGGTCCAGGGTGGCCGGTTCGGAGCCCAGGGCAATGGTCACCGTTTCGGTCTTTGCCCACCCGGAACCCGTAAAAAAGACACTCATCCAGACTGCCGCCAGAAAAAAATATCCCCACTTTTTCATTGCGCCTCCTCACTGTCAGCCAGTTATTGTTTTATTTTCCCCGCCTGTGACGGTTTGTCACCCATCGTCCTACCGGGCCCGGGTGGATGCCAGAATGTTCTTCAGGCCGGCTTTTTCAACCCGGTCTTCAATCACCGCCGGATCGGTAATGTAACGATCTTTCTGTTTCATCCGGTCGAACAGCACCGAACCGGAAAAAGTGAATTTAAGCCCCAGGCCCTCGGGGGTCTGCATCTGCTGACGGACATAGGTGACGGCATCTCCGATCACTGATTCCTCCGGCAGCACCAGTGCGGTTTCTCCCCGCACCTGCCGAACTGCATTCACCCCGGCCAGGGTACCGGTACAGATGGCTTCGGTGTGGCCCACCATGAGTCCGGCCTTTTCACCGGCACAGAAAAGATTGTCCACCCCGTTGACTTTCAATGCATCATCTCTGGGAGACATGCCCATGTAACGCACTGAATTTCCGATACCACCCGCATAAGGGTCCTCGAAACGGGCATTTTCCAGCCCGGGAATTTTCCTGAGCGCCTCCAGCGGGAAAAACGGGGTCATGAGCTTGGCATGACCGGTGTCCAGCAGAATCACATTTTTTTCAAAATCAGCGATGACATATTGCTGGCAGGCCTTCAGCGACAACTTGCCGGTCATGCGGAGGTGTTCCTCCAGAGGAATGAGCGCCACACCGGTCTCGTTGAGTTTTTTCAGCAGATCCGGTGCCGGGGATTCTTTGTGGAGCTTGCAGGACCCGCTCACGGCCCCGGTCTGGTCCCCTTTCTTTCCGTTCATTTCAACAACACCCGCTTTGGCGGCGATACTGACCCGCCCCCCATGGCCTTCAGTTCTTCGGTGGCAGTGAGCCGGCCGTTGTTCCGCATGATGCCGCCCACAAGGCCCGTACCCAGAAGCATGTCCGTCCGTTCCAGCAGGACTACCTCAGCCCCCTGTTTTACGGCACTGACAGCTGCGGCACACCCGGCCCATCCTCCGCCGATAACAATAACCCTCATATTTTGATCTCCGTCTGGATAATTGGTGTTCGGTTGGAAGACCTATTTTTTTGAGAAATCCGGTTTTTATTGTCAACCCATTTATGAACTCCGTGCTCAGATTTTTGTTTTTGGCTGTTTACATTCAACGGGTTTGGGATAATATATCCCTGACACAACCTGAACATGAAAGCATCCAGACAATGTCCATTCAACCTGAACACAAAGGCCGGGGAAAACAGGAACCAGACAAAATGTCCCGGGATCAGTTCAATCCCATTGTTTTTCTAACGGGAATGTTCTTTTTCAACATGCTGTCCCGGCTGGGTATGGCGCCGTTACTGCCGGACATTAAAATTGATCTGGCCTTGAGTCACAGCCAGGCCGGCGGTCTTTTTTTTCTGATTTCATCCGGATATTGTGCCAGCCTTTTCTGTTCCATCTTTTTAACGCCTCTGTTCAGCCACCGGCACCTGATTGTCGCTTCCGGCGTTGCTGTCGGGGCCAGTCTGCTGGCTGCCGCAGCCAGTCAGGGGGTCTTCATGCTCCAGGCGGGCATGGTATGCCTGGGGCTGGCCGGGGGTTTTTACCTGCCTTCCGGCGTTGCCAGCCTGACCGGACTGGTTTCCCGGCAGCATTGGGGAAAGGTGCTGGGCCTTCACCAGCTGGCACCGAACCTGGCTTATATTGTCGCCCCTTTAGCCGTGTCTTTGTTTGCGGCATGGCATCAGTCCTGGCGGATGGTTCTGGTGGTTTACGGAACCGCTTCCCTGCTCCTGGCGGTCGCCTATGCAGCCCGGGGAAAAGGGATCACTGACCGGACAGATCCGCCCGGACTCAAAATATTCGCCACCCTGTTTCACACTCCGGCAATCCTTGTGATTGCTGTGTTTTTTATCCTGGGAATGGGATTGAATCAGGGGGTGTTTGTCATTCTGCCCCTTTACCTGGTGTTTGAGCGGGGGTTCGATCCGGGAACAACCAATCTTCTGCTGGCTGTATCCAGGATCGCGGCCTTTGGCATGCCCCTGGCAGGGGGGTGGCTGGCCGACCGGTTCGGACCCCGCCGGATCATTCTGGCGGCATTGTTCCTGAGTGCGCTGGGCACCCTTCTCATGGGATGGCTGCCGAACTCAGGGATCTGGCTGGCCCTGATCCTTCAGGCAGGGGCCGGCGTCTGTGTGTTTCCACTGTGTTTTGCCGTCATGTCCATGGTCACCACGCCCGGAATCCGCCCGGTGGCTGTTTCCGTGGTGGTGCCCCTGGCACATTTTCTGGGATCCGGGCTGGTGCCTTTCGGCATCGGAATCCTGGCTGAAACCGGCCGGTTCAATTTAGGATTTGCTTTTCTCGGAGGGGTCACGTTTTTGTGCCTGCCCTTGATCCGGATGTTGAAAAAACAATCATAACCTGAAAAGACACCGCCAAAACTAAGGATGCCGACCGATGGGTCAGGCGTTTTCAAAAAGAAATTCAATTGTTTCCCTGCTTTTCACCAGATCCTGGGTGTCAGGTGAAAATACTTCAAATGTCATGGTGTCATCATACCCGGCCTGTTTAAGGGAAGAAACCAATGAGGGGAAATCGATATTCCCCTTTCCCACGGCCAGGTGGTCATCCTTTTTTCCGAAATTGTCACTGACATGGACATGACCGATATGCGGTGCCAGCCGTCTGATAAATTGACCCAGCCTTGTCTGTTCCAGATCACCGATATTGGCGTGCCCGGCATCAAGCGTCATCTGCAGTTGTGGAAATTCCCTGAACAGCGGTTCAAATGGATCCGGCTCGTAAAACAGATGATATGCCGGAAACATGTTTTCAAAACACAGCGGCAGGTTCAGGTCGGCCGCATGGGCCACAATGGCGGTCAACCCGTCATGGGCATATTTTCGGGCGGTATCCATGACAAATACCCCCATACCGGTAATGTACCCCGGATGAAGCACCGCTTTCAACGCATTGATCTCCATTGCTGCATCCAGGGAGTGTTTCATTTCATCCAGAGAGGCCTGTCGGATGGCGGGAGACAGGTCCGGTGTGTACACAAAACAGGGCAGGTGGCAGACCACCGGCATGTCTGTATCCGCCAATGTTGCGACAATCTGGTTTTTCAGATCGCGGATTCTGGCCCAATGCCCCTCAGGCGGATCCATGGACAGCTCAAAATAATCAAACCCCAGGGCTGCCACTTTCCTTATTTCATCACAAACCGGTTTGATTGGAAAACCGGATGCCCCGTATTTCATAGCCATTCCCTTTTCATTTCAATGTTTGTTCAATTGGACACTTTTTTAAGACATCGCCTCTTAAAAAAAACATTACAGGATCATACCCGGGATTTCAATGATTACAAAACAGTGTCTATATTCATTTTCCGGGAACTTTGGGTTTATTTTTTCTCCTGAAATTCGTATAAGTTGAATCTGGCAGGATAAGAACCCCTCGCAAACAAATGAAACAGACAGGAACGATCATGGCTTACAAGGTATTTGTTGACGGCCGGGAAGGTACCACCGGTCTGCAGATCATCGATTATCTGTCATCACGAAAAGATGTAGAGCTGCTTGAAATCGATGCCGCGCTTCGCAAGGACACGCATGAAAGACAAAAACAGATCAACCGGTCCGACGTGACATTTCTCTGCCTGCCGGATGCGGCTTCCAGAGAATCTGCATCCCTGGTCACCAACCCCAATACCTGCATCATTGACGCCAGCACAGCCTTTCGAACCCATCCGGACTGGGTTTACGGACTGCCTGAACTGGAACCCGGCCAGCGGGACCTGTTAAGAAAAACCAGGCGCATCGCCAATCCCGGATGCCATGCCACCGCTTTTCTGCTGGGGGTTCACCCCTTGATCCAAAACGGTATCATGCCCCGGGATTATCCGGTCTGCTGTTATTCCATTACCGGCTACAGCGGCGGGGGCAAAAAACTCATTGCCGCGTATGAAACACAGCACACCCAGGCTTTGGACAGTCCCCGTCATTATGCCCTGGGCCTGTCCCACAAACACCTTCCGGAAATGAAAGTCAGAGCCGGCCTCACCATGGATCCCATCTTTACACCGGTGGTCGCCGATTTCTACAAAGGTCTGGCTGTCACCATTTTCATCCACCCGCACCTCCTGAAGCACAGGATGACACCAACAAAATTGCAGCATGTGTTTCACTCTTTTTACAAGGATGAACCCTTTGTCCGGGTATTTCCCTTTGATGGAAAAAACAACCTGGATCAGGGTTTTTTTGATGTTCAGGCATGCAACAACACCAACCGGGCGGATCTGTTTGTTTTCGGCAATCATGAGCAGATGGCTGTCATCACCCGCATCGACAATCTGGGAAAAGGAGCGTCCGGTGCAGCGGTGCAGTGCATGAACATTCACCTGGGCCTGGATGAGACAACAGGACTGAGTTAATTGCTTTTTTCAAAAATGTTCGTAAATTTTTAATCAGGAGACCCTATGAGCGGTAACGGCGGCAGCCCAATCAACATCGATTTTCAGGTAGACAAAAAAAATCTTTACCGGGAAGAAACCATCACGGATCTGAAAATTGCCAGCATTCAAAAATTGATCCCCATCCACCCGGACGGTTCGGACGATCCTTCCAGAGAACCCTTTTATGTAGGAAACACCCAGCTGGGCACCCCCCACGGTCCGGTTCCGATTCAGGCACGGCTGGAAGGAGCGACCCTGGGTCAGGCCATGGATGCGTTTCCCCAGGCCATGGAAGCAGAGACCCGAAAAGTGATTCAGCAGTTCAAAAAAATGGAGGCGGAACATAAAAAATCCACTGATTCCCGAATCATCATTCCCGGTGTTCAATAAAGCTGTTAAAACAAGAACCCGGCTTCCAGAAAGGGGAATCCGGAAGCCGGGCTTTGCGTCTGGGCGCGATGTTGGAAGGATGGTTTGGAGGGATTTGAATGCCCGCCAGACGCAGTTCCTAAGACCGATACCTGGTGGGTTCAATTGGGGTTTTCGGGATGGCACCACACAGGCTTGTATCCATGATTACGACAGTCAAACGGCCTTGTCAATCCGGGAAAACCCTTAATTTTCATAGGTAAAAACACCTATTCCATCCGGTTCACTTATCCGCCTTACCATTTAATGTGTCATAAAATACAATTGGTTATCCCTATATTTATCACGAACCATCCATGACATATCAGTGATATCTGGCTTTCAGAAATGCCAGAGAGTCATCAATGGCGGTCAGGGCCAGATCCAGGTCCGCCGGAGTGTGGCGGTATGAAATGTATGCGTGGTGGAACGGGGTGAAGAAAAACCCTTTGCGAATGAGCTGGGTGTAAAAATCGGTGCGCTTGGCCTTGTAGGTGCCGTCTGAATCCTTATCAAAGGTGATGTAGAACATTGGCGGTATGCCGGTGAGACGGGCCCCCACATCATGGGCGTCAATGGCCTGCTGGATTTTGGCCATGAACGCCTCCCCCTTCTGCCAGATATCTTCCAGGACCCGGTCCCGCTCCAGGATCTCAATGGTTTTAAGGGCGGCCACAAATGCATCGCTGTTGGGAAAAAACGTGGAGGAGATGAACAGCTTGTGGGATGCGGCCATCATGATCTCTTTTTTGCCCGTGACCACGGAGATGGGGTACCCGTTGGCAATGGCCTTGCCCAGCACGCTGATGTCCGGAGTCACACCGTAGTATTTCTGGGCGCCGCCCATGGACACCCGGAACCCGGTGCGGATCTCGTCATAAATCAGGACTGCGCCGTATCTGTGGGCGATCTCCCTGACGCCTTCCAGAAATCCAGGGGCCGGGACCTGCATCTCCTGGTGGTTGGGATGACCAAACGGGGTCATGATGATGGCAGCAGTGTCAGATCCGTGCCCGGCCATGAGTTGTTCCAGCTGGTCCAGGCGGTTGTACTGGAACTCGAACACATCTTCAAAGAACTTGGACGGGATCCCGCCCTTCATCTCCACACACCAGTCATGCCAGCCATGATACCCGCACCGCATCACCTTGATTCTGCCGGTGTGGGCCCGTGCGATGCGTATACTGGCAGTGGTGGCGTCTGAACCGGTTTTCAGAAAGATGCTCATCTCTGCCGAGGGCACCAGTTCATGGATCTTTTTTGCCAGCCGGTTCTGAAACTGCTGGGTCAGGGTGAAGCAGAACCCTTTGCTGCTGACCTGGTCATACACGGCCCGGTCCAATTCTTCCTCCCGGTAGCCTAAGATGATGGGGCCGTATCCACACAGAAAATCCACGAACTCGTTGCCGTCCACATCGGTCAGGCGGCATCCCTTGCCCGATTCCAGGAAAACAGGGTATTCACCTTTGATAAAATCCGTGGGCTTTCTGGCCCCCAGAACCCCCCCCGGTACCAGGGAGCAGGCCTGGTCGAACAGTTCAAGGCTTTTGCTGATATTCAGTCTGGGTGTTTCTTTCATAACATCGCTCCTGTGATCATGTCTTTCTGTAAAAGGTGAAAGCCTTACTTGTCCGGTGTAAACATGGATTCGATCTTCTCGCTCTGGTGGATTTTCGCCCCACGTCCCAGGAAAATCTTCAAAAAGACATCCGGGTCGATGCATCCTTCCGGTGCCACCACGCCCTTGACCGTGACATGGCCGTCATCCATCATCAGCGCCGCAATGGAGGCCGGCAGGCCGGTTCCCGGGGCCATGCGGCCCACCATGTCCGCAGTATAGGTGACCCGGTTGTTCCCCCGTCTGCCCGTGACGATCACCTTCAGGCCCGAGGACTGGGGGCCGTTGTCCCGGCCTTCAGGAATTGTCTCCCACAGTTTCAATGCCAGGTCATAGGGGGTGACCTGCACCCCATTGAGATCCAGCGGATCCGTGCTCAACAGCCCGGTGGCTTTCTGTTCGGCAATGAGCTCGTCCACCCACAGTGGAATCAGAGCACCTTTGATGATCACGTTTTTCACTCCCTTGATGTACCGGGGCAGGGTCAGGGGCTGGGGATGGCCCACATACCGGACATGGCAGACCCCCAGGGGTTCCAGGAACTGTTCCGCCACTGGATCGGTGCCCCCTTCCACGTGTACCAGCTCGCCGTCGATGTACTGTGGTATCTTGCCCAGGGTCATGTGAAGGGAATGGTCCCAGGCGGCCCCGGCCAGTTCGGCAATGCTCACCACCCAGTACAGGTAAATGTCCTCCACCTCATCCAGGCGGTCGGCATACCATTTCACCAGCACATTGTTGGTGCCGGGATCCGATCCCATGCCGGTGAGAACGGTGATGCCGGCATCTCTGGCCAGCTGGTCGATCCCGGATTCAAAAAGGATCTGGGTACCTTCATAATCGTCACAGATGTCAATGTAGTTTTTCCGGGCCGCCACCGCTGCCTTTGCCACGGGCACGGCGGTCTTGTAAAACGGGCCGGCCGTATTGATCACCACATCCACCTGTTTAAACGCTTTGACCATCCCGTCATGGTCATTGACATCCATTTTCACCAGTGTGGTTTTGTCACTTTCCCGCAGCTTTTTTGACAGCCGCTCCGGGTCCGGGTACAGGTCTGCCAGGACAATCTCCGTCACCTTTTCCTGTTTTACCAGATCCCGGGCAACGCCCTGTCCCATACCACCAACACCGCCGATTATCAATGCTCGCATTTGGTTTCCTCCTCGTTTGGGGCCGCGTGGATGGGGGGTCGGGCCTGAACCCGCCTTTGCCCGCCTGGGACCCCGGTATGTTTATATTTTAACGACCAGGGCTGCGCCGGTATCGCCGGCGGCACACCCGGTGAACAGCAGGTATCCCCCGCCCCGGGCTGCCAGCTCTTCTATGCCTTCAATAATCAGCCGACCGGCTGTGGGGGCCTGGGGATGACCGAACACCAGGGATGACCCATAGTTGTTCATGGCAGAAAGGCGGATGCCCATCTGGTCTGCCATGAAAATATCATTGGCTGCAAACGGGTTGTGGGTCTTGATGACCGCCACATCCTTCATTGTTATGCCCGCCTGGTCCAGGGCCATTTGGGCCGCCGGCACCACCGCCATGGCCATAAACCCTTTCTTGGCCCGGCTGTATCCATATGACACCACCCTTGCATCCAGTTCCGGGTTATGGCTCATCCGGGCCGCCTGATCTCTGGTGGTCACGATCAGGCCGCAGCTGCCATCCGCCGGGTGGGTCTGGGACCCGAAAGTGTGGGCACCGTCCGGCAGTACAGGCCTGAGGGTTGCCAGGCCTTCGGCCGTGGTGGGCATGATGCCTTCATCGGCGTCCACTGTCACGGTTTTCTTTTTGGACATCTGCAGGGTAACCGGGAACATGTATTCTTTCTGGAACGCCCGGTCATGGGCCAGGGCATCCTGGTACTGGACATATCGCATCAACGCCACCTCATCACACTGTTCCCGGGTGATGCCGGCCTGCTTTGCGACATTTTCAGCGGTCTGGATCATGGCGTTTTTTGCCCAGGGATCATGCTTGAACTGGTCCATGACCCAGTTTTCACTGATCACCTGGCCGCCGGGGCCGTTGGGGTTGGGCCAGACCGTGTGGGGCCCGTTGGAGCACCGGTCCGTCATCAGGGTAAACACACAGGCATAACACCCGGTTTCAATCCCCATGGCCGCCTGGAACAAGGCGGTGGTGGAGGTGGAGCAGGCCTGGGACAGCCAGACACCGGAGATGGTGTCCGCTCCCAGCAATGCTGCCGCCCAGGGGCCGCCATAAAATATATGGGGCTGTCCCACCGTGGCCCCAAGGATCAGGTAGTCGAAATTTTCCGGGCCGATTTTCCGGGATGCCAGCCAGGCCCTGGCCGTGGCCGCCCCCAGTTCAATGGCATGCTGGTTGGCAAAGCTGCCCTGCCACCGTGCAAACGGTGAGGCATAATACCCTTTGTATGGAATGAACGCTTGGGTCAACATAATGAATTTTCCTGAAAAAATCTGAGTTGAATTTGAGGCATCATCAACGGTTGTAGCGGTTCAATATGGCTTCCAGTACCGCACCGCCGACCGCCCTGGCCTTTTCTGAAATAGTGTCATGGGACGCCCCGGCTCCCCGGGGATCGATGTCCCCGATCTTGCACCGGGCCGGTACCCGGGTGTGGTTCCGGATCAGGCCACGGATCATGCCGTCAATTGGAGCTGTCACCGGCATCTGATTCACATGTCCCAGGATCTGGTCTTTCGTCACCACATCCCCGATGTCACAGACCGCGTCAAACAGCCCGTCACAGGGAGCCCGCAGAACCCGTTCTGCAGACACCCCGCAGATGGTACCGGGAATGCCCGTATCCGCCTGGGCCGTTCCCTTTTCAATAATCCGGCCCAGGTCATGGCCCCGGTTGGTTTCGATGACACAGTGCACATCCTTTCCCGCACAAAATCCCGGTCCCAGCCCGATGACCAGGGGGGCCTCGGCCATGGTGGTGCCCAGATTTTTTTTGGCGATAATGGCATCGATCACCACCTGGGGAGCAAGATGTGAAATCACGGCCCACTCCGGATCCACCAGCACCGGGACTTCTCCGGCATCCCAGATCCGGGGAATGTCCGAAGGCATCTCCGCCCTGCGGGCAATGATCCCTTCCACCGTGACAGCGCCGTCATACACCGCCTCGCAGAAACTCACACACCGCCTGACCGCCATGGGCATCTTTGTTTCCAGCATCACCAGGCGCCGGAAATTGGCCCTGAACAGCCGGCAGGCAAGCCCCGTGGCCATCTCCCCGGCCCCTTTGATCACGATGACCAGATCCTTGAGGGCCGGGGCCTGGTCTGCTTCCGTCACAGGTTTCATTTGCCGGCCTGCCGTTTTTCCCGGATGGCCGCCACAATCTTGTCCGGCGTCAATGGAAAACTGTCCATGTACACCCCTATGGCGTTGGAAACGGCCCCGGCATAGGCCTGGGCTGCAGACATGGCAATGGACATGCCCGCCTCTTTGGCTCCATACGGCCCCCTGGGATCCACGGATTCCACGATGATATCAATGATCTCGGGCATGTCACAGGCCAGAGGCACCTTGTACTCCAGCATGGTGGGGTTCAGGCACCGCCCCTCCCGCCAGTCATGGTATTCGGTAAGCATGCCCCCCTGCCCGCCCATGGCCACGGACCCCTCAAACTGCCCTTCCAGAACCAGGGGATTCAACGCCTTTCCCACATCCTGGCAGGCCACCGCATTGAGCACGGTCACCCGGCCGGTGTCCGGGTCCACCTTCACCTCGATAATGGTGGTGCCGAAGGAAAATGCCTCGCACATCTGGCCATAGGGGTTGGAGACCCATTCCCGCTTCATGTCCACCTTGGGCCAGTACCCGCCTTCCGCATTCACCGAGGTGAAATTGAGCAGGGCCACCCGCACCGTCTTTTTGATGGACACCGACTTTTGCGGATCATCGGTCACATAGATCATCCGGTTTTTCGCGGTCAGTGTTTCCGGATCGGTCTTCAGGATTTTTGCGGCCACATCAAACAGTTTTTTCCGGCAGTTGGCTGCCGCATTTTTCACCGCCTGCCCCCCTACAAAAGTGGATACCTGGGAATAGGACCCCGGATCCGACGAGGTGGTTTCCGTGTCCGCAGACACCAGGTGGATATCTTCGGGCAGCAATCCCAGCTCTTCGGCCGCGATCTGCACCAGCATGTTTTCATTGCCCTGGCCGTTGTCCACCACACCGGACATCACCGTGGCCTCCCCGTCTTCATTGAACTTGATAAAAGACTGGGACCCGCCCCGGATACCCATTGGAAACCCGGTCTGCACCGAGTTGGTACCGATGCCGATGCCGTGAAACGGGGGCAGTTTGCCGAATTTTTCCGACCACCCGGCGGCAGCGGCCGCCTTTTTGATGGTCTCGTCCATGGCGCAGGACCACACCTGGGACCCGGTGCTGGTGAATTCCCCGGGCTGCCGGGAATTTCTCAGGCGCATCTCCACCGGATCTATTCCCAAGTGTTCAGCGATCATATCCAGCTGGGTGTCCAGGCCGCAGGCAAACCCCCGGCCATGGACCCGGATCATGCCCCGGATCGGCTTGTTGGTGTAGATCCGGTACCCGTTGTACCGCACCGATCCCATACGGTAGGCCTGTTCCATGGAAAGAAACGGCACAGACGTGGCAATGGGGCCGGTGGAGGAATAAGCCCCCCCATCCATGTAACAGGTGGTTTCCCTCGCCAGAACCCGCCCCTCTTTGTCCACACCGGTTTTATGGGTGGTGATCATGGCATGGCCCTGGCGGGTGCCAATGGTATTCTCCTCCCTTGTGAACACGATTTTCACAGGGTGACCGGTCTTTTTGGCCAGCAGCGCACAGATGAAGTCGGCCGGACAGATTTCAGACCGGCCACCGAACGCCCCGCCGATGGTGATCTTTCTCACCTTGATCTTGTGCAGCGGAATCTTGAAGGCATTGGACAACGGCTTGGATTTCATGTGAGGCCCGCCGTTGGGCATCCAGATCTCCAGACAGTCGTCATGGTCAAACCGTGCCGCCACGGCATAGGGCTCGCCGTGAAAATAGGATTCCTCCGGCGCGGTAAACGTGTCCTCCCGGATGTAATAGGCGTTGGCAAAATTTTCATCCACCGACCCGGTGTCGATGTTGACATGGATGTTGATGTTGTTGGGAAACTCGGCGTGGATGGGTTCCGCGTCCGTGGTCATGGCACTCATGAGGTCGAACACCGCGGGCAGCTCCTCATATTCCACATGGATCAGGTCCAGGGCCGCCAGGGCGGTTTTTTCGTCTACGGCTGCCACACCGGCCACCTCATCACCGATGTACCGCACTTTTTCGGTCTGGATGAACTGCTGGTCCCTTGTATATGCAAACACCCCCCATTTCACCCCTTCAGTGTCCGCGCCCGTGACCACGGCCTTGACGCCCGGCAGGGCCAGGGCTTCCGAGGTGTCTATGCTCAGGATTCTTGCATGGGCATGGGGGCTGCGCAGGATTTTTCCCACCAGCATGCCCGGCAGCTTGAGGTCGGCCGTATACCGGGCTTTTCCCATGACCTTGGCCCGGGAATCCACCCGGGGCATCCGGGTTCCTATCAGGGTATACTCAGTCATGGTTTCCTCCTGTATCTCTGGCATGACAGTCAGGGCATCCGGGTTCGGGCCGGGCCGCATGTTCAACCGCATCCACGATCTTGGCATACCCGGTGCAGCGGCAGATGTTTCCGGACAGGGCCTGCCGTACCTTCTGCCGGTCCGGAGACGGATTTTCATCCAGCAGGGCGGTGGCGGACATGAGCATGCCCGGAGTACAGAATCCGCACTGCACCGCCCCATGATCGATAAAGGACTGCTGCAAAGGCGACAACGTCTCCCCTTCGGCCAGGCCTTCCACCGTGGTCACGGCAGATCCGTCCGCCTCCAGGGCCAGGGTCAGGCAGGCCCGGACCGGGTGTCCGTCCATCAGCACGGTGCAGGAACCGCAAACACCTTCCCCGCAGCCCTCCTTGGACCCGGTCAGGTCCAGGTAATCCCGCACCACCTCCAGCAGGGTGTCATTGGGTGACACGGCAAGCGTCCGTTCTTTTCCATTCACGGTCAACGTTATCTCAATCGTCTCCATGGCTACCTCGCTTTCCGGGCGGATACCTGTGCCGCCGCCTGTGACAGGGACTTTTCCACCATTTTTTCCACCATGGACTGCCGGTATTCCAGGGTGGCACCGGCATTGTGGGCTGCAAATGCGGCCGCCGCATTCATGGCGTCCTTTCCGGCTTTTCCAAAGGCGGCCGTATCGTCGAACGCGACCCCGACCAGGGACTGGGACACTTTGGCCATAAACAGGGGAGACCGGCCCATGGCCCCCACCACGATGCGGGACGACTTAATACATTCGGCATCGTCCGGTTCCGGCACCAGGCGGACCCCGGCACACACAATGGGGTAATCGATGGCAGACCGATAAGAGAGACGTTCATAGGCGGACACCGCCCCCTGCACTACAGGGAGTTCGATCCGGGTCAGCAGTTCATCGGGCTGCATGTCAAAGGGATGGATCCCATCCGTGGTGTAAAAGGTATCCAGAGCAACCCTGCGTTCACCCCGGGTGCTGTTCAGGATCAGGTGGGCATCCAGGGCCATCAGCGCGGTTGCCCCGTCCGACTGGCATGTGGAGTTGCACCGGTCCGACTCATCTCTGGCATAGCAGATCTTGCCGCCGTCCTTGTGGCAGGGCTGCCGGCCGGACCGGTGAAACTGTGACTGGTTGTAGTGGATGCACCGGTTGTCCTGAAGAATGTTTCCGCCGATGGTACCCCGGTAATGCTGGATAGACACCGCACCGATGCGCTCACAGGCCTGGACCAGGGCCGGGGTCTGCTGCCGCACCCTGTCCGACCGGATCACATCAATGATGGGGGTTTTTGCCCCGATGCACAACATTCCGGATCCTTCGTTGATATACGCCAGGCTGTCCAGGTGTTTGAGGCTCACCAGGACTTTGGGGACGGCCAGCCGGTGCTTCATGCGCACCAGAAGATCGGTGCCCCCGGCCAGAACCCCGGCCTGGTCCCGGTGTTCATCCAGCAGCGCCAGGGCCTCTTCCAGGGTGTCCGGGCTGTGGTAATTAAACTGTGGTAACCGCACGTGTCGTTCTCCTTCTCGGTAATACTTTGTTGTTACAGCCCGGCCGGATGGACAGCCGGCCGGGCCCCGGAACGATCCCGGCATTCCGGACCGGACCAGAAAATTTTTCGGGGAATGAAAACCGGATCATTTCAACAGTCCGGGCAGATACAATACAATCTGGGGGAACATCATCATCAGAATCACGCAGAGGATATAGGCCGGCAGAAAATAGGCCACCCCCTGGAACACCCGTTCCAGGGGCACATCCTTTGCCATCCCCCCCACCACATACGTGGTGGCCCCCACCGGCGGGGTCACTGCCCCGAGGGTGGTGACAATGGTGATGGTCACCCCGAACCAGATAGGGTCATACCCCAGTTCCATGGCCACCGGAAAAAATATGGGGATGGTGATGAGCAGCAGGGCCAGGGCATCCATCACTGCCCCGCCGACAATATAAATCAAAAAGATGATGGCCATGATCGTGACCTTGGAAAACGGCAGCGCCACCACCCAGTCGGCAATGTTGAACGGAATCCGGGTAATGGCCAGAAACTTTCCGAAAATCATGGCCCCGGTGATGATCACGATCACCATGCACGAAATTTTCAACGTGTCGAACACCGCATTGTAGAAATCCTCCCAGGACAGCCGTTTCTGCACCACCCCGATCACCACGGCAAAAAATGCACCGATTGCCCCGGCTTCAGTGGGGGTGAACAGCCCGAAATACAGCCCGAGCATCACCACCATGAACAGCACCAGCATCTCCACGGCCCCTGCCAGGGATCGGATCTTCTGCTTCATACTGGTGGTCTCGCCCGTGGGGCCCCAGGAAGGATGGATGTGGCACACCACCCACACCGTGGCGGTCAACAGCAGGGCCAGCAGGATCCCGGCCCCCAGGCCTCCGTAAAACAGCTCGGCTATGGACTGTTCCGTAGACAGCCCGATGATGATCAGCACTACGGACGGCGGGATCACAACACCCAGGGTGGAGCCGCAGGCAATGGCGCCGGTGGACAGCATGGGTTCATACTTGTACTTGGTCATCTCGGGCAGGGCCACGGTGGTCATGGTGGCGGCGGTGGCGGCATTGGACCCGCAGATGGCGGCAAACGCCGCACAGGCCATGACTGTGGCCATGGCTATCCCGCCCTTTACATGTCCTACCCAGGTGTAGGCGGCCTTGTACAGCTTTTCGTTGACCCCGGAATAAAATGCAATCTGGCCCATGAAGATGAACAGTGGAATCACGGTCAGTCCATAACTGGAGAACGTATCCCAGATCACCGCCCCCAGCATGTTAAACCCCGCATTCAGATTGATCACATAGGAAAACCCCACAAACCCCACCAGTCCCATGGCAAATCCCACGGGAATCCCGAACACGAACAGGATGAACAGCAGTGCTGCAATACCGATGATGCCCACCAGGGTAATACTCATGGTCTCTCCTTTGGGGGAAACAGGGCTTTTAAAAAATCCGTAAACAGGGCCAGGCAAAGGATCAGGCATCCCAACGCCACGGCCAGGGTAAAGGGATAATATATAATGCGCAGGGTCTCGGACAGCTCCCCCACCCGCATCAATGTCAAGGCCTTCTGCATCACATGCCAGGCGGCCAGGCCGAAAAACACGCAGCACACCCCGTGACTGATTACGGAAATGACGCGCTTGAGCGGTCGGGGGTAGGCATTCACCAGCACATCCACACTGATGTGGCCGTTGGTGAACTGGGTGTAGCCCAGTGCAAAAGCCGTGACCACGGCCCCGGCATAACCCATGAGTTCAAAGGTGCCGGGGATCGGCACAAAGATCTGCCGGACGAAGATGTTGGCACAGGTCAGCAGGATCATTCCCACCAGAAACACCCCGCCGGTGAGGGTCAACGCCATGTTCAGATATTTGTTGATGCGGGACAGCAGTTCCATTTGACAGCCTCCGGACCTGTCCGGCGTTTCGAGCCGGACAGGCGGTTTAATAGATGCTATTGAATGAACGTCTTGATGTCGTTGATGATCTCCTCGGCCGGGAACCCCTTGGCCTTGGCATTTTCAATCCAGTCATCCACCATGAAGGTGATTTTTTCATCCCACTGGGCCTTTTCATCCGCCGGCAGGGTGATCACTTCCACGCCCTGTTCCTCTTTGGACCAGGCCACGGCTTCCTTGATCTGGCTGTCCATGTACTCACCGGTCCAGATGGCCTGTTCCTCTTTAAGATCCATCATCACCTGCTGGACGTCGGCCGGCAGTTTGGCCCAGGACGCCTTGTTCATGATCACGGCAAAGGGATAGATCCCGGCATCCACCATGGTGATGTACTTGCAGTTTTCAGCGAACTTGAAATCCTTCATGACTTCCAGGGAGGAAAACAATCCCTTGACCGTGCCTTTCTGCAGCGCTTCCACCGTGGCGGGCATGGGCATGCCCACCGGGTTGGCACCCCAGGCCTTGAGGATGGTGGCGGAATCACCCGACGCCCGCAGATCCATGCCTTTCAGGTCCGCCATGTTCCGTACCGGCTGCTGAGACATGATATTGCCCGGTGCATTGGTGAACATGGTGAGCACCACCACATCCTTGAACGCTTCAGGCTGGTATTTTTCATACAGCTTGAGCAGGGCGATGGACCCGGATCTGGCATCGGGAATTCCCAGGGGCAGACTCGTGGCATTGGTGACAATGAACCGGCCTGGCTGATAGGCCATGCAGATATTGCCAATGTCGGCCTGGCCCGCAATCACCCCGTCCATCATCTCTTTGGCTCCTAAAAGGGTGCCGCCGGGAAAAGTTTTCACCTCCACCTGGCCGCTGGTGCGTTTTTCCACCTCTACTTTCCACCGTTCCATCTGCACACAGGGAAAGGTGGGGGCCGGCGGAAAATTGGCATAGTTCAGGGTGATTTTGCCTGCCACGGCAACGGTTGCAAACAGGGAAAGGCAGGTGACGATAACGAAAATAAAGATTGTGCCAAACAGCATGGTTCGTTTGATCATGACTTCACCTCCAAAAAAATTGTGCATTAAATGAATATACTCCCAGCTTTTCAGCTGCCCTTGCTTTGTTCCTGGATCGCCGCCAGCACCTTTTCCGGGGTGATGGGCAGGTCCTTGATGCGGACGCCCACCGCGTTGCAGATGGCATTGGCCACAGCCGGGGCCGTGGGCACGCACCCGGGCTCGCCGATACCCTTGGCCCCGAACGGCCCGTCCGGATCATCGGTTTCGATCACCGGGGCCGTGATGGGCACGGCATCCTTGGCGGTAAACAGTTTGTAATCCCTGAAATTGGGGTTCTTGATCTGCCCGTCTTTGATCATCACCTCCTCGGACAGGGCATAGCCCAGACCCATGATCACCCCGCCATAGACCTGGCCTTCCAGCAGCATGGGATTGATGGCCCGGCCCACATCATGGGCGGCCACATAGTTTTTGACAGTGACCTTGCCCGTCTCTTTATCCACATGGACCCGCACCCCGTGCACGCCAAAGGAGTAGGTCACTGACAGGTTGCATCTGAAGTCCTTTCCCATGTTTTCATTGGGGGGATCATAAAAATAATCCGCCATGAGCATGGTGCCGCCGGGGGAGAAATGGGCCTTGCGCAGCAGCTTGTCCACGGGCATGGTTTTTTCCGGATCATTTTTCACCCACACCATCCGGTTCTTCATGACCAGGTCTTCCGGAGCGGTC
This sequence comes from Desulfotignum sp., assembly GCA_032250905.1. GTDB lineage: Bacteria > Desulfobacterota > Desulfobacteria > Desulfobacterales > Desulfobacteraceae > Desulfotignum. The sequence continues at coordinate 31,364 of JAVVEQ010000014.1, read as the reverse complement.
TCAAACAGGGTGGCGGCATAAGCCAGCAGGTTCTGCCGGGCTTTTTTCGCCGCCCCCAGGGCTGCGTTGCCTGCCACAAACGTGGACCGGCTGGCGTGGGCACCCACATCCCAGGGACAGACATCCGTGTCCGTATGCACCACATTGATATCTTCAGCCAGAAGGCCGAGTTCCTCTGCCACGATCTGGGCGATCATGTTGTCCAGACCCTGGCCCATGTCCGTGCCACCGGTAAAGATATCCACCTTGCCGAAATCATCCATCTTCAAAATGGCTCCGCATCCATCGGACTTGTAGATCCGGGCCCCGCCCCCCACATGGATGAGAGAAGCATATCCGATACCCTCCCCCTCGGCCAGGGGCGAACCTGCCGTCAGTTCCTTTTCCACGGCATCGATACACTGGCCCAGGCCGCAGGAAGTGATCTTGAACCCCTGGGGTGTTTCATCGCCGGGTTCGTTCCGGTTGATGCGCCGGAACATCACCGGGTCGATCCCGGCCTTTTGTGCCAGCATATCCATACTGGACTCGATGGCAAAGGTGGCCTGGGGGTTGCCGTATCCCCTCATGGCCTGGGAATAGGTGTTGTTGGTGTAGACGCATTTGGCATCATACCGCACATTGGGCACCCGGTAAAGAGAGGTGATGGGCATCATCATCACCGATGGGGTGGTGGCCCCCCAGGAGGTCCGTCCCCCGTTGTCCAGAATCATTCGGATATCCCGGAAGGTGAGATGCCCCTTTTTGTCACACCCCTGGCGGATATAAATGACCGTGGGCTGGCGGGTGGAGGTGGCCTCGAACTCCTCTTTTCTGTCAAACAGGATCTTCACCGGTTTCCGGCATTTATGGGCCAGCAGGATAGCGATATGCTCATAGGCATAGGTGTCCAGCTTGGACCCGAACCCGCCGCCGATCACCGGTTTGATCACCCGGACCCGTTTGCCTTTCAGTCCCATGGCCCCTAATGTTTCCAGAAAATCCTTCTGGGCCAGGGACGGGATCTGGGTATTGGAATAGACGGTCAGATTGTCTGATGCATCGAACACAGCCACCGCTCCGGACGTGGACAGGCAGCAGTGGGTCACCCAGGTGGTGGTGAACCTTTCCTCCACCACATATGCGGATTGTTTTTCCGCCGCTTCCACATCCCCGTAGTGGAGTTTCCAGGGCAGTTTGAGCACGTTGCTCTTGTGGGCCTCGTGCACCAGAGGCGCATCCTTTTCCATGGCGGCTTCAGGGTCGAACACCGCCGGCAGGGGGTCATATGTCACCTCGATGAGGCGGACGGCTTTCTTTGCCACCTCTTCGGACACCGCTGCCACCGCTGCGATTTCATCCCTGAAACAGCACACCTTGTCCGCCTTGAGGGGCGGGTTGTCCTTGTAAAACCCCATGCGCAGTTTGGGCGGAATGTCCTCCCCTGTGAGCACGGCGTGGACCCCGGGCAGGGCCCGGGCTTTGGAGACATCCATGGCTGTGATCTTTGCATGGGCATGCCTGCTGTAAAGAATCTTGCCATAGAGCATCCCCGGCAGCCTGACATCCTGGATATATTCGGCCCGGCCCATGGCCTTCTGGGCCGCATCCAGCTTGGGAACCCGCTGTCCTACGACTGTGTATTCACTCATCGGGTCACCTCCCCGGCCGTCTGGTCACCCGGCTCCCGAATCACAGATCCCGGATCACTGTATCCCGCCTCATGGGTTGTTTTTTTCACGGCCATCTGCCGGCCGGCTGCCGCCACAGAGTCCAGGATCTGGACATAGCCGGTGCACCGGCAGATGTTGCCGGCCAGGGCATGTTTGACAGCCTCCGGGTCTGCGTGGGGATCCTTGTCCAGCAGGGCCTTGGCCGACATGATCATGCCGGGGGTGCAGAACCCGCACTGTATGCCGCCGTTGTCTACAAAGGACTGCTGGATGGGATGCAGGCTGCCGGTATGCACGGCCAGGCCCTCGATGGTCTGAACCTGCTTTTCCTGGACATCCGCTGCCAGGTACAAACAGGAATTGATGGCCAGCTGGTCCACGATCACGGTACAGGCACCGCACTCTCCGTTACCGCAACCCTCCTTGGTACCGATCATGCCCAGTTCTTCCCTGAGCAGATGCAGCAGGGTCCAGTGGTCCTGGATATCACAGGTCATCTCATCCCCGTTCAAAATAAAGGATATGGTCTTTGTCATGGTCACTCCTCATGGTCACTTGTATGGTTATGCCTGCCGGGCCTTCTGATGGATAATATCCAGGCATTTGAGCCCCATGCGCCGCACCTGGACCCGGATCATCTCTTTTCTATGCCAGGCCTGTCCCCGGACACTGTCTCTGACCTGTGATTCTTCAGCCGCCACTTTTCCGGCCTCGGTCAGCAGATCCGGTGTCACCGGCTGTCCCTCCAGCATTTGTTCGGCCTTGACCGCCCGCAGGGGCGTCGGGCCGGCCACACCCAGGCAGATCCGGGCCCGGGCACAGGTGGACAGGTCCTCATCCACCACCAGGAGCACGCCGATGCCGATCAGAGGCAGCTCCATGGCCGCTCTTCTGCCAAATTTGATATAGGCGCTGCCGGTACGGGACGCCTGGGCCGGAATGGTAATTTTTGTCAGAATCTCTCCCGGAGTGAGCACGGTTTCATAGGGCTGTACAAACAGATCCTTGACCGCCACAGACCGTTCCCCCTCCGGTCCCTTCAGCAGGACGGCGCCGTCCAGGGCAATGAGGGGGATGGCCCCGTCCGCCGAGGGTACGGCATTGATGAGATTGCCGCCGATAGTCCCCATGTTGCGCACCTGCAGGGACCCGATGTTGGACACGGCATCGTAAATGATCGGGTATTCGCTGCGGATGAGCAGGGACTGTTCCAGCATGGCATGGGTAACCAGGGCCCCGATGGTCAGTTCCCCGGTGTTCTCGTTTTTGTGCAGGTCATCCAGGCCCGGTATCTGTTTGAGGTTGATCAGATAGTCCGGTCCCATCCAACCTTCCTTGACCTTGACAATCACGTCAGTTCCTCCGGCCATATACCGGGCGGTTTCCCTGTGCTGCCCGAACAGAGACACCGCTTCTTCAACGGTGGCAGGCGTCAGGTATGTAAACGGTTTCATATGATTTCCTTTCCTTACCCTCTGTTGTCAAAAATCCGGCGGGCCTTGCCCGGCACCCGGGGCAGTTCGCCATAGGGGACCACCTGGGCCTCGCATGAGACCATTATTTTCGCCCGCACCGCCTGGCGCACCAGTTTCTGGATGCCGTCGGCATCCGGGACCGCTTCATGGTTGCCGGTCTCCACCTTGATGGTCATGATTTCCCTGCCGTCATCGGTCCGTGACAGGTGCAGCTGGTATTCACTGCCCATACCGGGAATGCCGGACAACACCTCATCAATCTGGCCCGGATAGATGTTCACCCCCTTGAGAATGATCATGTCGTCGGACCGGCCCAGGATACGGTCGTGCAGGAACAGCGGATTGCCGCAGGAACAGGGGGCTGACAATTTCCGGGTCAGGTCCCTTGTCCGGTAACGGATCAAAGGCGCCGCCTCTTTGCACAGGGTGGTCACCACCATTTCTCCCACCTCCCCGTCCGCCACCGGGGCCAGGGTGTCCGGGTCCAGGATCTCCAGAATATACCTGTCCGCCCAGTAGTGGATCCCCTCGTGTTTCACGCAGTCCAGGCCCATGCCCGGGCCGTATAGTTCAGTCATGCCGGTGATGTCGAACATGTCTTCCAGGCCCAGCAGGTGTTTGATCCGCTCCCGCATGGCTTCTGAGCTGCGTTCCGATCCGAAAATGATCTTTTTCAGGTGAATCTTGTCGCGCAGTCCCCGCTTGTGGACCTCTTCAGCCATGAGCAGGGCCATGGAGGCCGTACAGCAGAACACTGTGGGGGCCAGATCCACCAGAAACTGGCACTGCATGTCTATATTGCCCGGCCCCACCGGAATGGCCATGGCCCCCAGCCGTTCACATCCCAGCTGAAACCCCATGCCCGCCGTCCACACCCCGTACCCCACCGCGATCTGGACCCGGTCTTCCCGGGTCAGGCCCGCCATTTCATAGCACCGGGCAAACATGTCGATCCAGTCGTCAATGTCCTTTTGGGTATAGGCCAGGACTTTGCGCTTGCCCGTGGTGCCCGAAGAGGCGTGAATCCGTACCACCTCTGTTTCCGGCACCGAGAGCAGCGGCAGGGGATATCCGTCCTTGAGATGGGTGGAGGTGGTAAAGGGCAGCCGGGACAGATCATCCAGAGACTGGATGTCGTCCGGGGTCACACCGGCGGATGACAGGTGCTGCCGGTAAAAGGAAGAGCCGTTCCAGGCATGATTCACCGTCCATTTCAGGCCGGCCAGCTGAAGGTCCAGCAGGGTCTGGACATCCGGTATCTCCGGTATAAACCGTTTTTCCATGCTACACTCCCTTGAGGTTATGTCGTAAGTTCCGGGTGGCATCCAGATCCAGGGTCAGCGTTTCCGGATCGATCACCACCTGATAATCGGCTTTTGCCTGTTCAACACTCACATATCCGAACTGCACATCCTTTAATACCGCTTCAGGATCCCGTTCCATGGGTTCGCCATATCCGCCGCCGCCGGCAGATACAAAGGAAATGACATCTCCGGGGTCGAGAAACGTCAGGCCGCTGGGATCAGCAGGTTCCCCGTTTTTCAAAAACCGGGCGCAGGCCCCGGGCATGCCGCCGAAAATCCCGTCCGGCGGATACACGAACCGGCCGGCCTGGACCGCGATGGTGGTACGTCCCGGCGGGGGGCCGTCCGATTCATCCGCTGTGGGCACCCGCAGGGTCATCTGGCGGCCGATGCCGCCCCGCTGACGGCCGGGTCCGCCGGAGTCGGTGACCAGGCCCCGTTCCACCACAAGGAGCGGGGTGTCGCTTTCCAGGATCTCCACCGGGGTGTTGGCTCCGTTGGCCGGAAAGATGGCGCAGTGGTGGCCGTCCATGTTGTGGGACGCACCCATGCCCCCGCCCCGGATGATCATGGTGTGCCAGGGTTTGCCGCGGCCCCGTTTTCCGTAAAGGATATTGGTCTGGGCCGGCGTGCCGCCGGAACCGGCGATGACCCGGTCCGGGGTGGCCTGGCCCAGGGCATTGAACACCATCTCGGTCATGAAATGCCCCACCTGCATCCGGGCGGCCACGGCCGCGGGAAACCGGCAGTTGATGATGGAGCCCTCGGGCGCGGTCATGTGCACCGGCCGGATGGCCCCTTCGTTAATGGGAATATCCGGGTCGAACGCGGATTTGATGGCCATGAACACATAGGCATAGGTGAAGTTGTACACCACGTTCACGCCCCAGTCCACCTGGTCCGAGGTTCCGTCAAAATCCACGTGGATGTCGGATCCGTCCACGGTGACCGCCACCTGGATATGGATGTCCGGCCGGGACCCGGCGCCCTCGATAACCCCCTGGTGGGGGTAAGTGCCGTCCGGAATCTTTTCGATAGCCGAGCGCATGGAGGTTTCGGTGCGGGAAATGATCTCATCCGCCAGATCATCCAGGGTGTCAAGATGTTCTTCCGTCATCATTTCAATGATCTTCTGTGCGCACACATGGTTGGCCGCTACCTGGGATCTTATGTCTCCGGTCACTTCTTCCGGGGTGCGCACGTTCCACCGGATCATGTTTAACAGGTCCTCATTGAGCACCCCGCCGTCATACAGCCGGGTCACCGGGATATAGATGCCCTCTTCAAACACCTCCCGGTTGTCTGAAGACACGCGGCCGCCGATATCGGAATGGTGAAACACGCAGGCGGTGAACGCCACCGGCCGGCCCTTGAAAAAAATCGGGCTGAGCACACACACGTCATTGAGGTGTCCTGCCAGCAGCCAGGGGTCGTTGACAATGAACACATCCCCTTCCCTGTATGAATCCAGGGGCATGGACTGAATAATCTTCTTGACGCCCAATGCCATGGCACCGGCCTGGCCCGGGGTGCAGAAGGTGCCCTGCACCAGTTCCTGGCCCCGGCTGTCCGTGAACATGCAGGTATAGTCATGGGCGTCTCTGAGCAGGCTGGAAAACGCGGTCCGGGCCACGGAAGCGTCCGCCTCGTCCACAATGGACACCAGACGGCGCCACAATATTTCCAGGGTAATGGGATCAAATACCTGTTTCTTCATTTTTCATCCTCCCCGATGCGGATCCACACAAATCCTTTATCATCTATGGTGGCGGTGGCATCCTCTCCCATCACAATGGTGGATTCCCGCTCCTCGATAATGGCCGGACCGGCAAATTTTGCCCCGGCAAACAGCCGGGACCGGTCATACACGGTAAAATCGATATATGCCTTCTGCAGGACGGAAAATGCCTTGCGCTGCCCCTTGATGCAGGCATCCAGGCGTGTTTCGTCTCCAATAAGCTGCGGCATGGTAAACGGTTTGGTCGGCAGGGTGGCCCGCACCTTGAAGGTGACGAACTCCACCGGGGTTTCCGGGTAGGTGCGGCCGTAGAGCCGCTTGTATTCGGTATCAAATCTGTCCCGGATCTCCTGGCGGGTCCACTGGGTAAAGGGTTTGGGATCGATGACCAGATCGGTTTCCGCACCCTGGCCCACAAACCGCATGAGCAGGGTGCGCTGGAACGTTACCCGGTCTCCTTTGGCCGCATCCGCCAGGATGGCGGCCCCTTCTTTTTCCAGCTGGGCGAACAGATCTTCAATATCGGCAAAATCCGCCTCATCCAGGACCAGCCGGTGGCTGCGGGACAGGTCAAAGGCCACCGGGGCCGTGAAAAACCCCAGGGCCGATCCCACTCCGGCCAGGGGCGGCACCAGGATCGATTTTGCCCCGATCTTTTTGGCCAGGCCGTAGGCATGCACCGGCCCGGCCCCGCCGAACGCGGACATCACCACCGTAGAGGGGTTGCCGCCTTTTTCAGCAATATGGGTCTTGGCTGCCGCCGCCATGGTCTCGTTGATGAGATCATGGATGCCAAAGGCCGCATCCGTCAGCGGTGTGCCCAGAGGCGTTGCAATCTTTTCTTCAATAGCGGTCCGGGATTTTTCGATATCCAGGGCCATGGTGCCACCTAAGAAAAAATCAGGGTCCAGGTATCCCAGCACCAGGTCCGCATCGGTCACCGTGGGGTTTTCACCTCCCCGGGCGTAGCAGGCCGGCCCCGGGTCGGCCCCGGCGCTGTCCGGCCCGACAGCCAGCAGCCCCAGGCTGCTGATCCGGGCGATACTGCCCCCGCCCGCACCGATCTCCATGAGATCCACCACCGGCACCTGGATGGGCAGGCCCGAGCCCTTCTTGAACCGCTGGACCCGGCCCACCTCAAAGGTGGATACCAGCCCGGCATGGCCTTTCTGGATCAGACAGGACTTGGCCGTGGTGCCGCCCATGTCAAAACAGAACATGTCCTTGATATCAAACATCTTCCCGTAATGCTGGGATGCGATCACTGCGGCGGTGGGACCGGATTCGATGATGCGCACCGGAAACTTCCGGGCCGTGTCCACTGAAGTGATGCCGCCCGATGACAGCATGATGTAGAGCCGACCACCGAATCCGAGTTCTGCCAGGCGCTGGGTGAGCCTTTCCAGGTACAGGAAGGTGATGGGTTTGACATAGGCGTTCACCGCTGTGGTGCAGGTGCGCTCGTACTCCCGGATCTGTGGCAGCACCTCAAAGGAATAGGAGGTGGACAGGTCCGGGGCTGATTCCTGAATGATCCGCTGCAGCACCTGTTCGTTCACCGGGTTTTCATAGGAGTTGATACAGCAGACGGCCAAAGATTCGATGCCCTGCTTTTGAATATCCGCCACCAGGGTCTTTGCCTCCTGTTCATCCACGGGTTTCAGGACCCGGCCGTCCGCGGTCACCCGTTCGTCTATTTCCAGTCTCAACGCCCGGGGCACAATGGGTTCCGGGTACTGGCTGAAAATATCATAGGCATCATACCGGATCTCCCGACCCAGTTCCAGCACATCCCGGAACCCCTTGGTAGTAATCAGCCCGGTTTTTGCGCCTTTTCGCTCGATAATGGCATTGATGACCAGGGTGGTGCCGTGGATCACATCCCCTACCTGGTCCAGAAAGCCCGGCTTGACCGCCAGCAGTTCTTTGATACCCTGTTCCACCGCATCGGACGGGTCATCCGGGGTCGTCAGGCATTTGTTGGTAAAAAACTCCCCGGTCCGGGTGTCCACAAGGACAAAATCCGTAAACGTGCCCCCGATGTCACACCCCAGTCGAAAACCTGAATGATCCAAACCGTACCTCCCTGATAGAATGTTTTTTTTTAATAAAACATCGGTTCCTGCCATTCCCCGAATGTCTGGCGGAACACATCCGCCATTTCCCCCACCGTGGCAAAGGCCTTGCAGCAGTCCACAAGGTGCGGCATGACATTTTCCCTGCCTTTTGCCGCCCTTTCCAGGGCCCGGAGGGTCCCGGCCACTGCTTTTTCATGCCGGGTCCGCTTCACCGCGGCCAGGCTGTCTTTGGAAGACTTGGCCCATGCTTCATTGTACTGGTGCAGTTCCACGTCAGCCCCCTCGTCTTCTTTGCCAGGGGTTTTGCCCACTTTTTTGTATTCTCCGGACTGGAGGCCTTTTTCAAATTCATAGGCCTGCTGAGACACCTTTTTCTGGATCATCCCTTCGGAAATCCCGGACACGATGCCGCCCATCTCTTTCACCCAGGCCATCTCCTCCCTGATCTTGTCCGCCATTTCCAGGGTCAGGGTCTCAATAAAATAGGAGCCGGCCAAAGGATCCACCGTATCCCTGAGCCCTACCTCATCCATGAGCAGTTCCAGGGTTTTCAAAGACAGCAGGGCAGACCGGGGGGTGGGAATGGTATAGGCTTCGTCAAAGGAGCACAGGGCCGTGGTCTGGGCACCTGACAGGGCGGCGCCTAACGCGTAGAAAGCCCCTCTCATGATATTGTTTTCCGGCTCTTCTTTGGTGAGACCGGACCCCCCGCCCCCGAACAGGCCCCGGAGAAACAGTTTTTTCTTTTCCATGACCCCGTAGTCCTGTTTGAGCATCTGGGCCCATATTTTTCTGGCGGCCCGGAATTTGGCCACCTGTTCCCACAGATTGCCGTACACATTGAAGTTGAATGAAAACCGGCCCACAAAATCGGACGGATCAATGCCCCGCTGTGCTACCGTATCGATGTAAGCCCGGGCGATCTCAAAGGCATAGGCGATCTCCTGGGCCGGGGTGGCGCCGGATTCTCTGATATGGTATCCGCAGATGCTCACCGGGTTGGAACGGGGCAGTTCCTTGACTGCATACTCAATGGAATCGCCCACCAGCCGCACCCCGTGTTCCACCGGAAAAATCCAGGCCCCTCTGCCGATCATCTCTTTGAGAATGTCGTTCTGGGGGGTACAGGAGATCTTTGTTTTATCAAATCCTCTGGTTTCTCCCAGGGCCTGGTACATGGCCATCATGATGGATGCCACCGCATTGATGGTCAGGCCGGAACCGATCCGGTCCAGGGGGATCCCGTCAAAAGCGGTGAGAAAATCTTTCAAAGAATCCACGGCCATGCCCACCCGGCCAACTTCTCCTTCCGCCAGGGGATGGTCCGAGTCATACCCCATCTGGGTGGGCAGGTCAAAGGCCACGTTCAACCCGTTCTGACCGTTGGCGATCATGAGTTTGAACCGCTCGTTGGTCTGTTCCGGTGTACCGAACCCGGTATATTGCCGGGTGGTCCAGGCCCGGGACCGATAGCCCTGGGGATGCAGGCTTCGGGTAAAGGGAAATTCTCCGGGTTCTCCCAGATCGGTGTCATAGGAAAACCCGGCATCGGCCAGGTCCTGCGGCCCGTATACCGGTTTGATTTTCATGCCTGACTGGTAGACCACCTCTGTGATGGCCCCTTTCTCATCCTTGATATATCTGGCTACGCCCATATTCTACTCCCTTTTGAAAACCGGCACCCGTCTGCCGCAGGTGCCGGCCTGCTATTGGAACAACCCATTGATGCCCGACACAATGGTATCAAAGGAGGTGCCGCCGGGAAACACGGCTGCAACCCCCATCTTCCTGAGAACCTGGATATCCTGCTGGGGAATCACCCCGCCCACCACCAGATGCACAGTGTCGAGTCCCTGTTGTTTCATCATGGCGGTCAGTTTTTCACAGATAGGCAGGTGTGCCCCGGACATGATAGACAGCCCGATGACATCCACTGATTCCTGGACCGCTGTGGACATGACCTGGTCCAGGGTCTGGTGAAGCCCGGAATATATCACCTCCATGCCGGCATCCCGCAGGGCCAAGGCAACGATCTTGGCCCCTTTGTCATGGCCGTCCAGGCCCGGCTTCGCAACCAGCACCCGGATCTTGTTTTTTGTTTCCATATGCCTTGGTTTCCTTTCTTTATTTTATCGCATATCCATCCGATGAGCAGCGGATGAACTGTGTACCCAAAACCCGACTCGCGCTGTTGAAAAACCCCATTCCTTCACCTGTTTGTCCGGCTGAAATCATCCAGGTTCCCGGTCAGGCGATCCGCCAGATCCCGGGCCGCCTGGTAGGGATTTGCCGCCACGTCTGCCTGGTTCGCCTGTGTTTCCATAAACGCAGCCACCTGCCGGTCCATCCATGGACCGATGCGGTCCTGCACCATCTGCCGCACCAGGGTATTAAAATAATCGGCGGCCTGATCTGCCTGTTTTTGTTTCAACAGACCGTGCTCGGTCATAAACCGCCGGTGATCCAGAAACTGTTCCGACAGACGCGCCACCCCCTGGCCGGTTCTTGCACAGGTGCTCACCACCGGGGGCAGCCAGGTATCCGGCCCGGAAGGCCGGAAATTTACCAGGTTTTCCAGGGTCATCACCTCTGATCCGGCACCGGGCAGGTCATTCTTGTTGACAATAAAGATATCCGCCGCTTCCAGCAGGCCGGCCTTCACCGCCTGGATGCCGTCCCCGGTCCCGGGAATCGCCACCAGCCCCAGGCTGTGAACCATGCGGCAGATCTCCATGTCAGCCTGGCCCGATCCCACCGGTTCCACCACAATCACATCATACCCCATGGCATCCAGCACCATGCAGATGTCCCGGGCCGCCCTTGCCAGGCCGCCCGCAGCACCCCGGGCCGCCAGGGACCGGATAAACACTCCGGGATCACCGGCATGGGCCTGCATCCGCACCCGATCTCCCAGCACGGCCCCGCCGGTTTGGGCGGACGACGGATCCACAGCCACCACCCCCACGGTCAGGTCTTTTTCCCGAAAATTTCTGATCAGGGCGCTGATCAGTGTGGATTTGCCGGCTCCGGGCGGGCCGGTGATCCCGATGACAAATGCGTTGCCGCAGTGGGAATACAACTGCCCCACCAGGACAGGCGCCCGGGGGTCTCCCGCCTCAATGCCCTTCATCAGCCGTGCACCGGCCATGACACTGCCTTCCAGAATATCCTGTATCACTCCGGAATCCGGGTCTCTGTCAGGCACTCTTTCTGGCATCTTCCTCCTTGATGCGATGAATCACCGCCTGCTTGCCCTTGAGAATATGCTCACGCACCAGGGTTTCCACGCGGTCCGCATCTCTTTGCCGCATGGCGGTCAGCATGTCCGCATGATCCCGGAAAGAGGCTGCAGCAAAATCTTTCTGTTTAAGGATGATCTGTCGGTACCGGGAAATCTGAGCCCTGAGCTGGTTGATCATTTTGATGAGCTTCGGGCTGTCGCTCATGGCATATAGAAGGTCGTGGAACTCGGTGTTGATGTCCGGCAGAGGCGCCGTCCGTTTTTTTTCCAGGCACTCCTGGAATTTTTTCATCACGCTTTCCAGCGGGACCAGGTCGGAGGACCGGTGCTTTTCTGCGGCCAGACGGGCGGCATACGACTCCAGCACGGCACGGATACCAAAAGTTTCTTCGATATCTTCCCGGGACAATGCCATCACCTTGAACCCGCCGGAGGGCATTTTTTCGATCCAGTCCTCCCGCTCCAGCTTGTGCAGGGCTTCCCGCAGCGGGGTCCGGCTGATGCCCAGCATCCGGGCGACGCGGTTTTCCACCAGCCGGGCCCCGGGCTCGATGTCCTGATCAATGATGGCCTGTTTGAGGTGGTCGTAAACATCCTCTCCCAAGGACTTGCGTTCTCCGATAGCGTTGAGTTTCATGGGTTTTAAATAATGCCTTTCTCCTTGAACTGTGCCAGGGTCTCCGGGGGGTATCCCAGAATATCCCCGTAAATGGGCTGGTTGTGCTCCCCGAATCGCGGGGGAAAGGACAGGACCTGATCACATTCTTTCAGGAAAGGGGTCATGTTCGGGGGCGGAGCTAGGGTCAGCTCGACACCCGAAACCGTATCCTTTGAAGACAACAGCCTTTTTTTCACCAGCGGATCCGCAGTCACTTCATCCACTCCCTTGATGGGGGAGATAGGCACGGTGATGGCGGTGAACAGGTCGATGAGCTCGGCCGTGGTATGCTGCCGGGTGATCTCATTGATGGCCCGGTTGAGGTGGACCACATCCTTGATCCGGCCACGGTTTTTTTTGTATTCCTCTTTGTCCAGGGAGCTGAACATCTCCTGGGCGGTCATGGCGGCCCACTGCCGGTCGTTGCCCACGGCCAGGTAGACGAATCCGTCTCTGGTCTGGTACACCGACACCGGGCAGAAAAACTCATGGGTGTTGCCCCGGCGGGTGATGGGGGTGCCGAAACTTTTGCCCAGGGCAATGGGCACGGTGAGCCAGGACACCGAGGACTCGAACATGGACATATCCAGGCGGGACCCCTCGCCGGTGACAGCCCGTTTGTACAACGCTTTCATGAGCAAGCCGTACCCGTGTTCAGAGGTGCCCATGTCCGGCAGGGGGATTCCGATCACCTGGGGATCGCCGTCTGCTTCGCCGGTGAGGTCCATGAGCCCGGACCGGGCCTGGAGTATGGGATCATACGCCCCTTCATTGGAGTCCGGGCCGAAGCCCGTGACCCCCAGCCAGATAATGTCCGGCTTGATCTCTTTGAGGACCTCATAGGCGATGCCCAGCTTGTCATAGTTTTTGGGAAGCTGGTTGGTGATGAAGATGTCCACATTGAGGTTCTGGATCAATTCCTTGAACAGCTGTTTCCCTTCGGGCTCGGCCAGGTTCAGGGTCAGTGCTTTTTTTCCGGCGTTGATGCACAGGTAATAGGCGTTCATCCGGTCCTCGTCCATGACCTTTTCGCCGATGAACCGGTTGGGGTCCCCGTACACCGGGTGCTCCAGACGGATCACCTGCATGCCGTCCTGGGCCAGGCGATAGGTCAGATACGGGGCCACCGTGGCCTGTTCCAGGGACAATACAGTCAGGTTGTCAAACAATTCCATTCGATCTCCTTTCAGCACCTTTGTTTTCCTTGTTCATGACAGGTATCAAATATCTTCAGGTTGATCTCTTTGACAGGATCCGGACTCATGGATGTGACCGTTTCCCGCAATGCATCCGCATCCAGGGGTCCATGACCGAAAGCGGCAAAAAAAGCCACCATGGCCAGGTTGGTGGACTTTGGAGAGCCCAAGTCAAACGCGGTTTTTCCGGCCTCCATGGCAAAAGAGGTGATCTGGTGCCTGTCCAGGTAAGGGGCCACCCTGGCATCGGGAAACGCACGGGCCTTTGCATTGGCAAAAATCACGCCGCCGGGTTTCACCCAGGGCAGGTACCGGTAGGCCTCGGCTTCATCCATGGAAATAAGGCAGTCCCCGGCCCCGGCACGGATCAGGCTGGCACCGGCATCACCGATCTTGAGATGCGACACCACAGACCCGCCTCTCTGGGCCATGCCGTGGGTTTCCGCCCCCAGAATGTTGAACCCTTTGTTCAGGGCGGTCTGGGCCAGGATCTTTGTCATGAACAGAATGCCCTGTCCGCCTAAACCGCTCAACACAAACTGATAGGTTTTCATATCCTCTCCTTTATGAGACACACTGCACCGCATCTTTGGGACAGATGTGCAGGCACACCCCGCAGCCGGAACACAGCACCGGATCGATCTCGGTTTTTCCCTTTTCCGGGTTCCGCTTCATGGCCGGGCACTCGAACCGCAGGTGACACAGGCCGCAGTCATCACACTCATCCGTGACCATCACTTCAAAGGTTTCGGTCAACGCCTGGTCCCGCAGCCCGATAACGCACGGATGCCGGGCAATGATCACGGCAATGCCCCCGTCCGGGGACAGTGCCCATTCATGGGCGGTTCTGATTTCATCAATGGTGTGTGTCACATCATAGGGGTCCACCACCCGAATGTATTCCACACCGCAGCCCTTGACGATGGTTTCCAGGGCAATGGCATTGCCTTTTCTGCCGTCCACCCGCAGCCCCTGGGTGATGGCCGGCTGCATCCCGGTCATGGCGGTGATGCCGTTGTCCAGGATCACCAGGACAAACCGGGCGTCATTGTACACCGCATTGATCAGGCCGGTGGTGCCGGAATGAAAAAAGGTGGAATCCCCCATGGTGGCAATGACCGGTTTGTCCACCCCGTCCTGCTGAAACGCATGCCAGAAACCGGAAGCCAGGGTGATGCCGGCCCCCATGTCCAGCACCGTGTCCACACCGCCCAGGTTGGATCCCAGGGTGTAGCACCCGATATCCGACGGATAGATCGCCTTGGGAACCGCCTTGCGGATGGCATAAAACGAGGCCCGGTGGGGACAGCCCGGACACAGGGTGGGACGTCGCACCGGCAGGTCCAGGGTGGTGGTCAGCTCAAAGGCCTCCTGTGGGGTATCCCCATGGGTCAGGGGCTCAAGACCGCAGTCGGACAGGGCCCGGTTCATTACCCCCAGGATCTTTTCCGGCACCAGTTCCCCTTCCATGGGCACATGGCCGGACAGCCGGCCCAGGGTTTTGCGACGGTCTCCCAGCAGGTATTCGATCACCGTGTCGGTTTCTTCGATCACCAGGACCCGGTCACAAGCGTCCATGAACGGATCGGCCAGGGAGGCTGGAAACGGATACGGGGCGCCAAGCTTGAGCACCGGGATGTCGGTGCGGTCAAACTCCGCCAGCAGGTCCCCCACCACGGCGGACGGTACCCCACCGGTCACAATCCCCAGCATATACACCTGTCCCGGCTGGAGGTTGTGCTGGTTATAGGGTGCCAGAGCCGCAAACTTCTCCGCGATCAACACATGCTTTTCATTCAGGGCCTTGTGCTGCAGAAACCGGAACTTGGGCGTGGAGGCCCACCTGGTGGGTTCCCGCTTGAATGAGGCCTTTGTGTCGTTGTTTTTCAGGCCCCCATAGGAGATGTTCTGCCGGGCGTGACAGATGCGGATGGCCGGCCGCACCAGCACCGGCACCTGGAACTGTTCAGAAATCTCAAACGCGGTCTGGATCATGGCCCGGGCTTCCTGGGGACTGGACGGATCCAGTACCGGCACCTTGGCCATGCGGGCCATGAACCGGGAATCCTGCTCGGTCTGGGAGGAGTGAGGCCCTGGGTCATCGCAGGAGATCACCACCAGCCCGCCGATGTTGCCGATATAGGCCGCGGAAAAAAAGGAATCCGCCGCCACGTTCAATCCCACCATTTTCATGCAGCAGGCCGCCCGCTTGCCGGAAATGGCTGCGGCAAACGCATTGTCAAAAGCCACCTTTTCGTTCACTGACCATTCGATCACGGTATTGAGATCTGCCTGTTTTGCAAACCGCACGGTTTCCGGAAGGATCTCGGAACTCGGAGTCCCGGGATAGGAGGTGAGCATCTGGCAACCCGCTTCCAGCAATCCCAGGGCCATGGCCCCGTTCCCCAGTAAAAACGCCTGTTTCATAAGTTTTCTCTCAATTCTAACGGCCCACAATGGTGCGGCCGATAATCATTTTTTCGATCTCTTTGGCCCCTTCGTAGATCTCCAGGACCTTGGCGGCCCGGTAGAACCGCTCGATATCGTAATCGTCAAAATACCCGTATCCCCCGTGGAGCTGCAGCGCTTCGTCCACGACCTCCACGGCGATGCGGGAGGCGTAGAGCTTGGCCATGGCCGTGACGTGGGAGTCCGGGGTTCCGTTGTCCAGCAGCCAGGCCGCCTTGTACATGATGTTGCGGGCCAGCTCGACCTTTACGGCCATATCCGCAATCTTGAACTGGACCCCCTGGAAACTGCCGATAGGTTTCCCGAACTGTTTTCTGCCCCGCACATGTTTCACCGCCATGTCCAGGGCTCCCTGGGCCAGCCCTACCCCATGGGCCGAGACATAGGCCCGGCTGCGGTCGAAAAACGCCATGAGCTGGTGAAACCCGTTGCCTTGAGTGCCGATAAGATTGTCTTCCGGCACCCGGACATTGTTCAGGTACACGGCGGCTGTGTCCGAACAGCGCAGTCCCATTTTGCCGTGCATGGGTTCGGCCTTGTATCCTTTACGGTCGGTTTCCACGGCAATGATGCTGTGGCGTTTGGACCGGGAGGGGTTGTCCGGGTCGGTGAGGCAGTAGATCAGCATAAACGTCCCTTTCGTGCCGTTGCCGATCATCACTTTGGACCCGTTGAGGACCCATTCATTCCCCTCTTTCACTGCGGCAGTCGCCGCAGACAGGGTATCAGAGCCGGCATCCGGCTCGGTGATGGCAAACCCCATGACCCCGTCCTCTTCAAAAATGGGTTTCAAAAAACGTTCCCCCTGTTCATCCGTACCAAAAAGAAGGAACTCTTCGGCCCCGAAAGTAAGGGAACACAGTTGCTGGCTGATGCCGGGATCCACCTTCCACAGCTCTTCAAGCACAATGGCCTGCTCCAGGTACCCCAGTCCGGGACCACCGAATTTTTCCGGCACAAACAGCCCGATCAGCCCCAGCTCCCTGGCTTTTTTCACGATCTCTTCCGGATAGGTTTCGGTCAAATCCAGTTCCCGGCCCATGGGTGCCAGCTCGCCCCTGGCAAATTCCCGGGCCGCCTTTTGAATGATTTTCTGCTCCTTTGACAATAAAAAATCCACGAATCCGTCTCCTTGAGAAAGAGTTACAAAGGAATGTTGCCATGGCGCCGAAACGGTGCCGGCCGCTGTTTGTTCTTGAGCATTAAAAGTCCGGCAATGATCTGCCGCCGGGTGTCTGCCGGGTCGATCACCTTGTCCACCAGCATGTTGGAGGCCGCATGAAAGGGATTTGAATATTTGTAATCATATTCATGTATCTTTTCCTGTTTATACGCCCCAGGGTCTTCAGCGTTCATGATCTCTTTGCGATAAATAAGATTGATGGCCGCTGCCGTGTCCAGAACCACCAGCCGGGCCACAGGCCAGGCCAGCATCAGGTCCACGCCCATGCCTACACAGCACATGGCCATGACCGCGCCGCCGTATTCCTTGCGCAGCGCCAGGGTGATCTTGGGAACGGTGGCCTCGGCATAGGCATACAGCATTTTGGCCCCGTGCCGGATAATGCCGGCATGCTCCTGCTTGACCCCGGGAAAATACCCGGGCACATCCACCAGGTTGATCAAAGGAATGTTGAAACAGTCGCAGAACCGGATGAACCGGGCCGCCTTGTCCGAGGAATGGTAGTCCAGACACCCGGCCCGGACCTTGGGCTGGTTGGCTACCACGCCCACAGTGCTCCCGTTCATGCGGGCCAGTCCGGTGATGATGTTGGTGGCAAATTCCGGAAGCACTTCCAGAAACGTGTGATGATCCA
Source organism: Desulfotignum sp. (assembly GCA_032250905.1). Classification (GTDB taxonomy): domain Bacteria; phylum Desulfobacterota; class Desulfobacteria; order Desulfobacterales; family Desulfobacteraceae; genus Desulfotignum. The sequence goes on along the minus strand of JAVVEQ010000014.1, from coordinate 13,736 downwards.
CGATTTCCTCGATCACCCGACGCATGTCATAGGCTTTTTTAAAATCCGGAGGAACGATGGAGGTCAGAGACGGGGTCTGCCTGTTCGCGTCATCGTTGCAGGGAAGTTCCGGGGGGGATTCTTCGTGGCTGGCCGGCAGAAAACTGAGCAGGTAGCGTATCAACGACAGGCTTTCCTCTTCGGTCTGGGTCACAAAATGGGCCTGTCCGGTGATTTTGCTGTGCACGCCGGCCCCGCCCAGCTCTTCCAGGGTCACCTTTTCACCGGTGACATCCTGAATCACCCTGGGGCCGGTGATCACCATCTGGCTCTGCTTTTCGATCATCACGATAAAATCGGTCAAAGCCGGAGAATACACCGACACCCCGGCGCAGGGTCCCATGATGCAGGAGATCTGGGGAATCACCCCGGAAGCGGCCGTGTTTCTGAAAAACATGCCGGCCACCCCTCTGGAGGCGAAAAACCCTTCGTGGAGGCGGCCACCGCCCGAGTCGAACAGCCCGACCACCGGGGCCTTGACCTTGAGCGCCTCATCCAGGATCCGGCAGATTTTCTGGCCGTGGATGGTGCCCACGGACCCCCCCAGCACAGTGACATCCTGGGCATAGGCAAACACCCGGCGGCCGTCGATCAATCCATGCCCGGTCACCACACCGTCGCCGGGTACTTTCCGCCGGTCCATGCCAAAATCCCTGCACTGGCTTTCGGCCAGATCGTTGAGCTCAATGAAAGTATCCTTGTCAAACAGCCGGGCCAGGCGTTCTCTGGCGGTGAGCCTGCCGGCCTCATGATGACGGGTCACCGCTTTTTCGCCGCCGCCCATGGCTGCCTGGTGCTGCAGGGTTTGCAGCCGCGCCAGCTCCTGTTCATGCGATTTTACAGTCATGTCATATCCTTCGGAAATATGATAATTGAGAGGTGCCGTCATGATCCGGTTCCCCGCATTCTTCCGGATCATCATCCTGCGTGCGTTTTCTTGTGTACTGTATACAATATCTCTTTGTCAACAGGAATTTTATATTTTATCAACCAATGCAGTGCCCCGGATACCTTCCCCCCATTTGTCCGAGAGACAACTTCCGAACCTGTGTGCCGGATGTCAAGATAACGTCTGGATCTTTTAATGCATTTGACGTATAAAACATACCCATGCAAACGCGTATTTTTTCAGATAAACCGCGAGGCCGCTCATGATCAAATCCATGAACATTGCCTGGTGGGTCCAGCGATGGGCAGAACTGACCCCGGACAAGCCTGCTGTTCTGTTCCAGGACCAGGTGATCACCTATGAGGATCTGTCCTGCCGCTCCGACCGAACCGCCTGCTGGCTCCAGTCCCTGGGGATTGAAAAAGGCGACCGGGTGGCAGTGATGCTTTATAACTGTCCGGAATTTCTGGATCTGTTTCTGGCGTGCTCACGGCTGGGAGCGATTTTTGTCCCCATCAATTTCCGGATCACGGCCCGGGAGCTGGATTATTTTCTGACCAACTGCCGCCCCAGGCTTTTCGTCCATGGGGATGCCTTCAACGCCACAGTTAATTCCCTGGCGCTGACCGCCTATCTGCCGCCCCTGATGGTGGCGGTCAAGGGACAGGCTGCCACGAAAGGCCGGATATTTCAGCTGGACCGGGATGTGGCCCGATTTGACGGCAAACGGCCCTTTCTCACCCGGAGCCTTGGACCGGCAGACCCGGAAGAACCCCAGGTGATCATGTACACCTCCGGTACCACCGGCCGGCCCAAGGGGGCGGTGCTGTCCCACCGGAAAACCTTTTTCAACTGCCTGAATGCGGATATTTTTTTCAAGCTCCACCCCAGCGACATCATGCTCATCTTTCTGCCCCTGTTCCACTCCGGAGGTCTGTTTATCCAGGCGGCGCCGATTTTCTACAAAGGCGCCACCATCGTGCTCCATGAAAAATTCAACCCGGAAACCGTGTTCCGGGATATTGCGCAGTTTAACGTGACCAAATTTCTGGGGGTCCCCACCGTGTTCAGAGCGCTGCTCAAAGTGCCTCCTGACCGGCGGGGGGATCTGTCTTCTTTGCGGGTCTGCGCCGGGGGCGGGGAGCGGGTCACCCAGGACCTGATCCAGGCCTGTGCCGATGCCGGCCTGGCATTCCGGCAGATCATGGGCCAGACCGAAACCTCAATCCTGTTGTGGGCCTCGGAAACCGATCCTCTGAACAAACCCGGTACGGTGGGACGGCCGGTGTTCCATGCTGAAGTGGGCATCATGGATGCCTCAGGACGGCCGGCACCTTTCGGCCAGATCGGAGAGATTGTCGTCAGAGGGTCCATCATGATGAAGGAGTACTGGCAGGATCCGGTGAAAACCGAAGAAACCATCAAAAATGGATATCTTCACACCGGTGACATGGCCTGGATGGATGAGGACGGTTTCTTCTTTCTGGCGGGCCGGGCCGGCGACGTGTATATTTCCGGCGGGGAAAACGTGTACCCGGCTGAAATTGAAAAGCACCTCAAGTCCCACCCGGATATCCAGGATGTGGCTGTCCGGGGGGAACCCCATGACACCTGGGGAGAGTGCGGCCATGCGTTTATCATTTCCCGGCCCGGCACCTGTCTTACAGACGCCGATGTGCGGACATTCTGCAAAGGGGCTCTGGCCCGTTACAAATGGCCGGCCCGGGTCACATTCCGTCAGGAATTTCCCAGAACCTCCCTGGGGAAGGTGCGCAAAGCAGATTTATAATGAAGGCTTCCTGGGTGGGACAGGCTGATTTCTCTCATCCGGTCCTGAATGCCGCTCACCAGCACAGGACCGTTCTTTCTTCCAGATGGGCCGGTCAGGATTTCCTTGAGAAGAAGATCCTGGTTTGCTATAGCACACCCCGCTGAAATATGCTATGGCTGGAAATGAAAGGAGATCTGACATGCCCCTGTCTTTTGAGTCCCGTTCCCACGGCCCGGTGGCATTCGGTTTTTTCAATATCGAATCGGACATGCTGCTGCTGGAACGGTATTTCTTTTTCTGTGAGGATTTCTGCGAGTGGAGCGCGACACTGGCGGAACAGGAATCCCCGGTCTTTCTGGACTGTGAGGTGTTTCATATCAAGAAAGAACAGGATATCGGTGACCTGATGGGCGCCATCCACGGCATCCGGTTTACCGGGTTCATCGGCCGGGTGTACCGGCAGTTTCCTTTTCCCGGGGATCCTTCCCGGTTCAGACAGAACCCGGAAGGCGCAAAGACCCGGGAGACGATGAAAGCGCTGATTGCACCGTTTTCAGACCTTCAGACCGTTCAGATGGGCGTGGATGACTCCGGTTTTTTCAGGTTCGGACCCTATGAATTCACGAAAAGCACGTGCCACGAACTGATCCGGTATGTATGGCAGGGCGGCTATCCCCGGTGGAAGCAAGATGTCCGCCCTGCCTGTGTCACGGCCATGGCCGACCGGATCGCCCGGGGCACGGACCGGTTTTTTTCCGGGGTATTTGCATAACCGGAATTTTCATGTATGCTGTGCCCCATCCATAAACCTGCAAAAAGAACACAACTTTTTGAAAGGACAATACCATGCCGATTGCAGACAAAATGGTCAAAATGGTGGAAGCCGCTTCCTTCATCCGGAAGATGTTTGAAGAAGGCATCCGGATGCGGGAAAAATTCGGGGATGACAATGTGTTTGATTTTTCTTTAGGCAACCCGGATGTGTCTCCACCTGCGGCAGTGAAAGATACCCTGCTGGAGCTGATCAACGATACAAAGGTCACCCATGGGTACATGCCCAACCCGGGATATCCCCAGGTCCGGCAGGCAGTGGCGGATTATCTGAACCAGGAGTTCAAGACAACACTGACCCCGGATCTGATCGTCATGACGGTCGGTGCGGCAGGTGCGCTCAATGACTGTCTCAAGGCCCTGATCAACCCGGGAGAAGAGATTCTCACGCCGGCCCCCTATTTTGTGGGGTACAACCAGTACGCGTTCGTGGCCGGTGCCACCCTGGTCACGGCCCCCACAAAACCGGATTTCCATCTGGACCTGGAAGCCATCCAGACCGCACTCACGGAAAAAACCCGGGTTGTTCTGATCAATTCCCCCAACAATCCCACGGGCGCGGTCTACTCAGCCGAAGAGCTGGACGGTTTAGGAAGGATCCTGGAAGCCGCCGGCAAAAAATTCGACAAACGCATCTATCTGATATCGGACGAACCTTACCGGAAAATCGCCTATGATGTGGACGTGCCTTCGGTATTTGACGTATACGACCACACCATCGTGCTGACCTCCTACTCCAAGGAGCTGTCTTTGGCCGGTGAACGCATCGGGTACCTGGCCGTGAACCCCAAAGCAGAGGATGCCGGACTGGTGGCCGCTGCGGCCGGCGTGGCCAACACCATGATGTATGTCAATGCACCGGCCCTGTTCCAGCAGGTGGTGGGCCGGCTCCAGGGCGTCACGGTGGACATCGGGATCTACCGCCGCCGCCGGGATCTTTTCTGCCAGGGGCTGAAGGAAGCGGGATATGAATTTGATGTGCCAGACGGCGCGTTTTATCTGTTCCCGAAAAGCCCCATCGAAAATGATGTGGAATTCGTCAACCTGCTCAAGGAACAGAACATCCTGGCCGTGCCGGGCACGGGGTTTGGCGGTCCCGGCCATTTCAGGCTGTCCTATGCCGTGCCCGACGATGTCATCACACGCTCTTTGCCCGGATTCAAAAAAGCCATCGAAAGCGTCAAATAACCCGTCTTTTTTAACCAAAAAATCCGGGGTCCGGTATGATTGCAATACCGGACCCCGGACGTTTTCGTGGATATCAGATCCTGCTCAGGGTAATGCTGCCTACTTGGCCTGCCTGGGTTTGGGCAGGTTTTCCAGGTCTTTGAGCGCCGCATCGATCTGTGCCTGGGGCAGGTCATGATCTGCCAGGTTTCCTCTGAAATAGGATTCATAGGAAGCCATGTCCACCAGTCCGTGACCGGACCAGTTGAACAGGATCACCTTTTCTCTTCCTTCCTCTTTGGCTTTCAGCGCCTCCCGGATTGTCATGGCCACGGCATGGTTGCATTCCGGAGCCGAAATATAGCCTTCGGACCGGGCAAAGGTGATGCCGGCCTTGAAGGTTTCCAGCTGGTGAATGGCTTCGGGCCGGATGATACCGTCCAGGATAAGCTGGCTCACCAGAGGGGCCATGCCGTGATACCGCAATCCGCCGGCATGGATGGGGGCGGGCACGAAATTATGGCCCAGGGTATGCATGGGCAGCAGCGGGGTCATCTGAACGGTGTCCCCGAAATCATAGGCAAAGGGACCCCGGGTCATGGTCGGGCAGGACGTGGGCTCCACGGCAATGATATCGATCTGTCTGCCGTTGATCTTGTCTCTGGCAAAGGGGAATGCCAGGCCGGCGAAATTGCTGCCTCCGCCCGCACTGCCGATGATCACGTCCGGATAATCCCCGGCCATTTCCATCTGTTTCATGGCCTCCAGCCCGATGATGCTCTGGTGGATCATCACATGGTTGAGGACCGACCCTAAGGCATATTTGGTGTTTTCATCGGCCACGGCTTCCTCCACGGCCTCGGAGATAGCCATGCCCAGAGAGCCCGGTGAATCCGGGTCTTTTTCCAGAATGGAACGGCCGGCTTTGGTTTCCGTGGAAGGACTGGCCGTGCAGTTGGCGCCCCAGGTCTCCATCATCAGCCGGCGGTAAGGTTTCTGGTTGTAGGAGATTTTCACCATAAACACCTTGCACTCGATGCCGAAAAACGAACAGCACATGGCCAGGCTGCTGCCCCACTGCCCGGCCCCGGTCTCGGTGGTGATCTTTTTGGTACCGGCCACCTTGTTGTAATACGCCTGTGCCAGGGCCGTGTTGGGTTTGTGGGAACCGGCCGGGCTCACGCCTTCGTTCTTGAAATAGATCCGGGCCGGCGTGTCCAGGGCCTTTTCCAGGTTCCTGGCCCGGAACAAAGGAGACGGCCGCCAGATAGCATACTTGTCCAGGATCTCTTCGGGAATGTCGATCCACTGCTGGGTACTCACCTCCTGTTCGATGAGATTCATGGGAAAGATGGGCGCCAGATCCTCGGGCCCGCAGGGCTGACCCGTGCCCGGATGCAGGGGCGGTTCCATGGGCGTGGGCATGTCTGCCATGATGTTGTACCACTGACGGGGCATTTCCTGTTCAGTCAGCAAAAATTTCTGCGTTTTCATGGAGATCTCCTTTCTGATGGGTTGTATGTTGGAACGCTCATTTGACTTCAGGCCCTGATAAATATGTGAGGATCGGTCATAAACGCTTTATACAGGCGGTAATAATCCGTGTCTTCATACTGGACCGGCAAGATTTCCGGCCCGTCAAAGTTGTAGATCACTGCATCCGGGCAGGCCATCAGAATCGGTGAATGGGTGGCGATGACAAACTGCGCATGCCCTTTGCCGCTTTCGCGGATGATCAGGTTGAGCAACTCCACCTGAGATCTCGGGGACAGGGCTGTCTCCGGTTCATCCAGAAAATACAGACCTTTGCGCTGATACCGGCTGGAAAAATAGGACATCAGCGACTGGCCGTGAGACTGGGTGATCAACGATTTCCCCCCGAAATATTCCAGCATGGGCCGGTCATTGAGTGCCCATTCCTCCAGTTTTCTGGCAAAATGGGAAAAATTCTGGGATCCGAAATAAGATCCGGGTACCGGCCCGTGGTCCCAGGTCACGGCCAGATGACGGTACAGCTGATTTTCATAGCGATTGGTCTCGCAACGGAGCTGAAATTCCGGCTCCCAGATATGAATGCCGCAACAGAGGGCCAGGGCCTTGAGCACAGTGGATTTTCCCGTGCCGTTCTCCCCGCAGAACAGCGTAATCCCCTGGTCAAACGCCAGTGATTCCGTCCGGTTCAGAATCTCCAGACAGAACGGATACGCATCCGTGTCCGGAAAGGTGTCACTGTGAATGGCTGCCTGTGTCAGGAACATCCGCCCTGCCCGTCTTCCGTTCCAGAAGGGTTCTGCGATACGCGGGCCTGGGCCTGCTGTATCAAATCCATCAATGTCTGGACCTTGGGCCGGCCCTGGTTCATGAAGGCTGCGGCAAACGCCTCCTCTGACAAGGTCTCACGGAAATAGGCAACCACATCAAAATGGCCATGCCAGCAATCCAGGGTCTTAAAGCAGGGAGCGCCGGTGTTCTCGACCCGGCAGTATTTGAAAGGCACCTGATGCCCCAGCCGCGGGCAACGGACCATGGTATCATCCGGCGGCAGTGCTGAAGAAAAACGACTCATGATTCCTCCTGTGTGTCATAGATGTACTGTTTATGAGAAACGCACACACAAGTCAAGCATTATCCATAGACAGATGAGCACGGAACGGTATGTCGTCCCGGTGGCACAGCTTGACCTCAAATCTGTCCATTCAGAGTCTGAGGGGCCACGCACGAGGCAGGGCTGCATCGAAACAATGGAGATCAGTTTTTCTTCAATCCCTGGATAATAACTTTAAATGCGGTGGTGAGGGTGGGTCTGACAAAATCCTTCTGACCATCCAGCTTTTTTTTGGAATCCACCCAGAGAACGATTCCGGCATAGGCCCCCCAAAGCACATCTGCCAGGGCCACCGGGTGTTCATCGATAAAAATTCCTTTTTCAATGCCTTCCCGGATCACCTGAATAATGGCGCCATGGGCCCGGGCCGAGGTTTCCTTGAGCTGCTGCATCATCTCATCGGAGAGGTTGTGAAGGGTTTCACCGGATTGCAGGTGGAACAGATTGATCAGGATACTGGGGTCATAATCGTAAACATCGATGAACACATCCCTGAACCGTTCCATCTTTTCTTCCACGCAGATGTCCTCATTGACCACCTTGTGGATCTGGGTGGACAGATATTTGAGAATGTCGATGGAAAGCGACGTATGCAGTTCCTCCTTGTTTTTGAAATACAGGTACAGAGTGCCGGGGCTCAATTCCGCTTCATTGGCGATTTCTTCCATGGTCGCGCTGTTGAACCCCTTGACCGAAAAAATTTTACGCGCCGCATTGATGATATCACGGCGCCGGCGTTGTTTTTCTCTCTGTTTTCTCTCGTGAATACCCATTGTCGCACCCCAGGAATATGAAGCTGATTCATTTATTAGTCAAATTTTTTCAAACATATAAAATTTCCATGAATATCGCAAGGATAAAAATGAAAATAACAAAAACAGATCCTTTTTATAATTTTATTAAACTTTTCATTTTTTGTGCTTTTTTGTTCCCATGCCACGTTTTTTTGTCTATGATATCAAAGATGAAACTGAGGAATTGAATCACGTCGGGGAGATGTAAAATTATGCCGAAAACAACATACTGGGCAGATGCATATGTACAAAAAGCGTGCAGTGCACAGGATGCATTACAACACATACGGCCGGGACAACGGGTCTTCATCGGGTCATCCTGTGGAGAACCCCAGCATCTGGTCAATGAATTGTCCAAACTGTCGGAACGATTCACAGACCTTGAAATCGTCCGGCTGTTGAGCATTGAAAGCGGTCCACTGACACTCATTGCCAACCGGTCCCATTCCCAGCAGTTCAATATCCGTTCTTTTTACCTGGGATCCGCATCTCCCACAAAAATAAAAAAGAACCAGCGCTTCAACACGCCCATCAACCTGTCCCAGATCCCTAACCTGTTCAAATCCCGGCTCATGCCTTTGAATGTGGCCCTGATCCAGGCTTCTCCGCCCGATGATTTCGGATGGATGAGCCTGGGCGTTTCTGTGGATATCAATATGGCGGCCTGTGAATCTGCAGACCTGGTCATCTGCCAGGTAAATCCCAACATGCCCCGGGTTCTGGGCAGGAGTTTCATCCATGTCAATGACGTGGATTTCATTGTGGAACATGAAGAGGACCTGCTCACCATTCAGCCGCCTCCGGAAATGGAAACCGCCAACACAATCGCCAAACACATTTCCCGGCTGATCGGTGACGGCTCAACCATCCAGACCAGTCTGGGGGTCACCAATGAAGCCACCATGGTCTGCCTGTCGGAAAAAAACGACCTGGGGGTCCATTCCCAGTATTTGTCGGAACCCATGATGCGCCTGTTTTCCATGGGGGTAATCACCAACAAGAAAAAAGGGTTCAACAACGGTAAACTGGTGGCCGGAAGTGCGGTGGGCTCCTTTATGCTGTATGAATTCATCGACGACAACCCGTCCATTGAATTTCATCCATCCGACTATATCAACAACCCCACCATCATCGGGCGTCACAACCAGATGGTGACGTTGAACACCGCCATGGCCATCGATCTAACCGGCCAGGTGGCAGCCGATGCCCTGCCCCTGAACAACTACACCGGTATCAACGGGTTACTGGATTTTACCCGGGGGGCGGCCATGTCTCCGAACGGGAAATCCATCCTGATCCTGACCTCGACGACGGACAATGGAACAACCAGCCGGATCATTCCCCACATGTCGGATACCGCCGTGGTCGTTCCCCGGGGCGATGTGCAGTTTGTGGCCACTGAATACGGGGTGGTGAATCTGTTTGGCAAGACGCTTCAGGAACGGGCCATGGCGCTCATCAGTATTGCACACCCCGACTTCAGGGACGAATTATTCGCCCAGGCCAAAGAACTGGACCTCATCGATGTGGGACGGCAATTCAAACAGGCCATCAAGGGGGTGTATCCGCTCAAATATGAGGAAACCATCATGATTCGAGGCACTTCCATCAATTTCCGGCCGGCCAAACCCATTGATGAGCGGGTCATTCAAGAGCATTACTACAACATGAACCGGGGAGACATCATCTCCCGTTTTTTTCATGAAAAGAAAAGTTTTGTCCATCCACAGATTGAAACCACCTATGAAATTGACTACATCAATGACCTGACCATTGTGGCCACTATCGGCGAACTGGGATTCGAAAAAATTATTGCCGTGGGAGAATATTTCAGGAACCCCATTATCAATATGGCTGAAATCGCGTTTTCCGTATCCCAGGAATACCAGGGTATGGGGATTGCCAAAATACTTCAGGAAAAACTGGCCGTTGCAGCCAGAGACAACGGAATCAACGGCCTGATTGCCTATACTTCCCCCCAGAACAAAGGCATGATCCGGCTATTCCACCACCTGCCTTACGAAATTCATACGGAAAAAGATGAAGATATGATCATCCTCACCTGTCAGTTTTCAGAACCTGAAAAAAAAGAGAAGACCCCTTCGGAACCGGAGCCTGAATCCACCTGAATTCAGGCAGGGCAGAAAATAACAGCACGGCATCCGGTGTCATCGCCGTTTCAGCAGGGCCACGGATTCGATATGGTAGGTATGGGGAAACATGTCCACCGGCTGCACCACCACCACGTCATACGCGGGTGCCAGCATCTCAAGATCCCGGGCCAGAGTGGCGGGGTTGCATGAGATATAGACGATGGTTTTCGATTTCAGGCCCAGTACCCGGGCCACCACATCCTTATGCATGCCCACCCGGGGGGGATCGATCACCATCACCTCCGGCGTCTTTTCCAGTTGCGGCAGCACCTGCCGGATATCGCCCGCCAGGAACTCGCAGTTGTCAATAGTGTTGATGGCCGCATTTTTTCTCGCATCTGCCACAGCTGTTTCAACAATTTCTATACCGGTAACCCTTGCTGCCTGACCTGACAGCCAGATGGGAATGGTGCCGGTGCCGGAATACAGATCCAGCACAGTTTCAGTGCCGGTGAGATCACAGAACCCGGCAACCACGTCATACAGTTTTTCACAGGCCCTTGTGTTGGTTTGAAAAAAAGAGTTGGCGGAAACCTCAAACTCGAACCGGCCCAGGCGTTCGGTTATCACCTCTCTGCCGTGAAGCAGAATTTCCTCTTTGCCCGTACTGACACCGGATCTGGCATCGGTGATGTTGTTGACAATGGATGCCAGGTTGTCAAATGCAGCAACCAGTGAATCGGCCAGCCGGGTGACCACAGACCGGTTTTTATCCCGGGTGACAATGTTCACCATCCACTGGTCCAGGGCCACGGAATGACGCAGCATCACATACCGCCAGAACCCGGTATGATTCCGCAGGTGATAGGCCGGCAGACCCGATGACCGGATAAACTCCCGCACGTGGGCCAGAATGGCATTGCCCTGTTCCGGCATGATGTCGCAGTGATGAATATCGATCACCTGATCAAAGGTTCCCGGCACATGCAGCCCGATCCCCAGATCCTTGGTAATGGATTCGTCTGACAGTTCTTCGGGCATCAGCCACCGCCTGGCGGAGCAGGAAAATTCCATCTTGTTCCGGTATTCAAACACCGGATCAGATGCGATCACATCCAGCACCGGTACATGGGACAGCCTGCCGATATGGGCCAGAGACTGCACCACATGCTGTTTTTTATAGTCCAGTTGGGTCTCATAAGGGATCTGCTGCCATTTGCACCCGCCGCAGAAATCCGCGTACCGGCATCGGGCATCCCGGCGCAGGGAAGACTTTGAAACAATCTCAATCAGTTTGGCCTCGGCCCAGCTTTTCTTTTTTTTGGAAATCTTGACCCGAACCCGGTCGCCGGGCACGCAACGGTCCACAAACACCGGAAACCCGTCCGGTTTTGCAAGGCCTTTTCCGCCATATGCCAGGTCAATGATTTCCAGTTCACACACACTGCGTTTCTTGATGGTCATGGATGTTTCCCATTTTCCGGTTTCAGATTAAAAAACTTGAGATTATACCGGGTTCATGGCATAAAAACAAGATGCACATGGTTCAGACACAGTTTATGGTGGATCAGCTGATTTTGAAAGGGGAGCTGTTTTTACCTGACACATCTCATCCTCCCCTGGTGGTGGGGTCTCACGGTCTGGAAGGCAGCCGGTTTTCCGCCAAGCAGCAGGTGCTGTCCCGACTGCTTCCGCAAAACGGGATTGCCTTTTTTCGATTCGATCACCGGGGATGCGGGGACAGCCAGGGCGATTTTATTGAGGAAACCTCCCTTGAAAAGCGGACCCGGGATTTTCTGGCGGCCGTGAGCCATGCACGAAATCTGAATGTGACGTCACAGAAATTGGGTGTGTTCGGCTCCTCCATGGGCGGGGCCACCTGCATCAACGCCTGGCAGACCCTGGAAAAAAAATTCGGCCCGCTGCGCGGCGGGGTATTGTGTGCTGCGCCGCTTAAAAGCCGCACCATTCAAAACATCCCTGTTCAAGGCACGGAAAAGAGACCGGAACTGCCGTTATCGTTTTTCAAAAAAAACCTGTTGTTTGATTTAACAGGTCAGGCTGCAGCCCTTCACAATGTGCTGGTTTTCCACGGAGATGCCGACCCGGTTGTTCCGGTGGAAAATGCCCGGAAACTTCTGGAAATAATGCAACCCCCCAAACACGGCATCATCCAGAAACACGGGGATCACTCCATGTCTTCTCCTGTGCATCAGGCAGAATTCGAGACCCGGACTCTGGACTGGTTCAAGCAGATTTTTCATCGGTCAGATACCGCCTGAGCATTTCCAGCGCCATGGCGGCAAAAATTTTCTTGTTTTTGTCCCGGTCATCAAATTTGAATTCAAATTTCCTGGATACTGCCACCCCGGCAGGACCGGCCACGCCGATGCACACGGTGCCCACCTGTTTCATTGTGGGCCCGCCGCCTGGACCGGCAATGCCGGTGGTGGAAATCGCCCAGTCCGACCCGGCCACACGCCTGGCGCCTGTGGCCATCTCCAGGGCGGTATTTTCATGAACCGCCCCGCAGGTCTCAAGGGTGAGGGGATTGACCCCCAGCACATTGATCTTGGCGGAATTGGCATAGGTGACCGCAGACAGCAAAAAATAATCTGAACTGCCCGGCACCTGGGTGATCAGGTGGGAAATCAGACCGCCGGTACAGGACTCGGCCACGGCCAGGGTCTGACCCCGGTCTGCCAGGCATCGGCCCACCTCTGCTTCCAGCGACAGTCCGGTGCGGGACACCACTTTGGAGCCCAGCTGTTGCGCGACCCACTGCCCGGCCCGGGCCAGAACGGTTTCAGCTTTCCGGGCATCTCCGGCTGCGTCAGACACCAGTTTGACTTCAATGATGGGAAAACTGGCCCTGAATCCCAGACGAATATCAGGAAACCGGTCATTGAACGACGCCAGCAGCGCCCCCACCCTGGATTCATGAAGGCCGAACACAGAAAACCGCCGGATGCGCAGTTGAGGCTGAACACCTTGAATGGCCTGGATCCGGGGAACCACAGAGGTCTCCATCATCTGCTTCATTTCAGACGGTACGCCGGGCATGCAGAAGAAAGTGCACCGGTTGAGTTGAAACGCGAACCCCGGGGCGGTCCCATGGGTATTTTCCAGAACCTGCGCCGACGCCGGCAGCCAGGCCTGTTTTTCGTTGTCCGGTGTCAACTCGAACCCCCGGCGCTCAAAATAGGTTTTCATGGAAGCCAGTGCCGTGGGGTTCAGGACCTGGGACTCACCCATGGCCCTTGCACAGGCCATGGCGGTGATATCATCCTGAGTGGGCCCCAGTCCGCCTGTGACCAGACAGATCTCTGCCCGCCGGGAAATGGCCTGCACCGTGTCGCAGACTGCATCCACATCATCGCCCTTGACCGTGATCTGGGACACCCGGATCCCCATCTCTTTAAGCCGGCCGCATAAAAACGCACTGTTGGTGTCCACCAGATCCCCCAGCAGCACCTCGTCTCCTGTGGAAAGAATTTCAGCTTTCATGTTTTCATCCGTGGTTTGATAGTCATTGTCACTCTGTTGT
>JAVVEQ010000013.1:43521-69611 GCA_032250905.1 Desulfotignum sp. | reverse complement strand
CACACAGGAAAAAACGGCATCGGATGAAACCCCGGCATAGCCGAGGCGTAAAAAACGATATTACAAGCCCTGCCCCGAAAAGTTCTGGGGTGCGCTTTATCAAGGACAGCTAAACAAGGAGTTTTATTGTGCCATTAGTTCCAATGGTGGTTGAACAAAGCAATCGAGGCGAGCGGGCCTATGATATCTATTCGCGTCTGTTAAAGGACCGGATCATATTTCTGGGTTCTGCCATTGACAGTGAAATTGCCAACCTCATTGTGGCCCAGCTGCTTTTTCTGGAATCGGAAGATCCGGAAAAGGACATCAGTTTTTACATCAATTCTCCCGGTGGTGTGGTCAGTGCCGGACTGGCGGTGTATGATACCATGCAGTACATCAAGCCGGATGTGGCGACCGTTTGTGTCGGGCAGGCCGCCAGCATGGGGGCGTTGCTCCTGGCTGCCGGTGCTCCGAAAAAACGGTTTTCTCTGCCCAACGCCAGGATTATGATCCATCAGCCGCTGGGGGGTGCCCAGGGTCAGGCAACGGATATTAAGATTCAGGCCACGGAAATTCTTCGTATGAAAGATACGCTAAACGAGATTCTGGCACATCACACCGGCCAGAAGATCGAAAAAATTGCTCAAGACACGGACCGCGATTTTTTTATGTCCGGAAACGAGGCAAAGACCTATGGTATTGTTGACCGGGTGGTTGCCGACAGGAGCCAATTGGAAGAGGAAGCCTGATTTCGGCTTCAAAGGAGTCCTATTAATATGGCCAAAAAAGATGATACCAATGATCAATTTTTCTGTTCTTTCTGCGGGAAAAACCAGAAAGAGGTCCAGAAGCTGATAGCCGGTCCCAGTGTTTATATCTGCAATGAATGCATCAAGCTTTGTGGCGAAATCATAGAGGATGAAGAAAAAGAAAAAGCGGCGGAAATTGAAAGTTCCAGAGAATTTTACGTTCCCAAGCAGATCAAGGCAATGCTTGATTCCTATGTGATTGAACAGGATGTTGCCAAAAAAGTGCTTTCAGTGGCGGTTTACAACCATTACAAACGCCTGACCTCACGCATAGAAAGACCGGCAGATGATGTGGAAATTCAGAAAAGCAACATTTTGCTGATCGGTCCTACCGGATGCGGTAAAACGCTTCTGGCTCAGACCCTTGCCAGATTTCTGGATGTACCCTTTGCCATTGCCGACGCAACAGCCTTGACTGAAGCCGGATATGTGGGCGAGGATGTGGAAAATATCATTTTGTCTCTGGTTCAGAATGCCGACTATGATATTGAACGCGCCCAGAAGGGCATCATTTATATTGATGAGATCGACAAGATTTCCCAGCGGGGCGACAACCCTTCCATAACCCGAGATGTTTCCGGAGAAGGTGTACAGCAGGCATTGTTGAAAATTATCGAAGGTACGGTGGCCAGCATTCCCCCTAAAGGTGGCAGAAAACATCCTCAGCAGGATTATGTCAAAGTGGATACCTCCCATATTCTTTTTATTTGCGGGGGGACGTTTACCGGGCTGGAAAAAATCATTGAACGCCGCATTTCACAGAAAACCATGGGGTTTGGTGCCAAGATCACTGACAGGAAGCAGGTGAATATCGGTACATTGCTGGAGCAGCTTAAACCGGAAGACCTGATCAAATTCGGGTTGATCCCGGAATTTTTAGGACGTCTGCCGGTTATCACCACGATCGGAGAACTCACAGAAGCGTCTCTGGTCAAGATTCTGACGGAACCCAAGAATGCATTGGTCAAACAGTACCAGGAACTGTTCAGAATTGAAGGGGTGGATCTGCAGTTCACCGATGAGGCACTGGAGGCCATGGCCAGAGAGGCGGTGAACAGAAAATCGGGTGCCAGGGGGTTGCGGGCCATCATGGAAAAAACCATGCTGGACATCATGTATGAACTGCCCTCCAAAGAAGATGTAAAAGAATGCGTGGTCGGAGAAGAAGTGGTGTTGAAAAATGAGCCGCCGATCCTTTTGTATGAACAACCCAAAAAACAGGCCTGACAAAAAGGATCGAAATCGAATCAATGATCAATATTTCCAGATTGTTCAACCAGGACGGTTCCGAATATATCAAAAAAACACTGCCACTGGTTCCATTGCGGGACATGGTCCTTTTTCCCTTTGTCACCACGTCTGTTTTCGTTGGAAGGGAGAAATCCATCAAGTCCCTGTCCGAAGCCATGGCCGGAGAAAAAAAGATATTTCTCACGACACAGAAAGATCCGGAAGTTCTCAAACCCACTATTCAGGACATTTTTCAGGTAGGAACCGAAGCCAAAATCACTCAGCTGCTTCGCCTGCCGGACGGAACGGTCAAGGCGCTGGTGGAAGGAGGCTGTCGGGGAAAAATCGTTAAGCTGAGTGATGAACGTGGTTTCCTGACTGTGGATTTCATGCCGGTGGAAGAAATCCCCATGCCGGATACAGTTTCCAAAGCAGCCTTGCGGACGGTTCTGGAAGCGTTTGAGCATTATTCGGCACTCTCCGGCACTGTTTCCAAAAGTTTTTTCAAGAATCTGGAGATTCTGGAAGCTGATCCATCACGGTATGCCGATGCCATTGCCGCACAGTTGCCTTTCAAAGTGCCTGATAAGCAGGCGTTGCTGGAATGCGCGGACATTGAAAAGCGGTTTTATCTTCTGCTCAAGCTGATTCAGCAGGAGACGGAAGTGTTTGCCATGTCCCAGAAGATCAAGGGACGTGTGAAGGAACAGATGGAAAAACTTCAGAAACGCCATTATCTCTCCGAGCAGATGCGGGCCATCAAAAAAGAGATGGGTGAAGACAGCGAATCTGGAGAATATGCAGAACTTGAAAAACGGATCAGAAAAAAACGGCTGCCCAAAGAAGCGGCCGGAGTCGTCCGCCGGGAGTTGGAAAAACTCAAGATGATGGCGCCCATGTCCTCTGAAGCCACGGTGATCCGAAATTATATTGACTGGATGATTTCCCTGCCGTGGTTCCGGAAAAACCGTCCAAAAAATGATCTGATTACAGCTGAAAAAATTCTGGATCAAGATCATTACGGTTTGAAAAAACCCAAGGAAAGAATTCTGGAATACCTGGCCGTACAGATGCTGGTAAAGAAGATCAAAGGACCGATTCTCTGCCTGGTAGGTCCTCCTGGGGTTGGAAAAACATCTCTGGCAAGGTCTGTGGCATCGGCAACCGGCCGTTCCTTTGCCAGAATTTCGCTGGGTGGTGTCCGGGATGAGGCGGAAATCCGCGGTCATCGCCGGACTTATGTGGGCGCGATGCCAGGCAAGCTGATTCAGACGTTGAAAAAAGTCGGTTACAGCAATCCGGTTTTGTGTCTGGATGAAATCGACAAGATGACATCTGATTTCAGAGGTGATCCGTCTTCAGCCCTTCTGGAGGCCCTGGATCCGGAACAGAACCGGCATTTCAATGACCACTATATGGAAGTGGACTATGATCTGTCCGAGATTCTCTTCATCACAACAGCCAATACCCTGTTTGATATTCCGGCCCCATTGCGGGACAGAATGGAGATCATTCAGATACCCGGGTATACAGAATATGAAAAAGCACAGATTGCAAAAGGGTTTCTGATCCCCAAGCAGATTCGTGAAAACGGTCTTGATCAAACCGATGTGACTTTTTCAGACAATGCCATTCAAACGATTATCCGGCGATATACCCGGGAGGCGGGGGTGCGGAATCTGGAACGGGAAATTTCATCAGTCCTGCGAAAGATCGCCACACAGATGGTTCGGACCAAAGAGCAGAAAGGCTATTCTGTCAGTACCGTCAGCGTTCAGAAATATCTGGGACAGCCTAAATTTCGCGACAAACCCCTTGAGTTGGAAGATAAGACTGGAATCGTGACCGGGCTTGCCTGGACCCAGGCCGGGGGTGAACTGTTGACCATTGAGGCAGTCACCATGCCGGGGAAAGGACGCATCATGGTGACCGGAAAACTCGGGGATGTCATGAAAGAATCATCCCAGGCTGCAGTCAGTTATGTGAGGTCCAGGAGTCGGGATCTTGGAATCAATGATGATTTTTACAAAGATCTGGATATTCATATCCACGTTCCGGAAGGTGCGATTCCCAAGGATGGTCCGTCTGCCGGTATTGCCATGTGTACGGCGGTGGTATCGATCCTGACGGGACGCCCTGTTTACAGGAATCTTGCCATGACCGGAGAAATCACCCTCAGGGGCAGAGTCCTGCCCATAGGGGGTGTCAAGGAAAAGCTGCTGGCAGCCCACACACTTGGTATTCGAAAAGTGGTAATGTCTGCGGAAAATAAAAAGGACATCCAGGAGATTCCCAGATCCATACAAAAACAGCTGGAAATTGTTTTTGTGGATGACATGAGTCAGGTTTTGGAACATGCCCTGATTCCGCCGCCTGCCTGATTCGGATCAGAAATCTTCCAGCAGTGAAATGAACTGATTCATGGCCGTTACTTCGTCCAGGTGGGCCACTTTTCTCCGTATCTCGACCACTTTTTCATAGGATTCAGGATCCATGAGAAGATCCTCTTTTCTGGTACCGCTCTGATTAATATTGATGGCCGGCCAGATTCGGCGTTCTGCACATTCCCGGGACAGGAACAGATCCATGTTACCGGTCCCTTTGAATTCCTGGAAGATGACATCATCCATGCGGCTGCCTGTATCCACCAGGATAGTAGCGATGATGGTCAGGGAGCCCCCGTTTTCCAGTTTCCGTGCTGCGCCGAAGATTTTTCTTGGAAATTCCATGGCATTGGCGCCAAGGCCCCCGGACAGTGTTTTTCCGAAACTGTCCGTATCTATATTGAATGCCCGGGTCATGCGGGTCAAAGAATCGATGAAAACCACGGCGTCCTCTCCGATTTCCGCACACCGTATGGCGGTATGCATGGCCAGACGTGTCATTCTCATGTGCTGCCCGATTTGTTGATCAGCCGATGAATAGAGCACGTTTGCATTGACCAGGCCCCGCTGAAAATCGGTGACCTCCTCTGGGCGTTCATCCACCAGTAGAATGAAGACATGGGCATCTGGATGGTTGGCAACTACTGAATTGGCCATGTGGCTTAAAATAAAGGTTTTCCCCGATTTGGGGGGCGCAATGATCAATCCCCGTTGTCCCATGCCGATGGGGACAATCACATCCAGCGCTTTGCCGACAATATCATCGTCATTCTGGGTTAGAATAAATCTTTCATAAGGATTGATACTCACCTGGTCCTGGAGCATGGGGATCTCGGAGAATTCGTCAAAAGAAAGGCCATTGATGGTTTCAACACGAACCAGTGCCAGATTCAGATTTCGGGGGTCTTTTTTTTCTCCCAATCCTTGAATGAAACTGCCTTCCCTTAAATTTAACTTGCGGATCAGACTGTTGGGTACATAAGGGTTTTCCGGACGAGGCTGAAAATTGTCATCAATTTCCCGCAGAAATCCAAACCCTTTATCCATAATTTCCAGATATCCTGACACAGGCTCCATAATTAAAAAACTCCTTGATAAATTTGTGCTGCTGCTGATAAGAAACTGGGTAAGGATTCAACTTGCGAATGTTTGTGCCTCACAAGACCAGAAAAAACCGGCATCACATTTTATCGGATTGACGTTATTCGACTCAGTTTTATTGCATAGCACCGTATATATCATTAAAAACCGGGGCTTGCAAGATACCAGCACAATAAAAGAAGGGAAATATTTTCCCTCGGCAGGAAAATGAATGTTTTGTTAAAATTTGCTTGACACCTATTTTCAATATTGATATAAGTTCTCTGTTTTTCGGGCGATTAACTCAGTTGGGAGAGTGCAACCCTTACAAGGTTGAAGTCGCAGGTTCAAGCCCTGCATCGCCCACCAGGTGATACTGGTAATTACGGGGGTGTAGTTCAGTTGGTTAGAACGCTTGCCTGTCACGCAAGAGGCCGCGAGTTCGAGTCTCGTCACTCCCGCCACCATATAAAAAAGGGTTTTTCAGTCAACAGCTGAAAAACCCTTTTTTCTTTTTACTTCATATTTAAGCGTGGTGCCGGTGCATCAACCGGTGGTCGACATTTCTTTGACGATGGCATCTCCCATGGTGCGGGTATTTACCGGCGTAGTTCTCCCGGCCATGTCTGCAGTGAAAATCTGCCGTGTCAGCACCCGGTCAATGGCTGATTCGATTGCATCTGCAGCATGTGGTTGACCGCACGAATATCTCAGCATCATGGCGCCCGACAATATCTGTGCAATGGGATTTGCAATGCCTTTACCGGCAATATCCGGTGCAGAGCCGCCGGCCGGTTCGTACAGCCCGAATTTTTTTTCATTGAGACTGGCAGACGCCAGTAATCCCATGGATCCCGTAATCATGGCACATTCATCGGATATAATGTCGCCAAACATGTTACCACACAGAATCACGTCAAACTGCCGGGGATTCTTCACCAGCTGCATGGCAGCATTGTCTACATACATATGCGTCAAACCGACATCGGGAAACTCTTTGGCAGCAAGTGTGACGGTTTCCCTCCATAAAACCATGGAGAACAATACATTGGCCTTGTCGATGGAGGTGACGTGCCCTTTTCTTTCCCGGGCCGCCTCAAAGGCCATTTTGGCAATGCGTTCGATCTCGAACCGGGAATAGACCATGGTGTCAAAAGCATACTCATCTTTGCCGGTCCCTTTTCGGCCTTTGGGTTCTCCAAAATAGATCCCGCCGGTCAGTTCCCGGACGCAGAGAATGTCAAATCCATCCTGAACGATGTCTGACCGCAACGGAGACGCGTCCACCAGTGAAGAAAACACTCTGGCAGGACGAAGGTTGCAGTAAAGATCAAAATGTTTCCTCAAAGGCAGTAAGGCCCCCCGTTCCGGCTGCTCCTCCGGAGGCAGATGTTCCCATTTGGGACCGCCCACGGAACCGAACAAAATGGCATCACTGGCTTCACACAAGGCCAATGTGGAAAGCGGGAGTGCTTTCCCCTGTCTGTCTATCGCATCCCCCCCCACATCCGCATATTCATATTCCAGGTTGAATCCAAAGAGTTTTCCGGCCCGGTCAAGGACTTTGACCGCTTCCGCCATAATTTCAGGCCCGATGCCATCCCCGGGCAAAACAGCAATTTTGTTCACAATTTTTCTCCTTGTTGAAACTAAAAAAGGGGCTGATGTCGAATCAGCCCCTTTTTCAGAAATAGCGTTGAGTTGTCAGATGATTGTCACAGCATTATTTCCGGTTGCTGAATTCCGCATACGCCATGGCTGTCGTCCGATATACCAGGTGAGCCATTTTGGAGAACGGGAGAAAAGCGAACAGATTGAAGATGGCAATCAGGTGCACGTAATACAGGATATAGGATGTCCATTCCAGATGGGCCAGGCGGGCCATCTGGGTGAGCATCCCAGTCAAGCCCAGGGCAAAGACCACGCCCAGGATATACCAGTCTTTGTATGTGCTGATCTGGTCTTTGTTGTCCAGGCGGCTTTTGATCATCAGACCGGAGCCGATCACTAGAGCCACACCGGCGATGTTGCCCAGCCATTTGACGGGATTCAACTGCGAATAGGGACCCGGAGTCTGGAAGACATACAACACGATAAAGAAGACACCGGTGACAATGGCAAGGCCGATAAAAGAGAAAAGGACCATCATATGAGGCGTGGCCCGTTCCTTGTTCGTTTCACATTCATTGAATTTTTCGTGTCTGAGGATTGTGGGGATGGTTTTGACCACTGCCTGCAACAGGGCTTTATAGTCAATGTTTTTCTTTTCGGTTTTTCCCTCCATTACAGCATTTTCATGAATATCCGTAATAAACCGACGCAGACTGAGCAGAAAAATGATGACCACGGCTCCGGCCAGTGGGACAAAAGTAAGATCCACAAACCAGGTGGAAAAGAAATTGGCCT
This sequence comes from Desulfotignum sp., assembly GCA_032250905.1. Lineage (GTDB taxonomy): Bacteria > Desulfobacterota > Desulfobacteria > Desulfobacterales > Desulfobacteraceae > Desulfotignum. Next base: position 61,720 of record JAVVEQ010000013.1, on the reverse strand, counting down.
GGGCAATGACGCCTTCATGGGCATGGGACCAGGCAATGCCGAACACGTTGAATATTTTGGTCATCACGTCACCATGCGCCATGGTGATATAGGCGAAAACGGCAAACCAGATGGCCGGAATTCCCAGCAGCCAGGGCAGCTTCTTGGGATCATTCACGGCCCTGCCCAGGGCTTTGGGCTGTGAGTACTCTGTAATGGCGGCAGCACGAACCGCTGCCAGGACATCGCCTGGAGCCGCTCCTCTCGGGCACAGATCAGTGCAGTCTCCACAATTGTGGCACAGCCAGATATCCCCGCTTTTAATGAGCCGGTCTTTCAGCCCCCAGGAGGCTGCAATCATTTCTTTTCTGGGAAACGGACTGTTTTCCGGAGAAATGGGACAGGCCACTGAACAGGTGGCGCACTGGTAACATTTTTTCAGGGTGTCTCCGCCAAGACCGCGGATCTGGGCAATGAATCCCAGATCGGGTTGGGCAAGATATGTTTCAGTCATATTAAAAAACCTCCATATGGGTTGAAAGTTGTGACATTAGAAACCCTTGAACGGGTTGGGGCCCAGGGCATCGACCTCTTCGACAAACTCATTGATGATTTTGGGCAGTTTGTCGTATTCGTCAATGGCCACTTCCACAAATGCGACGCGTTCTTCTTCCAACGCCAGGCTGGAAAGGGCGTCTCCGATTTTCTTGACCCTGACTTCTGCCAGTTCGGAGCCTTTCACAAAGTGGCACTGGTAATCATCGCCATGTTTGCAGCCGATGAGAATGACGCCGTCCATTCCCTGGGCCAGCGCATCCTTGATCCAGATGGTGTTCACGGATCCCAGGCACCGAACCGGTATGAAACGGACATCCGGTGAATAGTCGATCCGGTTCAACCCCACCATATCCAGGGCCGGAAAGGCATCATTTTCACAGATCAGTGCCAGGAAACGGAACGGCGGTTCATCAAAGTCATCTTCAGAAGGCACCTTGATGGCTTTGACCTGGGACCCGATGGAGTCGATGGTGTAGTCGGCAAACGAAATAATCCGTTCCGGGCAGGCCCCCATGCAGGTACCACACCGGCGGCACCGGGTCGGATTGGCTTTCGGGGTTCCCTTGGCATCATCATCCAGCGCACCGAACGGGCATTCCACGGTACAGCGTTTGCACTGGGTGCACCTCTGGAAGAAAAATTCCGGAAAAGTCATGTCCCCGGATCTGGGATGGACCGACATGCCCCGGTTGGCACTTTCAACACACTGGATGGCTTTAAGAGCGGCACCGGCGGCATCTTCAATAGATTCTTCAATGGTCATGGCCCGGCGAATTGCACCGGCCGCGTAAATTCCGGTTCTCTGGGTTTCATAGGGAAAACAGATATAGTTGGAGTCGGCATACTGGCCGAAAATATCATTGTCACGGAATCCCGGTCCCTGGCGGTAGGCCAGGTTCACTACCGGATCATCCTTGGTGACCGGGACCATGCCGCCGGCGACCACCACCATATCTGCTTTCAACGCCAGATTTTCGCCTAAAAGGGTGTTTACCGCAGTCACCTCCAGGCCGTTGCCCTGGCTTTTAACTTCAGTGACCGCCCCTTTGGTCATGAATACGCCGTCTTCCTGCTGCATGCTCTTGTAAAAATATTCCTGCAACCCGGGGGTCCGCATGTGCTGATAAATCACATAGGCTTTGCCGTCGGTATAATCTTCAGTGACATACCGGGCCTGTTTCAAAGCAACCTGTGAGGTGACGGATCCGCAATAATCAAAATCGGCATCATCATCCTCCTTGCCGGGTGACTGGATGAAAACCACATTTTTGGCCGGCTTGCCGTCGGATGGTCTTACAATTTTGCCTTTGGCGGCAATCTGTTCAAATTCATGGTTGCTCACGACATCCGGAAGGTCGAATCCCAGATGATCGATGCCCATTTTTGACAAGTCCGCCGGACGCCATCCGGCCGCCAGAATGACGGCACCGTAAAGCTCTCCATCCGGGTCAAGGTTGAGAATATCCTTCCGGCCTTCATTGTATTCCAGAAATTTGGCATGGGCTGCTTCCGGATCCAGTTCTTTACCGTTTTCATCCACCAGCATCTCTTCGGGCAGTGGGAAAGGAACATCAAAGGGTATTCTTTCTCCGGGTTTTTTAAAGGTCACGGTAAACTCGCCGGGTTGACCGGCAATCCGTGCCACTTCGCAACCGGTTCTCACATCGATGTTTGGATATCCCTGAATTTCCTGAATCAGCTTGTCCGCTACGGGTGCCTGGAGGGTTTCAAATGGGGCTGATACGGGCATCTGACTCCGTAGTTTGGCCGCATATCCTCCCAATGCATCGGTTTTTTCCACGATGGTGACGTCATAGCCAGTTTTTGCGGCATCCAAAGCCGCAGCCATGCCGGTGACACCCCCACCTAAAACCAGAATTTTCTTGGAAAAAGATTCAGGTTTATAAGGGGTCGGCAGTTTTACTTTTTCCAGACGGATCATTCCCATCCGGATGTAATCTTCCGCTTTCATCTGAATCCGGTCAAAATGTTCCTCATCCTCTTTCTGTTCTTCGGTCAAAGCCGGGTAGGTTTCCCTGGAGTGCGGCCATACCACGCCCTCTCTGAGGTTGACCCGTTCCACGATGCAATTGTCAAACCGGAACACGTCAAAGTTGACGCGACGGGAACAGGCACCGATCACCATGGCATTCACCTTGCCGTCATCCACATCTTTCTGGATGAGAGCCACCCCTTCCTTGGAACACAGGAAAGGATGTGTGGTACAATTCAATCCTTCTTCCTCAGGAATCTCCACCAGGTCTTCCATATCCAGGGTGTCTCCGATTCCGCAACCTGTGCAGATATATACGCCGTATTTTTTATCCATGGTTTGTATTACCTCCTTACAAGGGTCTGAATGGCTTTAAGTGCCATGCCGGTAGCATTCTGGTTGGATGTGACGACATCGGCAGGCTTGTTGGCGCATCCTGCAGCGAACATGCCGCCTTTTGAAAAGTCGTTGACGATAAATCCATCCTCATCAAAAGTCAGATCTGCGACGGGTTTGTCTACGGCGGCCGTCGGCTGCATCCCTGTGGCCAGCACCAGAAGATCCACAGTCTGCCTGATTTTATCGCCGGAAATGGTATCTTCCGCCACCAGGTTGATATTACCGGTGCCGTCTTCTTCACTGACTTCCGCCACTTTCCCCTTTACAAAAAAGATGTTTTTATCTTCTTTGAGTTTTGTATAGAATCGTTCATATTTCAGACCAGGTGTGCGCAGATCGATGTAATAGATGTAAATTTTGGCATCCGGGTATTGTTCCCGCAGATAGGTGGCGTGTTTTAAAGACGCCATGCAGCAGATGTAAGAGCAGTAGGGCAGGTGGTTCTCATCCCTGGAGCCGGCACACTGGGCGAATGCAATGGTTTCAGGCGCCTTGTCGTCAGACGGCCGGACAATTTTTCCCTGGGTGGGGCCGTTCAATGAGGCCAGTCTTTCCAGCATCATGTTGGTGATGACGTTCTGATATCGACCGAACCCCAGGTTGTCAATCCGGGTCGCGTCATACGGCTTCCAGCCGGTATTCCAGACAATGGCACCCACTTTCAGATCGAGGGTTTTTTCTTCCATATCAAAGTCGATGGCATCATATTTACAGGATTCCTTAACCTTGTCGCGGTCGTCAGAGCTTATGGATGGATCCATCACATAACGCATGGGAAACGCCATGTTGTGGGGCAGGTAGGCCGCTTTCCGGCGGTCCATGCCAAAGTTGAATTCATTGGAAATTTCGGTTTCACATACCTTGGCACATTCCCCGCAGGCGGTGCAGTTTTCATTGACATACCGGGGAGCGGTTTTGACTGTCACGGTATAATCTCCCGGGGTTCCGGTCACATTCTGGACTTCCGACATGGTGAAGACGTTGATCTGTTTGTTGTCTTTGATCCGCCGGTAATTGATTTCAAGTCCGCATGTGGGCGGGCAGAGTTTCGGGAAATAGTGCTTCAATTGAGACACTCTTCCACCCAGGGATGCTTCCTTTTCCACAAGGAAGACCTCATAGCCCACTTCAGCGGCCTCCAGGGCGGTTGTCAGGCCGCTGATCCCCCCACCAACCACCATAATGCTTCCACTGACCGGAGCTGAATTATCTGTTGTCATGCTGTCCCTCCGTGCATTTAAGTTTTATTTGAATTCTGTTGAATTGTATGGCCAATGCCAGGTTGTTATATCCCAATCAGGATTCGGTATACGTTCATCCTCTCTCCTGTTTTGATTGTCTGCAAACCTGGCACAAGAAAATGCGGCCGGTTTGCAGACAATCAAAAAAGGAGACAGGAAAAGGAATTTAAAACGACCCTGGAATTTGAAAAAACCCCCAGGTGCCGGTTTGCCGGCACCTGGAGGTTATCGTCATGCAAATCACATATGTGTCAGATCAGATGTCAACACTAGTCGGCAATGATTTTTACATACGGAACTTTCTTGAGGCTCCATTCATTGCTCTCTTTGTTGTAGGTCGAGTTGGTGAAGCAGAACCACTCGTCATCATTCTGACCCATGAAGTCACCTCTGTAGTAGAAACCCGGATACCGGGATTCTTCACGGAACTGAATATGACGGGTATGGGCCTGAACCGTGTAGAGACGGTGGGTGATCTCCCATGCTCTCATCAGTTCATGCAGGTCACCTGCGGCAATATTTTCAAGGTCTTCACGGAACATTTCAAACAGGTCCATGAGGATTTCCAGATTCTTGCCGGAGGTCATGTAGTAAGTACCGATACCGCCGCCGTACTCATTGGTCATTTTCATGAGACGCAGGGCCATGCCGGCCGGTTTGCAGTAGTTGGGGTTGATATCCTGGGCTGTGGTGTAAGCACAGTGATCCAGGTAGTTTCTCACGGGTTTGTATACATAGTCAACCAGCTCCTGGTCGGTTTCCTTGAAACCGGTGACCTTGTCGCCTTCTGCTTTCAGGTACTGAACCATGGATTTGGCAACGATCCGGCCTTCAGCATGGGAACCGGAGGAAAATTTATGACCGGAGCAGCCCACGCCGTCACCGGCTGTGAACAGGCCGCGAACTGTGGTCATTCTATTAAAGCCCCATTTGTAGTCGGCCGGTACCCAGTCTTCTTCCGGGCCGGAGCACCAGATTCCGCAGCAGCCGGAGTGAGATCCCAGCAGGTACGGTTCGGTAGGCATGACTTCTGAGTCTTTTTTCTCAGGTTCGGTGTTGGTGGCGCACCACAGACCGGCCTGGCCCACAGACATGTCAAGGAAGTCTTCCCATGCTTCGGACTCCAGATGTTTGAGCTCTTTTTTGCTCATGGTTTCACCCAGTTTTGCCAGAGCGTCGGACGTTTTCATGATGATGGGTCCACGACCTTCCTTGTATTCCTTCATCATCAGATGGTTACGCAGACAGGTGGGCGTCACGGCTGCGGTGCCGTAAGGGGCATATTTTTCCAGCTCTGCCTTGGCATCATCAGAGGCGGAATAGTTTTCACCCAATCCGTTTACGGTCTGCGCTTTGAACAGCAGAAACCATGCACCGACAGGGCCATACCCATCTTTAAAACGGGCCGGGGTGAAACGGTTTTCCATCATGGACAGTTCAGCACCGGCACGCAGGGCCATGGTGTAGGTGGAGCCGGCGTTCCATACTGGATACCAGGCACGGCCTTTACCTTCACCCACGGACCGGGGCTGGTATACGTTCACCGCACCACCGCAGGCCACGACAATGGCTTTGGCGTTGATGATGTAAACCTTGTTTTCCCGGACAGAAAAACCAACAGCACCGGCAATGCGCTTGGGATCTTCTTTGTCATTGAGCAGTTCGACAATGAAACACCGTTCAAGAATGTTGTCTTCACCCAGCGCTTTTTTCCCGGCTTCGGCAACGATTCTCTTGTAGGATTCACCGTTGATCATGATCTGCCACTTACCGGTACGAACAGGAGTGGCACCGGCTTTGAGGGTACCGAGCTTCAGCCCTTTCTTACCGTCCATGTTCTTGCCGTCATCAGTTTTCTTCCAGACGGGCAGGCCCCATTCTTCAAATAGGTGAACAGAGTCATCCACGTGGCGACCCAGATCGTAGATGAGGTCTTCACGGACAATACCCATCAGGTCGTTTCTGACCATGCGGACATAATCTTCAATCTTGTTTTCACCGATGTAGGTGTTGATGGCGGAAAGTCCCTGGGCAACTGCACCGGATCTTTCCAGAGCGGCTTTGTCGCACAGCAGGATTTTGGTGCCTTCATCCGCCCATTTCTTGATTTCAAAAGCAGTACCACAGGCAGCCATACCACCGCCGATGATCAGTATGTCAACATCTCTTTTGTCGACCTCCGGGTCTCTAACTGCTTTGGTTTCTCCAATCGGTTTGTTCGGTAATGCCATTATATACCTCCAAAATTTTAAGTATCAGAATTTGTGTTTTGGTAAAGGTTCAAACTATGCCAGTTCTGTGGGGGTCGGAAATTCACGGCCGTCTGCTTCTTCAGTGGACAGCAGTCCGGAATTCAGATCCTTTCCTTTCAGATCATCATAGGAATTGGCTTCTCCTTCAGGGGTGGTCCTGATGGGGAACTTGAACCGTTTTACCACACCATTTCTGAACTTACAGGTCCACATGACATCTTCGGTACCCAGCATGGGGACAACAGATGCGCCCATGGGTACAAAGTCATTGTAGCCTCTGACCTCAATGGCCTGGGACGGACAGATTTTCACGCAGGAATAACATTCCCAGCACTGATCCGGTTCCTGGTTGTACGCTTTCATTTCGTTGGCGTCCAGAACCATCAGATCATTCGGGCAGATGTACATACATGCTGTTTTATCCCCGCCTTTACAGCCGTCACATTTTTCTGCGATTACAAAAGTCGGCATTTAAAATACCTCCATACGTTAAGTTAATCAAAAAGCACAATACCGTTGTGCAACTAATGTCTTGTATTAAATTCAGACTCCGGGACCTTTCCCTGTTCTGATATATTTAAGGCCTGCGCTTTCAACCAGTGAAACATGTCAGACGCATGCAGGCTTAAAATAAATGATATGGCAATAGCACCCGCACATAGTTTTTGTCAAGATTTTTTAAAAAAAGATGCATCAGATTTTTCAATCACTTAAGGTTTTATGGGACACTACATATATATCAGCATTCAGCCGGTTTGAACCACCATATATTGGGATGACAACATGCAATAAAATCAGGGTGGAAAAAAACAGCATTTGCTGTTAGGTTGTCTTCGTTATCAGTTGCCCGGCATGGATATGAACGACGGTTAAAATGTAGATGTAAGGAGAGAAGATGACGGCGCTTGACAACAAGATTGCTCTGGTGCTGGGGGCAGTGAAGGGTATTGGAAAGGGGATCGGACTGGCCCTGGCGGAACGGGGCGCTCATCTGATATTGACCCGCCACGACTGGGAGGATGCATTTGACAGGATGGAGGCGGATTTTGCCGCAACCAGAGCGGAACACCATATTGTCACCGCGGATCTTAGACAGGTCGACCAGGTGTCCCGGCTTGCCCGGTTTATTCAAGACCGGTACGGCCGGCTGGACATTCTTGTCAATAATATCGAACGGGGAGGGTGGCCCGTGGTTCACGGATCGTATGTGGAAGAGCAATGGGACCTGGAAATTGAAACCACCCTGAAAGCCAAGCGCTGGGTATTTGATGCCATGTTTTCTCTGCTCAAGGCCTCTGAAGACGCAGTGGTGATCAATCTGTCTTCTGTTGCTGCAATCACCGGTCGATCCGGACCGGCTGCATGGGTGTTTAATGACGGGTATGCCGCAGCCAACAAAGGGATTCAAAGCCTGACAGAAACCTGGGCACGCATGGGCGCTCCCAATGTCCGAGTGAATGAACTGATGCTGGGGATATTTGAAACCCGTCACGCCCAGGGGACCCGGGGTTGGGAACAGGTGCTCACGCCAGCTGAAAAACAGGCCCTGCTGGATCATACTCTTTCCGGCCGTAGCGGCACCATTGAGGACGCGGTCAAGGCCTGCCTGTTCATGATTCAGGACGCCCCTTATCTGACCGGCAGTGTGCTCCGCCTGGACGGCGGTTTTGTGCTGGGCGGTGAAAACGTCCCGCCCATGCCAAAAGGCGTGCTTTGAGATGGAATCAGGGATAAAGTGACGTTTTGTTTAAAACCATAGAAACCTGTCGGCACGAGGAGTGGTTTTTCATGCGTCCGGACGCAGCAGCATCTGGGCAATGGTCTGCCGGGGTCTTTCAGTCAGGCTGTGATGATCCTTGAACTGTTTTTCCAGTGCGGCCATATCCCTATAATAAGGAGTCCGGTCAAAGGGAACATAGGGCTTGCCGTCAAACTGTCCGGCATCGCATCCCGTTCCCTTTATTACCTGCCTGCCGGGGGGATGCAGCTCATGAGGCAATCCATGCAGCCGGCAGATCATGGGTCTGAAAACGTAAAGTGAACAGCGAGCCCGGTGATTGAGCGGGCACATCATTTTCAGAGACCTTCCTGCAGGGCCGTGTGCAAAGGTTTGATCGACATAATCTGCCGCCCGGGTCTGGATTTCTTTTTTGCGGATGGGATCCATTTGCAGAAAACCCTGAACCAGAAACGCTTTTTCAATGAAGGTATGATGAAAAAATAAAGAGGTGCAGCAGTTGTCGGTGCAGCCGGTACAGTGAAAATTGTATCGGGTCGCCACCCGATCGAAATCGGCATCCATTTTTTTGTAGAGCCGGATCAGAGAAGAAAAATCATATTGGGTCATAAATGATTCAAGTGTCGTTACACCAAGGGATTGGGAAGGAAAAGTTTGGAATAGATCTCCAGGGCATATCGATCCGTCATACTGGCAATCACGTCACAGACCGATCGCTTTAAACTGTTTTTGTCTGCATCCCACGGAGCCATTTCCATTTTTTCAAGTTCCAGCTGCAGATGATCCGGGTGCTGGATAAAATGCTGATACAGTCCTTCAATAATTTTTTTGGCCTTGATAAATTCATTGTGCACACCCGGAGATCGATACACTTTTTCATAGAGAAATTTTCTCAGAATGGTCATAGCACTGAAAATGTCCTGCCCGATTTCCAGAACGAACCGGCCGTTTTTCGGGCCACTGTGGCTCACCAGGTTTTCGATCATGGTACTGGCGCGGCCGGAATGGGTTTTTCCCAGCTTCTTGAGGCAGATGTCGGGGACTTCATCCATGGTGACCACCTTGCCGCGAAGGGCATCATCCAGATCATGGTTCAGGTAGGCCATGATATCTGCAACCCGGACAATCCGTCCTTCCACAGTCACGGCGGTTTCCCCCGGGACGGCAGGAATAATGTTTCCAAACCCTTTGGAATGTTTCAGTATGCCATCTCTGACTTCCCGTGTCAGATTCAGGCCGCAGCCTTTGTTTTCAAGAGCGTCCACCACCCGAAGGCTCTGGTTGGAGTGGGTGAAATAAGGAGAGTGTATTTCTGTGAGCGCAACCTCTCCGGCATGTCCGAAAGGGGTGTGTCCCAGATCGTGGCCCAGTGCGACGGCTTCGGCCAGGTCTTCATTCATGCGCATGGCCCGGGCAATGTTTCTGGCGATTTCCGCCACTTCAAGGGTATGGGTCAGCCGGGTCCTGTAATGATCTCCCAATGGAGAAAGAAAGACCTGGGTTTTATATTTGAGCCGCCGGAAAGAATTGGAATACACGATGCGGTCCCGGTCCAGTTGAAACGGGGTCCGTATATTGCAGGCGGAGGTTTCCGGCAAACGCCGGGTCGCTCGCAGGCTCGGGGTTCCGTAACGGGACAGGAACTCTATCTCCCGGTTTTGAAAAATGGCCTTGATACTCAGTTCAGCCCCGGGTTCAGACAAGTTTTTTTGTAATGCTTTCATAAATCCATATTGCGGTTTTATAAAGATAGTATAAAATACAACATTTTCTGAAAAAAGCAAGGAAAGCGGCCGGCAGGAATCATGGAGAAAGGAAATAAATGTAGTGTCAGATATCGAAAAAAGGGTTGCAGGCAGAGACGAAATCTTTATGCAGCTGGCGTTGGATCAGGCAGTTGCAGCCCTTTCACTGGGTGAATTTCCGGTAGGTTGCGTGATCGTTCAGGAGGGTCGGGTGGTGAGCCGGGGTGCCCGGAGGGGCACGTTTCTGGAAACCGGCCGGCGCACCATCGTCAGCGAGGTGGACCACGCGGAGATCCGGGCGTTGAGACAGCTTGAAACCTGCCCTCATCCGGTGGTGCCGGAAAAATGCATCGTATATTCCACCATGGAACCCTGTTTGATGTGCTTTGGGGCCATCGTGCTGTCCGGGATAAAAAGAATTGTCTATGCATTTGAAGATCCTATGGGTGGCGGTACGGCCTGTGAACTTACATCTTTGCCGCCGCTGTATAAAAAATGCGGGATTCAGGTAAAAAGTGGGGTTTGCCGCCGGAAAAGTCTTGATCTTTTTTTTGATTTTTTTAATAAAAGAGACAATCGCTACTGGAAAGACAGTTTTTTGGAACAGTATGTGCGGGACCAGAGAAAACGGTCAGAGACAATGGGTGGATAGGCAAATAAATATTGCTTTTTTTTTAATTGCTCTTTATAATAGCAAGGTTATGCTTGTTTGATATCAATAAGGTTTTTAAAATTTCTAATATAATGGGTTGGACCCTTAGCAGGAGGTGTTAAAATATCTAAGCAAGGACGACAGGACCAATTGAATGTGAACAAGGGAATCAGGGCGTCAGAGGTCCGTGTGATCGGTGCTGATGGGGAACAGATCGGCATTATGCCGGTGGCGGAAGCTTTGAAAATCGCTGAAGGACAGAGCCTGGATCTGGTGGAGGTGTCCCCGGATGCCAAACCACCGGTCTGCAAGATAATGGACCATGGAAAGTTCAAGTACGAGCAGACCAAAAAGAAACAGGAAGCCAAAAGAAAACAGAAAACCACGCAGATCAAGGAAATAAAGGTCCGGCCGAAAACAGACGACCATGACCTGGCGACCAAGGTCCGGCACATTGAAAAATTTATCAGCAACAACGACAAGGTGAAAATTACCCTGGTGTTCCGGGGGCGTGAGGTGATGCTTCGGGAACAGGCCAATGCCGTGCTGGAAAAAGTGGTGAATCTGACCTCGGATTTTGCTGTGGTCGAGCAGCTTCCCCGTTTTGAAGGCCGGGTGATAACCATGCTGCTTGCCCCGAAATAGGGGTGATCCCTTATCATTTGAACATCCTGTTCAAGATCTTCAATCCATAGTGAAATGGGAGGTGGTGCATACCGCTTGTCTGGTATACATCACCCTCTCTTTTTTGTAATTTGTAAACTGCCAAGCCAAGGACAAGGAGATGTAACATGCCAAAAATTAAAACAACCCGAGCCGCAGCGAAACGGTTCAAAAAAACCGGATCAGGGAAATACAAGTTCAGAAAATCCCATGCCAGTCATATTCTGACCAAAAAGAGCACCAAACGGAAACGGTCGCTTCGCCTGGATCAGATGGTTTCCGGGTCTGATATGAAGCAGGTGCGGCGGATGCTGCCCAACGGGTGATCCGGAAGAATGATCGCTGGTGCCGTCTGAATGTGCCGGCACCTGGCGTGAGCCATACTATATTTCAGAAATTTAAAGGAGTTTTGATACCATGAGAGTGAAAAGAGGATTTAAAGCACGGCGCCGGAGAAACAAGGTGCTGAAACTGGCCAAAGGGTTCCGGGGTGGCAGGAGCAAATTGTTCAGAACTGCGGCAGACTCGGTAGATAAGGCATTGATGTATGCATACCGGGACCGGCGGGCACGGAAACGGGATTTCAGAAAATTGTGGGTCGTCCGGATCAATGCAGGTGCCAGAATGAATGATTTGACCTATTCCCGGTTTATTTATGGACTGAAGCTGGCCGGGTGTGAACTGGACCGGAAGGTGCTGGCTGATCTGGCTGTTTCGGATCCGGCCGGATTTTCCCAGTTGGCTTCCCAGGCATCGGCCCGGCTGAACTAAATGAGCCCATCAGGGGGGATGTTTTGCAAAATCAGATTCATGATATAGAAAATCAGGCCCTTCAGGAGATTCAGACCGCAGGCACTGCTGAAGACCTGGAAATGGTTTCTGTCCGATATCTGGGGAGAAAAGGAATTTTGACCGCTTTTCTGCGGGGGATCTCTTCTCTTCCTGACGATCAGCGTCCGGATGCAGGGAAAAACGCCAATCAGCTCAAGGTGAGACTGGAAAAATTGATTCGGCAGGCACGGTCCAGAATACAGGCTGAGAAGCCGGGTGTCGGATCAGGCATTGACGTAACCCTTCCGGGGCGGAGGCGCGGATACGGATCAATACATCCCATCACCCGGGTTCTGGATGAAATATGCAGCATATTTATGCGTCTGGGGTTTGACATTGCCGAAGGTCCTGAAGTGGAAACCGATTACTATAATTTTGAGGCACTGAATATTCCGAAGTACCATCCGGCAAGGGATATGCAGGACACGTTTTATGTGTCTGACACCATCGTACTGCGGACCCACACCTCCCCCTCCCAGCCCCGGACCATGGAAAAGACACAGCCCCCGGTCCGGATCATTTCTGCCGGCAAAGTGTTCCGTTGTGACTCTGATTTGACACACACCCCCATGTTCCACCAGATTGAAGGACTGATGGTGGATGAAAAGATATCTTTTGGTGATTTAAAAGGGGTTTTGACCACATTTGTCCATCAGTTCTTCGACCGTCAGACCGAATTGCGTTTCAGGCCCAGTTATTTTCCTTTTACCGAGCCCAGTGCAGAGGTGGATATCCAGTGTGTGATATGCCAGGGAGAAGGGTGCCGGGTCTGTTCAAAGACAGGATGGCTGGAAGTGCTGGGATCAGGTATGGTTCACCCGGCCGTATTTGAAAATGTGGGATATGATACAAAGAAATATACCGGGTTTGCATTCGGTGTGGGTATTGAACGAATGGCCATGCTTAAATACGGTATTGATGATATCCGTAAATATTTCGAGAACGATATGCGTTTCTTGGGGCAGTTTTAATTATGAAAGTGACACTGAGCTGGATAAAGGAATACATTCCACTGAATCTTGAACCGGATGAAATCGCCTCGAAACTGACCATGGCCGGGCTTGAAGTGGACGCTGTGGACAATCTGTTTGCGTATCTGCAGGATATTGTGGTGGCCAGGGTCCTGGAAGTGAGAAATCACCCCAATGCGGATAAATTGAGCTGCTGTGTGGTGGATACGGGCAGCGGACAAACGGCGCACATTGTCTGTGGTGCGCCCAATGTCAGGCCTGGTATGTTTTCCGCCTGTGCATTGCCGGGCGTGACCCTTCCCGGAGATTTCAAAATCAAGAAAAGCAAGCTTCGGGGCGAGGTGTCGGAAGGGATGCTCTGCTCGGGGGCTGAGCTTCGTCTGGATACCGATGCCGCCGGAATCCTGGACCTGCCTGGAGAACATGAGCCGGGCACTCCCTTGATTCAGGCCCTGGATTTATCCGATACCGTATTTGAAATCGATTTGACTCCAAACCGGCCTGACTGCCTGAGCGTGATGGGCGTTGCCAGGGAAGTGGGTGCATTTGTTCAGCCCAACCAGAAAATTGCCAAACCGGATGTGACTTTTTCACGGCAGCGTCTCAGTCCGTCGTCCATTCATGATCATGCCCGGGTGGACATCAGGGATCCGGATCTGTGCCCCCGCTATTCCGCAGGCCTCCTGTTTGATGTGACAGTGGGTCCATCCCCTTTCTGGCTGCGCCGCCGGCTGGAATCCGTGGGCATGACGCCCATAAACAATGTGGTGGATGTGACCAATTTCGTGATGATGGAAACCGGCCAGCCCCTGCATGCCTTTGATTACGATGAACTGGCAGAAGGGCGCATTGTTGTGCAAAAAGCAGGGAAAACCATGGCGTTCACTACCCTGGACAGCAAAGTCCACCAGCTGGATCCGGATATGCTCATGATTTGTGATGGCCAGCGGCCGGTCGCTCTGGCCGGCGTCATGGGGGGCGAGAACTCGGAAATCTCTCCGGACACTACCCGGGTACTGATCGAAAGCGCCTGTTTCAACCCGGTGTCCATCCGTCGGACTGCCAAGCGAACCGGTATTGCATCGGATGCATCCCACCGGTTTGAACGGGGTGTGGATCCCGACGGTACCGTGTTCGCCCTGCAGCGTGCCATGACCCTGATCGCTGATCTGTGTGACGCCGCCATTGCCACGGGCATTATTGATGCCTGCCCGGCAGAACCGGTGCCTCTCTGCATTGATCTGGACCCGGACGCCTTGAACATACGGTTGGGAACTCAATTGACGGTTGAGGAGATTTCCCGAATCCTGGAATCCGTGGAATTCAGGGTACAGCCGTCCGGGAATGGATGTCTGATGGTTTCCGTGCCCACCTTTCGTGTGGATGTAACCCGGCCCGAAGACCTGTCTGAAGAGGTCGCGCGGCTATGGGGTTACAACCGCATCAGTACGACCTACCCGCCGGTGCCGGCCAAAGGCCGCCCCCTGGACCCCGTGATTCTGACCCGCGGTTCTGTCCGGCGGATTCTTAACGGCCTGTCATTTTATGAAGCCATCAATTACAATTTCATTGCCAGAGATTTCTGCGACCGCCTGCATCTTTCGGAAACCGATTTGCGCCGGAATGTGGTGGAGATCCTTAATCCACTGTCCGATCAGATGGCCGTGCTCAGGACATCACTTTTGCCGGGTCTGCTGGATAACATGAGAAGGAACATATCTCAGCAGACCGACATCCTGCACCTGTTTGAAATTGGAAAAATCTTTTTCAACACAGATAAAAACACATTACCGGATGAATTGGAAATGGTGGCAGGGCTGATTACCGGCAGCCGGACTCAGCAGGCCTGGTACTCCAAAAAACAGCCACTGGACTTTTTTGACATCAAAGGGGCGGTCGAGGATCTGCTGGAGGGACTGGGAATTGAGGATGTGATTTTTTCCCGGCTGGAAGATGCGGTCTGTCCCTATTTCGAGGCAGGTTGCGGCGCAAAGATCCATAAACAGGAGGATCTGGGTTTTTTGGGAAAAATCAGCCGCCCGGTATTGAAAAACTTCGGGCTCAAGCAGGATGCCTATGTGTTTGAACTGAATCTGGCCGCATTGATGACCCATATGCCGGATAAGATCCAGGCCAGACCGCTGCCCCGGTTTCCATCCATATCCCAGGACGTGACATTGATCGTGGATCGGCAGATTGCGGTGGGTGATGTCCTTGGAGAAATGAAAGCCATTGCCGAAGAAGAATTTCTGGTGAAAGACATGTATCTGTTTGACCTGTTTGAAGGCAGCCCTCTTGCGGAAGGGAAAAAATCCCTGTCGTTTCGAATCGTGTATCGGTCTGAAAACAAGACCTTGACGGAGAAACATGTCCGCAAGCTTCATGAGGGCATTTCCAGCCGGCTGGTGAACGCGTTTCATGCGGATCTGCCTGAATAGCTAAAAGGGGTGTTGACAAAAGATACGGGTGTTGTTATACAGTGCTGTTGATGCGGGTATAACTCAGGTGGTAGAGTGCAAGCTTCCCAAGCTTGATGTCGCGAGTTCGAGTCTCGTTGCCCGCTCCAGCTTTAATTTTCAGGGGTGTTGGCTGGCAGAAATGTTCCAGTGATGGAAATGGAATGGGTATGATCTGAGCCGAACAGCAACGGCGAAGATTCAGTTGAAAGTTGAACAGGAACGGGCATCTGCCCGTTTTTGTATTTTAAACAAAGGTGTTCAGGTGAATATTGAACAATGGGGTATAGTCACAATAAAACAAACGATGTAAGCCTGATAACACAGGTGGCAGAGGATCTGTGTCAGGGAGAAGGGTTTGAACTGGTTCATGTGGAAATTGTCACATGGAATCGTCAGACCATCATCCGGGTTTACGCGGACAAACCCGGAGGGATCAATCTGGATGAATGTGCGGCCATCAGCCGCCAATTGGGAGATCTGCTGGATGTGCATCTTCCGGATATGGGCAGTTACCGTCTGGAAGTATCCTCACCCGGTCCTCACCGCCCCTTGAAGAAAAAACAGGATTTTCAACGGTTCAAAGGCAGTCAGATCAAAATTGAAACCAGGATGCCCATTCAGGGAAGAAAGAAATTTACCGGCATACTCGAGCAGATACAGGACGACGCGGTCGTTATTGAGGTGGATGGTGAACGGGTAGAAATCCCGGATCTGCAGATTGACAAGGCAAACCTCGCAGGCCGGTAAAATGGAGAACACTTAACGATGTTTATCACAGATATTAAAAGAGTAATCGATCAGGTCAGCCGTGAAAAAGGCATTGATTCCGAGGTGTTGATAAATACCCTCAAAGAGGCCATTATTTCTGCGGCCAGAAAAAAACTGGGTCCACGCGCGGATATCGAGGTGCATTACGATGGCAAAACCGGTGAGGTCGAAGTTTTCCATTTTAAGGAAGTGGTGGAAGAGGTGGAATTCCCGGACAATGAACTGACCCTGGAACAGGGATATGAATTTGATCCGGAGTGTGAGATCGGAGACAGTCTGGGCATCCGCATCGACACCGAAGAATTCGGCCGTATCGCGGCCCAGTCCGCCAAACAGGTGATCATTCAGAAAATGCGGGAAGCAGAGCGGAATGCCGTGTATGAGAATTTTATTCACAAAAAAGGCAAAATAATCAACGGTATTGTCCAGCGGTTTGACCGGGGCAGCATTATCGTCAATTTAGGCCAGGCCGAGGCGGTTCTAAGGCCCAGAGAGCAGATGCCCAAGGAGAATTACAAACGCGGTGACCGGATCCGCGCGTATGTGCTGGATGTTCTGGAGGAATCCAAAGGGGCACAGATTATCTTGTCCCGGACCCATCCTGAGTTTCTAATGGAACTGTTCAGAACGGAGGTGCCGGAAGTGGCAGAGGGAATTGTCACTCTCCAGGGGGCGGCACGGGTACCGGGTGTCCGGGCCAAAATCGCCGTGTCCTCCACAGACTCAGATGTGGATCCGGTCGGGGCCTGTGTGGGGATGAAAGGAAACCGCGTTCAGAACATCGTTCAGGAACTTCGGGGAGAAAAAATCGATATTGTTCAGTGGAGTCCCGATGTGGCCCGTTTTGTCTGCAATGCCCTGTCACCGGCTGAAATCTCCCGTGTGATCATTGACGAGGACAACCGCTCCATGGAAGTCATTGTCAATGATGAATATCTTTCCATTGCCATCGGCAAAGGTGGACAGAATGTGACCCTGGCCTGTGAAATTACCGGATGGCACCTGGAAGTGACATCAGAAGAAGACTATAGCCGGGAAGTCAAACTGGGATATGAGAGCCTGATGAAACTGGATAATGTCGGCCTGCCCATGGCAGAAATTCTGTTCAAGTCCGGATATGCCTCATTGATTGATATCATGGAAACCTCACCGGAAGAACTGGCAGGTGTCATGGGGATTTCTCTTGAAGAGGCAGAAGCGACCATTGTACAGGCAAAAGACCGCCTGATGGAAGAACAGGCTGCTGCCGCTGCTGATGATATATCATCGGCCACTCCTGGAACAGATGCGCAGGCCGGGTCGGATGCACCGGAAGAAGATACGGATGTCGATGGCCTGGATGACAATGAGACAGAAACCTGACCCGCATGCAAAACCAGCACAACCGCAGGATAGGGTAAAGAACAATAAAAGAGGATTACTTGGGGGCAAGGTATGGCGAAACTCAGAGTATATGAATTGGCAAAAGATCTGAACATGACAAACAAGGCACTGCTCAACAAGCTCAAAGAGCTGAATATCGATGCAAAAAGTCATATGAGTTCTCTGGAGGACAGTGTGGTCAAACAGATCAAAACCAATTTGTTCGGCAAGACCAGACAAAAAGAAGACCTCAAGGTCAAGCCCTCGGTAATCCGTCGGCGGAA
This sequence comes from Desulfotignum sp., assembly GCA_032250905.1. Lineage (GTDB taxonomy): Bacteria > Desulfobacterota > Desulfobacteria > Desulfobacterales > Desulfobacteraceae > Desulfotignum. The sequence goes on along the minus strand of JAVVEQ010000013.1, from coordinate 43,825 downwards.
AAAGAGGGTTGCCCGTGATCCGGATATCGAAACATCAGACGGGCCAGTGGAGGAGACATCCGTGCCCATAACGGAGATGGATGCCAGGAAAACCGAAGCAGTCAAAGACAGGCCCGAACCAGGTTCTGATGCACCGGATGCCCCGCCGGTGACAGATGACAGGCAACCGGTCGCCAGAGACGCCTCGAAAGTTCCGGAATCACCGGATGCCTCAAAGCCGAAAAAGAAATCTGCTGTTAAAAAGCAGGCAGTGGAACCTGCCAGAATCATCAAACCGGCAACAACTGTTCAGGCCCCGGGACCG
>JAVVEQ010000013.1:0-43511 GCA_032250905.1 Desulfotignum sp. | reverse complement strand
GGAGAAACCTGCTTCTGAGACTGAAGAGGCGGAAGCGGAAAAAGAACAGACAACCGTTTCAGATGCGACATCACCGGCGGTATCGGATGACCGGAGAGACTCGGCCTCTACAGATCACCCGGTTGAAGATATCCCGGTGAAGGGCAAAACAGCTGACAAGACCCCGTTGGTTTCCGAACCTGACATAGAAACCGAAAAGGCGGAGTCAGATCAGAAACAATCAGACACTTCCCAGGAAGAACAGGCGGTGTCGGAAACAGAAGAACAGAAACCGTCTAAAAAGAAAAAGAAAAAAAGAAAATCCACCCCGGCCAAGATTGTGAAAAAAGCCGATCCATTGGTATTGGAAAATATTCGGAAAACAAAGGCGGAAGAAGAGAAAAAAGAGGTGACGCCAGAGCGGAGTGCCCGGCCAGTTGTACAGGATCGGCCCACCGGGGTTTCGACGGGTCCGGATACGGGATTGCCTTTTATTCCGGGGGAACCGGATCCCGGATTCAAGAAAAAAGACCGACGCAAGGATGAATCCGGGGATGATTCCTTTGAAGGCAAAAAAAAGAAGCGCAAGAAAAAATCAGTGGTTGAGGGGGAAGAGCTATACCGGGGCAGAGGGAAGAAGAAGCGCGGCAAAAAAGACACCCGGGGCAAAAAAGGTGGATTCCAGAAAACCCAGATCACGACGCCTAAGGCCATCAAGCGGCGGATCAAGGTGGATGAGGCCATCGAGCTGGCTGAACTGGCCAAACGAATGGGAATCAAGGCCAATGAAATGATCGCCAAACTCATGACCATGGGTGTGATGGCTACGGTTAACCAGACCATTGATTTTGAAACCGCAACCCTGGTGGCGGCAGAGTTCGATTTTGAGGTGGAAAAGGCCAGTTTTGAAGAAGAAACCCTGCTTCAGATCGAAACCGAAAATGAAAACAAGGGCCAAATGATCAAAAGCCCCCCCGTGGTGACCATCATGGGTCATGTAGACCACGGCAAGACGTCGTTGCTGGATGTTATTCGAAAATCCAAGATCACCAGTGGTGAAGCCGGGGGGATCACCCAGCACATTGGTGCCTATAATGTGGAAACGCCCAAAGGCGGACGGATCACTTTTCTGGACACCCCGGGGCATGCCGCCTTCACGGCCATGCGTTCCAGGGGGGCCAAAGTGACAGATATCGTCATCCTGGTCGTAGCGGCCGATGACGGGGTCATGCCCCAGACCATCGAGGCCATCAATCATTCCAAAGCCGCCGGCGTTCCGGTGGTGGTGGCGGTGAACAAGATGGACAAACCCGGCGCGGATCCGGACCGGATCATGCGGGAGCTGGCTGAGCAGGGACTCCTGGCGGAAGAATGGGGTGGGGACGTAATTTTTGTCAAGGTATCCGCCAAATCCGGTGAAGGGATTGATGATCTGCTCGAGATGGTCCTGCTTCAGTCTGAAGTGCTGGAACTCAAGGCCAATCCGGATCGGAACGCCTCCGGATATGTGGTGGAATCCCGTCTGGATACCGGTCGGGGTGCAGTGGCCACTGTGCTGGTGAAGCAGGGCACTTTGCGGGACGGGGATGCCATTGTATGCGGACTGCATTCCGGCAGAATCCGGGCCATGATCGATGATCTGGGCAACCGCATCGAAGAGGCCGGACCTTCGACGCCGGCTGAGATTGTGGGGCTGAGCGGGGTGCCGGATGCTGGAGACGAATTTGTGGCCGTAGGGTCTGACAAGGATGCCAAACAGATTGCCAGCCATCGTATGCAGAAACAGCGGGCCAAGGAACTGGCCAAAAAGAGCCGGGCCAACCTTGAAAAAATGTTCGAGAACCTGGGTTCCGAGGAAATCAAAGAGCTGAAACTGATCGTCAAGGCGGATGTCCAGGGATCCATTGAAGCGTTGAACGACTCTCTCAAGGATCTGGCCAAGGAAGAAGTGGATATCAAGATTGTCCATTCCGGGGTCGGGACCATCAATGAGTCGGATGTGGGTCTGGCAAGCGTGTCAGATGCCATCATCATCGGGTTCAATGTCCGGCCGACCCCACAGATCCGGAAAATGGCCAAGGATGAAAATGTGGACATGCGGTTCTATGATATCATCTATGATGTGATTAATGATATCAAAGCGGCCCTGGACGGTCTGATGCCTTCCACGTTTCATGAGATGATCATCGGCCGGGCCGAGGTGAGAGACACGTTTGTGGTGCCCAAAATCGGCACCATTGCCGGATGTCACATTGCCGAGGGCAAGGTGGTCCGGGGCAAGAAGGTCCGGCTGCTCAGGGAAGGGGTGATCAAATGTGACACCCAGGTTTCCTCGCTCCGGCGTTTCAAGGACGATGTCAAGGAAGTGGAACAGGGATATGAATGCGGCATCGGCCTGGCCAAGTACAATGATATCAAGGCGGGCGATATCATTGAGTGCTATGAAGTGGAAGAAAGAAAATATGCGCCCCAGAAAGAGAACTGATGAAACCGTATACCCGGGCTGAACGGATCAGTATGAAGATCCAGCAGGCCATCACCGAACTTCTGACCAAAAAAATCAGTGACCCCAGAATCGAGATGGCCACGGTCTCCCGGGTCAAGATGACCGCAGATCTGAGGCTGGCAAGTGTCTATGTGACGGTATTTGGTGATGAAAACCGAATCGCAGCCACCCTGGCCGGCTTTAAAAAGTCCAAAGGGTTCATCAAAAAACAGATCGCTCCCCAGCTGGGACTCAAATACATGCCGGAGCTGCGCTTTTTTTACGATGATTCATTTGACAAAGCCGCCAGAATGGATGCCTTGATTGAATCGGCAGTCAAAGACCTGCCCGAAGATCCAGAACCAGACCGTGGTGACACCGGGCAATAATAGATTTCTTCCTGGAAAGCAGCGGTATTGATGAAAAACGGGATGGTGCTGATCAACAAACCGGAAGGGATCTCTTCCGCCCGGGTGGTCCATCAGGTCAAAAAGATGTTCCAGGTGAAAAAGGCCGGGCATACCGGGACGCTGGATCCTTTTGCCACAGGTCTTTTGCCGGTTGCCCTGGGTCAGGCCACCCGGTTGTCCCGTTTTTTTCTGGGCGGAGCCAAGCGATACCGGGCCCGGGTGCGGCTGGGTATTGAAACTGACACCTATGACCATACCGGCAAGATTGTCAATCGTGCCGATCCCGAATGTCTGCCTGCCATTGACCTGGAACGGATAAAAGAGACCGTAGCAGAATTCAACGGAAAGCAGCTGCAGATCGCCCCGAGTTTTTCAGCACTCAAGCATCAGGGCCGGCCCTTATATGAACTGGCCCGTCAGGGGAAAATGATTCAGAAACCGGCCCGGCCCATTGAGATTTTCTCCATCCAGGTGACCGAAATGAACCTCCCGGAATTTGAACTGGATATCCATTGTTCAGGGGGGACCTATATCCGGAGTCTGGCCCATGATATGGGGGTAATGCTCGGATGCGGAGCACATTTGTCCGCGCTGTGCCGGACCGGTGTCAGTCATTTCACGCTGGATCAGGCCTGTGAGCTGGAAGCGTTGCCCGCTCTGTCCGGGGACAAATGGCTGGTGTCCATGACAGACTGCCTGTCTTTTCTTCCCCGGATTCAGGTGGATGAATCAATGGCTGAAAAAATCGGTCATGGGATGAAACTGTCTGATCAAGAGGTTCGTTTTTGTCAGACAGCGCCGTTACCCGAAAATACCCCTGTCCGGGTCACGGATTCGGCAGGCCGGCTCATTGCCGTGATAGAAGCGGATCCAAACGGCATGGAATTTAATTATTGTTGCGTTTTCAATGCGTAAATGGTAGAAAGATCTGTTGCCTTTTAATGAAAAAGGCAGTTGATTTCAGCAAAGGCCATTTGGCAGTTACATCGGGAGATCGTCTGAATGGAATATTGGATGCCCCGGGAACGGCGTCGAGCCGGCCAAATGAATGCCAGAATTTATTTATTCCAGATAAAGGAGTCTTACAGTGGTTTTATTAGCAGAAAACAAAGAAGAAATGATCGAGCAGTTCAAGCTTCATGACTCGGACACCGGGTCTCCCGAGGTGCAGATAGCGATTCTGACTCATCGCATCAGCTACCTGACCGAACATTTGAAATTGCATAAAAAAGATCATCATTCCCGGCGGGGATTGCTGATCCTGGTCGGCCGGCGCAGAAGCCTGCTGGATTATGTCAAGAAAAAAGATATCAACCGGTATCGGTCTTTGATAGAAAGACTGGGGCTCAGAAGATAGTATGACGTCAAACCGGTTTTTGACTGTATTCAGGCCAAAAACCGGTTTTTTGCAGTTGACCGGGCGGCAATTCTTGAAAACACGAATAAATAAGTTCGCATCTGTGCCATCCAGCGATCCGTTGGATGCTACACATGCGGGTTTATTATTTTGAGTGTTTTTCAATGGATTTCCGCCTTTTTTTTAACATTAAGGAGAAATCATGGAAAAAACAGTAACAGCGACAATCGGCGGCAGAGACTTTTCGATCAGCACCGGAAAAATGGCCAAACAGGCGTCCGGTGCAGTGGTGGTGCAGCTGGGTGAAACCGTGGTGCTGGTGACGGCAGTCGCCGCTAAAAATCCCAAAGAGGATGCAGGATTCCTGCCCCTGACCGTGGAGTACCAGGAAAGAATTTACGCAGCCGGCCGGATACCGGGCAATTATTTCAGGCGGGAGATCGGGCGGCCTTCTGAGGATGAAACATTGCGGGCCAGACAGATCGACCGGCCCATCCGGCCTTTGTTCAAAGAAGGATATAATTTTGAAACCCAGGTCATCGCCACCGTGTTGTCAACCGATAAAATGTGTGATCCCGGTATTCTGGCCCTGGTGGGGGCATCCACCGCCCTGGAAATTTCAGATATCCCGTTTGACGGCCCCATTGCCGGTATCAAGGTGGGGCGTATCAACGGTGATTTCGTTGCCAATCCTACCCAGGAACAGATGATGGAAAGCGACATTGATTTGACGGTGGCAGGGTCTAAAACCGGTGTGGTCATGGTGGAAGCCGGTGCCAATATCGTGTCGGAACAGGATATGCTGAATGCCATCTATTTCGGCCATGAGGCCATGCAGCCCATCATTGATCTGCAGATAGAGCTGAAAAAGAGCGTGGGAAAGGAAAAGAAAGTTTTTGTTCCCGCAGAGCGTGATCCGGAACTGGCTGCCAAGGTTGCTGACTTTGCCAGAGACGGCATCCGCGAACGCGTCCAGATCAAGACCAAAATAGATCGTCAGAATGCATTAAGCCTTTACAAGGACGAGGTGGTGGAACATTTCACCCAGGAATATCCCGACCAGGGTAAGGAGATCAAGGAAAATTTCAGCAAGGCGGTCAAGGAAGTCAGCCGCAAGATCACCCTGACACAGAATCACCGCATTGACGGTCGGGCCTTTGATGAAATTCGGTCCATCACCTGTGAGGTGGGAATGCTGCGAAGGCCCCACGGCAGCGCCCTGTTTACCCGGGGTGAGACCCAGGTGCTGGGTGTGATGACCCTGGGATCCGGGCCGGATGAACAACGGGTGGAAACCCTTGCCGGCAACGAAACCCGGGCGTTTATGCTGCATTACAATTTTCCTCCCTATTCCGTTGGAGAGGTGAAGCGGGCCGGCGGTCCCAGCCGCCGGGATATCGGTCATGGAAATCTGGCCACCCGTGCCATTGAGCGGATACTGCCTGATCCGGCAGATTTTGAATACACCATCCGCCTGGTGGGCGAGGTGATGGAATCCAATGGATCGTCTTCCATGGGAACGGTTTGTGCCGGGTGTCTGGCGCTGATGGATGGCGGGGTGCCCATCAAGGCACCGGTTTCCGGAATTGCCATGGGGCTGATCAAAGACGGTGACAACACCGTGATTCTGTCTGATATTCTGGGTGACGAGGACCATTTCGGGGATATGGATTTCAAGGTGGCTGGTCCTGAGGCCGGTATCACTGCCCTGCAGATGGATATCAAGATCAAGGAACTGTCCAGAGACATTATGGAAAAAGCCCTGATTCAGGCCAAAGCAGGCCGGCTTCATATTCTGGGAGAGATGTTGAAAACCATCAACACATACCGGGCTGATATTTCTCCCCATGCGCCCAAAATTTTGAGCATCACCATCAATCCGGACAAAATCAGAGATATCATCGGCCCCGGCGGCAAGATTATCCGGGCGCTCCAGGCGGACACCAATACCACCATCGAGGTGGATGACTCCGGACTGGTGAAAATTGCCGGAGAAAACCAGGAGGATGCGGAGCGGGCCTTGGCCATGGTGGCGGATATCGCACTGGATCCGGAAATCGGAGCCATCTATGAAGGCAAGGTCGTGAAAATTACCGATTTCGGGGCGTTCGTGAATATCAAATCCGGAACCGACGGTCTGGTTCATATCTCCGAGCTGGCCGACTACCGGGTCAAGAAGGTCACGGATGTGGTCAAAGAGGGGGATGTGATCAAGGTCAAGGTCCTGGATATCACCCGGGATGGGAAAATCAAGCTCAGCTACAAAGCTGCCAAGGCGGATGAAAAAGAATAATTCTTTTTGTATCTGTCCGCTGGCTTCAGGCAGCAAAGGCAATGCTTTGCTGCTCTCCACGCCGGACACCGCCATCCTGGTGGATGCCGGCCTCTCCGGCGTGGAACTTCAACGGCGGATGGCATCGGTGGGACAGGACCCCGCGGATCTGTCCGCTATCGTCATTACCCATGAACATATCGACCATGTCCGGGGCGCCGGGGTCCTGGGCCGGCGGTTCAACATTCCGGTATATATCTCCCCTGCCACCCATCAGGCCTGCCCGGGTCTGGGCAATGTACCGGAACTGACCTATTTTGACTGCGGGACCCGGTTTGAGATCCAGGACCTGATCCTGAATCCTTTTTCAATATCTCATGATGCATCGGATCCGGCAGGGCTGACAGTGACCTGGCAGGGGTGCAAAATAGGGATTGCAACGGATCTGGGGGTGGTCACCAATCTGGTGCGGACGCATCTGGCCGGGTCCACCATTCTTTACCTGGAATCCAACCATGATCCGGATATGCTGATCAACGGCGCTTATCCGTGGCATTTAAAGCAGCGCATCCAATCCCGCACAGGTCATTTGTCCAATCATGATGCCGGCATCCTTCTGGCGGAACTGCACCACGAAAATCTGCACCATGTTATTCTGGCCCATTTGAGTGAGGAAAACAACCGGCCTGGAAAAGCCATGGCCGAGGTGGGCAGATGCCTGAGCCGGTCAAATGCCTGCTTGTCAGTTGCCGGCCCAGACCGGCCCGGAGAGATGATCCGCTTAGCCGGAAAGGAAATTCTCAAGTGAGACAGAAGAATTTAATGAATAATCCTTGACTTTTTTTTGTAATGGTTTAACCATTGGGGAACGCACATCTGAAAATTCAATATAAGGAGTTTGATCATCATGATAAATAAACTTATCAGTCAGATTCTTCCCCATATGCCGGAGAAACTGGTCTGGCAGTTTTCAAAAGAGTATATCGCCGGGAAAACCACCCAGCAGGCCATGGACGCGTCCCTGGAGTTGAACCGGAACAATACCCTGGTTACCCTGGATATCCTGGGTGAATTCATTGAAAACATGGAACAGGCCAAAGACAACCGGGATCAGTACATCGATCTGATCAACACGGTGGAAGCCACGGATGTTAATGGAAACTATTCCATCAAGCCCACCATGTTCGGCCTTCTTCTGGAGAAGCAGACCTGCTCAGACTATATGCGGGATATTGTTGCCACAGCGGCCGGGTATGGAAATTTTGTCCGCATCGACATGGAAAATTCACCCACCGTGGACGATACCATCGCGATTTTCAGACGGATCAAGGCGGAATTTCCCAAAAATGTGGGGCTGGTGCTCCAGGCGTACCTGAAACGAACCCGTTCCGATATCGAAGCCATGCTGGATCTGAAATCTGATGAAGCGGATCTGAATTTTCGGCTGTGCAAGGGCATCTATGTGGAACCCGCTTCCATTGCTTACAAAAAATACGAGGAGATCAATGCCCATTACCTGGAAGATCTGGAATTCATGTTTCAGAACGGCATCTATCCGGGCATTGCCACCCACGACAAACCCCTGATCGAGGGTGCGCTGAACCTGATTGACAAGTACAACATCCCCAAAGACCGCTATGAGTTCCAGATGCTTTACGGGGTGACCCCAAAACAGCGGCAGGGCCTGGCGGATGCCGGTCACAAGGTGCGGGTGTATGTGCCGTTCGGCGAACACTGGTTCGGGTATTCCACCCGCCGGCTCAAGGAAAACCCGGCCATGGTCACCCATATCGTCAAGGCGTTGTTTGCCAAAGGGTGATAAGATAATTGGGCCTTTTGAAACACCCGGTCTTTTTTGTCTGAACAGACCGGGTGTACTGAATCATTCAGACATCAAAAGGAGGTATTGCCATGAACGCCGTCATCAATGCACTGAACTTCCGTCATGCATGCAAGAAATTCGATCCGGCCGGAAAGATTTCCGACACGGACCTGGACACGATCCTCAAGGCTGCGGTCCTGTCTCCCTTCTCTTTCGGTATGGAGGCATGGCGGTTTCTGGTGCTGCAATCACCGGATATCCGGGAGAAACTGCGTCCTGCCTGCTGGAACCAGCCCCAGGTCACAGACAGCAGCCATGTGATCGCGATCCTGGCCAGACCCCCACTGGTGGCCCCGGGCCACCCGTATGTGGCTGAAAGTTTCGGCCGCAGAGGACTGCCTGAGGATGCCACCGCCGCATACATTGAAAAATACCGGCATCACATGGAAACAGAGGTACTGCCCCGGATGAGCCTGTATGCCTGGTGCAGCAAGCAGTGTTATATCGCTCTGGCCAATATCATGACCACCGCCGCTGCAATGGGCATTGACTCCTGTCCCATGGAAGGGTTTGAAAAAGACCGGGTGGAGCAGGTTCTGGAAATTGACACCCGGGAAGTGGAAGTGGCGGTACTGGTGGCTTTAGGATACCGGTTGGATCTACAGCCGCCCCGGCGGCGGTATCCCCTGGAGACACTGGTGGAGATCCGCTGACAAGCCCGTTCTGAATGGGTTCCCCTTTTACGGTCACATACCGGTCACAGGGTTTCTTTTTCCAGAAGATGCCAGTATTCCCCTTTGGTGCGCACCAGTTCCAAATGATTTCCCTGCTCCCGGATCCGGCCGTCTCTGAGCAGAAGAATATGGTGGCAGTGCCGGATGGTGGACAGGCGGTGGGCGATGATGATGGACAGCCGTCCCTGCATGAGCCGGTTCATGGCCTCATGCACGGCCTGTTCTGATTCTGAATCCATATAGGAAGTGGCTTCGTCGAAAATGATCAGGTCCGGGTCACAGGCAAAGGCCCTGGCAATGCATACCAGCTGCTTTTCTCCGGCGGACAGAGGGCGGCCTCCTTCCTTGAGCAGGGTTTCCAGTCCATTGAACTTAGCATACAAAAATTCGCAGTTGGCCTGTTCCAGCACTTTTTTCAGGGCAGGGTCTTGCAAGGGCTTTTCCGGCGGGCAGATATTGTCTCTGACCGTGCCTGAAAAAAGGATGGGATCCTGCATGACCAGGGCGGTTTTTTGTCGGATATTCATCATGTCGATGGATTCCTGGGGTTGACCGTTGATCAAAATGCGGCCGGTATTTGGCCGGTAAAACCCGGTGACCAGGTTGATGATGGACGTCTTGCCGGATCCGGTATGACCCACGATGCCGATGGAACCTCCTTTCTCAAGCGAAAAGCTGATATCTTTGAGCACGGGGGTTTTCCCGTCATAGGAAAAATTCACGTGCTCGAAAGCCACGCGGACGATACTATCCAGCCGGGTCCGTCTGCGGGTGAGACGTTGCAGATCCCTGGGTTGTTCCAGGACTGTAATGATCCGCTCTGCCGATGCCAGGGCATTCTGGAGCAGGTTGAATTTTTCCGACAGCTCCCGCAAAGGCCTGAAAAACAGCTTCATATAGGTGAGAAACGCCACCAGCTCGCCGATGGTCATCTGATGGGCCGTGACCTTGTGGCCGCCGGTCCACAGGATGATAGCCGTGCTGACGATGCCCAGTAATCCGATAAAAGGCATGAACACTGCAAAGATCTTTATCTGGAGCATGGCTGCATCATAATGGGCCGCGTTGAGATCCCGGAATCGCTTGATAAACGGGGATGCGCTTCCGGTGGTCTGGATGGCGCGGATGCCGGAGATGCCTTCGGAAAAGCTGTGGTTGATCTCACCGATTTTTTGACGGATGGTCCGGAAAGCGCTGCGCACCTGCCGGGAAAATCCGGTTACACTTACCAGGATCACCGGCACCAGCAGAAACAGATAAAAGGCCAGTCCGGCATTGAGCCGTGCCAGCATCACGAAAATGGCTGCCATGAGCACCAGGTCCTTGAAGATGAACACCAGCACACTGGTGAACATTTCGTTCATGTTTTCGATGTCTCCGGCCACCCGGGCCACCAGGCGGCCGGAGGCGTTTTTGTCATAATAGGCCACCGGCAGGCCGGTCATGTGCGAGAACATTTTCCAGCGAAGGTTCAGAATGATTTTTTGTCCGCTGTATTCCAGAAACAGGGTCTGACCGAAATCAATCACAAAGGCTGCCAGGATCATCAGGCTGAAAAAAAGACCGAATGACCTGAAATCCTCCATATGCAAACCCAGAAAAAAAGCTTCTTTTGAATTCTGGCCGGATTGCAGAATAAACCCGTCCAGGCCTTTCTGGATGAGCAGCGGTATGGACAGTTCAAAGAAAATACCGGCAAACACCATCAGCGTGGACGCTGCGAGCATCCATGCATAGGGGCGGATATAGGGCCACAGCGCTTTGGCCAGAACCAGATCAGCCAGACGGATTTCCTTTTCTTCCCGTGTCATCAGGCCTCCTCAAATTGCTGCACATCAAATGCATGCCGGTAGTACCGGCAGGTTTCAAGCAGAAGGGAATGGGGTCCGCCGGCACAGACCCGTCCGTTTTCCAGGATATATATTGTGTCGCATGCGGAAAGGGCGGACAGCCGGTGGGAGATAATGATGCAAGTACGGTCTTTGGTGAGGCGGTGGATACCGTCGATCACTCTTCGTGCGGTCTGGGTGTCCAGCTGGCTTACCGGGTCATCCAGGATCAGCACGGGTTTGTTCTCCACCAGTGCCCGGGCCAGGGCCAGCCGCTGTTTCTGGCCTCCGGACAACGTCACACCCCGTTCCCCCACAAGGGTTTTCAGTCCCCGGGGCATGGCTTCGATGGTATCGGAAAGATCACAGGTTCGGATCACCTTCTCCAGATCGGGATCTGCCATGTCCCGTCCCATAAGGATATTGTCCCGGAGGGTGCTGGAAAACAGAAACGGTTCCTGGGGCATGAATGCGATGTGGGCTCTCAGAGTTTCCGGGTCCGTGTCTGTGGTGGGAATGCCGTTTACCCGGATATCACCTTGTGTGGGATCATACAGCCGCATCATCAGATACGCCAGAGTGGTCTTGCCGGTCCCCGGCGGCCCGGTGAGGCCCACCCGGGTGCCGGCCGGGATTTCCAGGCAGATGTCTGACAATATCGGGGTCTGGCCGTCATAGGAAAACCCTGCATGGTTGAACCGGATATGGCGGATCTTCTGAGGCATGGGCACCGGATGTTCCGGGCAGGTGATCCGGGGCTGGGACTGGAGCAGTGTGTTGATACGGCGCAAAGAGGACATGCCCCTCTGGAACAGGTTGGTCATCCATCCGATGGCAATGATCGGCCAGGCCAGCAGGCCCAGATACTGGAGAAAGGCCACCAGTTCTCCGGGACTTAAGGTGTTTCGCATCACCAGTATCCCTCCGTAAAACAGAATGATCAATGAAGAGATGTTGAAGAAAAAGGCCAGCAAAGGGCGGAGCAGTGCCGTTACAACGGCCCGCTTCAGGTTCTTGCGAAAATAATCAGTGGCGGCATATCCCACCCGGTCTGTAACCAGAGATTCAAAATTGAATACCTTGATGATCCGGATACCGAAAAAACTCTCCCGGATCATTTCAGTGAGTTGGGAAAACGATTCCTGGGCGGTGGTGTGAAAGTCATGCATTTTTTTCCCCAGGTGCCGTGTGAAGAAAATCAGTGCCGGCATAGGGATCATGGCCATGGCTGTAAGTTTGGGGTGGGTCCAGATCATGATGGCCAGAATGGCGCCCCCCAGCAGTATCGTGTCCACCATCACGATAATCCCGAATCCAAAGGCCATGCGCACATGGTTGATGTCCGAGGTGGCATGGGCCATGATATCTCCGGTATTCACCCGGTCGAAAAACGCGGGGTCCAATGTCATGATATGGGCATATAACTGATCCCGGATCCCTTTTTCCAGGTTTCTGGCACTGCCCATGAGCAGGATGCGCCAGGCATAGCGCAGTATGGCCATGAGCACCCCCAGCCCCAGGATGAACACACTCTGGCGGATCAGCACCGCCCGGTCCAGGCTGCCAGCAGCCAGGGTGTCCACCACGGATCGGACCACCTGTGGGACAATGAGCTGGGTGCCGTCCACAATGATCATGCAGATCATGCCCAAAAGGATCTGGGTCTTGTACTGCCTGAAAAAGGGAAGGATCAGTTTCAATCCTCCCCCCTTCCGGTCGGCTGTGACCGCTGCATCTGCCTGAACCTGAGAATTCATTACAGAAGCATAGGTCATTTTCCGGTGGTTTTCAATACCGTTCCGGGCGGGTGACCATTACGGCAACAGGATTCGAAGGCGATGGATGGAATGAAAATGTTTCATCTGTAAAAATCGAACACATATTTGGCTGCCGTCAGCATCATGATCCCGGTCAGCATCCATTTGATGGCATTGGCCGGAACAAATTTCTGGCACCGGGCACCTAAATACATGCCGGCCATGCCACCCACACCAAACAGAATGCCCAGCAGCCAGTCAGGTGCCACGGACAGGTGGGGATAAAACGGGGCAATGGTCTGGTAGAAAGCGACACCGGCAATGGAGGTGACAAAGGTTCCCATCAGGGCGGCGCCGGCCACGATATATACCGGCAGCCCGAAAAAAGTGACAAAGAACGGGGCGATGATGGAACCGCCGCCGATTCCGTATATCCCGCCCACAATGCCCACAATGAAACTGAGAAAAAAGATGCCCGGAAAGGACACTTCATAGGTTTCCCCATAAAATGAAAAACCCAGTTGCCGGATATTGAAATGTGTCACCGTGGAGGGCCGTTCTGTGCTGTCATCCGGGTGCCAGGTTTTCATCAGGGTTTGAAATCGTTTTTCATTGTCGCCCTTACCGTTATTCCGGCTGGATTGCTTCAGCATGTCCCGCAACATCTTGCCGCCGATATACAGCAGGACCCCGGCGGCAAACAGCTTGAACAACCGGGGATCCGGCAGCCAGGCCACCCGGACAATCGCACCGATGAAAACGCCGGGCAGGGTTCCTATAATAACGATCCAGGTCAGGGGCCATACCATCCGGCCCTCGCGCCAGTAACGGTAAACCCCGCTGGGGATGGCCACAATATTGAACAGCTGGTTGGTGGCACTGACCGACGGATGGGTGTAGCCCAGCACCGACATCTGGAACGGCAGCAGCAGAAACGCACCGGATATCCCGCCCATGGAGGTGAAAAATGATACCGCAAATGCCACCAGCGGCGGTATCCAGATGGCCGTTTCAATGCCTGCGGTTGAAAAATACATATCCCACGCTCCAGAAAAATCAAAGGTTATTGGTCACGTAAAATTTTATATTCGTGATAGTACCAGTCTTTGACAAAAATCATCAAGGATTTTTATTGAATCATTCCACCGAAAATGAACGATCGATTTTTCCCGGGTAGCTGTGCGCTTTTTCCGTCAGCGCATTCTGATCACGTTTCTCTTGATCCTTGTTGCTGCAATTTCGGAAAAACAGTGCTAAAGTAGCCCTTAACATCAATATAGAAAGGGGTTGTAAAAAAATGGAAAAACTCCTGTTGGTCATGGCAGGCGGCAGCCTGGGTGCGGCAAGCCGCTACGGCATCAGCCTTCTTTCGGTAAACCTGTGGGGCACCCGCTTCCCCTGGGGAACCCTGGTCGCCAACCTGGCGGGATGTTTTCTCATCGGGCTCTTGTTCGGGCTGTCGGACCGGGTGCGGCTGCTGACGCCGGAGATGCGCCTCTTGCTGATTACCGGATTTCTGGGTGCTTTGACAACCTTTTCAACTTTCTCCATCGAAACCGTCAGTGCCGGCCGGGCCGGACTCATGGTGCAACCGGTGGTGAACATCCTGATCAACAACCTGGGCGGTCTGGCATTGACCGTCGTGGGATTGTGGATCGGCAGCGTGAAATAGGAGGAGATGATGCTGCACTACAACGCCATAGAGATTTTTACAGGAGAAGAGGTCCGGTACCGGAAAGAGCCCTTGACTGATGCGGTCCTCGCCTATGTGCATGATCTGAAAATCGCGGCCCGGTGCATGGTCACCCGGGGGATTGCCGGATGTTATGAAAACGGAGAGATGGCCACGGGGCGTCTGGAGATTCTGTCCTACAATCTGCCGATCCGCATCTGTATTCTGGTGCCTGCGGCGGAAACAGATCGTGTGCTGGACGGGCTGAAACAGATTGTTACCGACGGGATTGTGGCCCTTCATGACCTGAATGTCCTGAGTCATCGGACCCGCAGTTCCTTTTTTCCCAGACAGCTGCGGGTCCGGGATGTGATGACACAGGATCCGCAAAGCGTCATCCCGGACACACCGGTGGGAGATGCGGCCCGGGTTCTGCTGGCATCGATTTTCACCGGACTGCCGGTGGTGGATGACAACCGGCGGCCTGTGGGCATGGTCACCCAGGGTGACCTGATCCGGAGAGGCGGGCTTCCCTTGCGCCTGGACCTGCTGTCGGAATCGGATCAGGCCCGGCGGGAATCGGTATTGGATCAGCTCTCGGAAAAAAAAGTCAAAGAGATCATGACCGCGCCGGTGGTTGTGATCACTGAAGACCGGCCGTTGTCCGAGGCTGTGGACCGGATGCTTGCCAAGGGCCTCAAACGTCTCCCGGTGGTGGACGGCGATCAACAGCTCACGGGGATTTTGTCCCGGCTGGACATTTTCAGGATCGTGATGCACGAGGCACCTGACTGGCGCGCTTTCAGTACCCGGAACGTGGAAGTGGAAAACCTGAAACATGTGGGAGATATCCTGAGACAGGATGTGCATGCGGTTTTGCCTGAAACCCCCATAGACGAAGTGATCCGGATCATTGACGACAACGATCTTCAGAGGGTGGTGGTGGTGGATGAAACGGGAAAGCTGCTGGGACTTATCTCGGACCGCGACCTGCTGCGGTACTTCAAGCCGAAACAGGAAGGGATCTGGCACCTGCTGTCCAAACCGTTTCATTCCTTTAAACAGCCCAATGACCGGGCCGATCTGTCGCAGATCCTTGCCGGTACCACAGCCTGCGAGGTCATGATCACGGATCTGGTGATGGTGCGCAAAGAGATGCTGATTGAAGAAGCCTTGGCCCTGATGATTGAAAAAACCTTGAAACGCCTCCCTGTGGTGAACGATGATGGAGGGTTTCTGGGCATGATCACCCGGGACGCTTTGCTGCGCACCGGGGTCGCATGGATGGGTCCGGTGATTGAACCATGAGAACGCATAACTGCAGCACCCGCAAATCGATCCCTGATTCCCGGAAAAATGAGACCGTTACCCTGATTGTGGTGATCATCACCCTGATCACTATGGCCGCAGAAATTATTGCCGGTCTAATCAGCGGCTCCATGGCGCTTCTGTCCGACGGTATTCACATGGGCACCCATGCCCTGGCCCTGTTTATTACCCTTGCCGCATATATCTTTGCCAGAAAACAGATGGACAATCCGTCTTTTTGTTTCGGTACCGGAAAGGTCGGCGTGCTCGGCGGCTACACCAATGCCATTCTCCTTTTGGTTGCAGCGGGTGCCATGGCATTCGAATCCATTGAACGCCTGATCAATCCGGTCCATATCTTGTTCAACCCGGCCATTGTCGTGGCGGTTGTCGGTCTGGTCGTAAATATTGTTTCAGCAATTATCCTGGGCCACGGTGGGTCGGATCACAACCATGGCCACGACCTCCCCCAATCACACAATGATCATTCAGATTCCATCTGCTATCAACACAGTCATGTGGACCACAACCTCAAGGCCGCCTATCTCCATGTCATTACAGATGCACTGACCAGTGTCCTGGCCATCTTTGCCCTGCTGGCGGCCAAACTGCTCGGGTTTATCTGGGCAGATCCTCTGGTCGGGATCCTGGGGGCCATTGTTGTGGCAAGATGGGCCATCGGTCTTCTGAAGCAGACCAGCAGCCTGCTTTTGGATAAATCAGACACGTCAGAGACGATCACCCGGCTGCGGGAATTGATCGAATCCGACACCACCTCCATTGAAGATCTGCATGTCTGGCAGATATCGGAAAACGAACGGTCCCTGATATTGAGCCTGACTTCTTCAGAAGACAAAGACCCGTCTTTCTACCACACCCTTGTAAAGAAAGTGGGCAATTTTGAACATATCACCGTTGAAATCAAGAAAAAGCCCTGAACCATGAAATCAGGATGGCACTGCTTACTGGATCAGCATCCAAAAAGAAACAGTCTCCACGTTCATTAAATCTCATTCTGGATAAGGAACTTGAAAACTTCCGGTTGACCGGATGAAAAAAAGTTGTTAAATAATTCGTTGTTTGGCTAATTATATAAATAAATATAAGGGACAAAAATGGATGACTTTCTTTTAAAACTCAAAGCCCTGGCAGACAGAAACCGGCTCAGGATATTTCTATCCCTGACCCGGTATGATGAACTGTGTGCCTGCCAGATCACGGAACTGCTGCAGGTAACAGGTGCCACGGCTTCGAGGCACCTGGGCATCCTGGTCACTGCCGGGCTGTTGAAAAGCAGAAAAGAATCCCGGTGGGTGTATTTCAGCCTGGATGATCAATGCATGGATATGGATGGCATTTTAAGCTGGCTGCTGCCCCGGGTGCGGACATCTGACCAGATTCAGGCCGATCTTGCGGTGCTGGAGCGGATCATGGCGGTGGACAAAGAAGATCTCTGCCGGATGCAGCGGGGGGAAGCCTGCTGTCCGGTCAAAAACAAGGAGAAGGCAAATGGATGACAAAAAACTGAAGATATTGTTTCTGTGCACGGGAAATTCTTGCCGAAGCCAGATGGCCGAAGGGTGGACCCGCCATCTCAAGGGCGATATCATTGATGTGGTTTCCGCAGGCGTGGAAACTCAAGGCGTGGACCCCATGGCCGTGGCGGTGATGAAGGAGGCAGGGGTGGATATATCCGGCCACCGGTCCAAACACGTCAAAGAATTTCAGGACAGACCAATGGATGTGGTGATCACGGTGTGTGACCATGCAAAAGAAACCTGCCCCTATTTTCCGCTGGCCGGTAAAAAGGTCCACCAGGGATTTGAAGATCCCCCGGCCCTGGCAAAGGAAATCCGGAAACGGGGCGGAGATGAAAATGAGCAGCTGGACTGCTACCGGAAAGTCAGAGATGAGATCCGGGCGTTTGTGGAAAAACTGCCCGATAATGTGATGTCATAAGCAAAAAAAGGAACAACCTTGAGAAAGGAGAAAAAACACCCATGAGTTCCCCTGTTGACAATGACCGGAAAATGACCAGTGTGTTTGAGCGGTACCTGACCGTGTGGGTCGGGTTGTGCATCATCGGCGGCATTCTGCTGGGAAAAATCGCCCCGGGGCTGGCAAAGGCCCTGGACGGCATGGCCATCACCGTAAACGGTGCGCCCGTGGTGTCCATTCCCATTGCTGTATGCCTTTTTTTCATGATGTATCCCATCATGGTAAAGATCGATTTCGCCTCAGTGATTCGGGCGGGAAAAAGCGGCAAACCCGTGTTCTGGACCCTGTTCATCAACTGGTGCATCAAGCCGTTTACCATGTATGCCATATCCCTGTTTTTTCTGGGGATTGCGTTCAAAGGGTTTATCGGAACAGAAGCCATGGATCTGGTAAAAATTCCCTTCGGCCTGAACCTGCCTGTGGGGGCTGCCCACGGCGATGGGGTGGTGGTGCTTCACGAAGGGGTGAAGATGCTGCAGGTTCCGCTGTGGCGAAGCTATCTGGCCGGGTGTATCCTTTTGGGCATCGCACCGTGCACCGCCATGGTCCTGGTATGGGGGTATCTGTCCCGGGGCAATGACGGATTGACCCTGGTGATGGTGGCCATCAATTCCCTGACCATGCTGGTGCTTTACGGGATTCTGGGCGGGTTTCTGCTGGGCGTGGGCAAGTTGCCCATTCCCTGGCAGGCCCTGCTGTTGTCTGTGGGGATCTACGTGGCTTTGCCCCTGGTGGCCGGGTATTTTTCCCGGTTATGGATTATAAAGGCCAAAGGCGAAAAATGGTTTCAGGAAAAATTTTTAGGGGTCCTGACCCCGGTGACCATCAGCGCCCTGCTGGTGACTCTGGTTTTGCTGTTCAGCTTCAAGGGCGATGTTATCACGGCCAATCCGCTGACCATCCTGTGGATCGCGGTTCCTTTGTTCATCCAGACCATTCTGATCTTTGCCATCGGCTATGCCGGAGCCGTGTTCATGAAATTCAACTACGAAGATGCGGCACCGGCCGCCATGATCGGGGCATCCAACCATTTTGAGGTGGCCATTGCCACCTCTGTCATGCTCTTCGGCCTGTCCTCGGGTGCGGCCCTGGCCACGGTGGTGGGGGTGCTGATCGAGGTGCCGGTGATGCTGATGCTGGTAGGGTTCTGCAAGAGAACACAGCACTGGTTCAGTAGCTGATGCCGGGAGTTGCTGTTATTACGTGGTCTGAAACAGCCGGTATGTTATTCTTAAAAAAAGGCGGAAAACATGACAGATAAACAGGCTTTTCTCAAAGTGCTGATGCTGGATGCGGCCAGCGGATTTTACCGCCTCAAACGATATGCAGTAGGGGATTATTTCGGGCCTGTGGATTTAGGCATCCACATGAGTTTCAAGCACAACAGCCTGACCATCGGCGGCGGCCTTCTGGCCGGCTCCATTTTCCCGGGATCGAACCGGATGATCTTTTGCGGCATATCTCCCTGCTGGCACGGGTTCTATGTGTCATCCATGGGTGGGGCCGCCCTGGTGTTCGACAACCTGGGGATCAATCAGCTGGTTATTTTGGGCAAAGCCGACCGTCCGTCCCTGCTGTATCTCAACCGGAATCACGGGGAGGAGATCGAGGTGGAGCTGGTGCCGGTATCTCCCGGCAGGATCTGGGAAAAGGGACGGGGCGGGGTCTATGCCGTGATGGAAGCAGCCATGAACCAGTTTTCAGGCCGATTTGAGACCGACCCCAGGGTCCTGGCAACCGGACCGGCTGCCCGGTCGACCGATTTTGGAGCCATTGCCTCGGCCCCGGTGCGCAAGGGAAAGCTGACCCCGGTGGATACCTGGGCCGGCCGTGGCGGGTTCGGCTCCAAACTTTTTCAGGAGCACGGCATTGTCGGCATTATCTACGGCGGCACCTATGTGGATGAAGATTTTCGTGAACGCAACGTGGCGGATCAATGGTTTGAAGACAAATACAACCAGCACATGGCTGCCAAGGATATCGAGGCCACCACCAAATACCGGTATGATCCCGCTGTTGAAACCGGCGGCACATTTGGGGTGAACTATGCCGCCATGTCCGGCAATATCCTGGCGTTCAATTACCGCACGATTTACTGGAGCGAGGATGAACGAAAAACCCTGCACCAGCAATTTATCCGCGACCATTACCTGAAACAGTTCAACGAGGAAACGATCCGGAAAAAACAGCAGAAAACCTGCGGCGAACCCTGTGCGGCCGTGTGCAAGAAAATGAACGGAATCTACAAGAAAGACTATGAACCCTATCAGGCCATGGGACCTCTGTGCGGCATTTTTGATCAGCGGGCTGCAGAAACGCTTGCCAGCCATGCCGATATGCTGGGATTTGATGCCATTGCCGCAGGCGGGGTCCTGGCCTGGCTCATGGACTGCCTGGATGAGAAACTGCTGGATCCTGACCATTTAGGCGTGACCATGAAACCAAAATGGAATTTTCAGGACTTTGATGTGGTTGAAGATTCCCTGCACAATGCAAAACTCGGAACGCTTTTGCTGGATGAAATGGTCCGGCCGGATGGGAAGATTCCTCTGGAAAAGGGGGCCAGAAAACTGGCTCGAAGCCTGGCAAAAGAAAAAGGCAATCCCATCATGGACCGGTTTGTTCACACGGCATTTGCCCGCCAGGGATGGATGGTTCCCAACCAATACTGGACCCCGGGGGTGCTGGCACCCATGGCCATCATGGGCAAATACTACATGCACTATGGCAATAATTTCATGGCACCCCGGGCACTTGGCAGGGAAAACGCCCGGCGCATGCTTCAGGAACTGATGCTGGACAATCTCGGGATATGCCGGTTTCACCGGGCCTGGGCTGAAGATCTCATGCCCGACATCATTGAAAAAATCTACGGGTTGAAAGACTGGTTCCTGGCGTCGATACGACTGACCGCCGGCCGTATCACCAGCCGGAATGCATCGGTATTCTGGGAATCGGAACGGAACATCGACATGGTCCACACCTTCTTGAAAAACAAAAAAACGGTGGATAAAGTTCAAGATCCGGACCTGGATCACTGGCTGGATCTGTTTGATAAAGATAAACACCAGGCCGCGTTCGAATTCTGGTACGAGATGCACAAAGGCACCCATGAAACACTCAGGGATTTTCCGGTCTGACGGATCGATTTTCAATCCCTTGAACCGGCCGGTCCAAAAAAACACCACGCCTTAAAAGTATTTAACCGGGAGAAAACATAACTGCAGCACCGGCAAATCGATTCCTGATTCCCGGAAAAATGAAACTGTTACCCTTCATGAAGGCCGGATATGTTTTTGGGTTTGTTTTCCCCTTCCCTGATGCCCTGCAGCATCTCAAGGGGATGAAAGACCGGGGCAAAAAGGGTGTGCTGCAATTGAAGGCGGCAGCTCAAGCAATCGGTGACAAGGGTTCTGCCGGATTCCATGGACAATTTGTCAAGAACCGGCCAGCCAATGGCAAGGGAATGGTCATGAAAGTTTTTTTTAAATCCCAGGTGACCGCCCATGCCGCAGCACTGCATATCCGAGCCCACCTGTTTGATATCTGCACCGGGCAGCGCGCTGATCAACTGGTAATAGGGCTGTCCCATGCCTTGTTCCCGCTGGTGACAGGGGGCAAAATAGGCCAGGGGCTGTTCCGGAGTCCGTAATGTCACCGCCGCTTTCCCGCTGTTATGAAGTGACAGCAGATACTCCCCCATATCTTTGACTTTCAATGACAGATCAATGCGCTGTAATGGATCGATACCGGAAAAATACCCGTTGTCCTTCAGTATGTTTTGGTAAATACTTTTGGGAACAGTGGTGAATGTCTGATCATTGGATCCGGAAGGCACTTTCATGACCGTTGCATCGGTCCCTGACTGCTGCTGAAACGCATCTGAATAATACGCAGTTTCCACAAGCAGTTTTTTAAAAAAATACCCGCAGGTGGGACAGGAGCAGACAATGTCGTATCCCTCCCGAACACAGGCACCAAGGGTTTTCAGATTGGCCTGGATCCGTTTTTCAGCCGTCTTTTGGTTTCCCTCCATGATCAGGGGCATGCTGCAGCAGTCCTGGGAAGGGACAAACACCTGAATCCCGTTTTGTTCCAGCAGACCCACCGCGGCTTTGGCCACATCGGGAAACAGGTAGCCGGCACTGCATCCGACAAAATAGGCAACTCTGGGAGCGTCCTTTGCCGCGAGTTTTCCCGGTGAGGGCAACCCCCTTCTTTGTGCCCAGGCAAAAAAGCTTTCTTTCGGAAAAACGGGCAAAGACCTTTGAGGATGGATATCCAGGACCTTTTTTGCCAGTGCTGTGACAGGTGTCAGCCGGTTCAGGGGATTGATCACAGCGGAAAATGCCGTTCCCCAGTGGCCAACCTGCCGGGCATCCGACAAAAGCCTTGCGGACAACGGCGGTTTTTTCTCTTCGGCTCTGGCAGCCTTGGCTTTGAGCACCAGCATCCGGATATCCTGGCACGGGCACAGCCCACACAGAGTGCACAGGTCCAACAGGGATGCCAGGGCCTTTTCATCCGGGGGCGTGCCGGTTTCTTCTGCCAGGTCGTGGAGGCGGTATATTTCAGGAAAAAACAGGCAATCCTCTTCCATGTGTTCCCGGCACACCCCGCATCCGGAACGGCCGGCGCATTTTTTGAATATTTCCAACATCAGTAAGGTGAAATCGGTTGTTGTTCTCATCACCTTCTCCGGTTTTCCTCTTTTCATGTTGCTATATCCTCTTTGGGAGACTAAGGTTCTCAAACGGTTCACAGGTGCCTGGTTCAGGGAGATGGTTTATGGATTTTTCCCACACTGCGGGTGTTTTTAAAGAACAACAGTATGATCAGTCCCAAGGATAAGATCAGAAACAGGACATCCCGCGCCAGGGTCAGCAGGGTGATGGGATTTTCATCTGTGGCCGTGGAAAAACACCCGCAGCTGATATCCAGGCCCCGGGCCAGGTTGAAGAGTGTCAGCCCCACAAATATCGTCATTAATGCGGCAGTCAGGGCCGATGCCCCGGCCATCCACCGGTTGATCAGCAGGCAGAAGCCCAGGATCAGCTCCAGCCAAGGTAGTATCAGGGCCGTCAGGTTCACGAGATACCCGGGCAGCACCTGGTAGTTGTAGACTGCCTCGGCAAACAGGTCCGGGTGGATGATTTTGTCGAGGCTGGCATAGATGAAGACCCCGGCCATGACCAGCCGGGTGAAGTGGTAACCTAAAGTAAGCGTGACATCATAAGGTAGTTTTTTTTGGGGCATGGGGTCTCCGAAGGATCATGATGACGGTTTGGTTGTAGGCAGATTGTGTTCCTTCCACAGGGTCCAGCCGTTGACCAGCACTTTGACCCGGGCGAATCCCAGGTCCTTGAGAAACAGTGCCAGGTCATGGCTCAGCGAACAGGCTTCCCCGTCGCAGTAGGTGATGACCATTGCTTCCGGGTCCAGGGTCATGATGACGGTTTCAAAATAATTGTCTACCTCATGCCAGGGCAGGTTGACAGCGCCCTGGATGTGTCCCTGATCATATTCGGCCGGAGTCCGGGCATCCAGGAAGACAGCCGCGTCTTTTTCGAACAGCGCGGCTGCTTCGGACAAAGGAATGGCCATTGTGTCACCATTTTCTGTGGCCAGTTTATCCGCCATGGACCAGGTTTCCACAAAAGGGATCCCGTCCGGCCGGATAAGGTTGACAGCCGTGCCGATGGCCACGGATATCAACATGATGAAAACCGCCTGGCGGATAGTGTTGGTGAAATGGTTTCCAGTCCGTAAAAATACTGTCATTGGTATCGGCTCCCTGGCTTACAGTTCAAGGTTGAACCGGCACATATATTCGGTCAGATGCCGGTGCTGCTCCACATCCAGGGGAGGGCAGTCTTCAGGGCCTTTGGCCCCTTCCGCCACTTTTGTTGCAAACACCAGACAGGTGGGCTGGCCGCATTCCCTGCAATTGGTTCTGGGCAGCAGTTTCAGAATTTCCATGATTCCGGGGCGGGGCATCCCGGTATAGCAGGGCTCGATCCCCTCTTTTTTCTCCCAGGCTTCATTGATTTCATTTTTGAGCCATGCCACGATTTTTTCGGCCTCCGCCTCATCCTTCAGGGCATTCACCGCAATTCTATCACCGTGCACCGTGATCAGCTTACCATGGCTTTTAAAGGTCACGGCCGGGGGATCATTGAGGTATTCGAATCCCCCGAGCACGGCATTCAGGTAGGGAATGGCCTGTGTCACATCCTGGTCCAGATGGGCAAAGCAATGCACGCCTTCGGCATCTGCCTGGCATTTGGATTTGAATATTTCCAGAGAATAGGTTTTCAGCAGCATGTCATATCTCCTTGATGGGCCTGTGTTACCGGTTTATACCGCCTGCAGGGCTGGGAAAAAGGGGTTGGCAATGAAATACAGGCCCAGTAGCATGATGGTGGCCCCGGCCAGTTTTCTGAACCACATGCCGGCCCCGCTCCAGGCGCTGCTTTCCAGCAGTTTTTTCACCAGGGCCGTGGAACTGCCGGCAATGACGATGGGCAGGCAGTGGCCGATGCCGAACAGGATAATGAGAATGACACCGGTCATTACTTTTTCCTGGATGGTAATCAGTGCCAGGATGGGGGCGATGAAACCGAAGGTGCAGGAACCGGACAGCACCCCATAGGCCAGCCCCAGCACAAAAGCCCCGGTCATGCCCTTGAGTTTCAGTCGGTGCATCGGGCCCCCGGACAAGGAACATTTTTCAACCCCGAGCATGCCCAGAGCCACCCAAACCAGAACGGCGCCCACCAGTATCTGCCAGTAATTTCCCACATCCCCCAGTATCCGGCCCAAAAGGGCGCAGATGATGCCGATCAGCGCAATGGTGATACACAGGCCGATAGTGAACAGCGCGGAATAGACGCCGGCCTGGCGGGGGTGGATCATTTTCTCCTGCCCCCCCACATAGCCCACGATCAGCGGAATGGAGGCCAGGTGACAAGGGCTGAACAGCACACTGATCATGCCCCACAAAAAAGATCCCACCGCGGCGATCAAGATGCCGCCGGTCATCCACTGGTTCACGGTCAGAAAAACAGAATCAAGCATCATCATGCTCCTTGTCTTTTTGGTCTAAAGCGCGGGTTTTTCAACGCCCATGCGGGTCAACTGCTCCACGATGGCGGCTTCACTCATAAATCCCTGGTGGCGGTACACCTCTTTGCCGTCAGGATCAAAAAAAATCTGGGTGGGAATGGCCCTGACCCCGAACCGGGGGGTCTGGTCCCGGTGTTCCCATACGTCGATGAACGCGATCACAGCCCGGTCCCGGTAGGCCGCCTCCAGCTTTTTCAGAATCGGAGCCATCATCTTGCAGGGCACACATTCGATGGCGCCCAGGTCTATCAGGGTGACTTTGCCTTTTATCGGCAGTTCGTTGAACTCATAGCGGACCTCTGATTCTGCTGTGCCGCTGACAGGGCCCCCCGCGGATTTGTTTTTAAACTGCAAATTATAAATGATGACTGCGGCGACAATGACAATGACGATATAAACAAGGAAACGCACCTGTTTCACTGGGCCACCCCCATTTTTTTCAACTGTGTCATCACCTCTTCTTCTGGATAAAATCCCGTGTGCCGGAACACTTCTTTTCCATCGGCATCGAAAAACGCCTGGACCGGGATGGATTGGATCCCGTACCGCCCTTCCAGTACCTGATTTTCACCCACATGAAGAAACACGATGTTCAGGGTGTCAGGAAATTTTTTCTCCAGTTTTTCCAGGATGGGCTGCATCATGTCACAGGGGACACACCCGGTGGCACCGAACTCCACCAGGGTGGGTTTTCCGGACAGCCTGGCCTTGTCCACCGGGTTGTCGGTCATCCGTTTGTACTGGGCATCCATCCATGTGTCATCGAAGCGGATCTGGTGGCGGTTGCCCAGATCATGAATATGGGTCCGGACCGCGGTCTGCCGTTTGTTTTCCAGCAAAAACTGTTTGATACTCTCAGACACCTGATCAAAGGGCATGCCTCCGACCATGACCTTGTTTTCATCATAAAAGGTTTTTGCCTCCTGGTCGGAAACCGTCGTATCCCCTATTTTGGACTCCAGAAAGGCGGCTATCTGCTCCTGGGTCACGGCGTTACCGTCTGCCATGCCGCTTTTTTTCACCTCAGCTTCCAGAATCAGGGTGAGGATCTCCTGTTCCGCCAGAAAAATCAGGTTGTTTTCCAGCTGGTCCTTCAATCGGGGATCATGCTGTTCCAGGGTCTTTTTCATCCGGGTCTGAGTCAGCACGATGCCGGTGTCGGTTTGCAGAATCCGGTCATCGCCCAAAGGGGTGAGGGTCGCGGTTTTGATAAACCGGTCCGACAGCAGGGGATAAAGATCCTGCACCGTTTCTGCGTGGGCGGTCGGGGGCACTGCCGAAAGGACTGTCAGTCCTATGAGCAAGGCGGTCAGTGGGTTGAGGGTCCATGGTCTCATATGTTCCATACAGATGGTTCGGGCCATCAGGGGCATTTCCTTATTGTGCTTGCGTGTTTTTATTTGGTCAGCCAGGATTTGACATCCTCTTTTTTGGGGATTTTTCCCACGCATTTGACATCCCCGTCAATGACCACGGCCGGGGTACCGAAAACTCCGTATCCGGCGATCTCCATGACATCGGTCACCTTTTCCACAGTGGCGTCCACCCCTGTTTCAGACACGGCTTCGGACACGATTTTACCGGTTTGTTCGCATTTGGGGCATCCAGGGCCCAGAATTTTGATTTCCATGATGCTACTCCTTTAAAAGATTATGTTTCGGGGTTTTTATTATACGACAAACGTCCCATAAATCATGCCGGCGATGGTGGACATCACAATGATGATGGAACAGAACGTCGCTGTTTTTTTCACGCCCATGACCCTGCCGATCACCAGCATGTTGGGCAGAGACAGGGCAGGGCCTGCCAGCAGCAGGGCCAGAGCAGGGCCCTTGCCCATGCCGGCGCCCAGAAGCCCCTGAAGAATGGGGACTTCGGTAAGGGTGGCAAAGTACATGAACGCCCCGGCCACCGAGGCGAAAAGGTTGGCCCACAACGAATTGCCTCCCAGCAGGGTCTGAATGTACTGCCCGGGGATCAATGCTGAGTGTCCGGGGCGGCCCAGGAGAAATCCCGCCACGATCACACCGGCAAACAGCAACGGAAAGATCTGTTTCATGAATCCCCAGGTGGCATCGATCCAGGAAACCCGCTCATCCTTGGTGAACCAGGCCTTGAGCATCCACCCTAAAGCGATCAGAAGAATAACGGTGATAACCCATTTGGCGGCAAAGATGGCCGGCCACAGTCCTGTGGCGTCCGGGGCCGGTTTAGCGAATGCGGCAAAAATAAGGATCAGCACCATGGTCAGAATGTAGATGCTGTCCTGGAAAAGGGTCCGCCCCTTGTCCTCTTCATCCGGCACATAGATCTGGCCGCCGGTTCTGGCCATGTCGTCTTTTCTGAAAATCACCGACATCAACAGGCCCGTGATGATTGCAAAAACAACGGCACCAATGGCCCGGGCAAGTCCCAGCTGCCATCCCAAAATTTTGGCAGTCATGGTGATTGCCAGGACATTGATGGCCGGACCGGAGTAAAGGAATGCCGTGGCCGGGCCGATGCCCGCACCCCGGGTGTAGATGCCGGCAAAAAGCGGCAGTACCGTGCAGGAGCAGACCGCCAGGATGGTGCCTGATACCGATGCCACGGAATAGGACAGTATTTTATTGGCCTGGTTTCCGAAATATTTGAGTATCGATGCCTGGGATACGAATACGGCAATGGCACCGGCAATGAAAAACGCCGGAATCAGGCAGGTCAAGACATGTTCCCTGGCATATTCCTGGAGCATCATAAATGCTTCCAGCCCGGATTGCCGGATCACCGGGTGTGCCCAGGGGATGAAATAAGCCATGAGAAACAGGGACACCAGATAAAACAGCTTGGTTTTTTCCTTCATTATGTAAAAGTCCTTGGTGAACCAATCAGTTTCGGTTCAAGATAATGTTACGGTCAATGGCTGGCAGCAGCCGGACCAGTTCCCGAATGTCGGAATCATCCTCCAGCCAGTGGTGAAGATGGCTGATCAGGCTGGCGGCAAACGGGCTCTGGGTACCGTTCGCCAGTTTGTAGTTCACCCACAGCCCGTTTTTCTGATACGCGATAAGGCCGGCATCCTCCAGGATCTTGAGGTGCTTGCTGGTGGTGGACTGGGCTTTGTCCAGGGCGGTCTGGATTTCACACACGCACATGGTTTTGTGTTGAAGCATTTTCATGATTTTCACCCGGGCCGGATCAGACAGGGCTTTCATCACTTTGATAAATTCTTTCATGGTCGGTTCCTGTTATCTAAAAAAATCTTATCATCACAATGGCTGTCCGGGCAGAGACCGATCAGCAGCATTTGCCTCCCAGCTGCCTGGATTTGGCCCGGTCCCCCGGAGACAGTGCCCTGGGAGAATCAAACTTTTTCTGGACCGGCAGTTTACAGGCCAGTCGGCCCTCACAGGTACCGCCTGAACAGGGCAGGAACATGATGCCCGGCTCGTTGCAGCTGCAGTTTTTATTCATGGTATGCGCTCCTATAAATCGTTAAATTGGAATATATAGCTACATAAACTGGTTGTCAACCTCCGGAATAAAAAAATGCACCGTATCCAAAAGAAAACAGCAGGCGGTGTGCCTGCTGTTTAAACGTTTGAATCTGCTGAATTAATCAGGGTTGGATATACCCGGCCACCCGGATTTTGATGACCCTTTGGGGATCGAGGTCGGTTTCAAGCTCGATGATGTCAAAGTACCGGCCGGCCGTACTTTTCTGGTTGTTGACAGTTAACACAAAATAACTGTCCGGCGGGGTTCCCAGTTTTTCGATGGTGAAGTCGATATCCCGGCCGTTTTTGGCAGTTGCGGTCACAATGTTGAAATCGGGAAAGGCCGCTGGAACGATTTTTATCTCACCGGAAAGTGTTTCACCGGGTTTGCCTCTCAGGCTGATCATTTGAGGCGTAAGGCGGGCTATGGGTCGAACTTCGCCGGAAAGTGAGACTGTAATGATTTGGTTCTCAGGATCATTGGTGTGGATTTTGATCACCTCTTTGACCATTCGGCCGCCATAGCCCTGTGTGGCAAAGGATGCATTTAATTTTCCTTCTTCCCCCGGAAGAAGCTGCCGCGCGCTGGTGGCTGCGGTGCACCCTCAGCCGGTCTGGATTTTGAGAATTTCCAGCAAGGCGTTTCCGGAATTGATCAGCCTGAACTCATGGGTGACCACATCGCCTTCAATGACCGGATCAAACTGATAACTTGGGTCCGGGATGGTGATACGGGGGGTGCCCTGGGTGGATGCGGATGTGTCTGCGAAGGACAAAGGCGGGTGCCACAATAACGCCAGAATGAGCAGAAAAAGCCATTTTTTCATGTGAAACTCCTTTTGGAACGGTGCAGGGTTATTCTTGACTATATATCATAAAAATGGAATATATAGATTCATAGATCCAGCGTCAACATGTTTTTTATCAGCTGCGGGCAGGCATGGCCAAACCGGTGATTGTGCAGCGTATCATACAGATCCGGGTGGGCATCGGCATTATCTTCCCCCACATTGTGCCGGTATTGAGACACCGGTTCATGGGGGGCCAGTTTTTCCAGCCACTGGTCATAGTCATGGTGTAGTCCGGGTTCGTCATCGTTGATAAACACCGATGCGGTGATGTGCATGGCGTTCACAAGGACCAGTCCCTCTTTGATCTCTTTCTTGTCGATACACTGTTGCACATCCGGTGTTATATTAATGAAGGCCCGCCGGGACGGGACATTGAACCACAGTTCTTTTCGAAAGGTTTTCATTATACTCCTCAATGTTGGGGTTTTGTCGGAAAAAGAATATACGATTGCCGTTATCTCAAGCCCATCAAAAATTCCATTTGACGCCTGAAATGTATCTGGTTACACTTACAGCGCATGATTCAAAAATTCAACCATGAAGGTCTCAAACGATTTTTCGAGGAGATTATGATGAAAGCAGAATTTACGGCCATAATTGAGGCAGCACCCGAAGGTGGCTTCTGGGCGATCTGCCCAGAAGTGCCTGGTGCTAATGGACAGGGCGAAATGATTGATGAAGTTAGAGATAGTTTGCGGCAGGCCATTGAAACTATCCCTCGGCATAACGAAATCAAAGAGCCATTAGCAAAGAAAATTCTGAAGAATTTCAATGCAGAGTAAATGACCGAACCAGCAGTTAAACCCATGGGGAAGGTCGAGGTTATTCACCGATGATCTTGACCAGGCCCCGTTTTCTTCTCCCTCCGTCAAATTCCCCGCATAAAATCAGTTCCCAGGTGCCGAAACTCAGTTTTTTTTGTTATTCAGCGTGTAATGAGGATACCACTCTGATTTACGTTGGGATTGATAAGCATAAAGGAGAGAATGGAGGGTGTCTTTGACGCTAAAAACTCAAAGCGACAGGATCTTTCTCATGGATCGATCAAAGCGGTACACTGACTATAACAGTTATCTGAGAGGCCTGTTCGGCGAGCGGGTTCAGAAGATTGCCGTGGATGCCGGGCTCACCTGTCCCAACCGGGATGGCACCCTGTCGGATCAAGGCTGTATTTACTGCAACGCCAAGGGGTCCGGCACAGGGGCTTTTGCCCGGGGCATGGGCATCCGGGAGCAAATCGAAGCCGGTAAGATTCCCATGATGAGAAAATACAAGGCAAAGAAATTTCTGGCGTATTTTCAGTCGTTTACCAATACCTATACCTCTGTTGAAAATATGCGGGAGATGTATGGTGCGGCGTTTTCCTGCGAGGGGGTGGTGGGCATGGCCGTGGGAACCCGGCCGGACTGCATCGATGAACAAAAGCTGGACCTGATTGAATCGTATGCCCGGAAATATCTGGTATGGCTGGAATACGGGCTCCAGTCGGTCCATGACACCACGTTGGCTTTCATCAACCGGGGCCACAGACTGAAGGCATTTCAAAACGCCGTGGCCATGACCCGGGGACGGGGGATCCGGATCTGTGCCCACGTGATCTTAGGCCTGCCCGGAGAAACCCGTGGCATGATGCTGGATACGGCCCGGTACCTGGCAGAATCCGGTATTCACGGCGTCAAGATTCACCTGCTGTATGTGATCAAAGACACACCGCTGGACCGGCTGTTCCTGGCCGGAAAATACCGGCCCATGGAACAGTCTGCCTATGTGGAAACGGTGTGTGATTTCCTGGAACTGCTGCCTGAACAGATGGTGATTCAGCGGATCACGGGAGATCCCCATGGCAGTGAACTGCGGGCTCCGGCCTGGGCCGGGCGGTACCGGGAGACCTTTAACCTGATCCAGCAGGCTCTGCTGGGGCGGGACTCTTTTCAGGGGAAAAAATACCGGCCGGAAAAACAGGGATGAACCGGGCCGGATTATCCAGGCTCAATGGGCCTGAACACGCACTATGGCTGAACAAAGGTGTGAAAATGACGGGAGGCAAACTCCGTAAATCCGGTGGGGGCCTTTTGAATGATCAGGCATTCCACATCATCCAGGCGGTTCACCAGGGTCAGGCTGTCTGCAGGATCCATCACCATGAGGGCCGTGGCCAGGGCATCGGCAAACGTGCAGGTGTCTGCGATGACCGACGCGCTGACCACCTGATTGTCCACGGGAAAACCGGTTTTGGGATCAATGATATGGGAATAGATCTTTCCCTGAACCTCAAAAAAATTGCGGTAATCCCCGCTGGTGGCAATGGCCCGGTTTTCCAGAGTGACCACCTTGTAAAGGCCGGGGTTTGACCCGGTTTTAAGGGGAGGTGTAATACCCACGGACCAGGGTTTTTTGTGGCGGTTGACCCCGGATCCGTAAAGCTCACCCCCGATTTCCACCAGAAAATCATCAATCCCTGACTGGGTCAGGACCCGGGCCACGGCATCTACACCGAACCCCTTGGCGATGGAGCCCAGGTCCAGGGTGATGCCCGGTTTTGTTTTTTTCAGATGGTTGTTTTCAAGCACCAGGTGCTGAAATCCTGTCAAAGCCATGGCCCCGGCGATGGCGGCCGGGTCCGGCAGGGTGTCTGTGGGTTGCCGGGTGCCGAATCCCCACAGGTCCACCAGGGGTTTGACCGTGCCGTCCCAGGCCCCGCCGGTGAGGGTGAACACGGTCCGGGCAACGTCCATGACCCGGGCAAAATCATGGGACAACCGGAAAGGCCGGCCGGCTTCCGTCCGGTTAAACCGGGAGAGATCACTGTCCGGATCATACATGGACAGCCCGGCATTGACCTGTGCCAGCCGGGTATCGATTTTTTTCTGCCACAGCTCCATGGACTGCTGTCTGGATGACACCAGCTTGACCGTGTAAAACGTGCCCATGGTGCGGCCCTGGATCATGTATTCCCCTGCCTGGGCTGCCGGAGGGATCCACAGGAAAATGAGCCAGACAATGCCCAGGGCTATGCATGCCAGGAATCGGTTCATGATAGTTCCTTATTGCTTTTTTCCATTGTTTTGAAGGTGCTTGACACGCATCATACCGGAGCGTTGCCGGTTTCACAAGTGGTGAACCGTTTTTGCGGCCCGTCTGATCACCCGTTAATTGATTCGTGACTTGAGGGCCCGCATATGATACATCAGATTGGTCAACGGCTGATCACCCTGAACTGAGACAGAAATGAATTTTATGACCGACAGTGTGAAAACCCCATTTGAGATTCCCGATATCCGATGGTTCATCGCGTTTCGGGTGTTTTTCAATTCACGGTTCTACTACCCGGTATTCACCATTCTGTTTCTGGATTTCGGTTTGACCGTGGCCCAGTTTTCGGTTCTTAACGCGGTTTGGGCTGCCACCATCGTACTGGCGGAGGTGCCGTCCGGCGCGGTGGCGGATATCATCGGTAGAAAACGGCTCCTCAATTTCGCCGCCGGTGTGATGATCTTTGAAATCGGCATCATCAGTTTCATGCCCCGGATCGATCCGGTGCTGATATTTTCGGTGTTTCTGGTGAACCGGGTGCTCAGCGGCCTGGCCGAGGCGGCCGCCAGTGGTGCGGATGAAGCCCTGGCCTATGACAGCCTGAGCGAGGCGGGCCTGGCCGATCAGTGGGGCCGGGTTCTGGAGGTGCTGATGCGGTATCAGGCCATCGGGTTTGTGATCGCCATGACCATCGGGGCCGTGGTGTATGATCCCCAACTTATGGGCCGGGTGGCGGATTGGATGGGCCTGGGTGTTTCCCTGACCCAGGAAGTGACCATGCGGTTTCCATTGTATCTGACCTTTGTTCTGGCCCTGCTGGCATTTTTCAGCACCCTGAAAATGACGGAGCCGGAAGGTGCGGACAGGGGTCAAATGGACCGATCCATAAAACAGACCTTCGCCGTGACCCTGAATGCCGGGGTATGGATTTTGAAAACCCGGTTTGTCCTGTGGGTGATGCTGTTCGGTATGCTTTTGGACGGCACCATCCGTATGGTCATTACCTTGTCGAGTCAGTATTACCGGATGATCGGCATTCCGGAATCCATTTTCGGACTCATGGGATCGGTGGTGGCCCTTCTGGGAGTGGTGGTGCCGAGGATCGCCCGGCAGATCGCGGAGAACCGATCTCCAAAGGCCGCCCTTTTGATCACTTCCGGCCTGGCGGTTGCAGGGCTTGTCGGCATGAACGGATTCTGGCCCTGGCTGGGGCTGGTGCCGGCACTGGTGACCTTTGCCGCAATGAATTTTAACGGGTTTTTTGTCAGCTTCTACATCAACCGGGAAACCGATTCCAGGCAGCGGGCCACGGTGCTGAGCTTCAAGGGGTTGTCCTACAATGTTTCCTACGGGCTGTTGGGGGTGGCCTACGCCCTGGTCCTGAAACTGGCCAAAACCGGGGTGGATCCCTCAACAGGTCTGTCCCCGGAAATGATTGAAAACCAGGTGTTTGTGGATACGTTTTTCTGGTTTCCATTGTTTTTTACAGTGAATTTTCTGGTGCTGGCTGCGGTGTGTGCCGTCCGTTTCAAGGGGAGAAAACAGCCATAGGCAGATTCAACCGAACAGGGCACTGATCCGGGCGGGATCTTCCCAGATCCGGTCGGTATCCCCGTATAGAAGGGTCATGACCTGTTCCACTCTCAGCCGCTGATTTTCGAATGCCTTCGCATCCAGTTCCTCTGGCACATAAATGGGATCTCCGAACCGGAGGATCACCCGGGAGAAGGGTTTGGGAACCATGAACCGGTCCCAGGAGCTGAAGACCCACCGGTCCTGGGCCGAGGTGATGGTGGGCAAGATGGGCATGCCTGTAAACTGGGCGATGCGGATCAGGCCGGGCTTGATCACGCCGAATGGCCCCCGGGGCCCATCCACGATATGGCCTACCCGGAAGCCGGTGGTTCCCAGATCCTTGATCCGGGACAGGGCTTCTTTACCTCCCCGGGAAGAAGATCCCCGCACTGGGTGCCATCCCAAAGACCTCACCACACGGGCGATCATCTCTCCGTCCAGGCTTTTACTGACGATGATGGCAATGGGTTTGCGGGTGGAAAAAAACGTGATGCCCGGAAAAAAACGCTGATGCCATGAAGCATAGATCAGCCCGTTGCTCTCTGACTGAGCGGCCAGTTCATTTTCAGGGTTCATCAACCGTATCCGGAGCGTGGCGCTTAAAAGCCGGACCGCGGCCAATCCGGCGGCGGGGATCACATGGCGGTACATGAAATGTTTAAACCGTTCTTTTGACATGCTTTTTTTTATCACGGCGGTTTTTGAATGCCAAGAATTTTTGCACAGGCGGTGATGGGTGCCATCTTCATTGACAGACCACGGGTCCGGATGGTATGTTTTCACATCTGTCCACCCCCTTTTTATGTGTCGGGAGCACGCACAATGGAAATCCCCATCGATTTTGACCGCATCACCCAGATGTTTGAAACTGCCTGCAAAGAGGGCCGCCGTTTTCTTTACGAGTACGAGGTATATCAGCTGCTGGCCTGTTCCGGTGCGGAAACCCCGCCTGAATGCAGGCTGTTGACCCGGGGAACCCGGTACACGGATGATGCATTGACATCTTTTCCAGGTACCCGGTGTGTACTGAAAATCGTCTCTCCTGCCATTGTTCACAAAACCGAGGTGGGCGGGGTGAGAATCGTGGAAAAAGATCCCGGCAGAATCAGGTCAACGGTTCGGCGCATGTTTTACGAAGTGCCGGAGGACTACGCAGCCCAGATTCCGGATCAGGACATGCCGGAACCTTACCGGGGTTTGAAGGGTGACGCCCTGGTCACGGCGGTAGCCAGGGATATCAAAGGGGTGCTTCTGGTCCAGTACATGCCCCCGGATTCCCAGGCATTCGGCAATGAACTCATTGTGGGGCTGCGGCATACCCGGGAATTCGGTCCCATCATCAGCGCGGGTCTGGGCGGCACGGACACGGAACTCTACGCCAGCCGCTTCAGAAAAGGTCAGGCCATTGTGGCCGCTTCCACGGCCATGGAAGACAGCCCCGGTTTTTTTCAGCTGTTCCGTCAGACGATTTCCTACCGCAAACTGGCCGGCCTGACACGAGGACAGCGGCGTATCGTCACAGACGAACAGATCATGGAATGTTTTGAATCCTTTGTCCGGATCGGCAATTTTTATTCCCGGATCAATCCGGACGCGCCGTTTATTATCGATGAACTGGAAATCAATCCCTTTGCGTTCACCGACTATCTCATGGTGCCCCTGGACGGGCTGTGCCGGTTTTCACTTCCCGTGAAACACCATGGCCCACGGCCGGTCGCCAAGATCGAACACCTGCTTCATCCTGTGTCCATTGGTATTATCGGCGTGTCCGCCACCCGGAACAATTTCGGGCGGATCATTCTCAATAACATTCTGGCCGAGGGATTTGACAAAAACCAGGTGGTGGTGTTCAAGAAAGGGGTAACTGAGATCGACGGTGTCCGCGGCCTGGAAAGGTTTGATTGCTTAGAAAAAGACCGGATATCGGGACTGGATCTGTTGATCGTGGCCGTGGGGGCGTCCCAGGTGCCGGACCTGGTGGAAGAGATCATTGAAAAGGATCTGGCCCGGGCGGTCATGCTGATTCCCGGAGGCATGGGGGAGACCGAAGACAGCCGTGACCGGGCCCGCCAGGTGATCGCTCAAATCCATGACGCCCACACAAAGGAAGGCGGCGGCCCTGTTTTTCTGGGGGCCAACTGTATGGGCGTGATTTCAAAACCCGGTCAGTATGACACCTGGTTCATTCCAGAGGAAAAATTGCCCAAGGTCCGGGGAAAAGCCTGTCACAGGGCGGCCCTGGTCAGCCAGAGCGGGGCATTCATGCTTCACCGGACCCATCAGAGTCCGTTTCTGTCTCCTGCATATATGATTTCCATGGGTAACCAGACCGATCTTACTCTGGGAGACATGGTGGCCTATTTCAAGGATTCGGATCAGGTGGATGTGATTGCCGTGTATGCGGAGGGCTTCAATGACCTGGACGGCCTGGCCTTTTGCCGGTCCGTCAGGCAGGCGGTGCTGGCAGGCAAGGACGTGGTGTTTTACAAAGCCGGCCGGACCCCGGAAGGCAAGGCGGCCACGGGCAGTCATACCGCCTCCCTGGCCGGAGATTACATGGTATGCGAGAGCACCGTGTCCCAGGCCGGGGCCATTGTGGCCCGCAGTTTCACCGAATTCCAGGACCTGATGCTGCTGGCGGAAACCCTGAACCAAAAAATGATTCAGGGCAACCGCCTGGCTGTTGTCAGTGGTGCCGGATTTGAGGCCGTCGGCATGGCGGATGCCATTCAGTCCGATGATTTTTCCCTGGAACTGGCACAATGCAGGGAATCCACCTGGCAGGCGGTGGCCCAGGTGCTCTCAAACAAAGGTTTGTCCGACCTGGTAACCCTGTCCAACCCCCTGGACATCAATCCGGCGGCCGATGATGAAACCCACGCACAGATCTGCGACATCCTGGCCCGGGACCCGAATGTGGATGCCGTGATCCTGAGCCTGGATCCGCTGTCACCGGCCATGAAAACCCTGGATGTGTCAGAGAGCCCGGGTTTTGACATGCATCAGGACACCAGTATCCGGCAGTTGATGATCAATCTGAAGACCCGGACCCGGACCCCGGTGGTCACCGTTGTGGACGGGGGACGGCTGTATGATCCGCTGCGGGATGCCCTGATGGCAGAAGGCGTTCCGGTATTTAAGGTGTGCGATCAGGCCGTGGCAGCCCTGGCCCTGTATATCCAGGGCCGGCTGCGGGCCGATGCCATCCGGTCCAATGCCGGTTTGACAGGTTTTGACAAAAAGGAGACATGATGGCGACACGCACGGAAAAAGACTTCATGGGAGAGGTTTGTGTCCCTGAAAACGTCTATTGGGGAGCCCAGACCCAGCGGTCTCTGGAAAATTTCAACATCGGCGATGAAACAATGCCCATTCCGGTAATCCGGGCCTTCGGATACCTGAAGAAAGCGGCAGCCCTGGTAAACGGCGGTTTCGGGCTTCTGCCGGATTCAAAGATTCAGCTCATTGTGCAGGTGTGTGATGAAATCATCAAAGGAGACCTTGACGACCATTTTCCATTAAAGGTGTGGCAGACCGGGTCCGGCACTCAGACCAACATGAATGTCAACGAGGTCATCGTTGCCCGGGCCCGGGAGTTGTCCGGCCGGGGCACAGATGACACCGGGGTGATCCTGCATCCCAATGACGATGTCAATAAATCCCAGTCCTCCAATGATGCGTTTCCCACAGCCATGCACATGGCCGCCTATGCCCGGCTGGCTGAGGCAACGATTCCGGCCCTTAAATCCCTTTACCGCGAACTGGACCGGAAGAGCCGGGAGTGGGACGGTATCGTCAAAATCGGTCGGACCCATTTCATGGATGCCGTTCCACTGACCCTGGGCCAGGAGGTTTCAGGATATGCCGCCATGATGGAGCAGAGCATCCGGGTGTTGACGGATCATCTGCCCCTGCTGGCCCGGGTAGCCATAGGGGGAACGGTGCTGGGCACCGGCCTCAACTCCCCTGAGGGGTTTGACATCCGTATGGCGGAGAAACTGGCGGAATTCACCGGACATCCTTTTGTTCCGGCCACCAATAAATTTGCGGCCCTGGCGGCCCATGACAGCCTGGTGTCCTGCCATGGTGCCCTTAAAACCGTTGCCGTGAGTCTCATGAAAATCGGCAATGACATCCGCATGCTGGGTTCAGGTCCCCGGTGCGGCATTGGTGAGTTGAACCTGCCGGCCAACGAACCGGGATCTTCCATCATGCCCGGTAAAGTGAATCCGACCCAGCCGGAAGCCCTCACCATGGTGTGTGCCCAGGTCATGGGCAATGATGTCACCCTGTCTTTGGCCGGATCCTCCGGTCATTTCGAACTCAATGTATTCAAACCGGTGATCATCTATAATTTCCTGCAGTCTGCCCGGCTGCTGGGGGATGCGGCAGCGTCTTTTCTGGAACACTGCGTACGGGGCCTGGTTCCCAATCAAAAAAATATCCAGGCCCATCTGGAGAATTCATTGATGCTGGTGACGGCCCTGGCGCCGAAATTGGGATATGACAAGGCAGCGGTCATCGCTAAAAAAGCGCATGCCGACGGGAGCACTCTGGCGCAGGCTGCCAGTGATCTGGGGTATCTGACAAAAGAAGAATTTTCACGCCTGTTGGATCCCTCTGCCATGACCCGGCCCTTTAAAACCAAATGAAAAGGAATTCATCTCATGCTGGAAAATGTCACCCTGTTCAAGGGGTATCCGTTCAAGGCCGGACAGAAAATCCGTATTGAAAACTCTCCCCGATCCGGGGACTGGGAAGTGATCAACGTGACCGACCACAAGGTGACCCTTCGCTGTCCCATTTCGGGCAGGGAATTTTCCTGGGGGCGGTTCTGTTACATGGTGGAAGAGGTCAGTCGTTCCTGGCCGGACACGGAATAATGTGATGGAAAGACCCATGGAAGTGATTCTGCTCATGGCCATGACCCTGGACGGGAAAATCGCCAGAAATCAGGCCGAGCTGGTCAACTGGACCGGAAGAAAAGACAAGCAGTATTTTGTGAAGACAACCCGAAACGCCGGTGTGGTGATCATGGGATCAAATACATTTGACACCATCGGTCATCCCCTGCCTGGAAGAAAAAATATTGTCATGACCCGGAATAAAAACCGGAAAAGTGATGACCCGGATCTCGTGTTCACCGACCAGGCACCGGCCGAAATACTGGAGGATCTCAGTCGTCAGGGGTTTGACCAGGCCGCCCTGATCGGCGGGTCGGTCATCAACTCCCTGTTTGCAAAAGAAAATCTGATCACCCAGATTCATTTGACACTGGTGCCGGCTGTCTTCGGCCAGGGGCTGTCTTTGTTCAATACCCCACTGGACCTGTCTCTGGAATATGAAACCTGCAGGGAAATTGACAAAGGGCATATACTGCTCATTTACAAGGTGATACCTCATGTCTGAAAAAGAAAAGAAAAGAAATCTGTTGAAGCGTTTGATGGAATGGATTATTCAGGGCAATGAAAAAGCGGCCCGGGAAGGTAATTTCTGCCCATCCTGAGTGAAGAAGAATGACCGGCCGGGCGCCGGAGTGAAAAAATAATTTGACTGCAGAGGAGCGGCATGCACCCCTACGTGGAAAATGTGTTAAAAAAAATTTCATTGGTTGAAATGGATATGGAACTGCACAAACAGATTCTTTTTTCCATTCCATCGGATCAGAAGGATGAGATGGAACAGGTGATGAAGACCATCGCGGAATGCAAACAGCAGATCCGGGATCTTCGAGGTGAAATTAAACGTCTGGACCAACCCGCGTATGACCGGATCATTGCCATTGAAAAAGGGACTGAAACGTTCAAAACCATGGCTCAAAACAGGCAGTTTGACCGGGTGGATACCCCGGATGATTCCGGTAACTGCAAAATCACCCTTGTCGATGGTACTGAAGTGGACTGCCTGGTGGCGGCCCGGGAGGAAAATGGTGACTGGATGATTCTGAGCCGGGACGGTGAGGTGAAACAATTCTCCCATGGACGGGTAAAAAAAGGAGAGATGTCATGAAAGAGCAGACCCGCAATTACTGGAACATCTTCAAAGCAATGATACCGGCCATATCTCTGACGGTGTTTGGATGGGTAAGCATTGCCCTGTCCGGACCGTCCCAGACATTTGAACTGGACCGGTTCATCGATCCGGACACCTGTTCCGGGTGTCATTCCGAAAAATTCGAACAATGGTCCAACTCCATGCACAACCTGTCCCACAAGGACCCGGTATATACCCGGGTGGCCCTGTTTTTGCTTCAGGGGCTTACCGACCAGGGCGAAATCGATGAGGCCGAATCCTGTGTGAAATGCCATACCCCGGTGGGGGTGATCACCGGATTCCCGGAAAAACTGTCCGATGATCTGTCAAAGACCCCGGAGATCGCCACCCGGGGCATTCAGTGTGATTACTGCCATTCCGCCGTGAACCTGGAGAAAATGTACAACAACGGGCTGGTGCTGGAACCCGGATACGGCGAGGACGACCCGGGGACCAAGCGCGGGCCGTTTGAGGATGCCGAACCCGATTTTCACGAGGCCGCCTATTCCCCTCTGCATGACAGTGCGGAATTCTGCGGCACCTGCCATGATGTCAAGCACGTGACCTTTGGCACCGATCTGGAAACCACCTACACGGAATGGAAAAACAGCCCCTATAATTCCGATGATCCGGAAAAACGCATCACCTGCCAGGGCTGCCACATGTACCAGAGACCCGGCGTACCCGCCACCGGCAGCACGGACCGACCAGAAAACCCGGGCAGTTCCGCGGACTACAGCAGGGAAAGGCCCCATACCTATACCCATTATTTTGTGGGAGGTAATTCCGGTGTGCCGGCCTCTTTCGGTGATTCAGAAAAACCGGACATGGCCAAAGAGCGGTTGCAGCATGCGGCAAAACTGGATCTGGACCTTTCGAATCTGGACAAAAAAGAGCTGGGGGTCACTGTTTCCAATACCGGGGCCGGTCATTCCCTGCCCACGGGTCTGGCGGATATGCGCCAGATGTGGCTTGAAATCATTATCCTGGATAAAAACGGCAACCGGGTTTTTGAATCCGGAATCCTGGACGAAAAAAAGGAGCTGCCGGACAATGCATTGATTTACAGAACCGTTTTCGGGGACGGCAAAGGCAATCTGGTTCTTAACCTGTCCAAGGCCAGAGAGGTGCTCCATGACAACCGGATCCCGGCCAGAGGGCAGGCAACAGAGGTGATCCCCCTGGACCAGGTCCTGGAGAAGGAATCTGAAATTCAGGTCCGGCTGCTGTACCGGAGTATGCCCCAGAAGGTGCTGAACCTGCTTCCCGGAGAGCCCTTAGGACCGTTGCCGGTGGTGGAAATGGCCCGGGTGACCCATGTGCTGTAATCTGCCTGCCACAGGTTCAGATACAGTGGTAACTGCGGGTTAAATGTAACGCATGAGAAAAAGGAGCATCCAATGACAAACAATGTGGTAATTGCACTGTCCTGCGGAACCAACGACACCAACCGGGCGACACGGGCCATTCACCTGGCCACGATCGCACACAAGGAAGGGAAAAACACCAGCCTGTTTTTACTCGACGAAGGGGTGTATCTGGCCAAACAGGGCATCATCACCCATGTGAGGGCCGCCACCGGGGATGTGGCCGATGATCTTCTGGCCTATCTTCAGGCCCATGAAGTGCCGATTCTGGTGTGTACCCCCTGTGCCGCTGCCCGTCAGATCAAGGAGGCGGATCTCATCGAAGGCGCGCGCATGGCTTCAGCCGCGGAATTCATCAATCTGTCCTGTGATGCCGCAGTGATCAGTCTGTAAATCCATGATCCGTTTGCCAGTGAATGACGCAAGAAAAGGAATTTTGTGGGCGCGGCGGACATTTTTCTGATTGCACTGGGCCTGGGCATGGACGCGGCCGCGGTGAGCCTGGCCGCCTCGGCCGCCGGATATGCCGGCAATCCAAGGGCCGTGTTCCGGCTGTCCTTTCATTTCGGGCTGTTTCAGTTTCTTTTTCCGGTGATCGGCTGGTTTCTGGGGCTGGGGCTGCTGGTGTTCATCCAGGCGGTCAGCCACTGGGTGGCGTTTCTGCTGCTCATGTTTGTCGGAGGCCGCATGGTGAAATCCGGGCTGCATCCCGATGCGGAATCCCATGCCAAAGATCCCTCCCGGGGCATGACCATGGTGATGCTGAGCATTGCCGTGAGCATCGACGCCCTGGCCGTGGGGTTGAGTTTTGCCATGCTGGGGGTGGCCATCTGGTATCCGAGCATCGTCATCGGCGTGGTCACATCAGGCATGTCGTTGCTGGCCATCCGCATCGGCCGACACCTGGGGGCGATGCTGGGCAAACGCATGGAGATTGTCGGCGGCCTGGTGCTCATCGGCATCGGTTTCCGGATTCTGCTGACGCAGCTTCTGGCGTGACAGCGGGATCAAATTTTGCCGCAGGGTACCGGGTGCTTTTTCAGATCGGTCCCGGCCGGTGAAATGCCCGGGTATCAAAATAGGTGACTATATCCATGATAAAAAGCGCTTTCACTCCAGCCATGAGGGTCTCCCGAGGCAGTGGTACACAACCAAGTACGCATTGACACAGCAGTTGTTACAGCCTTAGAAAAATTTCCTTTTTCTGTCTGGACTTTCATGGAAGATTGTGAAATGTACTGGTAATGATTTTTGCAATACCTTGAGTATCATGGAGGTTTGTGAGAATCAAGGAGTGTTGCAAGATGGTTGATATTTTACAATTTGGAAAAAATGCAGGCCTGATTTTGTTTATACCATTTCAAAAATGACCAAATATCAGTATAATGGTCTGGAAACTAAAGATGAGAACAAAAGAAAATGCCAACAGTTAAAAGCATTCCAGGTCCCCATCGTTTATTTTTTTACAGCTTTGACTGCAATGAACCAATGCATGTTCACGTTCAAAGAGATAAGGCAGTATGCAAATTTTGGTTAAATCCTCTTGTTTTGGGCAAGAACAATGGATTTTCTCCAACGGAATTGAATTCAATTAGAAAAACAATTCAATCGAATATGACAGTAATATTGGAGGCATGGCATGAGCACTGCGGTTGAAATTACAGAACCAAGATTGACTAACATAGAAATAACGGACAGTGAGATAACGGCCTTTCTTTCTGACGGTCGAAGAATAAGTGTTCCATTGGCTTGGTCTTGGAGGTTGTCGGACGCAACTCCAAAACAGCGTCAAAA
Source organism: Desulfotignum sp. (assembly GCA_032250905.1). GTDB lineage: Bacteria > Desulfobacterota > Desulfobacteria > Desulfobacterales > Desulfobacteraceae > Desulfotignum. The sequence goes on along the minus strand of JAVVEQ010000013.1, from coordinate 634 downwards.
TTATGAAATAATCGGCACTGGGCAAGGTATTCACTGGCCTGACATTGATGAGGATATAAGTATTGAAGGAATGCTTTTTGGTATCCCCGCACGACGTCCTCAACTTTTATCTGCTTAATGAACCAAGTTTCAACTGTTCCAGTCTGAAGGTTTTCTCCGCTGTACTCCTAAAACTGAGGGTTAAAATGGCGTAACCAATTTTCCCTGCTCATGATAAATCCACTGCGTGATTTTTTATGGCTTGGATAAATTATGAATACCCATGCTATTCAAAACCTGATATTGTCAATTTGATAAGGGACAGGATGTTTGATGCAAGAGGGTTGAATTTTGGAAACCGTCAAAATGATAGTCCAGTGAGTAACACATTGCCGACTAATTCTATTACGCACCCAACTTGGCTTATCGAGTGGATGGAAACACAAGAAATTACTCTATGGGGTGCAGCAGACCTTCGGAATTTTTCCACACCTTCAGATCAAACAGGAAAAAAATTCCCATTCGCTATTTCATTCGTCATTCCTATGAATCCTAAAATAATGGACAGCATAAAGAAAGGGCCTAACCAGGAATATGCTGATGAATACGCCAGAGTGAACAACCACATTAATGAATTAGCAACCACATTGTCGGT
>JAVVEQ010000132.1:0-508 GCA_032250905.1 Desulfotignum sp. | reverse complement strand
CTTACGGTCACGGGGCAGGCTTCCAGTTTCCGTCCTGGGGAGGATTACTCCGAGATTCGGTGGTAACCGCCGGCGACGCCGTCTCTTGACAGCACCCACTGCCAAAGTTGAATGTCACGGGCACGGAAAGCCCCAGCGCAACTTAGTAGATAATAGCGCCACATCCGGTAAAAGCGTTCACCCATTTCCTCTTTGAAGCGTGGCCAGGCTTCCTCGAAGTTTTCATACCAGGCCATCAGGGTTTTGTCATAATCGGCACCAAAGTTATGTAAATCTTCGACGACGAATAGATCTTCTATGGCATCGCCAATCTGGCTGATAGCAGGCAACTCCCCATTGGGGAAAATATATTTGTCAATCCAGGGATCGACTCCGCCACGACGGTGGTTTTTGCCAATCGTGTGTAATAAAAACAGGCCATCCTCTTTGAGACAGCGATTGGCCATTTCAAAATAAGTCCGGTAGTTTTTGGGACCGACATGTTCGAACATGCCAATGCTGACAATAT
>JAVVEQ010000131.1:0-508 GCA_032250905.1 Desulfotignum sp. | reverse complement strand
AAAATCTCAAGTTTGTCAATTTAATGTGAAAAATTAGGCGGGATTTGATTCAGAACATTTCGGAATATAACAATGCCAGACACATCAAAAATGTTCCGGGACGTAAAACAGATATCAGCGACAGTAAATGGCTTGCCGGGCTCTTGAGACATGGCCTTTTAAAAGGCAGCTTTATTCCGGCAAAAGAGATACGCCAGTGGAGAGAACTGACAAGGATCAGAAGAACGTATACCGAATCTCTGGCTGATTTTAAACGACGTGTGCACAAGTTGTTTGAAACCGCCAACATTAAAATCGATTCCGTTGTATCTGATCTGTTTGGAGTTACAGGTCAAAATTTGATTTCATTATTATGCGACGGATCCGAATTGAATTTGGCAACAATTGAACAGAATACCAAACCCGGTCTGAAAAAAAAGGTTTTCGAACTGCTGTAGATTCTTTCTCTTATATCCCGCAATATCACCCAAAAATCCCAGATACAGTTACATTTTTTGAAAAAGAGAGT
>JAVVEQ010000130.1:0-513 GCA_032250905.1 Desulfotignum sp. | reverse complement strand
AACCTGTTGCAGGGCTCTCTCCTCAATGGTCCGCATTTTCCGCCATTAGCAGAAAAACCTGGGGATTATTTTAAACAAACAAAAAATACACAAGCAAAGAATAGTAACTTGAATTCAATTGTAGACTGTAAGAATATAGATTAGTTTCATTAACACATGTCCCATGCGAGTAGCTGCTCCCGGCACGGGTCGGTCTGTTCGTCCTTACTGGGAGGTGGCCGGCGCCACTAAGTTCTTGAAAAACTGGTTAACTTTTGCGCATAGCGTATATGATGCCGATCATATTTTTGGCCCCGCAGGGCGGCCCAAAACCTGTTGCAGGGCTCTCTCCTCAATGGTCCGCATTTTCCGCCATTAGCAGAAAAACCTGGGGATTATTTTAAACAGCAGAAAAACAAAAAAAAAAGAAAACAGATGAAATGAATAAAGGTAAAGGTTAAAGAAGATAGATAGTTTCATTAACACATGTCCCATGCGAGTAGCTGCTCCCGGCACGGGTCGGTCTGTTCGTCC
>JAVVEQ010000012.1:0-71679 GCA_032250905.1 Desulfotignum sp. | reverse complement strand
TATCGGTTTCAAGGCCTGGACTGTTCCACTTTCAACTTGAAATTGACGGCACGTAACACCTTCATGATGGTGTCGAATTTTGGTTGAACATTTCCGGACAGTGCCCGATACAGGGCTTCCCGTTTGACACCGGATTCTTTTGCTATATTGGTCATACCCCGGGCCTTGGCAACGTCACCCACCGCCCGGAGAAAAAATGCCGGATCGTTTTCTTCGATGGCTGCATTGAGGTATTCTGCGATCACCTCTGGGTCATCCAGATATTCGCTGATATCTAAGTCTTGTATTTCCATGGTTCCCTCCTTGCTTCGGCGACCATTTCTCTGGCCCGCTCGATGTCCTTTTTCTGAGATGATTTGTCTCCGCCGCACAACAGCACTATGATCATATTTTCGATTGCGATGTAATAGACCCGATATCCTTTTCCCTCGTGGATCCTCATTTCATAAACACCGGAGTCAACAGGTTTTACGTCACCGGGATTCCCGTCACTCACCCCATTATTTCCCTCTAAATTCCAGTCACTTAGCTTTTTTATCCCGCTCTGAAATATTGGCCAGACGTTGACCACTACCGACCCTTTGAACCCGTCATATGTTCCATTAGCTTAGAACCGCCCTTCTGGGGCAAAGCCGTTTCTGACTGTCTGTGTCATTGCAGTGAGTTCTTCATCGGTCAGGCATATCGATGATATCCTGAATCACCTTTCTGGTATTGTCATAGTTGACCAGAGAGGATCCATCGCCATGTTTTTTCAAATCCCGGGCATTTTCGGCATGTCTGATAGAATCCGCTGCTGCCTTTTTTCCAGGTACGGGGTTGGATTTGCCGGAGACCATTTGTGGGGGCTGGGAAGGATCGCTGCCATCCAGGCAGCCTGATTCCGGGTCAGATCCGCTGCGGTTGTGTTGAAATAATGACGGGCCCCGGCCTGAGCTCCTACAATACCGGTCCCCCAGTCCACGGTGTTCAGGTACATTTCCAGAATTCTCGGTTTGTCCCAAATCAGTTCCATGAGCAGTGTATACCAGGTTTCTCCCAGTTTCCGCAAAGGGTTGCGTGTGGCTGGCAGAAACACGGACCGGGCCGCCTGCATGGTGATGGTGCTTGCGCCTCTGGGAAATTTGCCTTCCAGTACGTCGTTGATGACAATTTTTATTTCCTTGAAATCAAATCCGTGATGGGTGAGAAATCGCTGGTCTTCAGCCGCCATGACCGCCTGCTGCAGATAAGGGGAAATGTCCAACAGGCGCTGCCATTGATAGCTGGGTGGTACATACGGCGCATCAAACCAGTGATGCCGAAGCCGCTCCCATACCATGTTAACGGTAAAGGGCGGGGCGATATATTTTAAAGCCGCCACCTGAACAAAGGACAGGCTGATCAGAACCAGTAAAAATTTGATCACTGTTTTGAAGACCCATGCAGAAATGGACCGGCGACGGTTTTTTTTTATCATGGTGTTCCTTCCTTTTGCAGAATCGTATCGGCTATCCCGGTGGTTGTCAATCCTGTTCGTCCATGTTATAAAACCCGCCATGGACAATCCCTTTCATGATTTCGACCCCTGGAGGCTCCCGTCGTCCCATGACATATAATTTTGATCCGGACAAATGGTATGAGGCTGAAGTGTATATCCTTCAGACAAAACGCAAACAGGGGAAAATTACCAAGAACGACTACGAGCAGGCCCTGGCGGATCTGGATCGTCGTCTGGTGGAAATGTGGAACCGGCTGGACGGTACGTATCAGGTCAATCCGGACGAATGACCTTTGAGAAAACCATCTTACCGGGGTGTGACACGAAAGATGCCGCTCAATGTGCCCTGCCAGTAAACCCCCATCAGTCCGATATTCCCGGCCATCTGGAGGGTATCTGATAAAAATCCGGAACCGATAAGGGTTTGTTTCACCACCCCGCCAGTATAGGAATCAACAACTGTAAAATAAAACTCATCGGACACGGTCCGTTCAACCGTATAAACGAGGTCATCGGCTGTTGACAGTTTGGGTACTGCGGCTGATCGGACACAGTTCTCCCAGACGACACTGCAGGGTTCACATGATGGATCTCCTTCACAGTCGAGAACATCGACCCGAACCATGCCGCCGGTAAAATCAGCGATGACCGGAACAGACGCTCCGGCGTCCTCAGGGAGTTGTGGGTAGGGATAGCCATATGTGGATGCGATGATAACCGTATTTCCCACCCCGATTGCGGAGTTTTCTGTCCCGGAATTCAGGCCAGCCGTGAAAACCGGCTGACTGCATATCAGGCGGCCATCATCGGCATCCAGCACAATCAAGGAAATCCGACTGTCCGCATTATCGGTTATCATGACATATTCCATACCGGTATCCAGACCGAAAAAGGTGGGAGTGGCCCCACTTCCATGGCTTAACTGGCCAGGTTTACGGGCCGATCCGGCATTGTAGGGATGATGCCAGACAATATAGGGCTGATGATCATGATCCTGCCGCAACAGATAAAGGGCTTTGCTGGTTACAACGGCGGCACGGCCGTCAACTGTTGTTGAAAACGAATTGTCGATCCGTTCTTCATTTCCCAGTTGGATCCATGAAATATTCTGTCCATCCGGAGCATGGGGATCATATATGCCAACCACGGATTTGCGGGTGACAAACCAGATCGTATCATCTGCACCGGGACTGATACTCACCACTGCATCACAATCACTGTGTCCGCAATGGTCTGTCACAGCGGACAGAAGCGGCACACTTTGGTCAATGGTCAGTTCCCACCACGGGAAATACCAGCGGCCGTGCCTCTGTGCCTTAACACGTATCAAATTCTGGCCCCCATCAACCATCACCAGGCGGTCCTGATTGTCAAGAAAGGCATAAACCCCGCCGAGCAGACTGCCCGGCTCCACAGACAGTTTTGCCAGTTCTTCTCCGTCTCGGTGTCTGAGAAGACGGATTACAGGCGTTCTGTTCAGCATACTGGTGCTCAGGACAAACGGTTTGCCATCCGACCGGATCAGTACGGTGGGGCAGGCCGCGAAAAAAAAATGACTGACCACCGCCACATCGGACATACCCGGCCCGGGAAGCGGCGTGGTGTCAGATGATGCAATGTCCCCATGCATACTGGAAGCGCCCGGCATTCCGACAAAGGGAAACGTCGGCGGCACCTTGCCGGAAAGCGCGGAAACCGGTTGCGCACAGAACACGGAAAACAGAAGGATGGCCCAGAACAAAAACAGTTGAAACCGGTTCATGTCGAACTCCTTTAAAGCGGTCATTCAATAGTTGCGGTCCGGCTGGATCTGCTGTTTTTACAATGAAACCCATGATGACTTCAATCCCTTTTGATTTTTTTCCGTGATTATCCATGATATGAAAAACTGCTGACTGGATGTGAACCGATTGTTCTCCGATTCAGACTTGTTGTCTTTTCCTTATGGAGCGTTTTCTCGTATTGATTGAACGCCTGGTTTATGTTAAATATTGCCTTTATTTGTACTCTGTGCGCCCGTAGCTCAGCTGGATAGAGCATTGGACTTCGAATCCAAGGGTCGGGGGTTCGAATCCCTCCGGGCGTGCCACTAAAATCAATCACTTACAAAAAATAACCAGAATCAGCACCAAATTTCCAAAAGGTACTGTTACCAACGCTCAGTTCTTCTTCAATCAGTTTTTGGGAGTTAGCATATTTCTGGGATGGCAATTTCTGGTTGCTGAAATTGTGGGCGGTCTTGTGTTGATTGCAATCAGCCGATGCTTACAATATATTTATAATTAAAGAGCTAAATAATGAAAGCTCGAGAAAAGTTGTAAAATCAAACCAAAACAAACAGGAATGAAAGGATTTTAAAGTGGTAAAGACCCTGAAGCATTTTATAAACGCATTTTTTATTCTCGTTTTCCTTGCTGGGTCAGCAGTGGCCGTTGGCAACACACCTGAACACGATATGGATGACCATGAAAAGGCTAGTATAGCAAGGATAGGAGACCTTATTCACGAATCCGTAGTGGACGGTTATATGCTTGCGTATCATATTTTGGATCTACGGGATCAAAAAACAGATGGTATGGACAAGGCGTCCATGGATAGAACCTATGCTATAACAAACGAAAATATGGATAGCCCTCACCACCTTATGCTTTACATTATGGACAAGAATCATAAACTCATCTTAAAAGGCGAGGTTGGATTCCTGATCAAAGACCCTGAAGGCAATTCCCAAAAAATAATGGGAATTTATATGGACAGGGGATTTGGTGCAACCGCAGACATGAAAATTAAGGGGATTTACACCATAAAGGCAAAAGCTATTATCGGAGGCGAGGAATTGCAGGATAAATTTGAGTACGTAATGGAGTAAGATGTCCTGAACGAAACGTAAAGGGAGTTTTCAAAATTCTGTGTCATGGGCTGGGCTTCAGAATCTGCTCTTTACCATGTGATCCCGGCTCATCATGCTCTGGTCTGACATCCTCTGATGCCCCATCATGCCTTTACCGGACATCATCTTTCCCATTTTTCCTGTCTGAACCCCGCTTGTCTGAGCAAAATAAATGCCGCCTGCAGGTAAATAAACGGCTGCATATCTTTTCAGATCAGAATACAAACCGGCAGCCAACCATAAAATACAGCTGAGTAGTTTCATCATCCGGGTTGCACGTATCCCCAGGAGGCTATTTGATGCCTTAAGCAGGACTGCATGCCTCTGGTCTGATTTGAACGAATAATTGTTTTCTCTGATTGACAATCCCCAAAGTCCATAGTATGGGAAGGTTCATTTAAGACAAAGTCAGGGCTGTTGTGAAGCAGGGACGCAAAGCCACGGGTCATTATTATAGCCGGGGCGTCATAAAGGTGATCCGGTTTTTATATTTGAAAGGAGAAAAATTAATGGGACGATTAGGGTTTTATTGTTTCCTCACAGCAGTTGTTTTACTTCTTCTCTTATCAACGGTAGTTTACAGTGATACTTTTACTGATACATTTGATGATCCTAATTTTACCAACAGTAATTGGGTGACTGCTACAGATGTTCAGCAATCCTGGAGCTTTCCAATACTCAACGGATCAGATTTAGGATATCATGTGAGCACGACAAGTAAAGAATGGCCTGGTGCAATGACAGCTAACAATAATGCCTCATTTTATAGCGCTGGTTTATACGCCGAGATTCTTGTCAAAATTGATTCCCATTCGACGGCTTACTCTTCAGAGAATATTGCGGGATTAGCTTTTGGAACATTTAATACTGGTAATGGCTATGCTGCAGGTCTTCAATTGGATTTTGACGAATCAATTGAAATAGACTTGAGTATTGTTATCATTGGTAAAGATTCTCTCATGCGTAAAAAGGTATCGATAGAATTTGATACGTTTTACAAGTTGATTTTTCAGATTGATTCAAACAAGAATATGAGCGCATCTTTGTACCGTTTGAATGGAGATTTGCTTGGCAGTGTTTTTGCTGAAAACGTTCTCTCTATTGACAGCGGACTCGTCGGCATCTATGGAAGACATGAAGTCACTTTTGATGATTTCAACTTTTCAGGTAATGCAGTGGGTGATTTGCCGGTTTCATTAACTCAAACCCAGGTTTCCCAGCTCTATGTTTCAATTTTCGGCCGGGCATCAGAAGGCGAAGGCAATGCCTACTGGCAGTCCCAGCCGGACATGGCCACGGCAGCTGCTGCCATGCTGGATACGCAGGCAGCCAAAGATTATTTTGGTGCAAACCTGAATACAAATCAGGCATTTATTGAACACATATACCTTAACACCCTCAATAAAACTATTGCCGATGACTATGACGGTATCAGCTATTGGGTAAATATGCTGAATACAGGTACAACTCGTGGAGAAGCGGTTGCCATACTTGTTGGGGTAATAAAAGAATATGCGCCCGGTGCGCAATATTATAATCCTGATGACAATGCGACTGTTGTTGCTTACAATCAGTTTATGAACCGCGTAGAAATTTCGAACTACATGGCAGATAATGTATGGGACACACCTGGAGACTGGCAAACATCGACATCCTTCAGTCATGGTCTGGTTGTAACCGATGACCCTGCAACGGCCTATGCGGCCATGGTACTGGTGAACGGTTTTTAATGACGAAACTATTTTGTCCGGCCGATGCGATGCAACGGCCCGGGTATCTTCCACAGTGAAAACCATGTTGGCATCATTTGCCCTGCTTTCAGGGACGAGAGATCCGGATCTGGTGTTCCATGCCCCGGTAAATAGCCAAACCGGAGTGCATGATCAGTGTATGGTTATTGACACAGGCAACCTTGACACGGATCTTATCTTTCTGTTGTTCTACCTGTGTGAAATGTTCTGATTGACCTGTCCAACAAATACCTGAGGTTTAAAGAGCAAAAAGTGCGGGTGAGTATCGCATGACTTTCATCTTCCTGCGCCCAAATAATAATGCATTTTAGTTCATGCGACATCTATGCTGACACAGGGGGTAATCCCATTTAATAAATTGAGCCAGGAAGCCTAAAATTGCGCACTCTCCGCCACTACTGCTCAGTTCGAGCTGCAAGAAAGAATTTGCACACCATTATTCTGAATACGGTAACGGTAAAATTTAACTTTCTTGATACCGTGTTTTCTGGTAGCATGCTCCCGGTATTCAAGACCTTTATATTTGGTTTTTTTCCATTTACAGTTTGCCATGGTCGGGGGTTCGAATCCCTCCGGGCGTGCCAGATTCATTAGAATTCCAGGAGGGCAATATGCCTCATTCAAAGAAAAAAGCGTCTCCGGCTTGTGCAGCCTGTGATATATCCGTGCCGCAGAAACTGTGTTTTACAGATAAGGGGAGGGGTCCGAAAGGGTGCCCCACGGTTTCTCATCAATCGGTTCTGGAAGCGGCCAATCAGGCGTATGAGACGTCGGATGTCAATCGGTTTGCCCATATGGCTTCGGCGCAGGAGGCGGCCTGTTATGCCAACCGCGATCAAAAACCCTATGTGATGCAGCCGTGCAAAACCCGGATTGTGGAAACGTGTGAATTTGCGAAAAAAATGGGATATCAGCGGATCGGCCTGGCTTTCTGCCTGGGATTGACCAGTGAAGCCGGAACCGTGGGAGAGATTCTTTCCGGCCATGGGTTTGAGGTGGTGTCCGTTTGCTGTAAAGCCGGCAGGACATCCAAGGACCTGATCGGTATTACCGAGGAAGACAAGATTTACAGGGGAACCGATGAATCCATGTGCAATCCGATTTATCAGGCCATGCTGCTGAATGACGAAAAGGTGGATTTCAATATTCTTCTGGGATTGTGTGTGGGCCACGATTCTCTGTTTTTCAAGTATACAAAAGTACCCACCACTGTGCTGGCGGTCAAGGACCGGGTCACAGGGCACAATCCACTGGCGGCTGTTTACCAGGCGGATTCCTATTACCGGAAAGTTCGCTGTCCTGATTTATGAAAATTCTTCTCACCAATGATGACGGGTATCAGGCAGCAGGTATTCAGACACTGTTCAGGGTATTGGGCCAGAAACACCAGGTGGTCATGGTGGCGCCGGACCGGGAAAGGAGCGCGGTGAGCCATGGGATTACCCTTCACCATCCGGTTCGAATGCACCGGATCAAAACCACAGGTACCGGCAGCATTTACGCGGTGGACGGCACCCCGGCGGATTGTGTCAAGCTGGGTCTGGCAGAATGTTTCAAAACGCCGCCGGACTGGGTCATTGCCGGTATCAACCCGGGAAGCAATATCGGCATTGACATCAACTATTCCGGAACGGTGGGTGCGGCCCGGGAAGGGGCCCTGAACGGGATCTCCGGTCTTGCCGCCTCCATCAAACTGGATCGGGTCATGGATTATGACAACCTGGCCCGGTTTGTGATGAATATGGTTGAGGCCATTGGTGAAAGGGGCCTGCCTTCCGGTACGTTCCTTAATGTCAATGCGCCGGGGATCGCTTTTTCACAAATTCAGGGGATAAGAACCACATGCCAGGCGCTGGACAATCTGTCCAGCCGGTTTGAAAAAAGGCAGGACCCCAAGCAGCGAAACTATTACTGGTACGGCACCCAGGAGCCGGTATCCGGAAGACCGGATACGGATGTCAATGCGCTTTCGCAGAATTGTCTTTCCATTACCCCGATTCGGTGTGATCTCACGGATTACAAAACCCTGACCCAGATGCCGAAATTTACCATTGACTGACGCTATCATTTCCAGGAGCCCATAATATCCAAGTGAACCGGGTGTTTGAAATGGTCTTGCAGTATCCGTCGGTTCTGGCCGGGATCACCCTTGTGTCTGTTGCCGGCTTCATTTTCAGTATTCTGGCAGTATCCCGGCTGATTTGCTGGCTACCGTCAAATTATTTCATGGTGTTTGACAATCCGACACCTGAAGCCAGGCTGTTTCGACCGCGGGTACAGATATTCAAAAATCTGGCAGGGGCGGTCTTGATCTGTCTGGGTCTGGTAATGCTGATCGTTCCGGGTCAGGGGCTGTTGACCCTGTTTCTGGGACTGGTGATTATGAATTTTCCTGGAAAAAAGAGGGTGATCCGGTTTTTGATCCGCCTGAAAACCATCCAGAAGTCCCTGAACTGGATGCGCCGGAAAAAAAGGCGGCCGCCCTTTTTGTTTCCGGATACCCGGAAAAGGTGACCCTGTTTCTTTATCTCATTGTTTATTTACGCAAAATTGCCAGCATGTCTTTCAAATCGGCCGGCACCTGGTCATCAGGAGTGATCACCGCGTCTTTTAAAGAAGACCGGCAGCCGCAATCTGCCGGGGGCGGTTCAGATGCCATGAGCAACCGGAGCAGATCCTGGACAGACTCAATACTCTGGTTGTAAAGGGCCAGCACAGACGTCAGGCTGGCATGGTGAGACGGATCTTCCTTCCAGCAGTCATAGTCGGTGATGATGCAGATGGCGGCATAACAGATCTGGGCTTCTTTTGCCAGAAACGCTTCCGGCACGTTGGTCATGCCCACCAGGTCGCACCCGGAAAGGCGGAGAAAATGGCTTTCCGCTTTGGTTCCCAGGCGGGGGCCTTCCACACAGGCATAGGTTTTGCCGGAATGAAATGTCAGATCCATTTTGCCGGCATGATCGGCCATCCATCGGACCATGCCGGGGCACACCGGTTCGGCAGTGGAGATATGGGCGGAAATCCCGTTACCGAAAAAGCTGGACCGCCGCCTGCCCCGGGTCCAGTCAAAATACTGGGAAGGGAAAACAATGTCACCGGGGTGGATATCTTCTTTAAGGCTTCCTGTGGCAGACACGCTGAGGATCCGGGTGGCACCCAGTTTTTTGAGAGCAAAAATGTTGGCCGGGTAGTTGATTTCATGGGGCAGCCGTTCATGGTGTTTGCCATGACGGGGAAGAAACAGCATTTCCGTGTCCTGGTAAACTGCTTTTACAATCGGCGCAGAAGGGGTCCCAAACGGGGTGTCGATCTGCAATGTCTCAATGGTTTCAAGTCCATGGATATGATAAAGTCCGGTGCCGCCCATAATTGCAAGCATCTTGTGTGGGTTCCTCAAAATCGGGTTAATTTGAATTTTCAGTACAGCCACATATCACTAAACGCGGTAAAGATCAAAAGTAAAATTCAATCCGGAAAGTTTTTATTATTCATGGTTGATCTGCCTGTGTAAAAAATATAAATCTGACACCTGTATGATGACACCGCAATAAATCGGTGATTGGCGGAACGATATGGATCTGAAATGAAAATTGTAGAAATGAGGACATAAAAATGGAAAAACAGGCGCCTGCGCTGCCCGGACACGCCCGGGTGGTCATTGTCGGCGGGGGGATTATCGGGTGCAGTATTGCCTATCATCTGGGACAGATGGGCTGCCGGGATGTGGTGCTCCTGGAGAAGGATGAACTGACCAGCGGCACTACCTGGCATGCGGCCGGGCTGATGGTGACCTTTGGGTCCTTGTCTGAAACCGCTACACAGATGCGGATTTACGGCCGTAACCTGTATGCCGGGCTGGAAGAAGAAACCGGACTGTCCACCGGGTTTACGCCGGTGGGCTTCATCGAGGCGGCCGCCGACCGGGACCGGCTGGAGGAATACCGCCGGGTGGCGGCCTTCAACCGTTACTGCGGTGTGGATGTGCATGAAATATCGCCCAAAGAGATCAGGAACCTGTTTCCCCTTGCCCGGGTGGATGACCTTCTGGCCGGGTTCTATGTCAAAGAAGACGGCCGGGTCAACCCGGTGGACGCCACCATGTCCCTGGCCAGGGGGGCCAGGAAGTTCGGGGTGAGAATTATGGAAAAGGTGGCGGTGACCGGCCTGATCAAAAAGAACGGGGCCGTTGCCGGCGTTAAAACCGCCCATGGGGAGATTGCTGCAGAAACGGTGGTCAACTGTGCCGGCATGTGGGCGCGGCAGCTGGGGGCCGTGGACGGCATCAATATCCCCAACCAGGCGGCCGAGCATTATTACCTGATCACCGAGGAGCTGGACGGCATCCCCAGAAACATGCCGGTGCTGGAAGATCCCTCTCATTACGGGTATTACAGAGAAGAGGTCGGGGGCCTGATGATCGGGTTGTTTGAACCGGAGTGTGCCCCGTGGAGGATCGACCGGGTGCCGGAAAATTTCACCTTCGGGGAGATTGAGCCGGACTGGGACCGTATGGGACCGTTTCTGGAAAAGGCCATGTCCCGGGTGCCGGTGTCCATGGAGCTGGGTGTGAAAAAATTTTTCTGCGGCCCGGAAAGTTTTACCCCGGATCTGCAGGCCATCATTGGTGAGGCCCCGGAGCTGAAAAACTATTTTGTGACTGCCGGTCTCAATTCGGTGGGGATCATCATGGGGCCGGGCCTGGGACAGATGATGGCCCGGTGGATCATGACCGGAAATCCGCAGGTGGATATCACCGGGTTCAACATGGCCCGGCTTCACACGTTTCAGAACAACCCGGAATACCGGCGGCACCGGACCGTGGAATCCCTGGGCAGGGTCTACCGGTGTCATTATCCCTCCCAGTCCATGAAGACCGCCCGGGGGGCCAGGACCTCAGCCATTTATGAACGGCTGAAGTCAAAGGGCGCCTATTTCAGGGATGTCAGCGGCTGGGAAGGGGCGGACTGGTTTGCCCCGGCCGGTCAGCAAGCGGTGATTGAAAACCACTCCTGGGGCCGGGAACACTGGTTTGCCTTCTGGGAGGCGGAACACCGGGCAGCCCGGGAAAATGTGGTGCTCATGGACATGTCCTTCATGCCCAAATTTCTGGTCCAGGGAAAGGACAGCGGCCGGGTGCTCGACCATATCTGCGCCAATGATGTGGACGGTCCGGCGGGCCGGATCACCTATACCACCTGTTTGAACCGTGATGGCCAGCTGGTGGCGGATCTGACCGTCACCAAGCTGGCGTCGGATCGGTTTTTCGTGGTGGTGACCGATACCATCCACCGCCATGCATTGACCTGGATCCAGCGGCATATCCCGGACTCCGCCCAAGCATTTGTGACGGACGTGACTTCGGCTTATGCCCAGGTGAATATTCAAGGGCCCAGATCAAGAAAACTGCTGCAATCGGTGACCGACACCGACCTGTCCAATACCGCGTTTCCCTTCCGGCATGCGCAGGAGATCGCCATCGGGTACGGCCGGGTCCTGTGCGTGCGCATCACCTATGTGGGTGAGCTTGGCTATGAACTGTATATTCCCACGGAACAGGCCGTGCATGTCTATGATATCCTGGTGGATGCAGGAAATGCAGTTGACCTGACCCATGCCGGGTTGAAGGCACTGGGCAGCCTGCGTCTGGAAAAAGGATACCGGGACTACGGCCATGACATGGACAACACCGATGATCCTTACGAAGCAGGCCTGGGTTTCACGGTCCGGCTGGACAAACCCCGCGACTTTATCGGAAAAAAGGGGTGTGTCGCCAGAAAAGCGGCCGGTCCCTTGAAACGGCGGCTGGCCCAGGTCCTGGTCAAGGATCCGGAGCCGCTGCTGTACCATGGAGAGGTCATCTTCCGGAACGGGAGACCGGCCGGGTATGTGAGGTCCGGCTCCTATGGCCACTCCCTGGGCGGGGCCGTGGGGCTGTTCATGATCGAGGCGGATTTGCCGGTGGATGATGCGTATGTCAAAGACGGCAGCTGGGAGATCGATATTGCCGGAAAAACTTATCCAGCCGCGGTTTCCCTGACACCGTTATATGACCCGGAAATGAAAAAAATCAAACGATAGCGCCATGTGCTTCAGCCAGGCCGGTTTGTCAGTCCGCCGGAGTCGCTTCAGGTGCCTGCCTGGTCTGATGACCGGGTTTGCAGCAGAGGAGAGACGAAAAACCAGGCCAGGCCCAGAAACTGGAGGCCCAGGACCAGGAGAAAGGCGGCCTGGTATCCGGCGGGTGCATAGTGCCCGGGCAAAGGGGGTTCCCACTGGTTGATCACCGCGCCCATGGCCCATTGCAGAGCGAACCCACCCAGAAATACCAGAAGATTGATGCCGGTGGTGACCCGACCGGACAGGCTGGAAGGAAAACTCAAGGTCAATGCGGTATAAGACAGGATACCGGCAGTGCCGAAAAAACCGAACAACCCCATCATTATCTGGGGCGGGATCGGGGCGCCAAATGCCATGGCTGCCAGAATCCCGATAAATACCGTCATGCCCGTCACAGCGGAATACAGGACGGGAATGCCTCTTTTTGCCAGGGATTCCGTGACAAAGCCCAGAATGATGAACCCCGCGATCATGGCCAGGGCGGAGAAGGACATGCAGGCCGCGGTTCCGGCCCGGTCCAGCGAGGCCACATCCCGCAGCCAGGGTCCGGCCCACAACCCTTGAACCGACATGAACCCGGCCTGTGACAGCATGGTCAACGGCGCGATCCGCCAGAAAGTCAGACTTCTGAATACCTGGAAAACTCCCTGAATCTGCCGGGAAAACGTCTCGGAGACCGGTTTTTTGCCCGCGTCCGGCACCACGGTGATCACAGTTACCGCCATCAGGACACACAGCGCACCCAGCCCCAGGAACACCCCCCGCCAGTCGGTGAATCTCAGGGCAAATTCCACCGGTGTGAAAGCGGCCAGGACCCCTAAACCGCCTGCCGCCATCTGAAATCCGTTGATCCGGGACAGCATGGGGCCGGGAAACCAGATGACATAGGATTTGAATGCCGCCATCAGACAGGCGGACACCCCGAACCCGATCAATGCCCGGCCGATGATCAGGCCGGCCAGGGTGGTGGACAGTGCGAAAACAGCGGCGCCGGCGGCAGCGAACATCAGCAGCACGGCTTCCACCAACCGGGGACCGAACCGGTCCAGCAGAATGCCCAGGGGCAGCTGAAACGCGGCAAAGGCGATGAGGTATGTGGCAGTGAGCAATCCCAGCTGGGCCGGGTCCACACCCACATCCGCAGCCAGGTCCGGGGCAATCCCGGCATTGACCACCCGGAACAGGTAAGAGAGAAAATATCCCCCTGCAAAAGGCAGAAACACCCGGAGCAGAAGCGAGAGGGACAGCGGCCTGCCGGAGGGTTCAGCCGCTGTCTTGAAATTGCCGACAGGTTTGATCATGGTCTGCCTGAAATCCTGTCCCCGCATCCGGGTGCGGTATCAGTAGTGATTATAAAATTTTTGCCACGGTCTCCATGGACAAGTTAAACACTTTTTCATTAAACCGGGATTTCAAGGCAAACACAAGCATATCTTTGTTGAGCACGATTTCGTGTTTTGCCAGTACGGCCAGAGAGGCCAGTGCCCAGTCGGTCTTTTTGATTTTCAGGGATTTGAAATCGATCTCCTCCACCCGGGCAGGGGTGTCCGGAATATCCACACTGGCCTCTTTGAGTACATAAGTGTCCGGCAGGAGCGCAGCAAAAATTTTCTGCCGCCGGGCCACCCCCTCATCACTCAAGGCCAGAACCACGGTCGGCGACTCGATGCCGGTGTATCCGATTTTTTCCGGAGACAGCAGGATTTCCGAGACGGACTGACCCCGAAGCACGGTGATGTTGTAGTCGTTTTTAATGGATACATTCAATCCGCCTGAAATACCGGCAAAACAGACCATGTCCCCGGCGGTGACGATGCGCATGCCCGCCGATCCCAGAATAACCACCTCATGGCGTCTGGCATCCGGCATGTCAAACTGCTTTTTGACTTCAAACGGTCCCGGAAACCGGCCTTTTTCCTTTGCCAGCTGTCGATAGCGGTCCCCGTATTCGGGGCGCTGGTTCTTCTCGATCACGCCGCCTGGAGAGGGTCTTTGCTCGATCATCTGGTCGATCACCTTAGGGGTGAGCTGGTTGCGTTTGGTGTAACGGCCCGTGCACAGCCCCAGGGTTTCCACGACAGAGAACCCCTTGTGTTTCATAGCCCGGACCAGTTCGTCGGACAGTCCGTCATCGAGTCCGGAAATGCGGGACACATAGGTGGCACCGGCACTTTCCACCACACCGCAGATATCCATGGGTATCTCGGCCTGGTTGAGGAATTCCGATCCGACGACCGCATCGCTGGGTGTGGTGGCGGAATACTGTCCCCCGGTCATGCCGAAATTGAAGTTGTTCAGGATAATCAGGGTCAAATCCATGTTTTTCCTGCAGGCGGACAGCACATGGGCGCCACCGATGCCCATGCCGCCGTCTCCCATGGTCACAATGACGTTGAGAGAGGGGTCCGCCAGTTTCAGCCCGGCCGCGTAGGTCAATGCCCGGCCATGAACGCCGTGCAGTGCATGGACGTTGAAAAAGGTGTCAAACAGTCCGGAACAGCCGATATCCGTGACGATCACGGTCTTGTGATCCGGGATGCCCATTTTTACCAGAGCGGCATCCAGGCTTTTGGTAATGCGCTCATGGGTGCATCCCGGGCAGAATACAGGGGGGCGGCTGGTATTTAAAAAGCTAGTCATTTTCAATGGTCTCCATAATCTTGGCAGGGGGAATCAGAATGCCGTTCATCTGGCCGTAGAAATCCACGGTTTTGCCGCACAGCACTCGCCTGATTTCATTGACATACTGACCCAGATTCATTTCAATCACCACGATCCGTCTGAACCGGGCCGCTTTTTCAAGCAGCAGGGATTCAGGTACCGGCCACAGGGTTTTCAAAGACAGGGTGGACACGGGCCGCCCTTTTTCAGCCAGTGCGGATGCCGCGTCCGCCACGGCCCGGGAGGTGATGCCGTAGGAGATGACCAGTGTGTCACTGTCCGGCACCAGGTTTTCCTCGTACAGAGCAATGCGGTCAATGGCAGCGGTCAGTTTGGTGTGCAGTCTTTCCTGCATGGCGGCAATGACATGGGGATCGATGGTGATGTATCCGTCCGGTCCGTGGGTGGAAGAGGTCTGGCGCACCAGGTTTTTACCACCGATGGGCAGAAACGGCGGGGCTTTGTCCGGGTCTGCGGCAAACGGCACATAGGGCCCGGATCCGGTGTACGGGGTACGTTCCACCAGTGGCGGCAGGTTCAGGTCATCCATGTCAAAGCTTTCCTTGGTCATGCCGATCTCCTTGTTCGAGGCGATGAACACCGGGCACCGGAATTCCTCGGCAAAATTAAAGGCATGTACGGTCAGTTCCAGGCAGTCTCTGGCGTCTTTGGGCGCCAGGACAATCACGGGCGCACCGGATGTGGAACCCCAGCGCATGAACTGGATGTCCGAGTCCGCACCCCTGGTGGCGGATCCGGTGGAAGGCCCCAGGCGCTGAACATTGGCGATCACCAGCGGAATCTCACTGCCGAGGGCGAATGAGAGATGTTCACTGTACAGGCTGATACCCGGCCCGGAAGTGGCGGTAAGCACTTTTTTGCCGGCCATGGATGCACCGATGCAGTATCCCATGGATGCAATCTCGTCTTCCCCCTGGATGCAGATCCCATCTCTGGGCGGCAGCATTTTGAGCATATTATTGAATATGGTGGTGGCCGGTGTGATGGGATAGCCGGCAAAAAAATTGCACCCGGCTGCAATGGCCCCCCTGGCAACGGCTTCGTTGCCTTCCATGAATACAAATGCCATAGTGGTCTCCTTCAAAAAATTAATCAGATCAATCCAATATAAATCTGATCAGATATTTGATTAAATATTTGACGGATTCTAAAGGTTCCGCTAAAATATGTCAAGGTATTATTCCATATTTTTAATTGATTTTATACGGGTGTTGATATAAAGGATGACGATCATGAAACAGACGAAAAAAGCAGGTTCCAGAAAAACCAAGGATGATTTTACCCGGGAAGCCTACATGGGCATCCGCCAGATGTTTTTCCACAACGAGATCATTCCGGGCCAGAAAATCTCCTACGGGGATCTGGCCCGGCGGCTGAACATGAGCACGACGCCGGTGATCCAGGCGTTGAAGCATCTGGAGTTTCAGGGCCTGGTGCGCCATGAGCCCAACCGGGGCTATTATACTGAAACCGTCAGCTTGACCGAGATCACCGAAATTTATGATTTCCGGGAACTCATCGAGGTATCCCTGCTGCCCGCCACCATCGATAGTATCGGCAAACGCGGCCTCAACCAGTTGAAAAAAGCGCTGGACAGTCATCTGGATGCCGTGCGGGATATCTATCTCAAGGAGCGGCTGCTCAAGGACATGGAATTTCATCTCAAACTGGCCCAGCTGTCCGGCAACCAGATTCAGATCAATACCCTGAAATATCTGTTTGACCTGCTGTATTTGAAATACCGGGGAAATATTTTATTTGTCACGCCCATGGACCGGGTGGACAACGAGCACATTCAACTCTATGAGGCCATTGAAAACAGAGACCTGCAACAGGCCCGTGAGGTGTTGTCCCGTCATATTTCCAATGTGAAAAAACATGCCATTGAAAGCACCCGCCGGGCATTGCTGGATAAACGCATCAAACCGATATGAAACCGGATCAGCCCTGCCGGATCAAAGATTATTTCAGATCCAGCCAGTCAAACCAGATGGGGTGATTCGTCTTGTACCAGGTCAGTATCTGCCGCAGCTTTTTCTGGTCTTCTATGGAAATGGTGGCCTGGGGAATTTTATCAAAACTCAGAATCATCTTGTTTCGAACATAGCTCAATGCTTCTGAACACAACGTCTGCAGCTCATTGCGGATACGTCCGGAATCGGAAATCTTGACAGCCCGGCTTTGAAAATCCTCACCTTTGAGAAACCGGTTCAACAACGGGCTGAACACCAGTTTGCTTTCCTCGAAGGACTCTTCCAGCCGCAGGGCAAAAGTGATGCGCTTGTCTCCTCTGTCCGTGGTAATGCGTATCGTCACTTCATAGGTGTCATCGGCAAGCTGAGTGACTCCGGGTGCCCCGGTGTAGGGGTCGGGCAGCATGTATCCGGCACCGGCCAGGGCCTGCCATTTTTTTTCGGAGATCAGATCGTCTGCGGAAATGGTCCTTGTTTCCAGAGGGATGCCCGCTTTCTGTGCCGCACGGATACTGTCTTGATACGCCTGGATGGTGTCTGAGTCCAGATCCGGATCATTGATCAGCTTCTTTAGTCTGGCCGTAAAATCATCTTTGTCCGGATCCAGCTTCATGGTTGCCGCATCCAGGTGGGCTGGAAACTGAAAACGGGAGGACAGGACCGCCATGGATACGGACAGGTCAAGAATCGGGGCCAGGCTGGCAGCCTGGATTGCTTCTGCAGATGCGGCATACCCGTCTACGATGAACAGATGGCGGGCATTTTGTTCATCCCGCCATCCCCCGACGACCAGGGTCGGTGCATAGGTGCCCGAATCGGTGAACGGTTTCCAGCCGGAAGGCATTTTCCAGCCATCATCCACCAGATGGGCTCCGGCCGCCTGCCACTGCTCCCAGATGTGACGGATACGTTTGATCCGGTGTTCGCCGGTCAAGGTCCATACATGAATATGGTCGGGCTGGATGCCGGGATAGGTTTTTTGAATGGCCTGCATCACCAGGTGCCGGGGGGTGAAGAAATCGATAAGTATGGAAGCCTCAGCCGCCTGGTCCACCACCTTTCTGGGTACCACCAGGTTGCCGATGTATCCCTCGTATTGATCAGAAATGGCCAGCGGCTGATCAAACAGGTGAAGGATGGTCATTGGGCCGGTCTCTTCTCCTTTGGCAAACCGGGATGTGTTTTCCAGGGTATCGATGGCCGCCCCCCAGATAGTGATACCCTCCCGGGCAATGGATTTTCTGAAATCCTCCCAGGTATAGCCCCGATCATTGATCAGGCGGTGCACACAGGTTTCCAGAAATTTGGCCACCTGGGGCCGGGCATAAATCCGGCCGAATCCCAGCAGCGGATTGGCCCCCATTTCCGAGGTTTCCCCTCCCTTGGGCATCAGGCCTTCTCCCAGACAGACCATGATGGCGTGATTTTCCGGTACGGTCCGGGTCAGATACCAGAGGCTTTCGCTCATGGCGTAAGCTGAGATGGCATCTGCATCCTTTTTGATGAAATTGAGCGCTTTTTTGTCCACGCCCGCCCCCTGGCCGTACCGGCCGAACAGCCGGGTTCCCAGGGCCGTCACCGCCAGGGTCATGGCCAGCATCTTTTCGGTTCGTCCGTCGGTGAACGAAATGCCGTCCAGCAGATCATCCGCCGGTTTTCCCCGGAGCCACTCGATGTGGACATCCTCCAGCCAGAGATGGAGTCTGCCCAGAATAGGGCGGCAGTCAAAGGCCCACTGGGCAACGAGATTTTTCTGTTTCATCCGTTTTTTATTCATGGTCTGTCCTCATGGGTGAGATTGACGTATGATCCAGTCTGTCAGTCAGACTGGTATCATTTACCTGGAAAGTCTGTCAAGGGAGAAAAGTCAGGGCTTGTCCTCGCTTCGGGTTTGAGATATGGTGACGGGCATGGCAGACCGCAGATTTTCATACCCGGCGGTTCAGGGGCCGCAGGACAGGCAATCCGATATTCCGGTGAACCATGGGTTTGTCAAAGAGCAGCTCAGCGGGGTGGTGGACCGGGTGACCTATCACAATCCGGCCAACGGGTGGTCCGTGCTTCAAGTGCTGCCCTTTGATGCACCCGGCAGGCGGGAAACTGTGCTGGTGCACCAGACCCGGGTGTTTGCCGGCGCCACCATGCGCTTTGAGGGGGCCTGGCAGGTGCATCCCAAATTTGGGCGCCAGTTTTCCGCCTCAAGGGCTGAGGAACAAAAGCCCGCCTCAGCCGGGGCCCTGGAAAAATATATCGGATCCGGCCTTATCAAAGGCGTCGGACCTAAGACGGCGAAAAAAATAGTCAGGCATTTCAGGGACCAGACCCTGGAGGTGTTTGAAAACCAGATCCACCGTCTCATGGAGGTACCGGGCATTGCCGAAAAAAAACTGGAGATGATCTCTTCGGCCTGGACGGAACACCGGGCCATCCGGGACGTGATGATGTTTCTGCAGTCTCATGGTATTTCCACACTTTTTTCAGTGCGCATCTACAAGGCCTATGGGGACGATGCCATTGCCAAAGTCATGGAGGATCCCTACCGCCTGGCCGATGATTTTTATGGGATCGGTTTTTTTTCTGCAGACAAGGTGGCGCTGAGCATCGGCCTGGAAACAGACAGCCCCCGGCGCATTGTTGCGGGTATCCGCCATGTGCTGTCCGCGGCCAGAAATTTCGGCCACTGTTTTCTTACTTTTTCCCAGATCAGGGAGCAGGTGGAGGAACTTCTGACCCTGAACCTGTCCCCTGGCCTTGGCGGGGTGCTTGAGGACATGGAGACCGACCGGCTGCTCATGCGCCGGACCCTGGTCCCGGCACCGGGAGAACACTGCCAGCCCTGTTACTATGCCAGGTCCCTTTATTTTGATGAACGGTATGTGGCACAACGTATCACGGCCATGACCGATCCGATGGATGTGGACATGACCCGGATTCGAAGATGGATCCGGTTGTTTACCAAGGCACGGGCCCTCCAGTTGAGCCCGGAGCAGGCTGCGGCGGTCCAGGGGATTGCCGGCAAAGGATTTTCCATACTCACCGGCGGGCCGGGTTGCGGCAAAACCACGGCCACCCGGGTGCTGGTGGCGCTTCTGGAGGCCATGAAGCGCCGGGTACTGCTGGCGGCCCCCACAGGCCGTGCTGCCCAGCGAATGGGGGAAGTGATCGGCCGTGAAGCCAAAACGATCCACCGGCTGCTGGGATGGCAAAACGGGCTGTTCAGGAAAAACGAAGACACACCGCTGGACACTGATTTTCTGGTGGTGGATGAATGTTCCATGCTTGATATCAGTCTGACCGCCTCGTTACTCCGGGCTGTGCCTGATACCTGCCAGGTCGTGTTCATCGGTGATTATGACCAGTTGCCGTCCGTGGGGGCGGGCAATGTACTCAAGGATGTGATCGAATCAGGATCGGTGGCCTGTTTCAGGCTGACACAGATTTTCCGCCAGGCCGCCCAGTCCCTGATCATCCGGTATGCCCACCAGATCAATGCCGGGGACATGC
This sequence comes from Desulfotignum sp., assembly GCA_032250905.1. Classification (GTDB taxonomy): domain Bacteria; phylum Desulfobacterota; class Desulfobacteria; order Desulfobacterales; family Desulfobacteraceae; genus Desulfotignum. The sequence goes on along the minus strand of JAVVEQ010000012.1, from coordinate 51,279 downwards.
CCTGGATCGCCTCTCCCTTCAAGGATCCGTCTGTGTGGCGCAAAAAGGTGGACTGCCTGTTTCTGGATTCGGATGAGGCTACGGCCGATCAGCTGCAGTTCATCAAACGGATCAAGGCATTGACCGATACAGGCAGTGAGGATGTGGCCCGTGATCTGGATGATGCGGACCTGTTCGAGTTTCGGGCCATAGAACCGGTTCGGCCCTACGATACTGAGATACAGATTCCTGAAAAATTCGCCCATGTCAACCTGGAACAGGTGGCCGCAGCCGGTACGCGGGTGGAAGAACTGCTGGCGGTACTCAAGAAAGTCCATCCGTGGTCATCGCTGCATTATGGGCTGACTGCCGTCGATGTGATCCAGAAATTGTACATGGAATGGATCCCCAGATACCATGGCGCATCAACGGAAATCCAGATCCTTTCCCCTATGACAAGAGGATCCCTTGGCACGTTAAACCTGAACCGGGTGATTCAGGAGAGCACCAACCCGCAGGCACCGGGCAAGGCACAGATTACCGTGGGCCAGCGGGTATTCCGGAATGGGGACCGGGTCATTCACAGAAAAAACAATTACGAACTGAATGTGTTCAATGGGGATATCGGGATAATTACCGCCATCGATGCCGCCGACCTGACATTGTCGGTTGCCTTTTCTTCGGATACCCCGCCGGTGCAGTACCGCCAGGCAGATATCCTGGAACTGGATCTGGCCTATGCCGTGACCATCCATAAATCTCAAGGTTCGGAGTTCGAGGCGGTGATCATTCCGGTGATGACCCAGCATTTCAAGATGCTGTTCCGCAACCTGATCTATACCGGAATCACCCGGGCAAAGAAGCTGGCTGTGTTTGTGGGTACCCGGAGGGCCCTGGCCATGGCCGTGAAAAACGAGGACATCTCAAAACGCCAGACCGCTTTGGCCCAGTTGCTCAAGGATGAAGCCTCCGGTTAAACAAAGGAATGGCTGCTGCGCGGCCGTCGGGCGGGGTATGGGGACAAGACAGGACTATCGTCTGAAAAACCCTAAATGGTGGCGGAGAAAGAGAGATTCGAACTCTCGATGGAGTGTTACCCCCATACTCGCTTAGCAGGCGAGCGCCTTCAGCCACTCGGCCATTTCTCCGCAACGTTTTCTGGCGGAGGAGGTAGGATTCGAACCCACGAAGCTGTTACACTTAACGGTTTTCAAGACCGCCGCCTTCAGCCGCTCGGCCACTCCTCCAGATTTAAACACTCGCTTATATCATCTTGTGTAAATCCGGTCAACATTAAACTTGGATTTTCTGTGTGACATCTTGTGGTTGACACCGGCAGTGGTTGCGCTATATTAAACGGTTTGACACCAACACAAAAAACAGGAGAATCATGAATGAAACAAAAGATCCGTTTTGAAAAAAACAACAAGGACGGGATATTGACTGTTCTGGAGTCCAGTGAAGTGGACCCCGGCGTGATGATGCCCCTGCATGAGGAGACCTATGACCTTGTTCAGATGACAGCGGCAGCCAAAGAAGGGTTGGAGGCGTTTACACAGATGCTGCGTCGCCGAACGTTTTTTCCCACACGGGATCTGTGCATCAAACTTTTTGAGGAAACCGGGGAATTTTTTACGGATGAAAGTCAGGACAAAGTGATTGTGGAGTTCCAGGACTCGGAAACACTGCCGGATGAAGAAGAATTCCACCTGGAAGACGACGAGGTCGAACTGGATACCCTTCTGGATGAAGACGGCGATTCCAAGGAAGATGAGATCAAGGAGATCGATGACGAGGATGACACCCCCCGGTTTACCCCGGAAGATACCTCTGAACACGAAAATTAACCGTCATATCAGAAAACGGATCTTATGAAACAGACCATAAAAAATTTAGTGATCACGGCGGCTCAAAAAGCAGCGGATGCCGGCAGACTCCCGTCCAAAGAGATGCCGGACATGGAGATTGAAGCGCCGAAACATGAGTCCCAGGGGGATCTGTCCACCAACTTTGCCATGGTTTCCGCTGCTGTTCAGAAAACGGCTCCTAGACAGATCGCCCAGGCCCTGATTGACCATATGGAACCCGTGGACTGGATTGAAAAAATTGAAGTGGCCGGCCCGGGGTTTATCAATTTTTTTCTCAGCCCATCTGCCTGGCATCCCGTGGTGGACCAGGTGCTGGCAACGGATGAAGAGTATGGTGCCTGTGAATTCGGCAAGGGGGAACGGGTCCAGGTGGAATTTGTCAGCGCAAACCCCACAGGTCCTTTGCATGTGGGGCATGGCCGGGGGGCTGCGGTCGGTGATGCCATGGCCAATATCCTGAGTTTTGCCGGGTTCCGGGTGTCCAGAGAATATTATATTAATGATTCGGGGCGCCAGATCCGCACCCTGGGAACCTCGGTCTGGTTCCGGCTGCGTGAACTGGCCGGTCAGACAGTGGATTTTCCTGAAGATTGCTACAAAGGGGAGTATATCAAAGATCTGGCCCGGCAGGTACTGGACCGGGAAGGACCGGCCGTTTTAGACAAGGATGAGGAGGATGCCATTGGGGTGTGTGCCCGGTATGCGGCAGACCGGATCCTTGAACAGATTCGAAAAGACCTGGCGGATTTCGGTGTGACGTTTGATCAGTGGTTCAGTGAGCAGAGTCTGTATGATTCCGGCCGGGTTCAACAGACCATTGACGCACTGAAAAAAAAAGGCCAGGTCTATGAGAAGGACGGGGCATTGTGGTTCAGGACCGAAGTTTTCGGGGATGAAAAGGACCGGGTGGTGGTGAGAAGTAACGGGCTGACCACTTATTTTGCCTCGGATATCGCCTACCACCAGGAAAAATATGAGCGCGGATTTGACCGGGTGATCGATGTATGGGGGGCGGATCATCATGGCTATATCAACCGCCTGGCTGCCGCCGTCATGGCCCTGGGAAACAAAAGAGAGCAGTTCCAGGTGATCCTGGTGCAGCTGGTGAATCTGCTGCGGGGGGGGAAACCGGTACAGATGTCCACCCGTGCCGGCGAATTTGTCACCCTCAAGGATATTGTGGACGAGGTGGGAAAGGATGCAGCCCGGTTCATGTTTTTGAGCCGCAGTTGCGATTCCGGCCTGGATTTCGATCTGGAAGTGGCCAAACAGAAGAGCAGTGACAACCCCGTGTATTATGTTCAGTATGTCCATGCCCGGATCGCGGGTATTCTGGCCAAGGCGGAGGACCCGCAGACAGGCGTGGACACGGATTTCACCCGGGGCCGGCATCTGTCAAGACTGGTGGCTCCGGAAGAGCTCCACCTGATCAAGACCCTGGCCGGTTTTCCGGAACAGGTGGAAAAAAGCGCGGCCACCTGCCATCCCCATGTGATTTTTACCTATCTGATGTCCCTGGCATCGGCATTTCATGCATATTATAACCGGCACAAGGTGATCACTTCAGATACTGACCTGACCCTGGCACGGATCAGCCTGGTGCTGGCGGTAAAAAAAGTGATTCGAAACGGACTGTCTCTTTTAGGGGTTTCTGCCCCTGATAGAATGTGAGTATGTCATTTAACGGTGTATTGAAATATATTGTCTATATTTTTATGGGCGTGTGGCTGTTTCTGCTCGGTGTGATGGCCGGACGGGGAACCGCTCCGGTGACATTTGAAACCAGGGAGTTTCAGGAACGCCTCAAAACCATTGTAGCCGCGTATACCCATCCGGACACCCCGGCCGGGCCAAATGAAAAAATTGCTCTGTATTATTATGATGCCTTAAGTGATGAAAAAGGATTTGAGGAGATGGTGATTCCGGTTCCCGCGGAATCATCGACAGACACGGCGGGGGCTCCCGGGCAAACGGATACGGTGCCTTCAGAAACAGCAGCCGAAGCTGAGAAGGATACTGAACCGGTAGAAGACATCCCGGTCAAGACCAGCAAAAAATTAGCCACGTTCAACCCGGCGGTGGCCGGAAAACAGAGGGAGGCCACCTCACATGCAGAGGAAGCCATGCCATCGGCCAGGCAGCCGGATGAATCGAATTCACAAGGCCGGTATACTATCCAGGTGGCGGCATTCAAATCGTTCCGGGACGCGGTAACGCAGATGGCGACACTGGAAAAAAAAGGGTTCACAGCCAACCGGACCGCCAAAGAACTGGACGGGATTACCTGGTATCGGGTCCGGGTCGGGGAATTCACTTCCCGGGATGCGGCGGCCCAATATCTGAAGCAATTGAATCAGGCCGGTATCAGCGGCATGATCATTACAAGGGATTGATGATGAAAATTTCTGAACAGGAAGTGGAGAATATCGCCCATCTGGCGCGGTTGAAAATGGATGACGAACAAAAAAGCGCCCTTTGCGGACAGCTCAGTGATATTCTGGGATACATGGAAAAACTGGCCCATGTGGATGTCACCGGTGTTGCACCGGCGTCCGGCGCGGCTTTCATGCACAATGTTCTCAGAGAAGATGTGCCGTATGCCAGCCCCGGTCCCGGGGTGACCCTGGCCAATGCCCCGGAAAAAGATGCGGATTATTATCTGGTTCCCCGGGTGGTGAAATAACCGGGAAGACACCGGAATTGATTTTTCAAGGAAAAAACAGACATGGACTTACATACATTGAGCCTGGCCCAGACCTCCCGGCTGCTGGGTGAAAAGAAAATATCATCCACGGAGCTGACCCGGGCGTTTCTGGCACGCATTGACACCAGCGACCCGACACTGAAATGTTTTATCACCGTGGATGCGTCTGAAGCCATGGCCCAGGCGGCATCCGCAGACCGTCAGATTGCACAGGGAAACCATACCGTGTTCACCGGTATTCCCATGGCACTGAAAGACCTGTTGTGCACCCGGGGGTTGAGAACCACCTGCGGGTCGAAAATTCTGGAAAATTTTGTGCCGCAATACGATGCGACTGTGGTGGAAAAACTGCGGACATCCGATGCCGTGATCATCGGTAAAACCAATATGGATGAGTTCGCCATGGGGTCTTCCACAGAGAATTCCGCCTATTTTCCCACCCGGAATCCCTGGCAGGTCGATTATGTGCCCGGCGGATCCAGCGGCGGGTCTGCTGCGGCGGTGGCGGCCCGGTTCTGCACGGCAGCCCTGGGATCTGATACCGGGGGCTCCATCCGGCAGCCGGCATCCCATTGCGGAGTGGTGGGACTCAAGCCCACCTATGGCCGGGTCTCCCGTTACGGCCTGGTGTCCTATGCCTCTTCTCTGGACCAGATCGGCCCCATCGCCCGGACCGTGGAAGATGCGGCCCTGGTGATGAACCTGATTGCCGGCCATGATCCGAAAGATTCCACCTCCGCGCCGGAACCGGTACCGGATTTTACCGGCGGACTTGTGGATTTCGATAAGGACGGACTCAAGGGCATGACCGTGGGCATCCCAAAGGAATACCTGGAAATGCCGGGCATCGATCCGGATGTGAGGGCGGTGTTTGACCAGGTCAGAACCCTTATGAAATCACTGGGAGCTGACATCAGGTCCGTTTCTCTGCCCCATACCGAATATGTGGTAGCGGCATATTATATCATTGCACCTTGTGAGGCCAGTTCCAACCTGGCCCGGTTTGACGGGGTCAAATACGGGTTCCGGGCGCCGGGTACCGATGATCTTTTAGAGATGTACAAACAGACCAAATCCAAGGGGTTTGGAGCGGAGGTGCAGCGCCGGATCATCATCGGCACCTATGCGCTGTCTGCCGGATATTATGAGGCGTATTACGGCAAAGCCTCCCAGGTGCGGGCCCTGATCATGGCCGATTTTGCCAGGGCGTTTGAGACCTGTGACATCCTGCTGGCACCGGTGGCGCCGACCCCGGCATTCCGGATTCAGGAAAAAATCGATGATCCTTTGACTATGTACCTGACCGATATTTTTACCCTGTCCGCCAATATGGCGGCGGTTCCCGGCATCTCAGTGCCCGCGGGGTTTTCAGCAGACGGGCTGCCCATCGGTATTCAGATGATGGCCAACCGGTTTGACGAACGCTCGCTGGTGCGGGCCGGGCACGGGGTGGAAAAATCCTTGAACCTGGAACCGGGATTTCCGGACCTTTAAAAACAGGAGAAAAAGGATTATGAGTAACGTCCAGCCACAGGGGGAAGCATTGAAAAAAGCCATCCAGTGGATCAGCGAACAGCGCCGGAAAAAACCGGACGCGTCCGTGGTCAAACTGGCCAATGATGCGGCCCTGAAGTTTGATTTAAGTCCGAAGGATTCGGAGTTTCTGCTCCGGTTCGTGAAAAAGGAATCCTGAATGATCCGGATTCTGCCGGATATCCTGTCCAACCAGATTGCCGCCGGTGAGGTGGTGCAGCGCCCGGCATCCGTGGTCAAGGAACTGGTGGAAAACAGCCTCGATGCCGGTGCCGGCCGAATCACCGTTGAGATGGACAACGGGGGAAAATCATTGATCCGGGTGTCGGACGACGGCGCCGGGCTGGCCCGGGATCAGGCGCTGCTGGCCATCGAACGGTATGCCACCAGCAAGATTTTCACCAAAGAGGACCTGTTCTCCATTTCCAGTTTCGGCTTCCGGGGTGAGGCCCTGCCGTCCATTGCATCGGTGTCCCGGTTCTGCCTGGTCACAAGAACCCATGATGCCGATACCGCCACCCGGGTGGAAATGGCCGGGGGCAAGCTGATCCAGGTGTCAGATACCGGGGCCCCGGCCGGCACCATGGTGGAGGTCAAGCACCTGTTTTTCAATACCCCGGCCCGGCGCAAATTCCTCAAAACCGACACCACCGAGGCCGCCCATATTTCCGATACCCTGTCCGGTCTGGCTTTAGGCAATCCGGCCGTAGGGTTCCGGCTGTTTACTCAAAACCGGCTGGTCAGGCATTTCCCCCCGGGCCAGGACCTGCTGCAGCGGGCCATGCTGGTGCTGGGCACTGATGCGGCGGATCATCTGTATCCCATCACCCATTCAGCCGGGGATGTTCAAGTGACCGGGGTCTGCGCTAACCCGGCCGTGACCCGGGCCTCGGCCGGCCGCATCTACCTGTTTGTCAACCGCCGCCTGGTCCATGACAAAGGGGTGGTGGCCGCCCTGTTCCGGGGATATGCCGGCCGTATCATGAAAGGGCGGTATCCGGTGGCAGTGGTGTGTTGTGACCTGCCCTGCGACCGGGTGGATGTGAATGTTCATCCATCCAAACGGGAAATCAAGTTTCTGGATGCCCGGCCGGTGTATCAGGCCGTGACCCGGGGGGTGGCGTCAGCCTTGATGACCGCCCAGGACCAGGTGACCGCATATACCAGATCCAGTCCGGGGCATGATCCCCGTCCGGCTTCCCTCATTGCCGCCCCCCGGTTCAAACAGGCCCCTATCTCATGGGAACCCGATCCAGCGCCTGCACGACCTTTCATTGCCCGAAAATCCAGGGATTCCGGTGATGAAAATTACCCGGATTCAATGCCGGAATCCCATCACCCTGATCCGCCGGATGAGGTCCGGCAGACCTTCGAAAGGTTCAGGATCCCTGAAGAAAAATCAGGCAATCCCCCGGACAAAACCCTGGATCGATCGCCTGTCCCCCGGGTGGTGGGACAGGTCATGGGAACCTATATTGTTGCGGAACAGGATGGCAGCCTGATGCTGGTGGATCAGCATGCGGCCCATGAACGGGTGATGTATGAAGCATTGAAACACCGCCATGACCAACTGCCTGCGGATGCCCAGTACCTGCTGGTGCCGGAAATCCTGGAACTGAATGCCAAAGAAGCGGATCTGCTGTCCGGCATTCTGCAGGATCTGACCGGGCTGGGGCTGGTGATCGAACCCTTCGGGGGAACCACATTCGTGATTAAGGCAGTACCCGGGCTTCTGGATCATGCATCTGTCAAAACCCTGGTGACGGGAATCGTGGATACCCTCATGGAAACCGATGACATCGCAGTCAAGGAACAATGGCGGGAGGTCTGCCTGATGTCCATGGCCTGCCATCATGCTATCCGGGCCAACCGGAACATGACCCTTCAGGAAATGGAAACGCTGCTCAAAGACCTGTGGACCTGTGACAATGCGTTTCACTGTCCCCACGGCCGGCCCACCATGGTCACCTTTGACAGGTATCAGATGGAAAAGCTGTTTAAAAGGGTTGTTTGAACCCCGCACTTAATATATATTGTCGGCGGTGGAGAGGTCAGGCATGGCCCTGACCCTGTTCCATTCAAACCAAAACACAAGGAGTCTTGCTTTGAGATCCAGATTATTAGCTGCATTAACAGGTTGCATGGTTGCCATTTTCATGGTGGGGGCCACCATTCCGGCAGTGTCTGCCGCACCGAAAACCGTGGCGGTGCTTCCCTTTACCATGAATTCCCCCCGGGATCTGACCTTTTTGCAGAACGGGCTGTTTTCCATGCTCTCTTCCCGTCTGTCTGATTCAGGCAAGGTGGAAGTCCTGGACCGGGCCACCGTGGATGCTGCGCTGGCCGGGAGTCCGGCAGACCTGACCCAGGACCGGGCCAGGGATATCGGTAAAGGCCTGGGTGCGGATTACGTGCTGTTCGGCAGCCTGACCCATTTCGGTGACAGCGTGAGCCTGGATGCAGCCATGGTGGATGTCACCGGAGACAAACCAGCCCTGACTTTTTTTGAACAGAGCAACAACATGGGAGATGTGATTCCCCTGGTGAACACGTTTGCCGGGGATATCAACCGGAAGGTGTTCAACCGGTCCATTGACAATGAGTTGTATGTCCAGCCAGCCCAGGAAGGACCCCGGGCCCCGGGAGGATTTCAGCAAAGCAGGCAGGGGGGATTTGTCAATCTGCAGCAACCCGGCGGCGGCGGATTTGCCACCCATCTGTCACTGGATGAGGTAATCACGGCCATGGCCGTGGGGGACCTGACCGATGACGGCACCCTTCAGGTCGTTGCCGCCACAGACAGCACCCTGATGATTCACCGGATGTCAGACAGCCAGCTGGTGTTGGAAAAACAGCTGGAATACAGTAGCAATAACCGTATCGTGGCCCTGGATATTGCGGATATCAATGGGAACGGATATCCAGAGATCTTTGTCACCAGCCTGACGATTCATCTGGACGGTCTCCAGTCCTTTGTGGTGGAATACAACGGTACCGATTATGTTACCCGGGTGGATAACCAGCACTATTATTACCGGGTAATAAAAGATCCGGACGGGTCTCAGGCGTTGATGGGCCAGCGAACCGGCAATGGCCCGTTTGACGGGCCCGTTTACATCATGCAGGCGGGCGGCACCGGTTATACCCGCCAGAAACAGGTCCGGCTTCCCCGGAACACCTCCGTGCTGTCTTTGGCAAAAGGCCCGGTAACCGCTGAATCGATGGATGAATATGTGATGATCAACCGGTTTGGACGGCTGGTGGTTGCCAATGACGGAGGCAGTGAAGAATGGGAGAGTACGGGAAAATACGGAGGCACGGCCCATGTCTGGTTGATGCCCCGAAATGACCCGGATGGGTCATATAGGGAACGGGTCTATATCCACCCCCGGATCCGGTTTTATGACATGGCCGGCGATGAGAAACTGGAAATCCTGGCCGTTCAGAACAATGAGTTCGGTGGCGGTGTCATTGGCCGGTATAAACGGTTTAAGGACGGGAATATCCAGGTATTGTCCTGGAACGGCATTGCGCTGGCGCCCCTGTTCCAGACCCATGCCCTTCAGGGATGGATCAGTGATTTTGCCATTGCAGACATTGATGCAGACGGAAATGATGAATTGATTGTGTCGGTGGTGACCCAGACCAAGCTGGCGATCTTGTCCAAAGACAAAGCCTCCAGTATTATTTCTTATGAACTGGTACAATAAAAAAAGTCAAAAAAACATTGACAATGCAGTATGAATTAAATTAAAAGGGGTAACTGTATGGTACCAGGCCTTTAAAAGGAGGGATGGTACTGTTGATTCAGGTGGTTGTTTATATTAATGACAAGGAGAAAAAGATGAAAAAATTAATGGTATTGGTTGCAGCTCTGGCACTGGTCGCCGGCTCTGCAATGACCGCAGCGGCTGCGGACTGGAATTTTTACGGTTCTGCCCGTGTTTCTACATTTATTACAGATCTGGATGTGGCTGACACCACCAATTACGAGCAGGGTCTTCAGGGCAACTCTCGAATCGGTGCCAGCGTTAAAGTGTCTGATGAACTGACTGGTGGTTTTGAATATGGTACCAAAGTCAATCTTCGTAAACTGTATGGTGAATGGACTTTTGGTGCAGGCTCTCTGCTTGTTGGTCAGACTTACACCCCGCTGAACTATTTCTATTCCAACCAGGTGTATGGACCTGACAATGACCTGCTGGCACAGGGTGGTGTTTACTCCGGCCGTCAGGGCATGATTCGCCTGAAATTCGGTGGATTCGAAATCGCTGCACTGGCACCGAAAACCAGCACCCTTAACTCCGGAGACGGTACTGAGGTTGAGGTATCACTGCCGGGTATCGAAGCCAACTACAACATGGTAATGGATGCCTTCAGCTTCAACCTGGGTGCCAGTTATCAGACCTATGAACTGCTGGGAACCGCCACTGGTGATCATGACGTGGATTCTTATGTGGTTGCCTTTGGTGCCAAAACCGGTTTTGGTCCGGTTTCCATCGGCGGTAACGTATACCTGGGCGAAAACATCGGTAACATTATGCCTCTTTCCGTTGATGGCGACAATGCCTGGGATGACGGGTTTGCAGATTGGAATGGCACCGAAGTGCTCGACAACGAAGCAATGGGTTTCATCCTGGTTGCCTCCATGAAAGCCAATGACATGTTTGCTTTTGAAGCAGGTTATGGTTATGCTGAAGTGGAAACATTGGGTGGCGCAGGCGATGACAATGAAGTACAGTCCTACTATGTCCAGTCCACCATCACCCTGGCTCCGGGTGTCTTCATTACGCCTGAAATCGGTATGTTTGACGGCGAAGAAGACGGTAGTGAAGAAACTCTTTACTACGGCGCCAAATGGCAGATCAACTTCTAATCGGAGTTTTTTGAATCTGATTTAGAAACGATTTATCCGTTCCATACGACCACCTGATTTTTTGCAGCAGCCTGGTGACAATCTGTCACCAGGCTGCTGTTTTTTTCAACCCGCGCTTTTTTTATTCTGTCCGCTTCAAAATTCTCCTGTTCCAAATTGCATTCAATTAATTCTTTAGTTACTCCAAAAACAACAAAGAGGCAGTTGCGTACAATGATGACATGCCTGAGCGTTTTCTGATTCGTAGTATGGTTAACAGCAGCACACCGCCCCTTGAGGGGGACGTCACTGTCGGCCTGGAATTCGGACAGTCCGACAGCAAGGCCCTCCGTTGGCTCCAGCTGTGCAGGAAAAATTCGGATCCCGGGTATGATGTCTGTCCCTCTCTGCCATCAGCCACCAGTACCGGGCGGTCCATGTGGGTCGAGAATCCCATTCTGCCACGGTTGCTAAAGGGTGTTGGGCATGCGAAGCGTCAAGAACGGCAAACTCTATGAGGACATACCTGCCCGCAGTTTTTAACGTTCAGCGCAGCATGCCCTACACCCTGTGAAGGTGCGGCAGAGGGTGTAGACCTGCATGGACTGCCCGGCACACGGATCATTTGCATAAAATGTCAGAATGACGGGCGGAGATGACCTGAACCTGACGGGTGAAATAAAAAAAGGGCGGCGCACAAAGAGTATGATTGGTCAAACCCTTTGCACGTCGCCCAGCCGGCAGTTCAACTTTAAATGGTAATGTTTAGAATCTGAAAGCGACTCCCATTGCCACGGCAGTGTTCTGCTTGTCATAAGTGACCGGTTGTCCTCCCCCAGCGATCGTGGGGATGTTATCAGGTGCGGTCTGATCATCGTAGAAATTCGTCATCAGCCCCAGATCAAACGTGATACGTTCGCTGAAATCATACCCCAGGCCACAAAAAAAGGAATGGGCGTCCAGGGCCGGGCTCATTTGTTCAGTCAGTCCGAAATCCTTGGCATCCATGCCTACATCCGTGTACATGTACCCGATGCTGCCCCGCAGGTTGTCCAGAAAACGGTAGGTGGCGGAAAAGGCAAGATCCCAGCTGTTATCTACCAGGTCTTCTTCACCGTCCCAGTCAGCGTCTTCTTCTAAATAATAAGTAAATGAGGTGTTCAGATTCAACCGGTCCATGGCGTCCCAGGAAATCCCAAGACCCAGAACCGCGGGCAGGTCACGGTCGGATTTGGCGCCCTGGGTTTTTCCCAGAGAATTCAACACCCCGGCTCCCAGAGGGGTTGTTTCATTTACGGTGGTCTCAAATTCCAGTTCGACTCTTGATTCATACCGGACGGCAAACAGCAGGTCTTTTCTGGGTTTGAAATTTGCGCTGGCGACCCATCCCCAGCCGTCCGCATCTTCTTCATAGTCGCCGTAAACAGCGCCTAAGGGTGAGGTGGTATCGGCAAAGGCTTTCACTTCTTTGGTGGCATCCACATACCGGATGCCGGCGGCCACGGAAAACATCTCATTGAACCGGTAGGCGCCTCCCACGGTATAAGAGATATAATAGCTGTCCGCTTCAATCATTTCATTCGAGATAAGGGTTTGAAAAGGATTCGGGGTTGGGCTTAAAAACAATGATGCCCCGATCTCATTGGTGATGGTGTTGCCGGATTCATATTTCACTGATCCGCCGCCGCAGTTGTTGGTGATGGACCCGAACGCCCCCCATGCGCCGGATTTGTAAGTCGCAAACAGGCCGGGAATGATGGAGGGTTCATCCTGATCCCGGGTGACCGTCGGACCGCCGGGGAACTTGGTGTATTGGTGTTCATAATCTTTCCAGATATAATGCACGTCCAGGCCAAGCCCGATCCCGTCTTCCTGAAACATGACTCCGGCCGGGTTGTAGGCGGCAATATCCACCCCGTCCGTGGCCGCATTTCGTGATCCGGTGGCGATATAGCGTGCCGACCAGTTCTGTTTGTTTTCAATTCCTCCTGCCAGGGCGGTTTGTGAAAAAACACCGACCAGCAGCACCAGTGCCGTAAAGATACTCACACTTGCCTTTTTTCCCATCTGATTCTCCTTTTCAATAAATTACGGGTCATTAAAAACAGCTTTTCAGCTTAAAAGGCCTGGATGAACTATTTGGTTACATAGGGTGTATCCCTGACACATGCCGGTGTCAAGCGTTTTTACGAGTAAACATGGTTTATATGGATGTTTTTTTATTTCAATCAAAACAGGTATTTCCATATTTTCCAGCCGGGAGACTCTTTGGTTTGCTGCCATTGGGGGTTCTGCATCAGATGTTCCGGGTTTTTGCGCCGCAATTCATTGCGCCTGGCCTGACGTTCCTGTTCGATCTTTTCCCAGTCCGTGGTGGTTCGATCAAATACCTGTTTGTTGATATCGGCTGCGATCCGACTGACTTTGTCTATCAATTCATCGCTGTTTTCCGATTGTTCGAAAAAGGTCATATGCTGCATTTTCTGCAAATCGTATACCACGGCGTCGATACTGAAGGATCCGGCCAGCTGGGTAATACTGCCGTCCAGAACATAGCGGGCGCCGGTTTGTTTTGCCACCTGAGTAATGATCTGATTACGGTCTTCCCCGGGCAGCCGGTCCAGAAGGTCGGCGATTTTTTGTCTGTCTATCATGCGAACCTGGTTTGGCCAGGCCAGACGGGTGTTCAACATGGTCACCACACCCTGCTGAATGTGGGAATTCGTATCCGTGGTGTGCATGGCAAAGGGAAGCACGGCCATGGCAGCCGGCCGGGCCGTGTCGTGATCTGTTTCTGACGGTGCGCCCCAGGCCGATAAAGCGGCCGGGGCAACCAGACACAGGATCAGAAAAATCAGGCGGACATGTTTCATATTAACTCCCTGACTGAAGTTTGGCTTGTAATATCGGGGTGACGGTTTTGGGATCTGCCTTTCCCCGGGTCTGTTTCATGACCTGTCCCATGAAAAAACTGAAAAGTTTTGTTTTTCCATTCCGAAAGGCGGTCACCTCATCCGGGTTCTGTTCCAGGATGGTGTCTACCAATGCGGTCAGCTCCGATGTGTCACTGACCTGTTCCAACCCCTTTAGTTTGACAATGGTACGGGGGTCATTCCCGGTTTCGGCCATCTCTTCAAATACATTTTTTGCTACAGAGGCTGTGATGGTATTGGACTCCAGCAGCTTCATGAGGGCGGCAAAATCAGTTGCAGATACCGGGGATCGCGTGATATCAAGCCCCTGAGCGTTCAGCCGGCCCAGCAGAGTGGTGGTGATCCAGTTGACGGTCTGTTTGACATTGGACAGACCGGCCATGGCCTGTTCAAAAAAATTCGCCAGATGGATATCCGCAGTCAGCACCTGTGCATCATACTCAGACAGCTGGTACTGGGAGATGAACCGGTCTTTTTTTTGATCCGGCAGTTCCGGCATCTGTTCGGATACCTGCCGGATCCAGTCATCGTCCACAATGAGAGGAACCAGGTCTGGATCTGGAAAATACCGGTAATCGTGGGCTTCTTCCTTGCCCCTCATGGACATGGTTCGGTTTTTTTCCGGATCCCACAGCCGGGTTTCCTGGATCACGGTATCCCCTTTTTCCAATATAAAGGTCTGACGGTCAATTTCATACTGGATCGCTTTTTCCACATGCCTGAAGGAGTTAAGGTTTTTCAATTCGGTGCGGATACCAAAGGCGGTTTGTCCTCTGGGCCTGAGGGAAATATTGGCGTCACACCGGAAACTACCCTGTTCCATGTTGCCGTCACACACATCAATATATTTAAGGATGGCGTGCAGTTTCCGCAGATACGCCCCGGCTTCGGCCGGGGTGCGCATGTCCGGTTCACTGACGATTTCAATCAGCGGTATCCCTGTGCGATTCAGGTCCACCAGGCTTTTTCCCCGCACCGGGTCATGGATCAGTTTGCCGGCATCTTCTTCCATGTGAATCCGGGTGATACCGATCGCTCTGGTCCCGTTCAGGCCGGTTTCAATCTCCAGGTGTCCATGTTCGGCAATGGGTGCTGCATACTGGGAAATCTGGTACCCCTTGGGTAGATCCGGGTAAAAATAATTTTTCCGGTCAAACCGGCTTTCCCTGGCAATGGTGCACTGGGTGGCCAAAGCCGCCCTGATGGCAAAGGTCACCGCTTTTTTGTTCAATACCGGAAGGACCCCGGGCATGCCGGTACATACCGGGCATGTGTTGGCGTTCGGGGCATTGCCGAAAGTGGTGGGGCAGGCACAGAAAATTTTGGTCTCGGTTTTGAGCTGGGCGTGGACCTCTAAGCCGATAACAGGTTCAAACTCCATGAATGGTTTTGTCCTTTAAATTTTTATGTGGATCAATTTTGCCAACCAGTTTATATAACCTCGACAGCGTGATTTATCAATGAAATTTTATGTTTGGTCTTTCCTGGTCAGGATTTTTCATTTTTCTGAGAGTATCTTTTTGTCATAAACAGGGCAAGCAGAAATTGATCTGGTCTTTAGATTTTGTCATGAATTTTTATTTATAAAATGATATACAGGGGTGATTTAAAAAAACGGGAGATCAGCAGGGAATCGGAATCTATGAAATTTTTCTTATGTGTGGTGGGTATGGTGATGATCGTGGAAGGTCTTCCCTATTTTGCATTTCCGGAACGGATGAAAGAGATGATTCAGATCATAGCGGGCCAGGACAGCCTGAAATTGCGCCGGTTCGGTTTTTTTTTGATGCTGACCGGGCTGGGGGTGGTCTACGTGGCCATGAAAGTGAACTGATGTTTGATCTGGCTGATTATGATTATGACCTGCCCGAAGGCCTCATTGCCCAGAATCCCTGTGATATACGCAGCGACTCCCGCCTGTTGCATATCCAGCGGGACACACATGAAGTGTCTCATCACCGGTTTTGCCATCTACCGGACCTGCTGAAGCCGGGTGATCTGCTGGTGGTCAATGACACCCGGGTGATCCCGGCCCGGCTGATGGGAAAAAAAGCCACCGGCGGCCGGGTGGAAGTGCTGATCATCGATTATGCCCAGGGTGTCCGGCAGCTGAAAAAAACCGGATCATTCCAGTGCCAGTGTCTGGTAAGGGCGTCAAAAATGCCGAAACCGGAAAGTATCCTGTATTTTTCAGACCGGGTGACCGGACAGGTCCTGGGGGTCAATGAGGGGATCTGCGAGATCCGGTTTTCAGGAGGGAAACAGTTTGTCGATTATTTGAAATCCTTTGGATCACTGCCGCTGCCGCCCTATATCAAGCGCTCTGCGGAAATGGATCTGGCTGACCAGGACCGGATAAATTATCAAACCGTGTATGCTGAAAATGACGGGGCCGTGGCCGCCCCTACAGCCGGCCTCCATTTTACAAAGGCCCTGATGACGCAGCTGACCCTGAAAAAGATCGACAGGGTCCACATCACGCTGCATGTGGGATACGGCACCTTTGTGCCGGTGCGGGTCACTGACATCCGGGATCACCGGATTCATTCAGAATATTATTCTGTGTCAACAGCGGCCGCTGACAGAATCAACGATGCGAAAAGGCAGGGTCGGCGGGTGGTGGCTGTCGGCACCACGTCTGTTCGGACCCTGGAGTTTCTGACAGATGACCGTGGCTGCGTCACACCGGGAACCGGTATGTGTGACCTGTATATTTATCCGGGATTCAAATTCCGGTGTGTGGATGCCATGATCACCAATTTTCATCTGCCAAAATCCACCCTGCTCATGCTGGTATCTGCATTTTATGACCGGGAGCGGATGCTGGATGCCTATGCTAAAGCCGTTGCTGAAAAATACCGGTTTTTCAGCTATGGTGATGCCATGTTCATTGAATGACCCCAGGAGAATCGTACTTGAAATTTACAGTAATAAAAAAATCCGACCGGAACCGGGCACGGCTCGGCATCATCGATACCCCCCGGGGGCAGATACAAACCCCGATTTTCATGCCCGTGGGCACGGTGGGATCGGTGAAAGCCCTGACTGCGGATGACCTGAAGCACTGCGGGGCACAGATCATTTTAGGTAACACCTACCACCTGTACCTGCGGCCCGGATGCGAGGTGATTTCGCACATGGGCGGGCTGCATGAGTTTATCCGGTGGGACCGGCCCATGCTCACCGATTCCGGGGGGTTTCAGTTTTTTTCCCTGGCAAAACTGGCAAAATTCACGGACGAGGGTGTGGCGTTCCAGTCCCATATCGACGGGTCCCGGCATTTTTTTTCACCGGAGAAATCCGTGGAGATCCAGACCATTCTGGGATCGGACATCATGATGTCATTAGACTGGTGCATGGGATATCCGGCCACCTTTGATCAGGCTGAGACCGCCCTGGAAAAAACCACGGCCTGGGCGAAAAAAGGGTATGACTTCTGGCAGGCACAGGGCGCACCCAACCACCTGTTCGGCATTGTCCAGGGCGGCATGTACAAGGATCTGCGAACCCGTTCTGCGGAAGAGCTGATGCAGATCGATTTTTCAGGGTTTGCCATCGGCGGCCTGTCCGTGGGGGAACCCACGGACCTGATGTACGAGATGGCGGATCACACCCTGCCGCTGATGCCGGAAGACAGACCCCGGTATATCATGGGGGTGGGAACGCCTGAAAACCTGGTGGAACTGACGGAAATGGGCTGTGACATGTTCGATTGCGTGATGCCGTCCCGCAATGCCAGAAACGGCAAGCTGTTTACATCCAGAGGGGATATCAACATCCCCAACGCCCGGTTTAAATTCGACACCCGGCCCATTGATGAGACCTGTGCCTGCTATACCTGCCAAAACTACACCCGGGCCTATCTGCGGCATCTTTACAAATCCAGGGAACTGCTGGCATACCGCCTGAACACCATCCATAACCTGTATTATTATCTGGATCTCATGGCCACCCTGCGTGAGGCCATCAAAGAGGATCGGTTTGAGGCATTCAAACGTCAGTTCCAAGACACCCGGTCAAAAGGCGTCTGACACTCAAAGGAGGGGAGCACATGCATGAAATGGGAATCGCCCAGGAACTGGTCCGGATCGCTCTAGACGCGTTGCCGGCCGAGTTGAAAGATCCAAAAGTGGCGTCTTTGAATCTGAGAATCGGGAAGCTGTCTTCGGTGGTACCCCACAGCCTGACGTTCTGTTTTGACATCATCACCAGAGACACGCCGCTGGCGCATGCCCGCCTGAACATTGAAATGGTGCCGGTGCGCATCCGGTGCAAGGCCTGCGGCAGGGAATGGGAGGCCGATACCCCGGTGTTCCGGTGCCCGGATTGTGAAGAAGGACAAACCGAACTGCTGTCCGGCAGGGAAATCGATATCGAATCGTTGACACTGATGGAATGATGCGGACCGGTTGACGTTCATCATTTAACCCGATACACTGTAAAGATCATTACGGGAGGTCCCAAAATCGATGGAAATTAAAATTCGGAAAAATATTCTGGAAAAAAATGTAACGGAAGCAGATAAAAACCGGCGCTATTTTCTGGAAAAAAAAGTGTTCGTGTTGAACATGATGTCATCCCCCGGCTCGGGCAAAACCCAGACCCTTTGCCGGACACTGGAACAGTTGTTGCCGGATGTCCGGGTGGGGGTGATCGTGGGAGACATCTGCACCACCAATGATGCCGACCGCCTGGCCGAAACCGGTGCGAAAGTGACCCAGATCAACACGGACCAGTTCGGCGGAGACTGCCACCTTTCCGCTCCGATGATCGATACCGCGGCAAGGAGACTCGGATGTGACGACCTGGATCTGCTGATTGTGGAAAATATCGGCAATCTGGTGTGCCCGGCGGAGTTTGATATCGGGGAAAACGCCCGTGTGGTGGTTCTCAGCGTTACCGAAGGCGAAGACAAGCCGTTGAAATATCCACTTATGTTTCAGGTGTCAAATGCCGCCATTTTAAACAAGGTGGACCTGTTGCCTTACCTGGATTTTGATGCGGGCCTGGCAGTGACGAACATGAAAAAAGTACATCCGGGCATGCCGGTGTTTGAATTGTCCGCTAAAACCGGGCAAGGGTTTGATCCCTGGCTGGCGTGGCTCCGGCAGCAACTTTAAAGCCGGGGGCAGGCAGGGGCGGGTCTGTCTCCAGTGCAAGGAGGTACCATGGAAAAAAAACAAACTGCGTTTGCCGGCACCTGGTATCCGGCTGGGGCAGATGCGTGTACCGCTGCGATTCAGCAGTTTTTGACGGACAGCACAGGCCCGGTCAAAGGCCGGTTTGTCGCCGGGATCGTTCCCCATGCCGGGTGGGCGTATTCAGGAAAGATTGCCTGCCGGACCATTGCCAGCCTGGTGCCGTCCGAAGAATCCCGGGCCATGGATACCATTGTGTTGTTCGGGGCCCATATGCACCGGCAGTCCGAACCCTTTATCCTGGCTCACGGAGCCGTTGAAACCCCACTGGGGGATATCGAGGTGGACAAGGAGATGGTTGAAACCCTGTGCGAGAATATCAGCATCCGGAAACGGCCTCCCCGTAAATTTGTGGATGAAAACACCCTGGAACTGCAATATCCGTTTATCAGATATTTTTTCCCTGATGCCCGGATTGTGGTCTGCGGGGTGGCACCGTCTTTTTTTGCCCCGATTATCGGCACCACGGCGGTTGAGGCTGCCGATGCCCTGAACCGGCACATCCGGGTGATCGGCTCCACGGACATGACCCATTACGGTCCGAATTTTGATTTTACCCCGGCCGGTCCGGGCAGACAGGCCGTGGACTGGGTAAAAACTGAAAACGATGCGGCAGCCATCGATGCCATGAAAGCCATGGATGACAAGGCGATCATTGCCCAGGGTCTGGAGCATCACAACATGTGCTGTCCCGGCGCGGTGGCTGCCACCGCTGCAGCCGCCAGAAAAATGGGGGCCACAAAAGCACGTCTGCTGGAGTATGCCACCAGTTTTGACAAAAACCCGTCTGATTCCTTTGTGGGGTATACGGGTATGCTGTATGGCATGGACTGACCTGCCGATTTCATTGAAGGCGGACGGGTCTTGTTCGAGGAATCAGAAAGAATAGGAAACCGTGATTGAGGAATATTCCTGAGCCTCATTCTGGGTGTCATATTCTTTGGTCTGGTACACATACGCATACGTGATTTTAAAGCGATGAAACATGACGGCCACACCGGCAACCCCTTGCAGCACAAACGGTTTTTTGTCTACGGAGTGACTGTCCCGGAACGTGTTGCCGTCCAGAAAGATATTTCGGATCACGGCGTTTGCATTGAACCCGGCAAAAACATGACATCCCAGACGTTGGGATACCGGATAAAACCGGGGGTCACTGTCGCCCATGGGGGCATTGGTGTCTGATCCGGGACGGATCAGAAAGGTCCCGTAGTCATTGGGGAGATGCCACCCGAATCGGGTCTGTGCCCCGGTGTTGACACCGGTCAGACCATTGCCCAGCGCACCTCCCAGGTGTGGAATAACATCCAGTCCAAATCCTTTTCCCAGGTCGGTTTTCAGCAGTCTCCATTTCCGTTCATAATACAGGTTGAAGATCGGTTCATCTTTCAGCTGATGTGCCCAGCCTTTGGGGTCCGTGGCATTGATCCACTTGTGCCAGGTTTTCTGGACCTGTTCCGCATAGGAATGGGGACCTACGATCCCGAGATTGATTTCAAATGTATCCATACGCCGGCTGTCTTTGCTGTGAAACCCGGCGGCCAGATAAGTGATACCGGCATAGGGCCGGTCATCTAAAATCAGATCGGTCCGCTCCAGGTCTTCAGGCGCATACATGTTTTGGCCGATGGACAGGGAAACATTCCGGACGGTTCCGGGTTTGTTCACAAACGGCAGGCGGTCGATGATCCCCCGGCTCCAGGTCGGGGTCGAAACTTCATGGTAATCGGACAGGTCTCTGGAGATCCAGGTCAATTTGATCCCGTTGGTGTACTCCCGGTCCGTGCCGGTGAACACGTCGTTTTCCAGGTAAAAGGTGAACGTGTTATGCGCTTTGGGATCTTTCTGTGCAAAACACGGCGTGGGTCCAAACACCAGAACACAAATCAGTGCAATAGCACAAAACCACCACCGTCTGCCTGTTACAGGATAAATGGCACTGAAGCATTTCAATGGATTTCTGCCCTTATTCTCTGGCGCAGGGTCACGCCGTCCAATCGCCCCGGGTCTCAAACAGGCCGGGCCGCCCGCCGGATCCGCTGAACGGTTTTGTCCTTCCCCAACGCCAGCAGCATTTCAAAAATTCCCGGACTGACCGTGGTGCCGGTGACCGCCACCCGCAGCGGCTGGGCGATTTTCCCAAATCCCAGATTGAAATCCGCCATGATTTTCTTGAACACCTCTTCCAGGGCCGGCTGGGTGTAGTCGGGAATCGCCTCAATGGCATCCGCCGTCTGGGTGAGCATGTCACGCATTTCCGGGGTCAGAAATTTGGCGGCTGCTTTTTCATCCATTTCCGGTTCATCCATATAATAAAACCGGGCGGCCTGTGCCATGTCCTTCAGGGTTTTGCTCCGGGGCTGGAGCGTTTCAATCACCTGGCAGGTAAACCGGTCATCCGTGGCATCGATTCCCAGGTGCCGCAGGTGGGGTAACAAAGACGGGACCAGGTCCGAAGCGGATTTTGACTGGATGTGCTTGGCATTTAAAGCAACCATCTTGTCGATATCAAACATGCCCGCAGACCGGCCTAAATGCGCGAGATCGAATTTTTCGATCAATTCCCTGCGGGTGAAAAATTCCTGGTCTCCATGGGACCATCCCAGCCTTACCAGGTAATTGATCACTGCATCCGGCAGAAACCCCATGTCCCGGTATTCACTCACGGACATGGCCCCATGCCGCTTACTCAACCGGGCCTTGTCTGGTCCAAGAACCATGGGCACATGGCCGAATACCGGCAGGTCCGCCCTCAAAGCCTGGTAAATCAGAATTTGTTTCGGCGTATTGATCAGATGGTCATCTCCCCGGATAATGACGTTGATGCCCATGGTCAGGTCATCCACCACCACCGCCAGGTTGTACATGGCAGACCCGTCACTGCGGCGGATGATGAAATCATCCATTTCCGCATTCTGGAACGCGGTGTCTCCCTTGACAATATCCGGAACAACGGTCACACCCGCGTCAGGTGTTTTGAGACGGACCACGGTACCGGGTGCCTTTGACAGCCCCCGCTCCCGGCATCTGCCGTTGTACTTCGGTTTGAGTCCCTTTGCCCGGGCCTGTTCCCGCATGGCATTGACCTCCTCCGGGCTGCAGGAACAATAATAGGCATGACCTTCTTCCACCAGTTTTTCAATGTACCGGTTGTGGATTGCTTTCCTCCGGGTCTGGAAATACGGGCCTTCGTCCCAGTCGATGCCCAGCCACTCAAGGGATTCGAGAATCGCATCCACCGATTCCTGTGTAGACCTGTCCTCATCCGTGTCTTCAATGCGCAGAATGAATTTTCCGCCGGTTTTTCTGGCATACAGCCAGTTGAACAGGGCGGTCCGGGCACCGCCGATGTGCAGAAAGCCGGTGGGGGAAGGGGGAAAACGGGTGACAACGGGTTTCATAGCATCTCCTTGAATTTGAATCTATCTGTAAAATCGAGACTTTAGGTATCACAAAACAGGCCATGAGGCAATACCTTTCATCATATGCCCGTGCAAGAAGCGGTGTTTAAACCTTGACACATACCACAAATTGCGGTAAGTAGATTTGTTTTATTGCAGATGATGATAATATGACACAAAATATTTGGATTGAACCAATTGTTTTAGGAGACACCCATGGCAGTACCCAAGCAGAAAAGCTCCAAATCAAGGGGCAGAAAAAGACGGACCCATTACAAAACCCAGGCGCCGACCGTGACCACCTGTCCCGAATGCCAGGAACCCAAGCTTCCCCATACCGCCTGTCCGGAATGCGGGGCATACAAAGATCGAAACCTCAAACTGGAAGCCGATGAATAAACGGATTGCAGGGCAACGGGGGTATGCATAAACATTTTCAAGGAACGGTTTTTCCATGACCATTGAAACCAAAGTGAAAAAAGTGATCGCAGAAAAGATCCCGGATATCGATATCGAAGATGTGGTGCCGGAAGCATCCCTGATCGATGATCTGGGGGCGGATTCATTGACCATTGTGGAACTGGTCATGTCCATGGAGGAAATTTTCGAAATCGAAATTGATGATGATGCCGCTGAAAAACTGGTGACGGTTCAGGACGCCATCGATTTTATCAAATCCAAATCCTGATCTTTTCAAGGAATCTTTCGCATGTCTTTATCCATTATCATCGGCAGCGATCATGCCGGGTTTGAACTCAAGGAAAAAATTCTCAGCCACCTGGCGGCCAAAGGATACACGGTGGAAGATGCCGGTCCTTTCGATGACGGGTCTGTCAACTACGTGGCATATGCTAAAAAAGTGGCGGCCGCAGTTTCCCGGGGCCGGGTTGAAAAAGGGATACTGATCTGCGGTACCGGCATCGGCATGTCCATCGCAGCCAACCGGTTTAAAGGAGTTCGAGCGGCCCTGTGTACGGATGTGCTCTCGGCCCGGCTCAGTCGGCAGCACAATGACGCCAATGTCCTGGCTCTGGGCGGTCGGCTGATCGGAGATGTGCTGGCCATCGAACTGGTGGAGACGTTTCTGGAAACCCCATTCGAAGGCGGCCGGCACCTGGAGCGGATTCAGTCCATGGACAGTTGATATGGATAATTGAGATGACCGGCTGACAGGGCCTGCCTGTGTGTGACAAAGGCCTGAAAAGCCTTGCCGGCCTGGAAAAAAACAAGGAAAGGCAAATGGCAGATCTTGTGACCAATGATCCGCAGATTGCTGCGATAATTGAAAAGGAAACGAGCCGTCAGGAACAGGGGTTGAACCTGATTGCCTCGGAAAACACGGTCAGCCGGTCTGTACTGGCCGCCCAGGGGTCGGTGCTGACCAACAAGTATGCTGAAGGCTATCCTTCACGACGGTATTACGGGGGATGTGTTTTTGTGGACCAGGCGGAAGACCTGGCAATTGCCAGGGCCAAAAAACTGTTTAACGCCCCCTATGCCAATGTCCAGCCCCATTCCGGATCCCAGGCCAACATGGCAGTGTATTTTGCCCTGTTGAACCCGGGGGACCGGATTCTGGCCATGGATTTGTCCCATGGCGGACATCTCACCCATGGCGCCGCAGCCAGCTTCTCCGGCAGACTTTTTGAATTCGCCCATTACGGACTTACCCGTGACACCCAGATTATTGATATGGATCAGGTGGCGGATCTGGCGAAAACATTCAAACCCCGCCTGATTGTGGCCGGCGCCAGCGCCTATCCCCGAATTATCGATTTTCAGAAATTTGCCGACATCGCCGCATCGGTCAATGCCCTGTTCATGGTGGACATGGCCCACATTGCGGGGCTTGTGGCCGGCGGGGTGCATCCCACGCCCGTGGGATACGCGGATGTGGTCACCTCCACCACCCACAAGACGCTGAGAGGCCCCCGGGGAGGATTGATTCTGGGGTCAGAGGATCTGGCCGGAAAAATTAACTCCCAGATTTTTCCAGGCATTCAGGGCGGGCCGCTCATGCATGTGATCGCCGCCAAGGCGGTGGCTTTCAATGAGGCGTTGCAGCCCGGTTTCGCCCGGTACCAGCAGCAGGTGGTGGAAAACGCGGCTGCGCTGGCAATAGGACTGATGGACCGGGGGTATAAGCTGGTATCCAATGGTACGGACAATCACATGGTATTGATGGATCTGACTGACCGGAACCTGACCGGAAAAGAAGCGGAATCCAGACTGGGCCGGGCCGGTATCACGGTGAATAAAAACACGGTCCCCAATGAAACCAGAGGACCCTTTGTCACCAGCGGGATTCGCATCGGGGTTCCGCTGATCACTTCCCGGGGGATGAAAACGGATAAGGTTGAACAGATCGCCAGACTGGTCTGTGATGTGCTGGATGATGCGGCGGCCGTCGATCGGGTGAGGTCTGAGGTCAGAGATCTGTGCCGCCAATATCCGTTGTACCCGGGAGAGGACTGATGGGGTTGGATCCGGTGGACCGGCCTTCCTGGAATGATTATTTCATGGGAATCGCCGATCTGGTGGCCGGCCGTGCCACCTGTATTCGACGAAAGGTCGGGGCGGTTCTGGTAAAGGACCGGCGGATTTTATGTTCCGGATACAACGGTGCACCTGCCGGACTGCCCCATTGCAGGGAAACCGGATGTCTCCGCAGGCAGCTGAATGTCCCGTCGGGAGTCAAGCACGAATTGTGCAGAGGGGTACATGCGGAACAGAATGTGATCATTCAGGCGGCATATCACGGGGTGGCTGTGGCCGGTGCCACCCTTTACTGCACCCATCAACCCTGTTCCATCTGTGCCAAAATGCTCATCAACGCCGGCATCAACGAAATTTATTTCAGGGATGGGTATGATGATCCGCTGGCCCTGGATATGTTTGACCGGGCCGGTGTGACATTGACAAGAATTTGAGGATTTCCATGCGATGAAATGCCCTTACTGCAAAGCCTCCAATACCCGGGTGGTGGATTCCCGACCCGGCAAGATCGAACTGGAAGTCCGTCGCCGCAGAGAGTGTCAGTCCTGTTCCCAGCGGTTCACCACCTATGAGCGTGTGGAACAGGTTCCGGTCATGATCATCAAGAAAGACAACCGCCGGGAAGAGTATGACCGGGAAAAAGTACTCAAAGGAATTAAAAAAGCCTGTGAAAAAAGAGCCATCAGCATGGATCTGATTGAAAATCTGGTGGACGGCATCGAGCGGGATCTGAGAGAGATCAATGAAAGGGAAGTGTCTTCCAAGGTGGTGGGAGAAAAGATCATTCAGGCCTTGAAACAGGTGGATGATGTGGCCTATGTCCGGTTTGCATCGGTATATCGGGAATTCAAGGACATCACCGATTTTATTCAGGAACTCAAAGGCCTGCTGCCCAGAGACGGCCATACCCTGGACAGGATGTCGGAAACAGCGGATGACGGATAAAGAACACATGCAGCTGGCCCTGGCCCTGGCTGCCCGGGGCAAAGGGTTTACCTCCCCCAACCCGTGTGTCGGGGCGGTGGTGGTCAAGAATGGGGATGTGGTGGGTCAAGGATGGCACCGGGAATATGGTGCCGATCATGCGGAGGTGATGGCTATCGATGATGCCGGCGCTGCCGCCGGAGGAGCAGATCTGTTTGTCACCCTGGAACCCTGCAATCATTTCGGGAAAACCCCACCCTGTACCCATAAGATACTGGCTGCCGGCATACGGCGGGTGGTGGCTGCCTGCCCCGATCCCAATCCGGCGGCAGCCGGCGGGCTGGCGTTTCTATCTCAAAATGGCGTGGATGTATCCTGCGGTCTGTGTCAGGACCAGGCGGAAATCCTGATTGAAGACTTTCTCTGGTATGTCCGGCACCACACCCCGTTTGTCATTCTCAAATGCGCCGCGACCCTCGACGGCCGCATTGCCACCTCCACCGGTGAATCCCAGTGGATCACCAGTGAAGAATCCCGGGCGTTCGGGCATGACATCAGAGGGCAGGTGGATGCCATCCTGGTAGGATCCGGCACCCTGCATGCAGACAACCCCTCTCTGACCTGCCGGATTCCCGGCAGACCGACCCGGGACCCGGTACGGGTGATCCTGGATACCCGTCTGACCATTTCTGAAGATGCCAAAGTGATCCAGCAGGAATCCACCGCCCCTGCCATTGTCGTGACCGGCCCGGATGTGCCGCCTGAAAAAAAAGCACGACTGTTGAAAAAAAATGTCCAGGTGATGGAAATCGGTTTGAAAAACAACCGGCTTGATTTACGGGAACTCATGGTTAGATTGGGGGATATGTCCCTCACCAGTCTGCTCATTGAAGGGGGGGGGAGGGTGGCCGCGAGTGCCCTGTCAGCGGGCATTGTCAACAAACTGGTGTATTTTCTGGCCCCCAGGCTGCTGGGTGGAAGTGATGGAAAAGCCGTATTTGAAGGCAAAGGCGTTGAAAAACTGGCGGATGCCGTGACCCTTGTGGGCATGACAGTGACGCGGACGGGACGGGATATTCTGGTCCAGGGGTATATCCACAAGATGGATCAGTGAAACGGAAACGACTTTGGGAGAAATCAAGCGTGTTCACCGGTATCATAGAAAGTCTGGGAATCATTCACCGGGTGGTGCCCCAGGGAGAGGGAAAGATTCTGCAGATCCGGTGCGACCTGGATTTGGAAGACGTCCGCATCGGGGATTCCATTGCAGTGAACGGGGCCTGTCTCACAGCGGTTCATCTTGAAAAGCACGCATTTTCCGTGGACATGGCCCCGGAAACCGTTGCCAGGACCACATTCAAAACGGCTGCCCCCGGCATGCGGGTCAATGTGGAGCGGGCCATGCAGTTATCCTCCCGCGTGGACGGGCATCTGGTGTCCGGCCATATTGACGGTACCGGCCTGATCACCCGCATGGAAAAGAAAAGCAATGCACTGATCCTGACCATTGCCGTGGATTCCCATCTGGCCGGCCAGATGATTGAAAAAGGCTCGGTGGCCGTGGACGGCATCAGCCTGACCATCAATCAGTGCTCGGATACCGATTTTTCCGTCAGCATCATTCCCTACACCGCAAAACTTTCCACCATTGGCTTCAAGCAGGCCGGTGATCCGGTCAATATCGAGACCGATATGATCGGAAAATATGTCAGAAAATTTTTAACACAGACCACTGCCGGCGTTCCTTACAAGGAAAGTTCCGATATCAGTATGGCGCTGCTGGCAAAAAACGGATTCTTATAAATCATCAAGGACAGAAAAAATGCCGCATTTAACAATCGAACAGGCAATCGAAGATATAAAGAATGGCAGGATGGTCATTCTTGTGGATGACGAAGACCGGGAGAACGAAGGAGATCTGACCATGGCTGCCGAGGCGGTCACGCCGGAAGCCATCAATTTTATGGCCAAATACGGGAGAGGGCTCATCTGCCTGTCTCTGGACTCCAGCATTGCAGACCGGCTGGATCTCCCCATGATGGTTGAGAACAACACCTCCCAGTTCGAAACCGGATTCACTGTATCCATTGAAGCCAAAAGAGGGGTTACCACCGGAATTTCCGCCGCTGACCGGGCCACCACCATTCTGACGGCGGTGGCGGATGATACCACACCCGACGATATTGCCCGGCCCGGGCATATTTTCCCGTTGCGGGCCAGGGACGGCGGGGTGATGGTCCGCGTGGGCCAGACCGAAGGATCCGTGGATCTGGCCCGTCTGGCCGGGCTCAAACCGGCCGGCGTGATCTGTGAGATTATGGATGAAGACGGCACCATGGCAAGGATGCCGTCACTGGAACAGTTTGCCAAAAAACACGGCATTGGTATCTGTACGGTGGCGGATCTGGTGAAATACCGTCTCAAAACCGAAAGTTTTGTCAAACGCGCGGCCCAGACAATGATTCCCACCCGGGTGGGCGGGGAGTTTAAAATTATCGCCTATGAAAATGATCTGGACAACCTGACGCACATCGCTCTGGTCAAAGGGGAGATTGATCCGGAAAAAGCCGTGTTGGTGCGGGTGCATTCCGAATGCATGACCGGGGATATTTTTTCCTCGCTTCGGTGCGACTGCCAGGATCAGCTGCATCGGGCCATGGCCATGATGGAGGAGGAGGGCAGCGGCGTGCTGCTCTATCTGCGGCAGGAAGGCCGGGGAATCGGTCTGGTCAACAAGCTGAAAGCCTATGAGTATCAGCGCCAGGGAATGGATACCGTGGAAGCCAACGAAAAACTGGGGTTTGCCGCGGATATGCGCGATTACGGGGTCGGCGCCCAGATGCTGGTGGATCTGGGAGTGAAAAAGATGCGGCTTTTGACCAACAATCCCAAAAAAATGGTGGGACTGGAAGGATACGGCCTGTCTGTAGTGGAACAGGTTCCCATTGAAGTGTCCCCCAACTGCTACAACCAGGGATATCTCAAATGCAAGCAGGCCAAAATGGGGCATATGCTGCATATGGATAAATACTGCTGAAAATTTTAAATCAAAGGAATAAATGACCATGCCACAGATTATCGACGCCAACCTTTCCGCCCAGGGAAAGAAATTCGGGATTATTGTATCCCGGTTCAACGATTTCATCACGTCCAAGCTGCTGGAGGGGGCGATGGATGCCTTGATCCGCAGCGGTGCTCAGGATCAGGATATCACTATTGTCAAAGTGCCGGGTGCCTTTGAGATCCCCCTGGCGGCCCAGAAAATGGCAACTGCCAAAAAATATGATGCCATTGTCTGTTTAGGCGCGGTGATCCGAGGGGCGACATCCCATTACGACTATGTGTGCGCAGAAGTGTCCAAAGGGATTGCCAGTGTCAGTCTGGAGACCGGCGTGCCGGTGATGTTCGGCATTCTGACCACGGAAACCATTGAACAGGCCATTGAGCGGGCCGGTACCAAGGCCGGAAACAAAGGGTTTGACACGGCCATGGGCGCTATTGAAATGGCCAACCTGGGAGAGATCCTCGGAAAGGCCAGATAATTCATGGGATATCGCAGGCAGTCCAGGGAACTGGCGCTTCAGGCATTGTTTTTCCTGGACATGAATTCATCCGGAGATGTTCAGGTGGATGTGGCGGCGTTCTGTCTGGAGAATGAGGCGGAACTGACCCCGACGATCCAGCCGTTTTTTATGGACCTGGTCCAGGGCGTCATGGCGAATCTGGATAAAATCGATCCATTGCTGGAAACCTATTCCAAAAACTGGAAAGTGTCCAGAATGCCGGTGGTGGACCGAAATATCATGCGCATGGCTGCTTTTGAACTGCTGGAAAGACCGGACATCCCCCCGTCGGTCACCATCAATGAAGCAGTGGATATTGCCAAGAAATACAGTACCGGAGAATCGGGGCCGTTTGTGAACGGGATCCTGGACCGGATACGCGAGGCCATCGGCCGGTGATCCGGTCCGGTGTGCCCCGCCGGGGACGAATGAACCGGAACAGACAATAACGAGACAAGGAGGGTGTTGTGATTATAAAAAAACTGGAAGTAGGACCGATTATGGCCAATTGCTTTATTGTTGGATGCGAAGAGACCCAAGAAGCGGTGGTGATCGACCCGGGGGATGACGCGGACCGGATCCTCATGACACTGGCCAAAGAAAAGCTGACAGTGAAATACCTGATCGATACCCACGGCCATTTTGATCATGTGGGCGCCAACCGGCGCATGAAAGAGGTGACCGGTGCGCAATTGGCCATTCATCCGGATGATGTGCCCATGCTGTCCCAGTTGTCCCGGTCTGCCGCCTCGTTCGGGTTGACCGCGGAAAATTCCCCGGAACCGGATCTGCTGCTCCATGACGGAGACACCCTGCGTTTCGGTAATATCTCTTTGGAGGTTATTCATACCCCGGGCCATTCCATGGGAGGGATCTGTCTTTATACGCCCGGGTACCTGTTTGCCGGGGATACCCTGTTTGCCGGATCCATTGGCCGGACCGACCTGCCCGGGGGCGATTATGATACCCTGATTGCCAGTATCAAGCAAAAACTGCTGAACCTGCCGGATGATACCCGGGTATTTACCGGACACGGCCCGGAAACGACCATTGCCAATGAAAAACGCATGAATCCATTTCTGAGATGACCTCCTGGGTGACCCAACTGCCCAGACTGGTGGCGGTCCGGCAGGAATCCATCGACCTGCCTGAACCGTTTGAGCAGTTTGCCGCCCGTTTCAGCCTTCAGCCGGGAACCGTGGTTTTGCTGTCCGGCACGGATCTGGATTGTTCCCGGTATCACATCGTGGGCATCCATCCCTGGCTGCAGGTCCGAATGATCGGCAGACAGCTGGAAATCACCTGTCAGGGTCTGCGGCAGAAGATCGATGACGATCTCTTTGTCTGCCTGAAATTGTTGCTGGATCATTTTCATCTGTCGGACAGCCCTTTGAAGTTATCCCCTTTTTCAGCCGGATTCATGGGATATCTGGCCTATGACCTCAAGGATGTGATCGAAACCCTGCCCCGCACCTGTACAGACACCGGGTTGCCGGATATCTATCTGGTGGCGCCTTCCCTTGTTCTTTGCCAGGACAGGATCACCGGTAAAACCACAGTGTCGGTTCCTGTTCTTGAAAGCACGGAAAGTCCTTTTTTTTCCCGCATGACAGGCGACCGGCTGAAACAGTATCTGCTGGAACACAGCCAGATCCCGAAAGGAGACGGGTCCTTCGGCATGGATCCCCGGGGGTGGGTGTCCGGATTTGAAAAAAAACAATATCTGGCTGCAGTGGTAAAAATAATTCAATACCTGAAGGCCGGAGACATTTACCAGGCCAATCTGGCCCAGCGATTTGAAACCGGGTTTTCCGGGGATCCATATGCCCTGTTTCTGTCCCTTTTTGAGCAGAACCCGGCCCCATTTTTCGCTTTTATCCAGGCCGGGGATCACCAGATCGTTTCCACCTCCCCGGAGCGGTTTTTACTCCAGCAGGGCCTTCGTGTGGAAACCCGGCCCATCAAGGGTACCATCGCCCGGGGGGCCACCCCGGCACAGGACAAAAAAAACAGGAAAACCCTGACCTCCAGCATCAAGGATGACGCGGAACTCACCATGATCGTGGATCTGATGCGCAATGACCTGTCCCGGGTGACCGTGCATGATTCAGTCACAGTCAAAGAACACAAACGTCTGGAACCCTATGACAATGTGTTTCATCTGGTGTCTGTGGTTCAAGGGGATCTGTTGCCCGGTCGAACCGGTGTGGATCTGCTGAAAGCTTCGTTTCCCGGGGGATCCATTACCGGATGCCCAAAGATCCGGGCCATGGAGATCATCGATGAACTGGAGCCGGTGAAGCGCCATATCTATACCGGTTCCATTGGATATATCAGTTTTCATGATACCATGGACCTGTCCATTGCCATCCGGACCGCCACTATTCATGACCAGCGAATCTTTTTTTCCGTGGGCGGGGGCATTGTCTATGACTCGGAACCGGAAAAGGAATTTCAGGAGACCCTGGACAAGGGAAAAACGGTCATGAACATCCTGAGCCAGAAGGGCCGGATTCAGGTCGAACCGGGATTGAAAGCCTGGATCAACGGTAAAGTGGTGAATCAGGATCAGGCTGTGGTGCCCGCACACATTCCAGGGTTTCAATATGGTGCCGGGGTGTTTGAAACCATTCGGGTGACCCGCGGTCGGCCGGTCCGGTTGGATGCGCATATTCAGCGGATGAACCGCTCCTGGCAGAAACTGTTTAAAACTGCTGCACCGGATATCACCTGGGACCGGGTGATCACATTTTTAATCAGGGAAAACCATTTTGGGACCCGGGATGCCGCTGTAAAAATTATTCTGGCCAGCCCAGGATTTTCAGCTGCGTTTATCCGGCCATACCGCCACCGGCTGGAGGTTCTGGGGAAAGGCGGACTGGATCTGGTGACCTTTCCTTTTCCCAGGCATTCTTTTCTGGCAGGGCATAAAACCCTGAACTACCTGTATTATGATCAGGCGGGTCACTATGCCGGGGAAAACCAGGGGGATGAGGCCCTGATCCTGAATCCCGATCAGACCGTTTCGGAGACCCATACCTGTAACATCATGATTCTTGAGGGCCGTCGTATCATTTTACCGGCCTCTGACCATGTGCTGCCCGGTGTGACCCAGGCTGCCGCGATCGGTGAACTGGAAAAGCAGGGGTATGTAACATACCATCATCCGCTATCCGTTCCGGACCTGATGTCCTGTGCCAATATTATTCTGACCAATGCCCTGATGGGTGCAGTACCGGTGAACCATGTGGACGGCATCCGGATCGTTCAGGAAGCCGGGGTATGGGAAACGGTCCGCAACGCCCTGGAAGAAAATCTGTGACCGGGGTTGACAATCAACAAATAAAAGTGAGCATAAGATGAATTTATCGCAAATTAAGGCGGTGGTCTTTGACTGTGACGGGGTGATGTTTGACACGGCCATGGCCAATCGGAGATTTTATGATCAGGTGCGAACGCATTTCAAAAAACCACCGCTGACGGATACGCAGTTTGTTCAGGTTCACATGATGACCGTGGCAGATGCCATTTCATATCTTTTTCCCGACATGGCGGATCATGAACCGGTATTCCGGTGTGTCAAGCAGATTGGTGCCCATAATTTCATTCAGTTTATGGTAATGGCGGACGGACTGATCGGGCTGCTGGCAGACCTGGCGTCCAACGGGTATATCCGGGCGGTCGCCACCAACCGGACCGATACCATGGAAAAGGTTCTCAAGGATTTTGACCTGACAGATCTATTTGATATGGTGGTCACGGCGGCCGATGTGATAAACCCCAAACCCCATCCGGAGCAGCTGGAAAAAATCATGACCCGGTTTTCACTGCAGCCCAATCAGGTGCTGTTTATCGGTGATTCCACGTATGATCAACAGGCCGCCAGGGCAGCCGGCACTGTGTTTGCCGCGTTCAGTCAGCCTCAGCTGGAAGCGGATCTGCATGCACAGGTCATGGCGGATATTGCCTCGGCGCTGGGGATTGCAGATAAATAAATAAAATTCTTGACAAATTTGTCAATCACCATTAAATCTTACAAGATTTTTAATGAAAATTTTAGATAAATGTTGGCATAACATTTATCAGGTTGGTTAATATATCAATTATTTAAGGAGACGGTGTTATATGTCTAAATTAGTAGCCCCCCACGGTGGAAAAGGTCTGGTTTGCTGTAAGCTCGAAGGCGCTGAAAAAGAAGCGGAACTCAAAAAAGCCCAGGGTCTGAAGAAGATCGAAATCTCTTCCCAGGTCAAAGGGGATCTGATCATGCTGGGCATCGGCGGGTTCAGCCCGTTGAACGGCTTCATGACCAAAGCCGACTGGAAAGGCGTCTGTGAAAATTATCTGCTGGCGGACGGTACCTTCTGGCCGGTGCCGGTGATGCTGGATGTGGCCAAGGAAGATGCCGCTGAAATCAAGGAAGGGGATGAAATCGCCCTTGAAAGAAATGGCGAGATCTATGCCACCATGAAGGTGGAAGAAAAATTTGAAATGACGGAAGACGAGAAAAAATGGGAGTGTGAAAAAGTCTACAAAGGTCATGGAGAAGAATCCGCCGATGACGTGTTCTGGAAAATTGCCATGGAAGATCACCCGGGCGTGCAGATGGTGATGGCCAGAAGAGAGTTCTGTCTGGCTGGCCCGGTGAAAGTGATGTCTGAAGGGGAATTCCCTGAAAAATTCAAAGGGGTTTACCTGACACCTGCTGAAACCCGTGCCATCTTTGATGAAAGAGGCTGGGCCAACGTGGCAGCCATGCAGCTGAGAAACCCCATGCACCGCTCCCACGAGCACCTGTGCAAGATTGCTTTAGATGTGTGTGACGGCGTTCTGATCCACTCTCTGATCGGAAACCTCAAACCCGGTGACATCCCGGCTGAAGTCCGGATCAAATGCATCGATACCCTGATCAAAGGGTTTTTTGTACCCGAGCATGTGGTCAATGCCGGATACCCCCTGGACATGAGATATGCCGGTCCCAGAGAAGCCCTGCTTCATGCCACCTTCCGCCAGAACTACGGCGTCAACAAGATGATCATCGGCCGTGACCATGCCGGCGTGGGTGACTTCTACACCCTGTTCGAGGCCCAGGAAATCTTTGACCAGATTCCCCAGCCTGAGGAAGAAGGCAAAAGACTGCTGTGCGAACCTTTGAAAATCGACTGGACTTTCTACTGCTACAAATGTGACGGCATGGCTTCCATGAAGACCTGCCCGCACACCAAAGAAGACCGGGTGATCCTGTCCGGCACCAAACTGCGTCATGCCCTTTCCAATAATGAGGAAGTGGTGGACCATTTCGGTCGTGAAGAAGTCCTGGTTCTTTTGAGAGAATATTATGCCGGGCTGAAAGACAAAGTGGAGGTCAAACTCCAGAGTCATGCAGAAGGCAGCAAGATGTAATCTGATTCAGATTCGTTTCTGAATGTTTTATAAAAAGGGTTCTGCGCCGGTTTTCCGGTGCAGAACCCTTTTTTTCAAGGCAGGGTTTGCGAAAGGGGCGTTTGGGCAACCGCCGCCGCCGGCCTAATCCAGACTGTATTCCGAACAGGAGTTGAAAGTCTTTCCTATCTTTTCAGAACGATTGATAAATGCTTCGTTAAAGATGCCCAGCAGTTTGACAGTCTGCCTGGCCATCATGACACAGTTCCCGGAGATTGCATAAAACAGAATGCTCAGCCGTGTCTTTGAGGAATCATTTTGGATCCGTTTGATCTGGTTGGCATTGAACTCATCCACCAGTTCACGTAAATAATGGAACTGTGTCACAATTTCCTGGCAGTCCACAATCTCTTTTTTTGCCAGGGCCGTTTCCACGGTTGAAAAGATATTGAGAATCACTTTTTTGATCTCCATGAGTTCCTCGACCTGTACCGGCAGCAACCCGGAATGGCGATTGGACACGTGCATGGTGCAGCGGATCACGGTATCCCGGTATCCATCGGACAGTTTCTGAAGCCTTCGGATGATCTGGTAATAATTGTAGGAGACCCGGTTATCTGTTTTCTGAAGCAGGCGCAGCACCTTGAAAATATTGGCAACAATCACATTGGTGCTCAACTGGACCTGTTTGGTCCGTTTCCTTTCCTGGCGCAGGATGACGATATCCTCAGTGAACAGGGCATCAAAGGTTCGGTCAAAGGATTCCCTGATCCCTTTGAGCTGTAATGCCAGATGATCGAACGTGTCAGATACGGCGGCCTGAAAATCTTCCACTTTTTCAAACTGGAAGATGTTCATCTCTTGTTTGTCTTTGGTATGGTCATCATGTTTTTTCTTGTTCTTCCAGATCATGAATCCGGCAAACAGCATCAGCCCGGCAATACCCCAGGCACTGAAAAAATAGATGATATTGGCAAACACAAAGGCCACCATAAACGCGATAAATGCAGTCATGAACCAGCCGCCCACGACGGCCAGCACACCGGTGATACGGAACACTGCACTCTCCCGGCCCCAGGCCTGGTCTGAAAAAGAGGATCCCATGGCCACCATGAACGTGACATAGGTGGTGGACAGGGGCAGTTTCAATGAGGTGGCAAAAGACACCACGGCACTGGCCACCATGAGATTCACCGAAGCCCGGATCAGGTCAAAGGAAGGTTTTTCCCCGGCAGACCCGCCGTGATGAATCGGGGTGGGGGTGATCCGGGCGGCAATGGCCCGGCGCAGGGGTTCTGGTATCATGGTGCGCAGGGAGCTGAAAAAATGGTAAAAAAAGGTCACGATTTTTCTGGACAGCCAGATGGACTCAAACCGCTCCGGTCCTTCATCCTGTTTGCCCAGGCTGATTTCAGTTTCTGTAACGGTCCTGGCTTTTTTGGATACCCACAAAGTGACCACCATGACACTGCCTGCCAGCAGCAGCAGCAATGTCTGGGTCTGTACCGCCTTGCTCAGCGCCCCCATGGTGATATTCAGCGGGTCTCCGGATGCCATGGCCGTTGTAAATGCCTTGAGACCCGCCAGGGGCACGCCGATAAAGTTGACCAGGTCATTGGCGGCAAATGCCATGGCCAGAGCAAAAGTTCCCACCAGAACGATGGGTTTGAGGATATTAACCTTGAAAATGGACAGCAGCATTTGGAGTACAATGGCTGAAAGGGCAAATATGCCGGCCAGAATGGTCATGGTATGGTCATGGATCCATATCAGAAAATCTTCCGTCATAAAGGTGGCACCCTTGGCTCCTTTGATAAGGATAAAAAAGGTGATGGCGGTCATGGCTACCCCTCCCCAGACGGCACCATAGCGTTTCAGCCGTTTTTGATAATCAAAGGTAAAAATGAGCCGGGAGATGAACTGGACAATTGCCCCTGAAAAAAACGATATGACAATGGATAAAAGGATTCCACCCACAATGGCCATGGCTTTGGCAGTATTGATATAATCCCACAGCACCATGGTGCTGCCGGCGGTATGAAGCACTTTGATGGCGGAGATGGCCACTGCCGCGCCCAGCAGTTCAAACACAATGGAGACCGTGGTGGAAGTGGGCAGTCCATAGGTGTTGAAAAGATCCAGCAGCAGAATATCGGTGATCATGACAGCCAGAAAGATTACCAGAAGTTCCGGCATGGTGAAAAACTGGGGATGAAATATTCCTTTTCTGGCCACCTCCATCATGCCCCCGGAAAATGTCACTCCGGCCAGGATTCCCAGGCTGGCCACAACCATGATGACCACGAACGGGGCGGCTTTGGATCCGATGGATGAGTTTAAAAAATTAACGGCGTCATTGCTCACCCCG
The DNA here is from genome assembly GCA_032250905.1 of Desulfotignum sp. Lineage (GTDB taxonomy): Bacteria > Desulfobacterota > Desulfobacteria > Desulfobacterales > Desulfobacteraceae > Desulfotignum. The sequence continues at coordinate 14,075 of JAVVEQ010000012.1, read as the reverse complement.
ATCATCAGATCGAAAAAAGCGAACATAAGCAAAATACCGATAATGATATAGCAAAGTTCAAGGCTCATATGATTTGTCCTGATTTGGGTTTCAATTTTATGATTTCAGCCTCAGAATGGTGTCATAAACCAGTTTTTTCGAAACCGGGTATTGCTGTGATATCTCTTTGGCCAGATCTGCCGTGGATGCCTGTGAATCGTTCAGCCGTTTTTGAATCAGGGCTTCCAAAACCTGGGGCGGGGGAGGTTCCGGCGCGTTTGCACCGGCGACGTATAAGGTACATTCGCCCTTTAGCGGCGTTCCTGTCTCCAGAGCGGCAATGACATGGGAAAGCGGGCCCCGGATGAATGTTTCATGCAGCTTGGTGATTTCCCTTGCCAGGCAGGCCTGCCGATCCCCTAAAATGGCCAGGAGCCTTTCTAAAAGGGTGTGAATCCGTCTGGGGGACTCATAAAAAATCAGTGTTGCCGGCTGGACGGCCAGGGCCTGGATGGCCTGCTCCTGATGGGTGACTTTTTTTGGCAGAAATCCGGCAAACAGAAACCGGTCGGTAGGCAGTCCTGCCACGCTGAGCCCTGCCACGGCAGCGCTGCATCCGGGAATGGGGACCACGGGAACACCATGGGCCAGAACCGCATTCAGCAGGCGGTATCCAGGATCGGAAATACAGGGTGTACCGGCATCCGAGATTAAGGCGACATCTTTTTTCTGTTTCAGCAGCGGAATGAGTTTTTCCGCAGCCCGGGCTTCATTGTGTTCATGACAGGAAACCAGCGGCACAGTGATGCCGTAATGGGATAACAGTTTTCTGGAGTGCCGGGTATCTTCAGCAGCGATCAGGGAGACTTCTTTTAAAATCCGGACGGCCCTGAAGGTCATGTCCTCCAGGTTTCCCAGAGGGGTGGCCACCACAAAAAGAGTGCCCCGGCCGGCAGGCGTTTTATCTGATGTGGAAGGCATGGGGGATATGGTTGATCCGGGGTTCGGCTGTGTTGAAATAAATTTCTACCACGTCAAAACGAATGTGATGCCAGGCCGCAGAGGAGCGGGTTTTCAAAAACTGCTGCGCAGCCTGGATAATTTTATTCTGCTTAAAGGCATGCACCGCTTCTCTGGGAAATCCTTTCTTCAAACTGGAGCGGGTCTTGACCTCCACAAACACGAGACAGTCTTCGATAACGGCGATGATATCAATTTCAGCAAACCGGGTGGTATAGTTGGTTTCCAGAATGATGTAGCCAGATTCCGTCAGATGCTTTACCGCCATCTGTTCTCCGGAACGGCCCAGTTCCTGGCGGTATCGGGTCATCCCTGTATGACTCCTTTGAATGTTTTGCGGTGAACCGGACAGGGGCCAACCTCTTTAAGGATCTCCCTGTGTGCTGAAGTCGGGTATCCCTTGTGCCGGATAAATTGATACTCTGGATAGGTCTGGTGAAGGGTGGTCATTATCCGGTCCCGGGTGACTTTGGCAATGATGGAAGCAGCCGCAATAGAGATACTCAGGCAGTCTCCCTTGACCACGGCCTCTTGGGAAATATCCATATCCAGGGTAAATTTTCCGTCCACCAGCAGATAATCCGGTACCGTATCAAGATTGATGACGGCCCGCTTCATGGAAAGAAGCGCTGCGGCCAGAATATGGGTGGCGTCGATTTCTTTGTGGTCGCACAATCCAACACTCACTGACACGGCCTGGGCCATGATTTTCGGAAACATACTCTTCCGTTTTTTTTCAGACAGTTTTTTGGAATCCGTGATACCCGGGCAGGAGAAATCGGCGGGAAGGATGACTGCGGCAGACACGACCGGGCCGGCAAGGGGTCCCCTGCCGGCCTCATCAATACCTGCAATCTGTACATACCCCTTCTGACGGACCGCCTGCTCGATCTGCCACATGGGAGCACTGCTATGCAAAGCGCTTTTCTTTGATCCTGGCCGCTTTTCCCCGCAGATTGCGCAAATAGTAAAGTTTGGATCGCCGGACCCGCCCTTTGGTCACCAATTCGATTTTATCGATGATCGGTGAGTACAACGGAAAAATACGTTCCACACCAATGCCGCTGGAAATTTTTCTCACGGTGAACCGGGCTCCGGCCAATCCTTTGGTCTTTTTGATGACCACGCCCTGGAAAACCTGGATCCGCTCTTTATCCCCTTCTCTGATTTTGACATGCACCTTGATGGTATCTCCTGAATCGAATTTCGGAATATCCAGGCGCATCTGCTCCTTTTCCAATTTTTCTATTACGTTGCTCATGTTTCCTCCTGTTTGCTGTCTGATATCTTAAAATTTGCCATTCATCAATCTGTCTAAGTATATGGATGCTGCTGATCGGACCGACAAGTGGTTGTAATCTCCCGGACCCGTAATCGGATCCAGTTGCATGTCACACTGGTGTATCAGTTCATCCGCCAATCCCCATGCCGTCCCGAAAACCAGTAAACACGGCGTGTCTGCCTTCAATTTCTGCTTTAAGGCATGGGTTGTAATTGTTTGTTTGTGCATTCGGGCGCTGGTGGCTATGGTTGTCACCGGCTGGTTTTCTTCATCCTGTATCTGTGTTACGGCATTGTTAAAGGTATCTGTCACCCGGATCAATTCCAGGGCCTGTTTCCGGGATGGATTCAGCCGGGACCCTGTTCCCTGAGTCCAGTGACGGATCACCTCCTCTGCCAGGTTTGCCTGGTCCGGGTAGGGGGTGATCACATAAAACCGTCTGACCCCGTAAGTCATGGATGCCCTGGCAATATCGTGCATATCAATGGTGGTCAGGGCCGATCCAATGGTTTTGTTCTGTCTGTTCACCACAGGATAATGAACCAGGGCCGTATACAAATTATCCATGTTTTATATCCATACCCGTGGCATGTCAATCCCGGTGAAGCAGAGCTTCCAGCTCCTGGTACCAGTGGTCAAGTAACGTTTTTTCGTCCGGATCCGGCGGATGGGTCGCCAAAAGATCCGGTCGCTTGATAACCGTCCGGGCCAGGGATGACCGGCCCCGCCATTTCTGTATCCGGCCATGGTCCCCGGACAGCAGCACTTCAGGAACCCGGTCTCCCATGAACACCTCGGGCCGGGTATACTGCGCATGTTCCAGCCTGTTGTCCACAAAGGAATCCGAAGCAGAGGACTCCTCGCTGCCCAGCACTCCGGGAATCAGGCGGGAGACCGCATCCATGATCACCATGCTGGCCAGTTCCCCCCCGGTCATGACATAGTCCCCCACCGAAATTTCTCTGTCCACAAACCGGGTGATGATCCGTTCATCAATGCCTTCATACCGGCCGCAGACAAAGATCAGTGACCTTTTTTTCTCCGCCATATCCAGGGCCATCTGCTGATGGAAGGGTTCCCCCTGTGGGGTCATGAGCACCACGGAAGCTCCGGGGGTCTGTTTTTTGGCCATTGCGATGGCCTCTGCCAGAGGTTCGGGTTTCATGATCATGCCGCAGCCGCCGCCATAGGGCCGGTCGTCCACGGTGTGGTGCCGGTCAGTGGCAAAGTCCCGTATCTGGATGGTGTGTCCGGAAATAAGGCGCTGCCGGATGGCCCGCCCGATCATGCCGTGGTCGAAAAACGCCTGCACCAGTTCTGGAAAAAGGGTCAGTACCGTAAATTCCATGACAGCGGCCTATTCATAGCCTTCCGGTAACCGGGTGACCACCAGGGCCTTCTCCAGATCCACTGCCATGACAAACTGACGGTGCATGGGAATCAGCCATTCCCTGTTCCGTGCTTTCACCACCAGGATATCATGGGCTCCGGTGGAGAAAATGGTGTCAACGACTCCCAGGTCCCCCAGAATTTCATCCATGACGGCCAGTCCGTAAAGATCCTGCCAGTACCAGGCATTGTCTTCCGGATCTGGCAGACGGCTTCGATGCACCAGAATCTTTTTGCCGACCAGCAATTGGGCCGTTTCCCGGCTGTCTACCCCGGATAAGCGCATCAGCAGTCCCTTTTTATGGGGGACAGACCGCTCGATTACAAACGGCCGGGCATCTGACCCGGTCTGTTCCGGGATGAACACCTGGCTTTCCGGGACAAAAAGATCCGGTGACTGCGCAAAGGACCGGACCTTGACATTGCCTTCCAGCCCATGCACTCCGGTAATCTCGCCCATGACCAGCAGGGTCTCACCGCCGTCTTCCGATGAAGGAGTATCAGACACAGTCCCGCCGCTATTCAATAATTTCCAGAACGGTTCTTTTTTTCATCTTGGTGGATGCCGCACTTAAAATGGTTCTCATGGCCCGGGCGGATCTGCCCTGCTTGCCGATTACTTTTCCCAGATCCTCTTTGGCTACCTTGAGTTCCAGTACCGATGTCTGGTCTCCGACCACTTCCGAAACATGGACCTGGTCAGGGTTGTCCACCAGTGCTTTGGCAATGTATTCAATCAGCTCTTTCATACGTCCATCTCCTTGCTGTTACAAAAGGGGGTGAGAACCTGGATGTGCGATAAAAAAAAACGCTCTGGGTCAGGCAGATGCGGCCGGTTCCGAAGGGGCTGCGGTCTGTTTTTTCAGAATGCTTTCAACGGTGGTGGATGCTTTGGCGCCCTGGTCCAGCCAATACTGGATCCGGTCCAGCTTGAGCACGATGTCAGCCGGTTCGGTCATTGGATTGTAAGTGCCCAGGGTTTCCAGAAACCGGCCGTCCCGGGGGGCTTCGATGTCTGCAGCCACGATTCTGTAAAATGGTTTCTTTTTGGTGCCTTTGCGGCTCAATCTGATTCTAACGGACATAAGTTGTTTTTCTCCTTAAAACGGCAGCATGTTTTTCAAAGACCGCATGCCGCCTTTATTGAACTTCTTGATCATTTTCATTGACTGGGTGTAACTTTTCAACAGTTTGTTGACATCCTGGACCGTGGTCCCGGAACCCAGGGCGATCCTTTTTTTCCGGGAGGCTTTGATAATGGCGTATTTCTCCCTTTCTTCCGGAGTCATGGAATTGATGATGGCTTCAATTTTCACGAACTCTTTTTCATCGATGTTCAACCCGTTGAGCTGTTTTTTGTTCATTCCCGGCAGCATTCCTAAAATGTCCTTTACAGACCCCATTTTCCGGACGGTTTTCATCTGGTTTCTGAAATCTTCCAGGGTAAATGCATTCTGCCTCAGTTTCTTTTCAAGGGCTTTGGCTTCCTTTTCATCCACGGCCTCCTTGGCCCGTTCGATAAAGGAAAGGGTGTCTCCCATGCCTAAAATTTTGGAGGCCATCCGGTCCGGATGAAACGGCTCCAGGCCGGTAAATTTTTCCCCCACACCGATAAATTTCAATGGTTTACCGGTCACAGCCTTGATGGAAAGAGCGGCCCCGCCTCTGGCGTCCCCATCCATTTTGGTCAGAACCACACCGGTGATGTCCAGCCGCTGGTCAAAGGATCCGGCAATATTGACGGCATCCTGGCCGGTCATGGCATCCGCCACCAGAAGGATTTCCGATGGATTGACCCCCTTTTTGAGGGTTTCCAGTTCCGCCATCAGGGTGTCATCCATGTGCAGGCGGCCGGCCGTGTCATACACCAGGGTGTCACAGCCCTGTTCCCGGGCCGCCAGCTGGGCATCCTGACATATCTTGAGCGGTTTCATGTCCGGGGTGCTGTCAAACACCGGCAGGTCCAGCTGGGTCCCGATTTTTTTCAGCTGGTCAATGGCCGCCGGCCGGTAAACATCCACCGGCACCAGAAACGGTTTTTTCCCCTGCTTGCGCAGAAAAAGGCCCAGTTTGCCTGCAGTGGTTGTTTTGCCGGAGCCCTGCAGCCCAACCAGCATGACGGACCCGGTAGCACCGCTTCCCAGATCCAGTGCCTGGTGTTCCGATCCCATCATCCGGGTGAACTCATCATACACAATTTTGATGACCTGCTGGCCCGGGGTCAGGCTGTCCATGACCTCCTGGCCCAGTGCCCGGGTCTTTATATCTGAAATGACATTTTTTGCAACCTTATAATTGACATCCGCCTCAAGAAGTGCCATTCTCACCTGCTTGAGACCATCTTCAATATTCTTTTCATTCAGGGTGCCGTGGCCTTTCAGCTTCTTGAAGACCGAATCCAGCCTGTCACTCAAATTTTCAAACATAAAAAGACCTTCATCACAATATCAAATCAAATCATTGAATTTAGTCTATAAACCGTGATATGTCAAGGAAATAATCCAGTTGGATCCACAGGAACAGGGATGGAAAATTTATTAAATTATACCCGGGAAGCGCTTTCCAAATGGCTTGAGGAAAAAGGTGTCCAGCCGTTCAGGGCCAAGCAGATTTTCAAATGGCTGTATCTGAAACGGATCACTGATTTTGAGCAGATGACCGATCTGGGAAAAGACCTGCGGTCACTGCTTACCAGACACTTTTATGTTGACTGCCTGACCCTGGCGGACAGACAGGTGTCTGCCGACACCACGGAAAAATATCTGTTCCGTCTGTCAGACGGCGTTCATATCGAAACGGTGCTCATACCGGAAAAAGACCATTTTACCCTGTGCGTGTCCTCCCAGGTGGGATGTGCCATGAACTGCCGGTTCTGCCTGACCGCCAAAGGCGGGTGGGTGCGCAATCTGTCTGCCGGGGAAATCATAACCCAGGTTCTGACGGTACGGACATTTCTGGACCATAGACACATGGATCCTCAAAAACTGTCCAACATTGTTTTCATGGGCATGGGTGAGCCGTTGGCCAACTATGACAACGTGATTCAGGCCATCCAGGTGATCACGGACACCGATTTCGGATTGAAGTTTTCGCCAAGACGGGTCACGGTGTCCACCTGCGGCCTGGTGCCTGAAATCCTGAATCTGGGAAACGCGTGTGCCGTGAATCTGGCCGTATCCCTCAATGCCACGGATGACGACACCCGTTCCCGGCTGATGCCGGTGAACCGGACCTATCCTTTGACACAGCTCCTGGCCGCCTGCAAAAATGTCACCATGAAACCCAGAAACAAAATCACCTTTGAATATATTCTGATCAAGGGAGTGAACGATTCCCCGGAGCATGCCCGACAGCTGGTCCGGCTGTTGACACCATTGCGGGCCAAGGTCAATCTAATTGCCTTCAACCCGCATCCGGGTTCGGATTTGAAAGCACCGGATCCGGATCGTGTGAAAACCTTTCTCCAGATTCTGCTGGATAAAAACATGACCGCCATTGTCCGGAAGAGCAAGGGAGCTGATATCCTGGCAGCCTGTGGACAACTCAGAGCACGGCAGAAAAATGGCGGTATTGAAACCGCTTGAAAAATTCTTATTTTATCAATGTGGGTTGACTTTTGTGTGAAATCCCTGGAAAAATGTACCAAACCCGTAAATTTGAATGGAAAAAATCATGACAGATATCAGTTTGGAAAACAAAAGAATTTTGATCGTTGATGATGAGCCCGATGTGCTGGATTCTCTGGAAGAACTGCTGGACATGGCTGACGTTGTCCGGGCCCAGTCGTTTGAAGAAGCGGATCAGCTGCTGAAAGAACAGACATTTGATATTGCCATACTGGATATCATGGGGGTGGATGGATATCAGCTGCTGGAAACGGCCAATAAAAAGGGGATCGTGACCGTGATGCTCACCGCCCATGCCCTGAGCCCGGATAATATCAAGAAATCCTACCTGGGGGGTGCCTGTTCCTATATCCCCAAAGAGGAAATGATCAACATCGAATCGTTTCTGCTGGATGTTCTGAAAGCCAAAGAAGAGGGAAAGAATCCCTGGACCAGCTGGTACAAGCGTCTGGCGGTCTTTTGTGAAAGAAAATTCGGCAAGGACTGGGACAAGGATGAAAAGGAATTCTGGGAAAAAATGATCTATTATTGATGATAGACCTGAATTCCTGACAGGATTCAGATCATTTTGGCCGCTAGTTCGGAGGCCTTTAAAGGAATCACGCTGACCCGGGTATGAACCTCATTGACACTCACCTGAATTTCGGTGGGTTCATTATCTGGTGCTTTGGTATAAGCCGCTGTCATGGCAGCGGCTTTTTTAATTTCCGATGTTTCGAACCGTCCGGTGAGAAGGGCGGTGGGACCGGGCAGCCAGGCATGGTTGAATCGGACATCATGGATGGGATCATACCAGGCCATGATTTTTTCGTTGTCCGTCTTTGTCCGCCCGATCACCAGCTTGCAGGTATCGGTCAGGCGGAAATGGCGGCCGTATCTGAGCAGATGAATATGCCGGATGTCCTGTGTTTTCTGAACATAAAACAGGTCTCTGAGCCGGTTTGAAAATTGCGGGTTCGTGAGCAGGCATCCCCCGGCCGGGGCGGGGTATTCCGTAATACCCAGTTCCCGGGCCAGCGCTATCTGCTGTTTTCTGGACCGGCCGTTGATGCCCAGCAGTCGTGTTCTGTCTACCAGTCCCTGCGCTTCCATGGGAGTTTCCGGCAGGCACAGGGCGCTCAGGGGACGTAAGATAAAGCCTTTGAATCGACTGTTTTTCTCCACATAATGGAGGGCGTTCCGGGTCTGGGATTTCGGACGCTGGCCGATGACTTCTCCGCTGAAAAGAAAATCAAACCCCATTTCCTGCATGAGACGGCCGGCGGTTTCAAACATGAGTGCATGACAGTCCATGCAGGGGTTCATGTTTTTACCGAAACCGGCTTTGGGGGCCTTCATCATTTCCAGGTAGGGAACGGTGATATCCTGCGTGATTAATGGGATGTCACAGAGTGTTGACGCTTTTTGCGCTTTTTCCGAAGTGAAAAAAGGGGTTTCAAAACTGATCCAGGTCACGTTGATACCCTGCTTCTTGAGAATCAGGCCGGAGAGCATGCTGTCCAGCCCCCCGGAACACAGCCCAAGCGCCCGGACAGGGCTTGTGATTTTTCTTTTAGTCATATATAAGTAGCTTTCATGAAAGACGTCGATATCCAATTTTTGCTCCGCACATTAAAAGACCGTTACCCGGATGTCAAGACTCAACTGGTGCATCAGACTCCGTTTCAGCTGTTGACGGCCACCATACTGTCAGCCCAGTGCACGGACAGACAAGTGAACCATGTGACCCGGCATCTGTTTGAGCGGTTTCCGGATCCGGCCTCTCTGGCCGCAGCCGATCTGGGAGACATCAAAAAAATTATTTATTCTACAGGTTTTTACAACAACAAAGCCAAAAACATCAAGGCCTGTGCCCGGGCGCTGCTGGATCGTCATGCCGGGCAGGTGCCGGATGATCTGGCCCTTCTGGTAATGCTGCCGGGTGTGGGACGGAAGACCGCCAATGTGGTGCGGTCGGCGGCTTTTGGACACCCTGCCATTGTGGTGGATACCCATGTGCTTCGGATATCCGGCCGCCTGGGCCTGACGCGATCCAACGATCCGGTCAAGGTGGAATTTGATCTTATGAAACGCATTCCGGAGTCGGCCTGGAGTGACCTGTCTCTGCAGTTCATCTATTTCGGCCGGGAGATTTGTGATGCCAGAAAACCCAAATGCCGAATCTGCCCGTTGTTCGGCATCTGCGTTTTCTCCGGCAAAAAATCGGTCACCCAGTGACCATCCGCCATTCAGGGCGGTGAAAAGGATATGTCATGGACAATATTTTTACCACTGATTTCTGGATCCATGAATGGGAAAAGGTCAAATCCGATGACACCTATGCGGTGCACAAAGGATTTGCCACACCGGAATACTGGGATAAGGCGGCAGCGACTTACAACAAGGGCAAGGAAGAAAAACAGAACCGGAAAGTGGAAAAAACCCTGGCCCGGTTCCGGGAAACCGGACTGCTGTCCAGGAACATGAGGGTGCTGGATATCGGCTGCGGTACCGGGGAGCTGGCCCTGGGCCTGGCTGAAGCCGGGGCGCGGGTCACGGCTCTGGATTTTTCAGCCGGCATGCTGGAACGGTTTGATCAGACCATCCCACACCATCTCAAAGACCGGGTGGAATTGCGCCGTGAAGACTGGCGGTATGTGGATATCAAAAAAAATGGGTGGGAGAATCGGTTTGATCTGGTCACCGGATTCATGGCACCGGCATTGTCGACATCCAGGTCGTTTTTTAAAATGATGGCCTGCGGCAAAAAAGGGTTTGCCGTCCGGGGGTGGGCCGATAAAAAACCGGATCCGGTCATGGCAGCCCTGTGGGAAAAGATCATGGACCGACCCCTGGATGACCGGCCGCAATCCATCCTTTACAAAATCAATCTGCTGTTCGCATTGAAATTTTTTCCGGAGATCTGGTTCGACAAAATGGAATGGGAGCAGACCGCGACCCTGGAGCAGGAAATACAGAACCAGACGGCATTTTTTCAGAAAATCGGTTCCATTCCTGAAACCGAACTCAGGAAGATTGTTCAGTCCTACCTGGAAACCATAGAGAAAAACGGGCGGATCAGCCGAATGCAGCAGGGCCTCACCGCCACAGTGGTCTGGTCCAGAAACGGATGGTGATATTCATGCTTATTCCAGAGTTTCCTTCCGGTGGGGACAGGCATCCAGTGTGGCAATGAATTCCACAAATTTTCTGAACGACTGGCTGTCCATGGCATGTTCCATTCGACAGGCGGTCTCATCGGCCCGTGCTTCATCCACCTCCAGTATCCTGAATAAAAAATCCTTGAGTACCGAATGGCGGTATTCAATCTTTTTCGCGATCTTTTTCCCTTCCGGTGTCAGTGTGACATATCCGTAAGGTTCATAATTGATCAGTTTGCGTGCAGACAGTTTTTTGAGCATGCCCGTGACAGATCCCCGCTTGATATTCAGTTTCTCTGCGATGTCTTTGGACCGGGCCACGGTATTTTGGGTTTGCAGTGCCAGGATCGTTTCCAGGTAATCTTCAATATTTTCGGATAGGGGAATTGTCTTTTCCATGTCTACCTCCATTTTGACTTTCTGTCTTTTTTATAAACGGATGATATAATAAGTCAATTAAAAAAAAATTCATAATTGATTAAATTGTTATTTTCGTAACTCAAAGTTAGCTTCATAAAACTTAGCCAGTTGGACAATTCAGCATATAGAGAACGACCCCGGGGCGGTGGTCGACAAAAAAGAAAGCCGCTGTGTCTCTGGCACCAATAAATTTCAATTCAGGTTTTTCCAGGTTGGAAATAAGATGTTGAAAAAAGTATTGCTCAATCTGGCGGGTTAAACGTATATTGACTGGATACACTTTAAAAAAACATTAAAAGAGAATGGTCAAACTATGTGTTTAGCCGTACCTTCAAAGATCATCGAAATCCAGGGCAACCTGGCCAAAGTATCCGTGGATGGCGTAATCCGTGAAACCAGCCTGGCGCTTCTGGAGGATTCAAAAATCGGGGATTACGTGATTGTCCATGCCGGGTTTGCTATCAGCCGGCTGGATGAGTCCGCAGCCCGCCAGACCCTGGAGGATATGCGCCAGATTCTGGCGGCGGACGATGCCCGTAAGCGTTCCTTTTATAAAGATGTCTGATACAAACTGTATTGCCTGTCAGCTTGATATCAGCGGGGTGGTGCAAGGTGTTGGATTCAGGCCGTTTCTGTTCACCCTGGCCGCCCGGCACCGGATAGTCGGAGAGGTCTCCAATACCGCGTTTGGGGTGCGGGCCTGTGTGGAAGGACACCCTCAAAACCTGGCCCGTTTTGTGGATGCTGTCATAGATCGTCCCCCCCTGCTGGCCCGGGTGGATGCGATGAAAAAGACCCCGCTGCCGGTCCAGGGCTTCACCGATTTTAGAATCATTGCCAGCCGCACCGGGGTTTCACGCGCCACCTTGATTTCACCGGATGTGAGTGTCTGCAACGACTGTCTTAAAGAAATGGCCGATCCTCAGAACCGCCGGTTCGGGTATCCGTTCATCAACTGCATCAACTGCGGCCCGAGATTCACCATTATCGAGGATATCCCCTATGACCGCTCCCATACGGCCATGAAAGATTTTTTCATGTGTGCGGCCTGTCAGGCGGAGTATGACAATCCGGCAGACCGGCGGTTCCATGCCCAGCCCAATGCCTGTCCGGTGTGTGGTCCTCAGGTGTTTTTGACAGACAATCAGGGCCGGACAGTTGGCGGATCAGGTCCTGCCATCGAACAGGCGGGGGATCTGCTGGCTCAGGGGCATATTCTGGCGATTAAAGGGCTGGGCGGGTTTCATCTGGCAGTGGATGCGGCCAATGATTCAGCGGTCCGCCGTCTGCGCCGGCGAAAGAACCGCCCACACAAACCGTTTGCCTTGATGGCCCGGTCCGGATCTGCAATAAAGGCGCATGTGCAGATGTCAGAGGATGAACATGCATTGCTGACCTCATTCAACCGCCCCATTGTCCTGTTGAGAAAAAAAACCACCCCCGCCCTGTCCGGACTGTCGCCGGATCTGGCACCGCTGAACCCCTGCCTGGGAGTGATGCTGCCCTATACGCCGCTGCATTACCTGCTGCTGGATGCAGGGCCGGAAGTGCTGGTGATGACCTCAGGCAATCGGTCCGGGGAACCCTTGTCCATTGACAATCAGGATGCGCTGGCAGCTTTTTCACATATTGCCGATTATTTTCTGCTGCACAACAGAGATATCTATTTCCGGGCCGATGATTCCATTGTAAGGGTTCAGGCCGGGCAGACCCGGTTTCTACGGAGATCCAGAGGATACGCCCCGCTGCCGGTGCAGCTGTCTGACGATCTGCTTCCCGTGATCGGGTGCGGTGCCGGTATGAAAAACACCCTCTGCCTGACCCGGAAAAATGAGGCTTTTTTGAGCCAGCACATCGGGGACCTGGAAAATCAGAAGACCTGTGACTTTTATATTCAGACCCTGGAGCATTTCAAAACCATTCTGGACATCGATCCTGGCATCGTGGCTCATGATCTGCATCCGGGATACATGAGCACGCAATATGCTGAAAACAGCTTTCCTGAAGAGATGCCGCGGGTGGGGGTGCAGCACCATCACGCCCATGCGGTTTCCTGTATGGTGGAAAACCATCTGGATGAACCCGTGGCAGCCATTGTACTGGATGGCACAGGGTATGGGACGGATGGGTGTATCTGGGGCGGAGAAATTCTTGTGGCCACCCGGGAGGCATTTGTGCGCAAAGCACATTTGAGGTATCTTCCCATGCCGGGCGGAGACCAGGCCGTTCTGGCACCCTGGCGCATGGCGGCCGCTGTGTTGCATACAGCCTTCGGCAGGGCATTTCTGGACCTGGATCTGCCGTATATCAAGGAAATGGATCAGCTTCAGCTGGATTTTATCTGCCAGATGATGGAAAAACAGGTGAATACCCCGCTGACCTCCAGTTGTGGACGGTTGTGTGATGCCGTGTCTTCGTTGCTGTGCATCCGGCATGTGATTTCGTATGACAGCCAGGCGGCCATGGAACTGGAGGCGGTGGGGACTACAGATGTCGAATCCGTTCAGATGGTGTATCCTTATGATATCGTACCGGTCACCCCGGCGCAGGACGGGGTGGAATGGATCATCGATATCATTCCCGGGATTCGGGAAATCGTCAACGACATTCAGGCCGGGGTTCCGGCGGCGAAAATCAGTCACCGGTTTCATCAGACCCTGGTCCATGGATTTTCCCGGACAGCCGGGTGCATTGCTGCCGCTCATGGGGTAGACAAGGTGGTGCTGTCCGGCGGTGTGTTTCAAAACGATCTGATTTTTAACGACATGATGGTATCTTTGAAAAAAGAAAACCTGTGTGTTTACACCCATTCTCTGGTTCCTTCAGGAGACGGCGGAATCTCTCTGGGTCAGGCGGCCGTTGCCGGTGCAAAATGGGGCCGTCACCCGGGTTTTTCAAATAAGAATGACACACCGGCAGAGGAGATGGTTTCATGGGACTGACCTATATGGAAGAATTCAGGGATCCGGCCCTGGCCAGACATCTGATGACAGCGATCCATCAGGAATGCCGGCAGCCGCTGCGGCTCATGGAGGTGTGCGGCACCCATACCACGGCCATTTTCCGCCATGGTATCCGGAACATGCTGCCGGATTCGTTGACCCTGCTGTCCGGCCCGGGGTGTCCCGTTTGTGTCACCGCACAAAAGGATATCGACGCATTTGTGGCCCTTTCCCGGCAGCCGGATGTGATTGTCACCACCTTTGGCGATCTGATGCG
>JAVVEQ010000129.1:0-516 GCA_032250905.1 Desulfotignum sp. | reverse complement strand
CGGCTTGGTCTGGAACGCTCCGGTAAACGCGCCTCGCTCGTGACCAAAGAGCTCGCTCTCCAGAAGGCCGGCCGCGAGGGCGGAGCAGGCCACGGGCACAAAGGGATGGGTGCGAAAGCAACTGTTGTAGTGCAGGGCGCGGGCCACCATCTCCTTGCCGGTGCCGCTCTCCCCGTGCAGCAGCACCGTGGCGCGGGAGTCGGCCACCGCACCAATGGCCTTGTACACCTCCTTCATGGCCCGGCTGCGGCCGACGATCACGTTGGGCTCGAAGGCATTTTCCGGGGTCTCGCCCAGCCGGATGCCGCTGGCCGAGAGGGCGGACATCTCGAAAATCTTGGCGATGACGTCGTCGAGTTGGTCCAGGTCGACCGGTTTCCCCAGGTGGTCTACGGCGCCCAAACGAATGGCCTGGATGGCGGTTTGCATGTCGTCGAAGGCGGTAATCACCACCACCGGCAGGTCCGGCTTGGCCTCCTTGAGGCGCCGCAGCACCTCGAAACCATCGAGGCGGGG
>JAVVEQ010000128.1:0-523 GCA_032250905.1 Desulfotignum sp. | reverse complement strand
GCTGACCCAGGGGCTAGAGCAGAAGGTCCACGAGCGCAGCGCGGAGTTGGAACGGCGCAACGACGAGTTGCTGCGCACCCGGGGCGAGCTGCTGGAGATGATGGAGAAGCAGAAGGAGACCAACCAGGAACTCACCACCCTGGTGGAGCGGCTGCGAACGACCCAGGACGAGCTGGTGCGCTCGGGCAAGCTCGCCGCCCTCGGGGCCCTGGCGGCCGGCGTCGCCCACGAGATCAACAACCCCCTGGCGGTGATCCAGGGCAATGTAGAGCTGCTGCAGCTGCGTGCGGGCGCCGACCCCGGGTCGCGGGAAGAGGTGGACCTCATCGCCCGACAGACCGAGCGCATGCAACGCATCGTGGCGAAGCTGCTCACCTTCGCCCGCCAGGACGCATCGGATGCCAAGCCCCTGGACCTGGAGTCCCTGGTGCGGGAGGCGCTGGAACTCGCGGCATCCCAGGCGCGCAACGCCCGGGTCGCGGTCGAGACCCACTTCGCGCTCGACCTGCCCCCCGTGGTCGCC
>JAVVEQ010000127.1:0-526 GCA_032250905.1 Desulfotignum sp. | reverse complement strand
CGATGATCACCGGCAGCGACTCGGCAAGCTCCAGGGCGACGGAAATGTTGTAGAAGACCGCTTTGTTGCCCAACAGGGACAAGCACTGCTCCACCGCGGCGTTGAGGTCCACCGGCTCCTGGTAGCGCTTCTTCTGGTGGGAGAAGTCCAGCAGGGAGTTGACGATCTCCCGGCAGCGGCGGGCCTCCTGGACGATGCGATCCATGTCTTCACGCCGCGGGTCGGAAAAATCCATATCCTCCAACAGCAGGCTCCCGAACAACAGGATGCCCCCCAGGGGATTGTTGATCTCGTGGGCCACCCCGGCGGCCAGTTTGCCCAGGGACGCCATCTTGTCGGCGTGGATGAGCTGCATCTGCACCTCCTCCAGGCGCCGCTCGATCTCCAGGGTCTCCCGCATGTCGTGCACGTAGGCCACCGTGCCCGCCTCGCCCCCCGCGGCGTCGCGCAGGGTGTGGATGCTCATCCAAACCGGGATGCGCTCCCGACTCTCGGCGATGAGAATCGCCTGGTGGCGATCCACAAC
>JAVVEQ010000126.1:0-534 GCA_032250905.1 Desulfotignum sp. | reverse complement strand
GATTGAAACTGTATTCATTTTTGTTCTCCTTTTTTTCTTAGTTTGGTCCGAATGACCGCCTCGATCAGAGAGGATTGAAACTAGATTCTGGGGTTTCTCTGGCAGTTCAGAAACATCAGTCCGAATGACCGCCTCGATCAGAGAGGATTGAAACGACATCCACTGCCTTGACCTCGGTCCCCAGTTCGGTGAGTCCGAATGACCGCCTCGATCAGAGAGGATTGAAACATTTCGATGTCAAGTAAAGTTCCCTGCCTGTAGGTTTGTCCGAATGACCGCCTCGATCAGAGAGGATTGAAACAAACCGCTCATACACAGCTGCAGCCGACACCGAATAAGTCCGAATGACCGCCTCGATCAGAGAGGATTGAAACTTCATCATTTGATACGATTTTTTCTTTCATGATTTGTCCGAATGACCGCCTCGATCAGAGAGGATTGAAACGTAAATGTCTTTTTTGTTTTTGTTTCTTTGGCAGGGTCCGAATGACCGCCTCGATCAGAGAGGATTGAAACGGGCTTCCAGTTCCTTGA
>JAVVEQ010000125.1:0-571 GCA_032250905.1 Desulfotignum sp. | reverse complement strand
CTCTTTGTTCCATCAGCCATTCCAGATCTGAAAGATAAGGTGATTCGATCTGTTTGAGCCGGTGCATCAGATTGTCCAAACGTCCGGCTTCCCTGGCTTTTTCATTGATGGCTTTGACCCCTCCGAATGTGTCGATCAGATCACACAGGGCCTGTGTCATTTCGATGTCCGGGCCGGTCAATAATTGATTGACGGGGATCATATCTTCGGGGGATATGGTCAGCAGATCTGTGATGTGTGTCATGGTGATTCCTTATGGCAACGGGTTAGTTGTTCATGCGGGTAAGAAATTTTTCTTTTTCGCCGGGCTTCATATGGTAGCAATGGGTATCTTCCGGAAAACTGCCGGACCGGACATCAATGCAGCAGGCAGTCATGGCTTTGGTAATCATGGCTGCCACATCTCATTGTTTTTTGACAAATTTCGGGGTGAAAGCCTGAAACTGCCCGATCATACCACTGACAATGAGAAGTTGTCCATCATATTTTTTCCTGGTCATGATCAGATCCTCATTGCTTTGTGGTTATTTGATTAATCCCAGAATCCGGGGAATAAACAGGGATATCTGGG
>JAVVEQ010000124.1:0-608 GCA_032250905.1 Desulfotignum sp. | reverse complement strand
GGCTTTCCTATTGCCGAGTAATATCATTGTAATCAATCTTGAGATTTTTAGGAGATCGATACTTCGGAATCTACACTTTCGAGCCGTTTTTTCATCCATACCTGTTCTCATTGTTGCTATCCCGAAATTCTTCTCAGATTGAATCAATTTAAATAACCTCCTCACTTGCTGGTCCGTTACCATCCAAATCCTCTCTAATCGAGGCGGTGATTCGGACCGAGCACCACTGCCGGTATTATTCATCCATCCATTGTCTCAATCCTCTCTAATCGAGGCGGTGATTCGGACTATGCCTGTTGCAGGTTCGACAGTAGGCCGGATCCTGTCTCAATCCTCTCTAATCGAGGCGGTGATTCGGACCAATTGCTGGCGTGGGCGGAAGGTGCAGGGGTTCTCGTCTCAATCCTCTCTAATCGAGGCGGTGATTCGGACAACAAACTGTCACACCTGCTGCAAATTTGACAGCAGTCTCAATCCTCTCTAATCGAGGCGGTGATTCGGACACAGTTCCCTGATGGTGAAATCATGGATGCTGTTAAGTCTCAATCCTCTCTAATCGAGGCGGTGATTCGGACGGCAGCATTAGCTGCACTCAAAGAATAACCACC
>JAVVEQ010000123.1:0-656 GCA_032250905.1 Desulfotignum sp. | reverse complement strand
ATTGATAATTATGACCATTTTTCCAATTTTGCAAGTGTTTCATGTTTTGTTGTGCCCGTCAGGGCATGGATGTTATTTTCAAAAAGAGATTGCCGCCGCCGTCTCCGTTCCGGTATTCATGTCCAGCCTGCTGCAGGTTCCCTGGGCCCAGCAGGTGATCAAACCGGATCAGACCGTGGGCATCTGTGTCGGATCGAAACAGGCCATGACCGATGCCCATCTGACGGCGGCGGGCATCTCCCTGAACAGCAACTATGTGGTGGAAGGGGCCGTTGACAACGGCCGTTGTAAAGAATTTGAAAACCTGTGGATCGAAGGAAAGCGCCCGGATTCCCCACAGGCATTTTACCACAAAGCGGAAAAGGAATTCCTTTCCGTGGGAACCCATTTTTTTAATTCACACCCGGATATGGGGGCTATGGTGCTTGAATGCACCGGATTCCCCCCGTTTGCCAGGGTACTGCAGCAGAAGATCGATATCCCGGTTTTCAGTTACACGACCCTGTTGGATTATGCCTATTCCATTGTGGTCCATCGCGAATTTCATGGACATGTCTGAAACGGATATAACCATTTAGGAGAAAAAAAATGACTGATTTCAATGCGATTATCGAAGCCCTGGTGGCCTGTGACGAAGCCAGGTTAGAAACCCTGGT
>JAVVEQ010000122.1:0-663 GCA_032250905.1 Desulfotignum sp. | reverse complement strand
GCAGCCCACTCTTCCACCGCCAGTTTGGAGGCGGGGGCCAGGGCACGGTTGGCTACCATGGCAAAAATCGCATCCCCCACCGGTGTGGTGAACTCCCGGCCCTTGAGAGCTTCGGAGAGGCATCGATCAATGCCAATGCGTTCCCACAGTCCTTTGAGCAGCAGAGCCCCTCCGGCCGGTTGACTGGAGATGAACTTGATGCCAGTGCCATGGGCTTCCAGTTCCTGGGCATCTTCGGGGCTGATAAAGCGGCTGAGGCTGGACACAAGTCGCTTGAGGGCCGCCACATCCAGCTGGTCTCGGCGCCCGAAGGAGTAGACGACCTCGGCCCGGGTATAGCCCTTTTCAGGGTGTCGGGTGTTGTGGGCCAACTGAATATACTCGACCTCAGACCCATCCTTGTTCTTACGTTTTATGCTGCGTACATACATGCCCATTAAAAAAGCATGTATCTTCATGATTGTCAATGATAAAATTTAAATTCGTGTGCCCACATGTTTTGAGCTCAGGACCGACATCCGCCCTGATTTTATTGAATATTTTGACAAAACCTTGAAAAAATGATCCCATGACTGTCGAACACAGGTTTATGCTTTTCCACGAGACTATGAAATTTATGCCGATGAAAAAATCCTACCAGTTGACTGAAAAGGCTGCTGTGTC
>JAVVEQ010000121.1:0-670 GCA_032250905.1 Desulfotignum sp. | reverse complement strand
GACATCCCTGATATCATTGAAAACCTTTGAATGCTCCCACACGTCCCTGAAACTCTGCTTGCGGATGTTCCCTGCCAGTGCAGGCAGGTATCCACAGGGATACACCTCTCCGATATGGGAAACGAAACAAAAACCACTTCCGCCCAGACAACCTTTGGTCATAGCCTCGAATCCATGCGTCTCCATGGTTATCTTGATACCATCTTCCTTTGCCCTCTGGCGCATTATCCTGAAATAATGGGGTGCACAGGTCGCCTTTAACTGCAAGGGAACTTTATCCCGCTGGTCATAGAACCAGTTCAGCACCCGCTCGTATTCCTCAGGCGGTATCTCATCGGCTTCAATTTCCTTACCCCTTCCCGTTGGCACCAGCATGAAGATATGCAGGGCTTCTGCCTCCAGCCGGACTGCCAGATCAAGGATTCTGGTTATCTGGTCGATATTCCTCTTAGTAATTGTTGTATTTATCTGGAAGCCAATACCTGCATCCTTGATGTGCTGGATGCCCACCAGTGCGGCATCGAATGAACCCTGCTCGCACCTGAAATCATCATGGGTCTTTGCATCCGAGCCATCAATACTGACACTGATACGCTGGATACCCACTTCCTTGAGGTGGCTGGCAATCCCGGGTGTTACAAACGTACCATTGGTGGCAAGGACCACCCTG
>JAVVEQ010000120.1:0-680 GCA_032250905.1 Desulfotignum sp. | reverse complement strand
CTGCCTTCGAGGATGTCTGTTCCACTCCGCTGGTTCCTGTCACCCTTGGCTTCTGTTCAATGGAACAGCGGAACGGAATCCGGTCTCTATTCCCGCCACGCCGTCGTAGGTGCGTTTCTCCTGCTCGCCGCAACGCAAGTCCGGCGATCACTGAAACGGAGCCGGTACGGCCTCAGAGCCCGAGAAGGGAATCCACGATCCGCTCCGAGCTGCGCCCATTACCGTAGAACAGAGGCGCCTCGTCTGGTACGCGGGACATCGCCGTGCGCACCGCCCGAACCAAGTCTTCCGGGTCGCCGGGGGGGCAGAGGCGGTTCCAGCCTGCCTCGACCAGCTCCACCCACTCAGTCTCGTCCCGAAGAGTCACGCATGGCACCCGATGGAAGAACGCCTCCTTCTGCACTCCTCCCGAGTCCGTCACGACGCAGAGCGCAGACCTCTCCAGGGCGAGCATGTCGAGGTAACCCACCGGCTCGAGGATCTTGAACCCGGGAAACTCCTCCGCAACGTCCCGGCGGAGGCCGGGCGACGCCCTGGCTGTTCTGGGGTGAAGCGGCAGGACCACAGGCAGTTCACGGGACAGGAGCTTGAGCCCCTCGATGATGGCAGTGAGCCGGCGCGGATCGTCTGTGTTCTCCGCCCGATGTACGGTGGCGAGAACGTACCCGCCTGGTTCACTG
>JAVVEQ010000011.1:0-73966 GCA_032250905.1 Desulfotignum sp. | reverse complement strand
CTGCAATCCCAACGGTGCAAACGGATCACCCACAATCTGCTGCGGTTTTCCAGACGGACCCGTTCCATGATCGAATCCGTCGACCTGAACCGGTTCGTTGCCGAGGTGGTAGATTTGATGGAACGGGAGACCAAAACCAGCGGGATCAGGCTGCTGACCGACCTGGACCCCAACCTGCCCGCCATTCAGTCGGACTCTTCCCAGCTCCAGCAGGTGTTTTTGAATCTGATCACCAATGCCGTGGATGCCCACGAAGGGAAACCCTATGGTTCCATCCGGATCAGTACCCGGTATGATGCCGATGCCGGCGGCATTTTTCTTTCCATTGCCGACACCGGGACCGGTATTGATCCGAAGCAACTGGACCGCATCTTTGATCCTTTTTTTACCACCAAACCGGTGGGAAAGGGCACAGGTCTGGGGCTTTCCATCTGTTACAGCATCGTCCGGCAACTCAAAGGCAATATCACCGTCAGGAGCGAACCAGGGGAAGGCACCGAATTCGTGATCTTTCTGCCGCTGACTTTATCTGAAAAGAAAAACGGGGAAACCGGTCCATCCGGCCCTGATGACACATCAGACACATCAACATAGCCGGATGAAAAGCATCCGGAAGGAGGCAATTATGAAAGGAAGCAAAATTTTACTGGTAGACGATGAACTTGTTTTCACCACCAATATGTCCAGGCTGCTGGTCAACCGAGGATATCAGGTCACTGCGGTGAACAGCGGAGATGCGGCTATCCAGGAACTGGAAAAAGAGGATTTTGACGTGGTGGTGCTGGACCTGAAAATGCCGGGCATGGACGGCCTTGCCACACTCAAGGAGATCAAGAAACTGGATCTGTTCACCCAGACCCTGATTCTGACTGGCCACGGCTCCATTGACAGCGCGCTGGAGGCGGTCCGGCTGGGGGCCTATGACTACCTGACCAAGCCCTGCGAGATCGATGACCTGGTGAACAAAATCGAAGGGGCCTGGCAGAAAAAAGACGCACACGTCAAAGAGGAAATGCAGGAAAATGTCCAGAAAATCATCGAATCCCCCCATTCGGTCTTTGACCTGTATCCTTCCAAAGACAAAAAAAAATGACCCCCTGACAATTCCAAGTGAAAAAAAGGTGCGCTGGAAGAATTTTCTTCTGCGCACCTTTTTTGATGAAATCTTTAGCCGTTGAACAGCGGGCTCAGCTTTTCAGTATCCTTTCCATTTCAAAAAACAGGTCCTGTTCCCGGATAATGCCCACGATCTTTCCGGCCAGGGTAACCAACAGGCGCCGCTCGTTTTCATGGAGCATGCGGTAGGCCGCCTCCATGAGATTGGCATTGCCGTCAATGAATGCCGGCAAGGGAGACATCGCCTCGGTGATCTGTTTCTTTTTTATCTCCTTGATACCCTGGGAGAACATCCCGGTCCAGAACATGGGGGAATATTCGATACTGTCGGCCAGAAAAGGCTTGGGGGCTGACAGGTAAGGCGGCATGAGCATCTCCAGCAGATCCCGGATGGTCAGGATGCCTTTGATCTGATCATATTTATCAACGATGAGAATGGACCGGTGCCCGGTTTCCATCAAGTGGTCTGTGGCCATCTTGGTCTCAAAGGATGCCCGGAGTTCGAAGATGGCTTCCTGGATCGTTTTGGCTTCAGAGATCTTGGTATACTCGGTCACCGGAATCATTACCGACGTCACCCGCCGTTCCTTCTGGGCCGGCCGTTTGTCACCCAGATGACAGGCTTCCTTGATCTTGGCGGACAACAGCCCGATATCACAGGGTTTGTTAAGGTAATCGAACGCCCCTTCCACCAGTGCGTCCCTGGCCGAAGGTCTGGCTCCGTGACCGGTGAGCATGATCACCGGCAGGTCCGGTTTGATTTTCTTGATCCGGCTCAAAGTTTCGTGCCCGTCGATCCCAGGCATCTTGATATCCAGGACCACCACATCGGGTTGTTGGTCCAATGTTTCAAGGGCCTTCTCCCCATTTTCCGCCAGAATGACTTCAAACCCTTTTTTCTCCAGAATTTTGCGGGTGGTTTCCCTGAACCGTTTTTCATCATCCACCATTAATACTTTTATATGCTCGGTCATTGAATATTCTCCTTGATGTATTTTAATTTTTAATAAATGCCAGATGCGCTGAATACACTAGAAAAAACAGCACGATTATGGAAAGCGCCATAATCACGATGGATTTTTTCCAGGACAGGTTGCATGTGTTTTTCAAACCGACACTTATGAGCCACCATTTCCACGGTTCAGTCACCCAGACCAGAAACGGCAGCCATGACAAAAAAAGTGTCACCCCGGATGAAAACGCGTAAATACTGAACACAACTGAAAACCGGGCTTTTTTTCCGGCAATCATCACCATGGCTATATATGCCAGGGTTGATGAGATCAGGATCATGCCGGCCGCGTTCAGGAAAAAGATGGGTGCCATGATCCGGACCGGCTGTGTATACGCTCCGGTCAACAAACTTGCAAGCGTATAGAAAAGGCAGCCGATCACCATGAATTCCACTGCCCGTCGGGGTCTGGTTTTTTCCGGAAGTTCCCTGAAAAACAGGCCCGGTTCGATCAACAGCTGGATCAATGCATAGGCATAGAACCGTCCGGCCTTTACTGCAGCGGTTACCATCACAGGGCCCTCCATTTCATTATGATCCAAAAATCCTTGAACACAAACACCACCTTTTTTATAACAGCTTCATCACGGCACCGGATGCCAGCATGATCAGGGTCATGAAGAATAAGATCCGGCGTTCTGTCTCTTTGGTGAAATACAGTTTGCCGTCTCTGAACATGGGTTTTTTCATCAGATCTGAATTCTGTTTCTTGTGCATGGGGTTTTTCTCCTTTCACTGTCTGTATCAGAATCCGGACAGGGTGCCGAATCCCCGGAAGCTCCAGTACACGCCTGTAAACAGCAGCAGCACCACATTGGCGATGAAAAACATGGGAATTCCCACCCGCAGGTAATCTTTGGGCTCCAGGTATCCGCTGGCATACACGATGGCATTGGGCGGAGTCCCGATAATCAGGCAGTAGGCAAACGAGGACGCCACCGCGGTAGCCATGGCCATGAACGGCAGATAGGTGGTTCCCGGGTGCACCATGCCTGCCATGTTCAGGGCGATGGGACCCACGGACGCGGCAGCCGGACCGTCCGCCATCAGGTTGGTGAGCACCGATGTCAGGCCGTTGCTGACCATCAGCAGGGGCAGGCCGGATTCCATGCCGAACTGTGACAGGAAGTCAATGACCGACCGGGCCAGCCAGTAGGCGGCCCCGGTGCTGTCCAGGGTCCGGCCGAAGATGATGGCACCGGCATACAGCCAGACTACGCCCCAGTCCACTTTTTCCTGGTAATCCCGCCAGTTGACCACCCCGGTAATGATATAAGCAATGGCGCCGGCCACGGCGATCACCCCGATGCCCAGCCGGATTGGATAGATCCCCATCTGGTAAAAAGATTTTTCCGTAAACCACCCGAACACCATGATGACAAAAATAACCAACGCCCATATCTGCTGCCGGTTCCATTTCCCCATCTTATCGATTTCCGTTTTCAACTGGTTCATGGCCGGGGCCAGAGAGATGATTTTGGGCCGGAACCGCAGGTTGGTCATGAACCAGGTAATGGGAATCATGACTATCACAAAAGGAAAGCAATAGGTCACCCATTGAAAATATCCGATATCAATGCCGAACATATCGGTGAGATAGGTCATCATGATCACGTTTCTGGCACCCCCTGACGGGGCTCCGGGCCCCCCGATATTACAGGCCATGGCAATGGTGATCATCAGCAGCTTGGCCAGTTCCTTGTCCTCGGGCACCTCGTCGGTGAGGCTGTTCTGATACAACAGCATGCCGATGGGCAGAAACATGGCGGCCAGAGCATGGTCGGAGATAAAAGATGCCAGCGGCGCGATGATAATGAAAAAGATCAGGGTAATCCACTTGGTGTTGGGTACGGCCAGCTTTTTAAACATGGCCAGGCACACCCGCTTGTCCACCCCGGTTTTGACGAATGCAGCAGCAAACATCAGGCTGCCCATGATAAACCAGCAGGCATCACTCCAGTAGAGCATTGCCACGGCCTCCCGGGAGAGTACCCCGGTGAACACATACATCAGGCCGATACAGAACGCCACCGCCGGCAGCGGAATACACTCGGTCAGAAAACACAGGACCACAAACGCCCCCACGGCTACGGCCACCTGTATATGCCAGGCCCCTTTATCCGCCGCAGCCTTATCCTTTCCTGCCAGCTCCTCATATTTCAATCCCTGTTTTCTTAAGTCAAGGGCCCCGTTCATGACTGCCAGATACCGGTCTTCCGGCACTTCGTTTTTGATATAATTCAAAGCAAGATCATAATTCTTCTGGTCTGCATCGATCTTGTTCTTTTTACACCATTTCAGATCCCGGGCCAGATAGCGTGCTTTCTTCAGCGCGCCCATCTGCATATTGGTTTCCATGATCCTCGCAGTGAGCAGCTGCCACTGGGCTGCATCCACACTGTCCACCTCGAACAGTTCCCGGGTGAGGTGATTTATAACCGCTTTGGGACCCACTTTGTATTGGGTGCCCACATCCTTCATCCCCTTTGGTGTGGGAATCAACAGCAGAATCGCCAATGCCAGGACCGGAAAGATAAACACCTTCCAGTTGATATATTTATCATATCCTGTCACTTTTTTTTCTTTTTTCATGCATCAACCTCCGTTACAACTGTTTAGAATTTTAGGTTATTATCTATTCACTGGGTCCATCCATTCCACTTCCGGAAGTCAGTCCCCTGATTTTTTCATCAAGCCGCTTTCTTTTTTCAAACGCTTCATACGCCTTATCCACAAGGGCATCGATATCCGCCGGCTTCATCACGTAATCAAAGGCCCCGAACTGAAGTCCTTCGATGGCCGAATCCATGGTGGCATGCCCGGTGAGAAAAATCACTTCCACCGGCGGATACAGGGTCTTGATCGCCCGCAGGGTTTTGAATCCGTCCATGCCCGGCATCTTGACATCCAGTATCACCACATGGACATCCAGCGTTTTAAGCAATTCCAGGGCCTGTTCCCCGCTTTGGGCCGTGACAACCTCAATTCCCTTTTTCCCCAGCAATTTGGCGGTGGTCCGAAGATACCGTTCTTCATCATCCACCAGCATCAGTTTCAGCTTTTCCAAACAGATCCCTCCTTTCGCTCGAAATGGTTTCTTTGAACCATATACCTCATTGTTCCTGTGTTTCCATATCCGATCCGGGCAGGGTAACGATAAAGGTCGTGCCCTCATTCACCCGGCTGGAGACATCCATGGTACCGCCAAAATTTTCGATGATACCGTAACATACAGACAGACCGAGCCCCGTGCCTTTTCCCACCGGTTTGGTGGTAAAAAAGGGCGAAAACACCTTTTCAATATGTTCGGGTTGAATACCGGCCCCGTTGTCCGTGACCCGGATCTCGATCCAGCTGTCATCCTTTGCGCGTGCCTGAATTTCCAACCGGCCCCCGGCATCCGGATGCTGTTCGATGATTGCGTCAATGGCATTGTTGAACAGATTGAGCATCACCTGCTGAAACTGTGACGCATCCCCCATGAATCCCGGGAGATCTTCAGGAATGTTTTTAAACACCACAATCCCTTCCACACTGGCCCGCTGCTCGATCATCTTGAGAATTTCCGGAATCTGATCTCCCGGATACAGCAGCTGGACCCGGGTTTCATTCTTACGTCCGAACTTGAGGATGGCCCGGGTGATGTCCGAGCATCTGGATACCTGCAGTTCGATCTGGGACAGGGAGTCCTCTAACTCCAGGATTTCTTCATCTTTCCGGTCGATCTTTTTATTTTCATACAGGTCTTCAAAAATGGAGGTTATCAGGGCATGTTCACTTTTGATGATCTGAAGCGGATTGTTGATCTCATGGGCAAACCCGGCAGCCATTTCGCCCACTTCCGCCAGCTGGGTGGCACGGATCAATTGATTGCCAAGATCCTTTTTATCCCTGCCCAGCTGTTCGATGCGTGAGAACAGCTTATCCGTCATGAAAATGGACATGCCGACGATAATGGCAATGCCCAGTACCATGATAATCAGGCTGGCATAGAGAGCATAATAAAAAAACCGGAATGCATCTTTTTTTTCCTGCCTGACCACCAGGAGCCATTCCTGATCCTTGAGCCATGTGGTAGCATAGAGATATTTAAGTCCCTGGGGATCGGATTTCAAAAAGGTGTGAATGGCATTGTCTGATGATGGAAACGCTGAAAACTCAGGATCATTTTCCATGACGTTGACACCGCCGGAGCGTCTTCCGGTCTGGGCGACACCCTTTTTGTTCAGGATATACGCCTCGCCGGATCTGCCGATTCTCACACTGGATACAAGCCGTTCAAAAAAAAGGGTGTCGATGGTCGCCCGAAGTACCCAGGCGTTTTCCCCTTCCCCTTTTTTGACTGCAATAATAAAATGGGGCACATTCCGGTATCCCAGAAACACATCACTGATGTAATGACCTTTTTCCATGACTTCAAGAAACCAGAACTCTTCGCCGTAAAGCTTTCCAGTCAACTGGTACTGCCCCGAATACCTGACATGAATTCCCCGGGAATCGAACAGTCCCAAATCCACAAACGCGCCTGATTTTGTTTTCAAAATTTCGAACATATCATCAATCACCTGCCTGCGATTGATGTCTTCAAAATCAAACAGGCGGGTCACCATTTCCAGATCTGATTTTCGTTCCAGAAGAAAGGATTCGATCATGTCCCGGTGGTCCCCCACAATGCGTTTCAAACTTTGGGTGGAACTGTTTTCCAGGGCCGTGGTAAAATAGTAAAAACTGATTCCCACAGCCAGAAAAAGCGGTATCAGGGGGATGATAATCAAGTTCGTCTGAATGTTGCGTTTGACCCGCTTGGCCCGGGTATTTTCCCCAAGTTTTTTTTTGTCCATTTATTGTCTTCCCTTGAAGATCTCTTGATCTCTGACACTGACCACAGATACTGGAGAATGCCGGAACACCTTTTCCGCCGTACTGCCGAACAACACCCGGGACAGATTGCCCCGACCCTTGTTGGCCATGACAATGAGGGCCGCTTTATGATCGACGGCCGCCTGAATAATGCTTTCCCATGGGTTTCCCACATCGATGATCAACGTCATTTTATCCTTGTATTCCGCAAAATCGCTGTTGATAAGCAGGTTCAAATTCTCAAGACGTTCCTTCTTGACATCTCTGACATAATCATCCACGTTGAGCCGATCCGGATAATACTCGCTCACCATTCCCACACTGGCCACATCCCGCTTATTGATCACGTTGAAAGCCACAATCTGTGCCTGGCTTCCTCTGGCAATCGCTACGGCACTCTCCAGTGTCATCCGGGTATACTCAGAAAAATCCACACAGGCCAGAATCGTATTGATCTTTTTCATCTCACACCTCCTTAATTTTCTCGTTTTCACACGCATGATACACGAAAGGGCGCTTGTTAATGAGCGGGTCAGCAATTAGCATGCCATTTCCGTTTCACTTGATTTTACCCGGTTTCACACACCATTCAGACCATGTCAGGGAGCATGCTCCCTGACCCGGGTGTCAGCTATTTTTACGGGTTGATAAATTTCTCAATACTGATGAGAACCATTATGGGGCACAAAAATCTGAAGCGCCGACGGCTTGTTGCCATCTGTCCGTCTGACCGGTGGATGCAGAATCAAATACTGTTGGCTGTTTGCCGGTATAAAATTTGCACATGGCAACCAGATGAAGCAAACAATGAATGACCAATCAAGGAAAGAAAAAGCAGACCGGAATACCGAAATTATTTTACAGCCCATAAATGTTCTGATAATAAGTTTAAATTTATTTTGCATACAGCAAGACAGGAGAAATCATTATGAAAGCCACCCTGGTAAAAGAAATCATGGTTCCTCTGGCGGATTATGCCACAGTGGATGAAAACGCCACCATGGCTGAGGCGGTTCTGGCCCTGGAACAGGCCCGAAACCGTTTTGACAGAGAAAAACTCAAACACCGGGCCATTCTCGTCACCAACAGCCAAGGCCAGGTGGTGGGACGGATCAGCTACCTGGACTTTCTCCAGGGACTTGAACCCAAATACAATGAGATAGAAGAGCTCTATCATACCATCAACCGGAAACTGGGGTCCAGTTACCACCTGGCAGCTGATTATTCCCCGGAACGGTTTCAGGCACAGATTCAAAAATACAACCTGTGGGAAAAACCCCTGAACAATCTGTGCGGCAAGGCAGCAGCCTGTCATGCTAAAGATTTCATGCATATTCCCACGGAATCGGACTACATAAAAGAAGAGGCCTCTCTGGACCAGGCCATCCACCAGTTTGTTCTGGTCAGAACCCAGTCTCTGCTGGTGAAAAACGCCCGGGATATCACCGGCATCCTGAGGCTCAGTGATGTGGTGGAAACCATATTCAGCATGGTGAAACAATGCCCGGTGCAGGGAACCTGATATGAACAGGGACTGACTCACCCGGTCATTCGTGGTTGAATGACCGGGTGATCGTTAAAAGGATAATTCTCTCATCAATCAAAAGGAGATTAAAATGGTAACCATGGTTAAAATGCGGCTCATGCTGGTGGATGATGAAGAACGGTTTCTTCAGACCACAGGCAAGATGATCCGCAAGAAAGGGTATGATGTGCTTACTGCGAACAGTGGTGAAGCATGTCTGGAAATGCTTGAAAAAGAGCTGGTGCATGTCATCGTCCTGGATGTCAAAATGCCGGGTATGGACGGGGTGGAAACCCTGAAAAAGATCAAACAGCGGTATCCCAGGATTGAAGTTATCATGCTCACCGGCCATGCCACCGCGGATTCAGCGGTGGAAGGGTTGAAATCCGGAGCCACGGATTATCTTCAAAAACCCACCGGCGTGGAAGATCTCATTGCAAAGGCGGAACAGGCCTTTAAAAGGCATCTGGAGATTGAAGAAAAAATCCGGCTGGCGGAAGCGTTCAAAAATTCACATATCTGAAAAACCCGGCAGGAAAAAAACAGTAAACCATCAAACCATTATTTATTTGGGAGTAATATCTTATGGCTGAAGTTGAATCTGTAAAACCACCGGCAAGCAAGCGGTCGATCATCATCAAATTTATCATTGCACTGGCACTGGGTGTTGGTATCATGATGCTGCCCAAACCGGAAAACCTCACGCCTGAAGGCCAGCGACTTCTCGGACTTCTGGCGATCATCGTCTTTCTGTGGGTGAGTGAGGCGGTCCCCATCGGCACCACTGCCCTGCTGTCCGGTGCCGGCCTGATTTTTCTCAAAATCCAGCCGGCCCAGAAAGCCTGGGCACCTTTTGCCAGCCCGGCGGTCATGTTCGTTCTCATGATCATCATGTTCGGGGTGGTGCTCAACGAAGTGGGGCTGGCCAACCGGATCATGTACAACCTGCTCAAATTCGCCGGCACAAAGATCAAGCGGCTGAGCCTGATACTGGCCATCGGTTGCACCATCTCTTCATCCATTCTGCATGATGCAACGGTCACGGTCATCATGGTGTTCGCGTTTGTTCCGGTATTCATGAGCATGGGATTGAAGCCCGGACAGGGACACCGGCTTCCGATGTTTTTCATGCTTCTGATCCCCCTGGCGGCATCGGCCGGCGGGTTCGGCACCCTGCTTGGCGGCGGCCGGAACCCTCTGGCACTGGAAGTGTTGAGAAAGTTCAGTAACGGAACCATATCTGTGGGATTCCTGGAATATATCATTATCCAGTTTCCCATCTGTGTGCTCACCGCAGTGACTACCTGGGGGGTATTGTGGCTGTTTCTGCGGCCCAAGGAAACCGAACTGCAGGGAGTGGAACTGGCTGATCCCGGCCCCATGACCTTTGCTGAAAAAGGGGTGCTTACCGTATTTATCGCCACTTTCGTTCTCTGGTTCATGGGGGATCTGACCGGATGGCATTACAGCGTACCGGCCGCTTTTGCCATACTGGGATTCTGCGGACCGGGATTCATCAATTTCAAGACCATCTGTGACAAATTCCCCTGGGAATCCTGGATCGTGTTCGGGGCCGGGGTATCGCTGGGAGTTGCCATGCTCGACAGCGGCGCGGGAAAATACCTGGCAGAGATCTGTCTGCCCCTTCTGGACGGCAAGCCCATGTTCGTCGTGTATTACGGCATGGGATTTTTCGGATCTTTTCTTTCCAGTATGATGTCCAACTCTGCTGCGGTCGCGTTGATGCTGCCCATTACCCTGCCCATGGCAGAAATGATGGATATGTCTGCCAAATCCGTGGCCATGCTGGCTCCCATGACCACCTCCTTTATCATGCTGGTCATCGGGTGCCCCCCCACGATTATCGCATACAGCACCGGTTATTTTTCCCAGACAGACTTCATCAAGATCGCCGTGCCCTGGTGCCTGATCCTCCTGCTGGTAAGTGTATTGAGCACTTTAATCTACTGGCCGTTGATCGGGTTTGTATGATATAATTTTTCTATCGGCCTGTTTCCCGGAAAAACGCAAATTGCCGGGAAACAGGCCCTGTTCCCGCAAACTGTTTTTAAACTGAGAAACACCCCGTCCTCAATGGACGGCAATTCTAAAACCTTTCAATAACAGGAGAATACCGTGTATAAAATATCAAGTCACATCCTGCTGGTGGATGATGAAAAAGACTTCGTTGAGATGCTGAGTCTCAGGCTCAAGGAAAATGGTGAAAACGTCCTGGCCGCTTATAACGGTCAAGAGTGCCTGGAAACCCTGGAAAAAGAAACCATTGATGTTATTATCCTGGATGTTAAAATGCCGGGTATGGATGGCATTGAAACACTGAAAAAAGTCAAGAAACGTCATCCTTTGGTGGAAGTGATCATGTTGACGGGGCACGGCACGATCCAGTCGGCGGTGGAAGGCATGAAACTGGGGGCCTTTGATTTTCTGCTCAAACCTGCGGATTTCAAGGAGTTGACGGAAAAACTCAACCGGGCCAGGGAACGCAGAAAAGAGCATATGGAGCGGATACAGAAGGCGGAAGCAGCCATGCTGTTACGTCAATCAAAGATATGACTGAGAAACAGCCATGACAGATCTAAATGGACTGGCAGAAGAGATCAACATCCTGCTTGTGGATGATGAAAAGGATTTCCGTCAGATTCTTGCCAAACGCCTGAAGCGGCGTGGCATCCATGCCCGGGAAGCGGATCGGGGAGAAAAAGCGCTCCAGATGCTGGCAGAGTCACCGGTGGATGTGGTCATCCTGGATGTCAAGATGCCGGGCATGGATGGCATTGAATGCCTGAGACGCATCAAACAGACACAGGGCCTGACCGAAGTGATCATGCTCACCGGGCATGCCGATATCCAGGGCGGGGTGGAAGGCATCAAATCCGGTGCCTTTGACTATCTGTCCAAACCGGTTGAACTGGAGCACCTGGTCCGGAAAATCAAGCAGGCCTTTCACAAAATTCAGCGGATCCTGGCTGAAAAAGAGGCCCATGCGTTCAAAGAACAGGTCCAGCAGCAGATGGTGGTGGCGGAACGTCTGGTGGCACTGGGTACCATGGCCAGCGGCGTTGCCCACGAGATCAACAACCCCCTGGCGGTGATCCAGGATTCGGCCGGATGGCTCCAGCAGATTCTGGAAAAACCGGAAATGCAGTCCATGCCGCGCAGAGAGGACTTTCAAAAGGGACTGGATCGGATCAACACCGCAGTCAAACGGGCGGGAAAGATCACCCAGCAGCTGCTTCAGGCAGTCAAAACCCAGACAACGGATATGGCGGATCCTTCCACATTTGTGGAGGTCAACATCAAGAGATTGTCTGAAGAGGCCATCACCCTGGTTGCGCCGGAGGCATCCCTCAAAAATATTACCGTCCAGCTGGAAACCCCGGAATCAGATCCCGTTGCCTGGGCCGATCCGCTGCAGCTGCTTCAGGTATTGCTCAACCTGCTGTCCAATTCCATCCAGGCCACGGATGTAGACGGACAGGTGGTGATCCGTCTGGACACCTCAATGGAAGAAGCAAAGATCATTGTCAAGGATACGGGATGCGGTATTTCTAAGGAAAACATCTCCCGGATTTTTGAACCCTTTTTTACCACCAAAGAGGCGGATCAGGGCACAGGAATGGGGCTTTATGTTTCC
This sequence comes from Desulfotignum sp., assembly GCA_032250905.1. Taxonomy (GTDB): domain Bacteria; phylum Desulfobacterota; class Desulfobacteria; order Desulfobacterales; family Desulfobacteraceae; genus Desulfotignum. The sequence goes on along the minus strand of JAVVEQ010000011.1, from coordinate 61,798 downwards.
TGGGGGATCATCACCGGCCTCGGAGGGTTGATCACCGTGGAAAGTGAGATTGACAAAGGCACGACATTCATGATTACATTACCGGCTAAAAAATAAGGCAGACAGGTTTTATGGGAGAGAAAAAAACAGGCACACACCCCGACCGAATACGGGTTTTACTGGTGGATGATGAAGCAGTGTATGTGGATGTGCTTGCCAACCGGCTGGGCAAACGGGGATTTGAGGTCCAAAAAGCCTATACCAGTCCGGAAGCACTTCTGGTGTTGCGTACCCAGCAGTTTGACGTGGCGGTGCTGGACCTGAAAATGCCGGACATGGATGGTATCGAGGTATTGAAAATCGCCAAGCAGGTAGACCCCACCCTCCAGGTAATCATGCTCACCGGCCATGGGTCAGCCGAGGCCTGTGAGCAGGGACTGGCCCTGGGGGCGTTTGATTACATGATGAAGCCCTGTGAATTTGAAGCGTTGGTGGATAAGATCCGGGAAGCCTTTGAACAAAAATCAGCGCCTCAACAACCGGAAAACTGACCTGTTGTCCATCCATTCTGCATGCATACATCAGCAGGCATGCAGAATAGATGTCATGAGATGATCATCGCCCCCGGGTCGTGATCTTGCGCATTTCCGCTTCAATGATTTTTTCCTCATGACGGCGTTTTTTAGCGGCCGCTTCCGTCACTTTCTCCACCAGCAGGTCGATGTCGCTGGGTTTCATCAGATAGTCAAAGGCCCCCAGCTTCATGCCCTCGATGGCGGATTCAACCGTGGCGTGTCCGGTGAGCATGATCACCTCCACCAGCGGGAACTGTTTCTTGATCTCCTTGAGGGTTTCGATTCCGTCCATGCCCGGCATTTTGACATCCAGAATCACCACTTCCACCCGCTTGTTCTCTTTGAGTTTCTGTAAGGATTCTTCGCCTCCATGTGCCGGAAGAACCTCCATATTCCGTTTGGTCAACCGCTTGATCATGGTGTCGACGAACGGGACCTCATCATCCACAAGTAAAATCTTTGCAATGGCCATCGCTTAAACTCTCCTTAACTTTTGGGTGCTGGTCTGTCCAACGGCAGCACAATAGTAAACGTGGTTCCTTTATCCAGTTTGCTTTCCACATCGATCCGCCCTCCCATTTTATTGATGATGCCATAACAGATGGAAAGGCCGAGACCGGTTCCCTTGCCCACCGGCCGGGTGGTAAAAAATGGATCAAAAATCCGTGCCAGGTTGTCCGGCGGGATGCCGGGACCGGTATCCCTGATGGAAATAGAGATGTTCTGGTCATTCGCCTCGGTCAGAACGGCAATTTTCCCTCCGGTTTTTTCCATGGCATACACGGCATTCTGCAGGATGTTCATCAGCACCTGCTGAATCTCCGTAGCAGAAGCCTGCATGGCTGGCAGCTCCGGATCCAGCTGTACATCCACATCGATATTGGCATATTTGAATTTCTGGGACAACAGGTCCACCACCTCGTTGACAAACTCGTTGAGCTGAAGGGTCTCCACCCGGGAATCGGTTTTTCTGGCAAAGCTGAGCAGCTTGTGGGTGATGCCTTTACACCGGTGACCCTGTGTCTGGATCTGATCCAGTGCCCGTTTGAATTCCTCAAAATTGTCCGCCTTGTCGATCCCTTCACTCAGCAGGTCCTGAATCCAGCCGGCCTCTTCGACCATTATAGCCACAGGGTTGTTGATTTCATGGGCGATGCCGGCTGCAAGCTCCCCGATGGAAGCGAGCTTGCCGGTTTCAACGATCTGCTGATTCATCACCTCTTTTTCAGAATCGAGCAGGGCAATGCGCTTCACCAGCTGACCGGAAATCAGAAATGCGACAAAGATTATGAGCAGGGCACTGGCAAACGTAATAAAAACGGCGATGATCTGGGTTTCATTGAGCTTGGCAAATGCGTCTTTTTTCTCCTGCTGAAAAATAAGGAGCCAGTCATCATTTTTCAAAAATGCGGCAATGACCAGAAACCGGGTGTTTTCCCCTTGTTTTTCAACGGTAAAAGTGGTGTATTTATGGGGCGGCTTCACCGAATACCGGTCTATTTTCAGCTCATGCTCCCGGGCGATATGGTAAAGTTCATTCTGTCCTAAAACAGACGGCGCGATAATATTGTCTTCAGTTTTATTTTTTCGGGCATCTGCCCCCATCCTGAACAGATTCATATACTGTTGGAGGGTCAGCTTGAGCGTGCCCTTGGGGGGCCGGGTCTGAAATTCTCCCTGCCGATTCAGGATAAAAGCGGTGCCGGTTTTGCCCATGGTAAAATCTTCCACCAGGGTATTGAAGGCCATGAAATCGATGGTGGCCCGCACCAGCCATTTCCGGCCCTGCCATTCCCGTTTCACTGCCACGATAAAATGGGGCTGGCCCCGCAGACCCAGGAACACATCACTGATATAGGTCTCCCTGAGCCTGGCTTTCTGAAACCATTCCGCATCGCTGTAATTGGCCTGGTCCAAATCGAACGGACCGGCATAGGATACCTGGCGGCCGTTGTCGTCAATGACGCCAAGATCCACGAACACATAGCTGTAATCTGTCTGAAGAGCCCGCAGCCGCCGCTGCAGGAATGATTTGTCCTTGAGCTGGGAAATTTCATAACTTTTAGACAAATAACTGATATCACTGAGTTTCTGATTGAGAAAATCATCGATTTTCTGTCTGTGCCTGAGCACCAGTTCATCCAGATGGGCGTGAACCATCTTATTGGCATATACATGAAACTGATAAAGAATAATCCCTGCAACCAGCATCAGCGGAGCCACAGAAACAATGACAAACCGCAGGGCGATCTTCAGCCTGAAATCTGAATAGTATGCTGACCCGTGATGTTTATCTTTCTGATTTTCAGCCACCCGCACCTTCCTGTTCAAAAAAGGGAAGACCCTCTTTAAGATTGATCATCGTTTTTGATCCAGCATTTTTAGACCCTTTTTATTTTATTAACCTTTGTGTGTCAAATGGAATCGCATGGAATTACAGTTGTGTCAGCTTTTTTTACAACATGATAAAATATTTTTTTTATTCTTTTTCAATTTTATCCGTTCCCTGGTGACATTATTTTTTCGCGGCCATTCATATGGGGAAAAAAACCCTTTAACAAGGCATATTCCTTGCTTAAAATATTTATAAATATCCGGAAACCCGTTGGAAAGGAGACCCAGATGAACGAAAGAAATCCCAAAAAAAACCGCAGGAAAATCGTCTTGTCATTGCATGCACCCACAGCAAAATCCGTATTTCTGGCGGGCGATTTCAATAAGTGGAACCCTGAAAAACATGGGTTAAAAAAAGGGAAGGCCGGAGTGTGGGAAAAAACACTGATGCTCACTCCCAGCACCTATGAATACAAGTTCATTGTGGACGGTGAGTGGCAGATCGATCCATCCAACAACCGGACATGCCAGAACTGCTTTGGCACACGCAACAACCTGCTGACCGTTCCGGAAAAATAACTCCGGGACATTCCGCACGGTAATATCTGGAAATTTTGTTGCGGAAACCTTCAAATAAAGGGACTGTCATGAATGAAGAGACAAAACCAACTGGATATCAGCCGGGCTTTTATGGAAAAAAACGCCAGGCAGCAGATCAATGGGTAGAGGCTTATTGTAAAAAATGGGCTTTGGAAGAAGCGAGGAAAAAAGAGAAAAACAAACCTGCCACGGTTTTTCCCTGCATCTGTTTCTCACGCCGGATTGGTGTCGGTGCTTTGGAAATTGCTGATCTTCTGGCCGATTTGAAACAGTTTCGGGTTGTTGACCGGCAGCTCATGGAACATATGGCACGAGATGCCAGCCTGTCCATGAAACTCATCGAACTCTTTGATGAGCGATATCCGGGCCGCCTGAGTGAGCTGTTCACCATGCTCATAAGTGAAAAAACATTCATTAAAAGTGATTATGCCAGACAGCTGACGAAAACCGTCACCGCACTGGCTTCCTCCGAACCCACCATCTTTGTGGGAAGGGGTATTCACCTGATCCTGCCACGGGATCAGACATTATCTGTCCGGTTAATCTGCAGTACGGAATTCCGGATCACCCGGCTGGCAGATATTTTAAACATTGAAAAAACAGAGGCCCAAAAACATTTGGACCGGTATGACAGAGAACAGCAAAAGTTTTTCAAAACAGTTTACCAGAAAGAAGAAACCGACCTGGACGGTATCGATCTGGTCATCAACAGGGATCATCTCAACGGGGCTCTTGAAGCGGCAAAAATCGTAGCTTGTGCATTTGAACAGAAATTCGGCCTTCAGAAGTGAGCCAATGGTTCCATCAACCATTCTGACCAGAAAAGGTTCCGTAGATATCTGCACAGGATTCCCAGCCGGCAGGAGCGATGAACTGGTGTTCGGGATAAACACATCAGACCCTGCCTATCAGCCCATATATACACGAAAACAGACCCTGGAACAGCTTGCGCCAAGGGGAGAAAACCTGTGTCTCGCACTGTTCAGAAAGAAAATGATCGTCGGATATGCCCTCATCGCCCCCCCTTCTCAGAACAGCCGCTGGGCCAGGGTTGACTCTCTCCCCCTCGTGGAACTCAAGGCGGTTGAAGTAGCCTGCCCGTTCAGAAATCAGGGCATTGCCGGACATCTGCTGACCCGCCTTTTTTCCGGTTCCACCTTTGACGATCATATCGTTTTTTTGACCGCATATGCCTGGTTGTGGGACATGGCCCATACCGACCTGTCCTGTGATGCATACCGGGAAATGCTCATGACCCTCTATGCCAGATTCGGTTTTGAATCCTGCCAGACCAACGAACCCAATGTCTGTTTGAAACCGGAAAATATCTTTATGGCCCGAATCGGTAAAAATGTCTCATCAAATGATCGGGAGTGTTTCAAATGGCTGCGTTTTGGAATCACTTCTCCGGTCGGGAACTTTTCCGACGGCAATGCTATTGAAAATTCTGAAAAAAACAGCTACGTTCCTGAATGATAAAAACGGAAATACACCCCATGGTATTGTGTATTGAGCCGTCCGGCCGGCCATGGTATACCGGACCCTATAAATACGAATTTCAATTGATGACCGGCTGCGGCCAGTGACAGGGCAGGTGCTATGAATACCATTCTGGTGATAGATGATGATGATCAGCTGCGGATCAGTTTCTGTAAGCTTTTGAGAGAAGAAAACTATTCCGTTCTGGGAGCAGCGTCGGGTGAAGCCGGTGTGGACATTGTAAGGCAGCAGTCCCTGGATCTGGTGATTCTGGACATGCGGCTGCCCGGCATGGACGGCATGGAAACCTTCACACAGATAAAGAAACTGGATCCAAAGCTGCAGGTAATCATTGTCACCGCTTTCGGCACCACGGAAACCGCCATCGAAGCCACCAAGATGGGGGCATATGACTATGTGCTCAAGCCCTTTGAAATCCCTGAAATGCTGAACCTCATCACCCAGGCCATCGATGCCGGATATTTCATGAGATCCCCGGTTGCCCTGGATGCATTGCCTGATCAGCAATCCGGTGATGCCATTATCGGCCAGAGCCGGTCCATGCAGACCGTATACAAAGCCATCGGCCGGGTGGCCCAGACCGATGCCACCATTCTGATCCGGGGCGAATCCGGCACCGGTAAGGAGCTGGTGGCCCGGGCGATTTACCAGCATGGAAGCCGGGCGGACAAACCCTTTCTGATCATCAACTGCGTGGCCATACCGGAAACCCTGCTGGAAAGTGAACTGTTCGGACATGAAAAAGGGGCGTTTACCGGAGCATCTCAGAAACATATCGGAAAAATCGAACAGGCCAACGGCGGCACCGTTTTTCTGGATGAAATCGGGGATATGCCTTTGAGTATTCAAGCCAAAATTTTACGGCTTCTCCAGGAAAAAAGTATCGAGCGCATCGGTGGAGAAGAAACCATTCCTGTGGACGTCCGGATCATAGCCGCCACCCACCAGAATCTTGAAAAAGCCATTGAAGACGCCAAATTCAGGGAAGACTTGTATTTCCGGCTCAAAGTCGTCACCATTGAACTGCCGCCGTTAAGGAATCGGAAAGAAGATATCCCCGACCTGATCACCTATTATCTGAACAAATATGCCATGGCGCTGAAAATAGCCAATCCTGGAATTCAGGAACAGGCCCTGACGCTTTTGGACAGCTATGAATGGCCTGGAAATGTCCGGGAGCTGGGAAACCTGATCCAGAAAGTGCTGATTTTCAACCGGGGAGCACCTATAGCCTCATCAGAACTGGCCCAGATCATTCACCGCCGGAATACGGATGAACAGACCTCACAGATTCAGCAGGAAACCATTCGCGAGTGGGTACGGCAGATGATGGCCCGTGAACCGGATACCTGCCGATTCGATGATATTGTGGATATCATTTCAGGTATCGTCATTTCAGAAGCGTTGATATCCACCGACGGAAACCGGACCCAGGCTGCCAAGCTGCTGGGCATGTCCCGCCCCACCCTTCATGCCAAGATTGAAAAATACAATATCCGGATGAAAACACAGGTTTCCGATTGACCGAAACAGGCGGAATCCAGACCGAACATTTCTATTTTTTCATTTATCAGGTGTCAGTTTTCTTCGCACATTGAAAAAAATCCGTTCGGCCAAACACCCTGCCTGATTCATTCCCTTTCAAAAAAAAACAAAATACCATGTAAATTCAGATTGTTATCCTAATTTCATCCGGTGGCACAGCTTTTGCTCATATCAGGTATCAACTGCTTTGGAAACCCATAATTTTCAACCATACAGATAGAGGTGAACCATGTTGATAAAAGAATGGATGAGCAAACCCGTCATTGCCATCAACCATGATGAATCATTGAACGATGCGGCCAAACTGTTCCGCACCCGGGTGATCTCCATGCTGCCGGTGATGAAGGATGAAACCCTTGCAGGCGTCATCACGGACGGGGACCTGAAAAGAGCCATGCCCTCGGATGCCACTACGCTGGATCGTTTTGAGCTGCCGTCAATGCTGGATTCCATTAAGGTGGGATCGATCATGTCAAAGCCTGGCATTACCATCCCCGAGGACCACACCGTGGATGAGGCTGCCGGCATCATGTTGAAAAAAGGCATCTCCGGAATGCCGGTGACAGGCCGGTCTGGAGGAATGACCGGAATAATCACAAAAAGCGATATTTTCCGGTGTTTTGTCTCTTTCACCGGGGTTTCAACCACCGGACAGATCTTTGCCACCCGGCTCCAGGACCGGCCGGGGCTCATCAAGAAATTCACCGACATGATCCGTGAAAAAGGGGGCCGAATGTGCAGCATCATGACCTCTTACGACGACATCGAGGAAGGTTACAGGAAAGTATTTTTTCATACCTTTGACATCGAACCCGATAATTTTTCCAGTCTGGTTGAAACATTCAGCGGAATGGGTCAGTTGTACTATGCTGCTGACCTGTCACGTGGATATCGTAAAATATTTTAAATGACGCAGATATGGACAGGAGAGAATACATGAATCGAAAAATCAATAAAATTCTGGCATGCGTGGACTTTTCAGACTATTCCATGATGGTCTTGTCATATGCGGTGGAATTGTCCAATGCTCCGGACATGAAGATTGTGGTGTTGAACGTCATCAATCAGCGGGACATCAATGGCATCAGAATGGCGGTGGGATACTTTCCGACCCAGGGTCCTGAGATGCTCACAGTTGAGGACTGTGTCGATGACTGGAAAAAAGATCGGCATAACCAGTTGAAGCAAATGGTCAAGACCCATTTTTTCGATGACAAGTCCAGGATGCACCTGATGGTGGATACCGGAATTCCCTATGAACGGATCCTGACAACAGCGGATACAGAAAAGGTTGATCTGATCGTCATCGCCAACAAAGGCAGGGGGAACCTGTCACGGGTGTTGTTTGGCAGTACGGCTGAAAAAGTGTTCCGGCATGCGAAGGTGCCGGTAGTGTGTGTCAGGGATCCTGAAAAATTCAAACAGGGGAGAAAACTATCATGAAAAAACAATCCGGCAGACTCTCAAAAATGGTGGTGGCCATCGATTTCTCAGGATATTCCCGGGACACACTGGCATATGCGGTGGAAACGGCAAATCTGACCCAGGCGCAGATGGTGTTGATCAATATCATCAACCAGAAGCAGATCGATTCCATGGAAAAAGCGGTCAATACCGAAAATCCCAACCAGTTTGATCTGGCTAAGTTCCTGGGGGAGGAGATAGACCGGCGGAGACTGAAATTGAAAACCCTGATCAAGGGAATCCCCGCAATGGATGATGTGCCGGTAAAAATCCGTATCGGCCACGGGGTGCCCCATGTGGAGATCCTGGAAGCCGTAAAAAGAGAAAACGCGGATTTTCTTGTATTCGGACCCAAGGGCCGGACCGATCTCAAAGAATTTCTTTTCGGATCCGTGGCCGAAAAACTGTTCCGGCACTCGCCGGTGCCGGTGATGAGTATTCGTTCATGACAAAGAAATAAGTAAAAAAAGGAGGCCGGGATATGTCAGAAAATAAAAACAGATTGCTGGTAGCCCTGGACGGGTCTCAAAAAGCTTTCAGAACCATTACATATCTATGCACCTTCAAACCTTTCCTTAAAAAGGAACTGGTCCTGCACAACATTATCACCCGGATTCCCCAATGTTATTATGACCTGCGAAAAGATCCATCCAGTTATATTGCCGTCTCACGTATGATGGTGTGGGAATCCGGATACCGGTCACAAATGGAAGCCTTTATGGAAAAAGCAAAAACCAGACTCATTGATGCAGGATATCGACCTGAAGCTATCCATACCATGATTGCACAAAGAAAAAAGGGGATTGCGCAGGATATTCTGGATGAGGCCCGAAAAGGGTATGATGCGTTGGTGATACGGCGGCGTGGAGGCGCTCAGCAGTTTCTCCCCCTGGTCCTGGGAAGTGTATCCACCCGGCTGGTGGAAAAAACAGACTGTCTGCCGATTTTTCTGGCGGGAAACCAGGTGGTGAATCACCGTCTTTGCATTGCCATTGACGGATCAGAAGGTTCCAAACGGGCTGCTGAATTTACTGCAGACTTTGTCAGGGACTCTGACTGCAGAATCTTTCTGTGCTCGGTAATCAGAGAAGTTCCTGAGTTCGATACCATCAACGTCGAACTGGAAAAAGGAATCATTGATATGGTTGGAGAGATCACAGATATATTTAAACGTGCGAACATCCCGGAAAAAAACATTTCCTTTAAATCCATCAAAGGGGAACAAAGCCGTGCTGATGCCATAGTTAAAACGGCCGACAAGGAAAACTGCGACACTGTTGTTTTCGGCCGAAGAGGAATTTCAGATTACAGCGGTTTTGAAATCGGCCGGGTCCCATGGAAAGTCATTCATGGGGCACAGCATCTGACAGTATGGATGGTGCCATAATGAGTACACATCTTCTGAACCGGCTGTTCAACCCGAAAGGCGTGGCCGTGATCGGAGCCAACGAAAAACAGGGTTCCGTGGGCAATGCCATCATGCATAATCTGATGACCGGCAATGGAAAATACGATGTGTTTCCAGTGAATCCCCGGCATAAGAAACTGTTTGACCTGCCATGCGCCGCAAGGGTTCAGGAGGTTGATGGTGTGATTGACTTAGCGGTGATCGCCACCCCGATCCGGATGGTACCCGACCTGATAGATGAGTGCGGCAAAAAAGGGATTGCCGGTGCCGTGGTGGTATCATCCGGGGGACGGGAAACCGGTGCCCGGGGACAGTCCATTGAAAAACAGATTTTGGCCGCTGCACAGAAATCTGATCTCAGGATCATCGGCCCCAACTGCCTGGGCATCATCAACACCGCCATCTCCCTGAATGCCAGCTTTACCCATCTTCCTCCCCTGCCCGGCAATATCGCTTTTTTATCCCAGAGCGGGGCAGTTTGCACTTCAGTGCTGGATCTGGCATTTAGAAAGAACGTGGGATTCAGCCATTTTGCCAATCTCGGTTCCATGCTGGATGTTGACTTTGCAGATATGATCGATTATCTGGGTTCTCAGCGGTCTGTGGGAAGTATTGTAATGTATATGGAAAGCATTACCAATATCCGGAATTTCATGAGTGCGGCCCGGGCCGTATCCCGCATCAAGCCAGTTATCGTACTTAAATCCGGAAGATCCCGGGCCGGTGCCCGGGCAGCTGCATCCCACACCGGGGCCATGGCTGAAGAAGACGTACTGTATGATACTGCATTTCAACGGGCCGGTATTCTCCGGGTCACTGAATTTGAGGAGCTGTTCGACTGTGTCGAATTTCTGGCAAAACAGAAACGGCCCAAAGGAAGCGGCCTGACCATCATTACCAATGCCGGAGGTCCAGGAGTCATGGCCGCCGATGCCCTGGCATCTTACAGCATTGAGCCGGCACAATTGTCACAGACAACGCAGGACCAGCTCAATGAATTGCTCCCCGATAATTGGAGCCGGGGCAACCCGGTTGATATCCTTGGGGACACTCCGGCTTCCGTGTATGCCGACACCGTGAAGATCTGTAGTGCCGACCCGGAAACCGATGCCCTCCTATTGATCTGCTCTCCGGCCGGCACGGTGGACACCTGTGTTCTGGCAGAGCTTCTGGTTCCTCAGCTCAAAGAAATTACCTGTCCGGTATTCACCGCCTGGATCGGCGGTGACAATGTGGCCAAAGCCAGACACGTATTCAACCAGGCCGGGATTGTCACGTTTGATTCTGCAGAACGGGCGGTCCGGGCATTTAAAAATCTGTATGAATATGGAAAAAACATCGAACGGCTGACCCAGATTCCCATCCGTACGGACACCCGGTTGATCATTCATCGGGAAACGGCCAGAAATATCATCGACACCGCACTGGCTGCAAAAAACACCTGTCTTCTTGAAAATACAGCCAAAGCACTGCTGGATGCCTATGGTATTCCAGTCAATGACACACACGTTGCCGATACTGAAGAAACTGCCCTGATAATTGCGGAGCGGACTGGTTTTCCCGTGGTGCTGAAAATCTGCTCCCAGGACATTCCTCACAAATCAGACTGCAACGGTGTCGCCCTGGATCTCAGAACAGCCCAGGATGTAACCGCTGCATTCAGACAGATCCTGGCAAATGCCAGACAGATTTTTCCTGAGGCTCATATCACGGGTGTCACGGTCCAGGCCATGGAGACACATGCTGATATTGAACTGATTATCGGCGCCAGAAAAGATCCGCATTTCGGTCCGGTGATTCTTTTCGGCATGGGCGGTGTATTGACCGAAGTATTCAAGGATGTATCCATGGGGCTGCCACCCCTGAACCGCATGCTTGCAGATCATTTGATCGAAAAAACGAAAATTGCCTCGGTGCTCAAAGGGTTCAGGAACATTCAGCCCATCGATATGGCGCACCTGGAAGAGCTGTTGATACGTGTAGGAAGGCTGGTGACCGATTTTCCGGAAATCGAGTCCCTGGACATCAACCCGCTGATGGTGAAAAACGGTGTTTTGACGGCGGTGGATGCGAGGGTTTATATCGCACCGGCACAGGTCTCTTCCCCCATGCACTTGATTATCAGCTCCTACCCCTGGCAGTATGAATCCCGGAGAGAAACTGTGGACGGCCAGTCCTTTTTCATCCGTCCCATCCGGCCCAGCGATGCAGACCTGCTGATCGAACATTTTCACTCCCTGTCTTCCCACAGCGTCTACATGCGGTTTTTTTCCCCTTTAAAAGAACTCTCAAAGGACATGCTTATCAAATTGACCCAGATCGATTATGACCGGGAGATCGCTCTGGTGGCACTAATGGGGAAAAATGACAGCCCGATAATAGTCGGCGTCTGCCGTATCATCGTGTTTACAGATAAAACCCAGGCGGAATTCGCTCTGGCCATCAGTGATGACTGGCAGGGCAAGGGCATCGGCTCATCGCTTTTGACCCAGTGCCTGAAAGCGGCCCGGCACATGGGTGTCCGGCGCGTCATGGGTGTGGTGCTCTCGGAAAACACCCAGATGCTCAAACTGGGAAGAAAGCTGGGATTTACCATCAACCGGGTGTCCGGAGGCGGAGAATATGAACTGATAATAGAAACGGATAATCTGGATGTTGAATAAATCCAAAGATAAGACTATGATTGATCGACAGGTGTAATCTGCCATGGACAACCTTTAACGCTGCATTTTTTGCCGCCCTCCCCTTACCGGGCTTATTTTGACAAGGATGGGTTTGAAAAGACTCGACGCCATACTGTTTGATTCACGCGACCATGATTTGATCCGGATCGTCAATTCGGTCTATTACGATGATACCCGCCCCGGATATATCCGTAAACTCTTTTACCCGTTTTTTCACCCCCTGGGCATCAAGGAACTGGCCGAGTCCAAAGGGCTTCACACGGCCTATGCCATTGTCAGCCTGCTGGAATCCATGGAGAGGGGAGTGATTGAAAACCGGTTGGCAGCACTCCGGGCGTTAAAAGATGAGGTTGTAGATACTGCTGAGGGTCCCATGCCAAAAAACACCGCCCGGGTGCTGTTGCAGATCATGAAGCAGATGGTCCGGGCCAAAGGCAGTGACCGCCGCCAGCTGGCCCTGGCACACACCTTCCGGCTGGCGGCATTCGGTAAACCCCGGGTGGTGCGAAAACTGCTGGCCCACTATCATCTTCTGGAAATGCCTGAGGCATGGAACCAGGTCACGTTTGACGACCATGTCCACGATGCCAACACCTCGGGCCGAAAATCCCCCACCCACCTGATCATGGATGCCTGGATCAAGGGAATTCGGCGGCTGCGGGTCATCTACTATCACTATATCGAACCCCGGTTTGCCCTGGAACTCATTGAAGCGGCAAAGATCATGGAAATTGATCTGCGCATCGGCATCGAATTCAAGACCCGGTACCGGGACCGGTATGTGTCGTTCATCTGGGTGTCCCGGGGGCTGGGGGACGCTGAATCTTTTCTGTGCTTTCTGGCGGAACCCCATGTGGCACGGTTCATGGCCCAGGGCAAAGAGGTGCTGAAGTTTCAGGAAAAACAAGTTTTGAAGCTGTTGGAACGCTTCAATGACCAACATCTGAAGGAGATGTGCCGGCATCTGGATATCCAGATGCCGCCCCTGGACCCGGAGGATTTTCTACGCTTTGCCTTTCCAGGGCAGCCCTCTGTGCCTCATCTGGCGGAATTTATCCATGTCAAGGCAATGGAACCCATGAAAGAACGAGTGACCGAGCTGCATGAGATTTTCCATCAGGCCGATGAAACAAAACAGGCACAGATCCGCTCTTTGATCGAACAAATGGATCTATTCAGTGTCAAACAGATCCTGGATACCTATTTGAATGCCGGACAGCATTTCGATATTTTCGAATCCCATGGAGGAGAGGATGATCCGGGTCTGCCAGAGCGGATGAAACTGACCCATACCCGATTTCTTGAAACCATTGACGAACTGCTGTGTGATTTTCGCATCACCCTCAAACTGGACCACCTGGCACCGGAAGATGTGCTTGAGATCCTGTATGACTCCAAAGGACTGGTCACAAGACTTGAGATCATCAATCTGAAAAATTTTGTTTCCGGAAAGAGCGATCACCTTTTTGCCGTCAATGAGCTGCAAAAAGCCATCAACAGCGGCAGCCTGCTGAAATTGAAACGTCAGGTCCGCCAGATCATTTTGCGTGTGATACAAGGTGATTCCTCCGACCGCAAAGACCGTATTTCGAAACTGTATCAGATTCTATATGATATCGATGCCCTTAAAAACATGTATGCGGCATACCCCCTCAAATCACGGATCGGCAGCGACTCCACAGGCAAATCTCACCAGACTTTCGGCATGGGATTCGGCATTGTAAACACCCTGCCCTTCCGTGCCCGGAAAAAGGTCCGGCATCAGAAAAAAGACCGGTTGATTCTGCCGGCAAACATCCGTGTCAGCCAACAGATGACTGCGGTATCCACTGAAACCATGCATCCGTTTTTCCAGTGGCTGCTGGCGGTCCTGCAATGGCTACCGGGCCTGGATCAGATCCGGTTTGTCAAAAAACAGGCGTGGGTGTTCGACTCGTTTTCTTTGGATATGACCAAAAAAGGCAACGTGGTTACCCTGGGGGGCGTGCAGAAACAGAATTCCAACGATTTTCTGCCTGAAAAAAACCTGTCCACAAGCCGGAAAACCTCGCTGTTCAGGGCATGGAAAAACCTGAACACCAAATTGAAGAACTGTCTGAAAATCACGCTGGGGTTCATTCCGGCATTTGTGTGTTTTTTTCTCACCAAAGACTGGTGGTTTCTGGCTTTTTTCGGTGCGTTCATCTGGTTCGGCATTACCGGATTGAGGGTCATTCTGCAGTCGGTTCTCGGGGGGGGTGGGATCAGACGGTCCTCCCTGATCCGATGGAACAATTACGTAAGCTGGGACCGTCTCACGGACGCGCTTTTCTTTACCGGTTTTTCCGTGCCCCTTCTGGACTGGCTGGTCAAGACGATTTTTCTGGACAACACCCTGGCCATCAATACCCATACCAACCCGGTTGCACTTTATGCCGTCATGGCACTGGTCAACGGCATCTACCTGTCGGCCCACAACGCCTTTCGCGGGCTTCCCAAAGGCATGGTCACGGGCAATTTTTTCAGAAGCATTCTGTCCATTCCCGTCGCACTGGTGTTCAACACGGCCATCGGTGCCATCCTGTTTTTTTTCAATGTCCCGGAGGTGGATGCGGTGCTTCAGAAATGGGCCGCCATCATCTCCAAAGCGGCATCAGATACGGTTGCCGGTGTCATCGAAGGAACAGTGGATCGGTTTCAGAACCTCAAATTGCGAAAACGGGATTTGAAACGCAAATTTACGGATCTGTTCAACACCTATACCAAACTGGAACTGCTGTTTCCGGAAACTGAAGAACTTAAAATTCTGGAAAAACCTGAACATCTGTTTACAAGCCGTAATGCGGAAGTCAAGGATCTGGCAATCATGATCATCATCCATTCCCTGGATCTGTTTTATTTCTGGATGTACCAGCCCCGGGCCCGGATGACCATACTGGACATGGTTTCACGGCTCACCCCGGAAGAAAGGACCATCTTTTTTCAGTCCCAGAATATCCTGCTTCATGAGCAGCATATCAGCCGACTGTTTGTGGACGGCATCCTGGGCAGACACTTTTCCCGGCCGTTATCATTTTATCTGACCACCTACACCAGATATCTGGCAGCTATTGAAAAGGAATCCAATGTTTCAGTTGAGCCTTAAAAGCAGAATTTACATCGTCAATGCCATTCTGGTGAGTATTACGGTGATTGGAGCCCTTTTAATGATCTGGTACACCTACAAAACCGAAAAAATCTTCCAGACCATTGTCGACAAAAACATCATTGTGTACCAGTCCGCAGAGAGCCTGGCCACCGCACTTGTCAAACACAAGGGCTTTGTTTCCTATTATCTGCTGGATAAAAATCCAGCCTGGATCGACCGGCTGCATCAGGCCCGGAATGAATTCATTGAACACATGACCAGCGTCAAAATGCTGGTGAAAGAAGACTGGGAAAAGCAGGCCATTGGCCAGATCGAATCCATGTATACCGACTATATCTCCACCAAGGATCGTGTCATTGATCTGTACTTGGCAGAAGAATTTGAAAAAGGGTATGCCATTCATGAAACGACCCGGGAGCTCTTTGGCAAAATCCTGGACCTGTGCGAACAGTTTAAGACGTTTCACAAAAACAAAATTTCTGCGGCCATCGAAACCAGCCGGGAGGAATCCAACCGGCTCCGATACATGGCACTGATGGCCATCATCATCGTGATCGTCCTCTCGCTTCTGATCAATTACATCTTTGCACGGCACATTCTGGGGCCCATCCGGAAAATTGCAAAAGAAGCATATGTTGAAGGGAATTCACTGAAACCGGCAAACGAGGTCGCAGCCCTGGAACTGAGTATTCACGGTCTGATCAAGAACACGGAGCAGGCACACCAGGATTTGAAAAAAAGCCAGGAAACCCTGCTGCAGTCAGAAAAAATGGCGATTTTGGGAAAACTGGCCGCAGGCACAGCCCACAGTATCCGCAATCCCCTTACTTCCGTCAAGATGCGGTTGTTTTCACTCAACCGGTCCTGCAACTTCACCGATGCCCAGCAGGAGGATTTCAATGTCATTTCAGGCGAAATCCAGCAGATCAACAAAATCGTTGATAATTTTCTGGAATTTTCCAGACCGCCCCGCCTGAAAACCCAGAACATGAGCCCGTCTCTTATTGTGGACAGTGCCTTGAACCTGCTCGAGCAGCGGCTCTCATCCTTCCGGATGTCCGTAAAACTGTCCCGCTCCACCCCGCTGTCTCAAACACGCATTGATCCAGAGCAGCTCAAGGAAGTAATTGTCAACATTATCATCAATGCGTGCGAAGCCATCAAGCATGACGGACAGATCATCATCAGCGAAGAGGAGCGGTTTATTCATCCCCTGGAAAAAGTGGCCATCATCCGGATCATGGATGACGGCCCCGGCATCCCCGAAGAAATTCAATCTGAGATATTCAACCCGTTTTTTACCACCAAGGACCATGGCACCGGCTTAGGTTTGAGCATTGCCTACAACATCATTTCCGAACACGGCGGTTGGCTGGACGTCTCCAGCAAGGAAGGCCAAGGGGCCGCCTTTGTCATCACCCTGCCGATACGGAATGACTGATGATCGCCGGGTGAATGGATAATGAATGAAGGAACTGTCCGGTATGCCTGTTCATGCGGCCTTTGAACAACTGGGCCACCCGGCGCATCATCACGTACCCGATGCCGTAATCCACTTCAAACAGTTTATACATCAGATCACCGGACAAGACAATCACATCACAGGTTTCCGTGCAGATTGCAGTAAACGTGGCAGGAAATTTTCCAAAAAAGGCAGACAGGCCAAAGCTCTGTCCGGGCATGATTTCATCCAGGGTCAGGACCCGGCCGGTGTCGGACCGGGCATTGAGGCAGATTTTCCCGGACACCAGCATATGCACCAGATGCTGGGTCTCATTTTGCCGGATCAGGATGGTGTCGGGTTCAAAAACAGTTTGCCGGGCATGCGGATGGATTTTTTCCAGAATTTCGTCCGGCAGGTCCTGAAGAAACTGAATTTTTTTCAACTGATCAATGGATACCATGTCAATTCCTCCATAAGGGATCTAATATGCCGGGGTCAGGTTTTCAATATCATGAATGGATGCCTTCATCTCCGGGTGGCGCGCCAATGTTTTCATGATCATTTTCGCCCGGTTGTCCATACTGGTTTTGTATTGTCGGGCCACGCCGGCCATGAGGTAAAACCCCAGTTCCTGGTTGGCTTCAAACAATTGCTGCATTCGTGAACCCGACAGGGTGATGGTCTCGCAGGGTTCCTGGCAAATGGCCGAATAGGTGGCCGGTCCCCCGGAAATCAATGCTGAAGACCCGAAAGTCCGGCCGGACTGGATATTTTCAAGGATCACGTCGATATCCGGATTCAGGGCCACGGTCAAGGCCACCTGGCCCATCATGACCATGTAGAAGGTGTCCACCTCGTCTCCTGCACGGAACAGGCAGGTGCCGCTGCTGAAAATGGAAAGTTGGGCTTCCTGCCCGATCAGGGACAGCAGACGGTCCGGTATCTTTTCCAGCATGTGAATATGTCTTAAATCCTGTATTTTTACCATTGAAGGTCCCTTGTTCAAGTTAATACATAGATCAGAACAACAAAAAACACCGCCACTGCCGCGCCAATGCCGACAGGAAAGGTCCCCTGAACCACGTCATTGTAAAGCTGCTGTTTTTTAAGCGTTAGATGCTTGTCCCTGTATCCCAGAACCAGCCACAGGTTGACGGAAAAAAACAAAACCAGGTGGGCGGTGATCTGACGCAGAAACGCACCGCCGCCTTTGACCACGGTCACCAGCCCCTGTTCGGTTCTGCGGTTCATCGTGTTCAAACCACTGTCCAGAAGCCGGTATACCGCGGTTCCCAGTTTCCGGTAGCTCCAGTCCACATCCAGGTTGATGGATTTGATCTCCGGCGGGTAGTATCCGGAGAGTATCAGCAGGGCAAAGGCCAGAGCCCCGAACATGAGCAGCTGGAGCTGGCCAACCACATGTGCACCGGTATAGGGGATGTAATCCACGGTAAAAGGCAGCAGGTTATACAGCGGCTGGGGAAACACACCGATGAAGATGCAGGCGAATGCTGCGATGCCCATAGCCAGCACCATGTTCCAGGACGGGTCCTTGGCCCGGATGCCTGAATCATGACCGAAAAAGGTGAAAAACGGCACCTTGATGCCGGCATGGTGAAACACGCCGGCCGAAGCAAACTGCAGCACCAGGTACACCAGCACCATGTGCTCCTCCACCGTGGCGGTCACCACCATGGATTTGGACACAAATCCTGAAAACAGGGGGAACGCGGAAATAGAGGCAGCCCCCACGATACAGAACAGGCAGGTCAACGGCATGGTCTTGTACAACCCGCCGATCTCGGTACACTTGATCTTCCCGGTCATCTGGAGCACGGACCCGGCGGCCATAAACAGCAACCCCTTGTAGAGGATATGGCAGAACGCATGGGCCACGGCCCCGTTCAGCGCCAGCTGGGACCCGATGCCGATGCCCACCAGCATGAACCCGATCTGGTTGAGCAGGCTGTAGGCCAGCACACGTCGGATATCATTTTCAAGTACCGCATAAAAAATGGGCACAAACACCATGAAAGCCCCGACCCAGATAAGCAGGTCCGTGCCGGGAAAGGTCCGGATCAACAGATACACCGCGGATTTGGTGGTAAACGCACTCAGAAACACGGTGCTGGTCGGCGTGCCCATGGGATAGGCATCCGGGAGCCAGGCATGCAGCGGAATGGCCGCCGCATTCAGGGCAACACCGATGAAAATCAGCCAGGAAGCGGTGCCTGAGAGCCCGATGTAGCCAAATGCAGTCGTACCGGTCTCCTGGATGTAGAGCACGATCCCTGCCAGCAAAAACAACCCCCCGATCAGGTGCACCAGAACATACCTGAAACCCGCTTTTCGGGCTGCATCCGTGCGGGATGCCAGGATCAGAAACGTGGAACTGACCGCCATGATTTCCCAGAACAGGTACAGGGTGAGAAAATCACCGGCAAACACCACGCCCAACGTGGCACCGGCATAAATGATGGCAGACACATGCTGGAGATTGTCTTTGACCTTCAGGGCAAACAGAATGCCCAGGAACGCCATGATGGTAAAAATATACCCGAACACCAGGGACAATCTGTCAATCCGCCCCATGATCAGGGTGTATCCCCAGAAATCCAGTGTCCAGATCCTTCCTGTGGGAGCGTTCATGATGATGAGCAGAGACACCACAGGAATCAGCAGCATGTAGACCGCCTTTGTCTTTCCCCTCAAAAACGGGACCAGCAGGGCCGCGGCAATGAATATCAGGGCCGGGGGCAACAGATTACCGCTCATAGTAATCCTCTTTTTTCATCACGATCAATCGCAGCAGTTTGGCTAAAAAAATCAGCAGCACACAGGAAAAAAAGCCGTATACCGCGGAAAATCCCTTGATCTGCTCAAAATAGAATGCCGGATGCGGATGAATGAAAAACTCGGCAACCAGCAACACCACCAGAGAACAGTAAAAACAGATCAACAGTGTTTTCACATTTTTCGGTTTGTCAAAAAGGGTCAACTCTTTTTTCATCATGTCACCTGAATGAGATCCGCACGGCCGGTCCGGGGGATCCCCCTCCCCTGTCCGGACCCTGCGGTCATTTATGAATAGGGTCCATTATCGGTTCAATTATACGGTCAATGGGCCACACCCCCGCCACCGGAAAAAAACGCCATCCCCAGATAGATCACCGACACCAGCACCGCAATATAAAACGCGGCCTTGTAGCCGGGCACCGGATCATGGCCCAGCATTTCCCAGTCGTCATTGTCGTATTTGTCTTTGATTGTCATACTTTTTTATGTCTCCGGTAAAATTATCAATGCCACTGATTTGTTTACCACGAAGAGCACGAAGGACACGAAGGAAGGGTTTCTTCGTGTCCTTCGTGGTTTTAAAAAAATTTAATGTAACTTCCTTTGTTCATCTTAGCCTTCTATCTTTGTATCACCATTGTCCCCATACAGTTTGGTTTTGTTCGATCAGCCCCTCTTCTCACAAATTCAGGCCTAAAACGATCAGGTCCACAAACATCTGCGGGAAGAAAAACAGGGCAATGGACGCCAGGGCCGTGATGGCCAGCGGCACCACCAGGCACAGGTTGGCTTCCTGCATGGCAACCGGTGCGTCCAGCGGCCCGTCATCCGGTTTGCCGAAAAATCCCTGAAACACGATGGGCAGAAAATAAAACGCATTCAGAAACGAGGAGATCAGCAGCACCGCCATGAAAACCGTCTGGCCGGCCTCCAGGGTCCCTAAAATCAGGTTCCACTTGCTGTAGAATCCGCCGGTGGGCGGCAGCCCGATCACTCCCAGCGATCCGATGAAGAATGCGGCAAAGGTCACCGGCATCTGTCTGCCCAGACCTTTCATCTGGGAAATATATTTTTTGCCGGTGGCCACAAAAATGGCCCCGGCACAGAAAAACAGCGTAATTTTTCCGAATGCATGCATCAGAATATGGATTACCCCGCCCAGCTGACCCATAGGCGACAGCAGGGCCACACCGAAGATGATATAAGACAGCTGGCTGATGGTGGAAAAGGCCAGTCTTCGTTTGAGTTCATCCTGGGACAGGGCGATGCAGGAACTCACCAGAATGGTGATGGAGGCAATGACCATGACCAGGGTTCCCAGATTGTATGACCCCAGCAGATCCACCCCGAAAATCCCGGTCATGACCCTGACAATGGAAAACACCCCGACCTTGACCACAGCCACAGCATGTAACAGCGCACTCACCGGTGTCGGAGCCACCATGGCGGCCGGCAGCCATGAATGAAACGGCATGATTCCGGCTTTGGCAAATCCGAACACAAACAAGAGGACCAGCACGACAGCTGCCGGTTTTGACAGCTGACCTGCAAAAATACCGGCTGTGGTAAATTCAAGGGTACCGGTGATATGATAGCAATAGATCATGGCCGGCAGCACCAGCCCGATGGAGGTGCCCAGGATGAACGTCAGATACCGCCGGGCGGAAACACGGGACAAGGCATCCTCATGATGGGCAACCAGGGGATAGGTGGCCAGAGACAGCATTTCATAAAACAGATACAATGTCACCAGATTGGCGGAAAACGCGGCCCCTATGGTGGAGGCGATGGCCAGCGCAAAAAAACTGACAAACCGGGTCTGGGCGTGTTCCTTCAATCCCCGCATGTATCCGATGGAATACAGGGAAGTAACGATGTAAAGGCTGGATGCCACCAGGGCGAACAGCATGCCCAGGCCGTCCACCCGGAATGCGATGTCTGCCCCAGGCATCAACCGGAACAGGGTCAGTTCGATATGGTTCCCGGCCAGTATCACCGGTGTCATGGACACAACCAGCCCGAACATGATAACTCCTGAGGCAAACACCCAGGCTTCCCGGACATTGGGCCTGCGGGATGATGACATAAGTACGGGAATAACCAGCAAAGGGACCAGGACAGCCAGCAGCGGTCTGTATGAAATGATGGATTCCATGGTTGAATCAGCCTTTGATTGAAAAATTCGGAAGGGTCATGTACAGCGCCTCAATGCAGAAACGGCAGAATCAGGGTGTTGACAATGGTGCCGGCATACACACCGGCACCGACAATTGCCACGCTCACCAGCCCCAGAGGCACCAGCATGGAAACGGGCGCCTCGGTGATGGGGACGGTCCCATGATGATCATGGGTGTCGGTCACAGGCTCGAAAAAACAGATTTCAAACACCTTGAAAAACAGTACCGCACATACCAGGCTGGAAATGATGAGCGCGGCAGCAAAATGATAGGCACCGGCTTCAAATGCCCCCAGCACCAGGTACCATTTGCTGAAAAACCCGCAGGTGGGGGGAACACCGATGATGCTCAACCCGGCCAGAACCAGTCCGGCCATGGTCCAGGGCATGGCGGCAAATAATCCCTGTAAATTCGGAAAGGCAGCCTGTTTTCTCAGGTAAATAATGTTTCCTAAAGCCAGAAACAGGGCAAACGTCATCAAGGCATCATTCAGGATATGAAGAATGGCGCCGGTCATACCCAGGGTGTTTCCCAGCCAGGCCCCGCCCACCATGTATCCGATCTCACATACGATGATATAGGCCAGCATTTTTTTCAGGTCGGTCTGGAACAACGCCATGAAGGCCCCGGCCAGGATGGCGATCACGCCCATCCATACCACGATCTCCGCCAGGTGCAGGGTGTTGAAAACATAGTCCAGCCCGAACACCGTGACCATGAGCCGTATCATGACATAGACCATCACTTTGGTCATCAGCGGTGCCACCACCCGGGCAAATCCCACCGGCGCGAACGAATAGGCGTTAGGCAGCCACACATGCAGCGGAAACAGTGCCATCTTGATCCAGACTCCGAGAATACATAATACAAATGCGGTCAATACTGCGGTGGATCCATGAATTCCCTTAAGAATGACCGCCACATCCGCCATGTTCAAGGATCCGGTGGTGATGTAGAGGTAGCCCACCCCGAGAAGATAAAACGACGCCCCGATCACGCCGATGAAAATATAGTTCAATGCGGCCAGATGAGCACGGTCTATGTCTCCCAGGGCGATCATGGTATAGGAGGTCAACGAGGTGATCTCGATGAGCACATACAGGTTGAACAGGTCGCCGGTGGCAGTCACCCCTAAAAGGCCCACCACAAAGAGCTGATACATGACATAAAAAGAAGGAGACCGGTCTGGAATTTCCTGGTCCACGCTTCTGACACTGGCCACCAGGTTCATGAATGCGATGGCGGAAATCAGGACCAGGACCATGGCATTGAGCAGATCGACCCTCAATTCGATACCAATGGGCGGGGCCCATCCAGCCATGCGGTATTGCCAGGTGCCGGCGGTCAGCACCTGTTTCAGAACGCCGACCGCGGCCACACTGGAGACCGCTGTAGAAACCAGGGCGATATAATAAGAAAGCGGTTTTTGTATCCAGGCGGCCAGGCCCGAGAAAAAAGCCCCCAGAAGCGGGGCCAGTACGATTATTGCCGGCATATGGTTCATGGGTTATTTTTCCGATAAGCGTATTCGAAGTTCATCTTCTTCCAGGGTCTGATATCGTCTGTACACCCGCACGCACAAAGCCATGGCCACCCCGAAGGTGGCCACCGACACCACAATGGCGGTGAGCATGAGTACATGAGGCACCGGGTTGATATAATCGGCTGCATGAATCACAGCATCATGGGCCCCATGCCCGCCGGGATCCCCTTGAATGATAGGCAGGGTCGCCCCGTGCTTGTATCCGATGGACACATAAAACAGAATAATAGCGGTCTGAAAGATGTTCATGCCCACCAGTTTTTTCATCAGGTTATTTTTGGCGATCATGGCGTACAGGCCGATCATCATGAGAATGATATACAGCCAGAAATTGTATTTGGCCACGATCAGCGCCAGAAGTTCACTCATGGGCGTCTCCTAGAGTCCTTCATCATGCCTGCCTTCCGACACGATATTCACATAAATGATCACCATAACCGCCATCACGGCGATGCCCACACCGATCTCCACGCCCAGCATACCCAGGGCACGGATATGACCGGGATCCCATGGAACCAGCGGTGCCAGCATGCCGTAATCCAGAAAATGCCCGCCCATCACCATGGCAAGAACCCCGAGTCCCACATAGATCAGGACGCCCACCGCTGCAGAAATGGACAAAAATTTTTCCGTCACCCGTTTCACCAGCGTCTTCAGGTTGTAGGAAATGGCCATCAAAATCAGGCTGGACCCGAAAATTACGCCGCCCTGGAACCCGCCCCCGGGAGAAAAATCCCCGTGGGCCACCACATACATTGCGTAAATCTGAATAAAGGGGATCAGAATCCGGCACACGGTCTTGATAATCATGTCCGACGGCACCCATTCCCGGTCCATGTGCTCGAATTCATTGCCCGGTATGATCCGGGTCTCCGGATTCTTGACATGAAGCATCACACCGGTAGGAATATGGCGGTAATACCGGTCTTTTCTGGGCCGGAAATCCCTGAGCAGCAGAAAACAGGCCAGTCCGGCGCAGAACACCACCGCGGTCTCGAACATGGTGTCATACCCTCTGTAATCGGCCAGTACTGCGGTCACCAGGTTAGGCACCTGGGTTTGCTCCATGATATATTCGATATAATAATCCGACAGATGGGTGGATGCAGGTGATGCAGGATCTCCCCAGTCCGGCAGGTCCATTGTGCCGTATAACAGCAGCCCGCCGGTCAGGCAGACGATGACAAGTCCTAACGCTTTCAATCTTTGGTCCTCCTGCTGGTCCGGAACACAGCGGCCACCAGAAACACGGTGCTGACTCCCGCGCCCACGGACGCTTCGGTAAATGCCACATCCACGGCCCCCATCACGGCCCACAACAGGCACATCAGAAAGGAATACGCGCTGAATAAAATGGCGGTTCCCAGAAGGTCTTTCACAGTGATGGCGGCCACGGCACAGAAAATCACAAAGGTCAGTATGATCAGGTCTATGGACCACAGCATGGGTATTTATTCCTTTTCCTTTTTTTTCGTCCAGGGCCGCAATCCGGCCCGCATGCCTGCATCCACAATGGAATGGGTGGCAGTCGGGCTGGCCAGGAACACAAAAAAGACAATCAAAAACATCTTAATGGACAAAAGCACCATGCCGAAAGACAGGTGGTGCAGATTATAGATCACCAACCCGGCCACCATGGCAAAGATGCCCAGGGTATCTAGTTTTCCGGCCGGATGCAGCCGGGAGTAAAAATCGGGCATCCGAATGATCCCGACCGCTCCACCCAGAAAAAAAACCAGGCCCATGAGCAGGAATAGCCCCGCAACGATATTGATAAGAATATGCATCATTACTCCATGAAGGATTCTTCATACAGGCCTTTGCGTTTGTGAAAGTACCGGGAAGCGGCCAGCACCGCCACAAAGTTCAGAAACGCATAGGCCAGGGCAATATCCACAAACATGTCCACCCGCTCATACAGATATCCGATGAGCAGCAGCAGGACCACGGTCTTGCTGCCGATGGCGTTCACTCCCACCAGGCGGTCCAGCACCGTGGGGCCCATCAGGCATCGATACAGCGGCAGTATCATGATCAGACAAAGCCCGACAGCAATACATGAAAAAAAATAGATCATCTCTTTTCTCCATAGACATGCGCCACCCGGTCCCGCATGATACCTGGAAGCCCCTGGGCACTTTCCCGGTCAATGGCATGAACCCGGAACCCACCCTCGGCATTGGCTGTGACAGTGACCGTGCCGGGGGTCAGGGTGATGGCATTTGCCAGGGTGGTAATGGCAATATCTGTTTTCAGGCCGGTCTGAAAATGAATGATGTGGGGATCGATCATCTGGTGCATCCGGGGGTGAAACACCAGGTACAGTATATGGAAATTGGCTTTGATAATTTCCACAATCAGCCATGGCATATACCGGCAGAACCGGACGAATACGCCGATATCCTGAAAACCGGCCCCGGCGAACAGAAGGTCATGGAAAAACCAGGCGACCACCAGGCTGGACAGCAGTCCCAGTCCGATCAAAAGCGGCTCAAAATGGCCGGACAAAATGATCCACGTGACAAACATGAACACAAAGGTAATCATGAATGAAAAAAAACCGGGCCGTTTTTCCTCATGTTTTCGGGTCTGCATCCCCTATTTTCCCCCTTTCGACATCCTTTCTGTTACAGGCAGTTTTTTCCTGCACCCATTTTTTCACGTACCGATACGTCAGGAAAACATTCGTAAAAGAACAACCGGACGAATGGAACCTTATTTTTGCACCCCGTAAAGTTTGCGGAATTTGTGAAACAGTTTGGACACTGGACCTTTGGTCGAGGCTGTCTGATCCGGTGCACCGGTGGCAGATTGATTTTTCATGCGATGTCCGTAGGCCGCATGTATGGTTGCGATCAGTGTGTCCATATCCACAGGTTTGGACAAAAATTTGAAAGCGTTGTATTTGCCGCTCTCCAGGGCGTTTTCCACACTGCCATGACCGGTCAGAACGATACAGGGCAGATCCGGCTGCAGGTCCTTGAGCAGTTTCTGCACTTCGATGCCGTCAATACCGGGCATCTGTAAATCCACTACCGCCACGTCAAAGGATTCTCTGGCGGCGGCCCCCACCCCTTCCTCACCGGAAAATGTCGTTGTCACCTCAAACCCTTCCAGAGTCATCCGTTTGCCCAGGTACTTCAGAAAGGTCTGTTCATCATCTATAAATAAAAGTTTCATTTTCAGTCCACTGACATCGGTTGATACACATTATTTTTTCACCGGAAACAACAGGCACGGGAAAATGGATTTATCCGCAATATTCCTGGATATCGACCCCAGCCACCGCTCGGCCAGGGCGGTTCTGTCACTGAAACCCAGCACGACCAGGGTAGCCTGATATTCCCTGGCTGCCTTCAGGATTTCGGTCTCCGGATCGCCCACATAAACATGGGGTCTGGCCGATATGCCTTTTTCTTCGAATTCGTCGCACAAATCTTCCAGGCGGTTCCGTTCTTTTTTCCGCACGGCCTGAACATCATGGGTATCCGTGGATTTCAGGTCATCTTCGTCCACCACATGCATCAGGTGCAGTTCTCCGATCACTTCACCCAGTTCTTTGAGGCAGGCGACCGCCTTTTCACTGCTGTTGGACCAGGATGTGGCAAACAGAGTCCGTTCAAACAGTTTTACCGGCACCATATGGTCTTCGGCAAGATGCTTGAATACCAGGATAGGTACAGGAGACCGGCGCGTCAATTCCGTAATGTCAGACCTGGAATACAGCTGTTCCAGCTTCCCTTTCTGGGACCGGCCAATGACAATGAGGTCGGGGTTTTCCTTTTCCACTACATCCAGAATTTTCGGGATCAGGGACGACACCTCAATATAGGCCCCGACTTCCATGCCCATTTCAAACAGATTCTCAGCCCAGTCGATGAAACGGATGTTGGCAGTTTCCTTGAGACGGACCGCGTCTTCCCTGGCATATCCTTTGCCTCTTCGCATGGACACTTTGTCACGTTCGATCACGTTCAGAAACACCACATGTTCCAGTCCGGATTTTCTCAACTCCAGAAGTGAATGCAATGCGTCATAGCACAGGCTTTCAAATTTGGTCACAAACAACAGTTTTCTTATTTTCATGAAACCTCCTGCCTCAGCCTTCCTGGAACTGCCGGAAGCTGTTATGCCGTCTGAAGATCCTCAGATCAGTCAAGTTTTTTTCTTATGGCATCCACCAGTTCCTGGGGCTCCACAGGCTTTTCCAGATAAATGTCGGGTTCCGGCACGGTTTCTCCCTTGAACTCTTCCAGGGCTTTCTGGGATTTAAGAAAAGAACGAAGAGCGATGCCGGTGAACATGATCACCGGGATGGCTTTCAAGGTATCCTCTGTTTTCAGGTGACGATACAGGCGGATCCCGCTTCCCCGGGGCATGAGCACATCCAGAATCACCAGATCGGGCATCTCTTTTTGAATGACCTCCAGACCTTCCACACCATCACACGCCACCAGAGGGGTATACTGATTTTCTTCCAGAACCGTGACAACAAATGATCTCACATCCGGGTCATCGTCAACCACCAGTATTTTTTTGCCCATATCACACCTCTTTACTTGTCATTTTCATCCCGGCCTGTTTGGGGCCTTTCAGGCAGCGTCATGGTAAACACAGACCCATACCCCAAACGGGTATCAATGTCAATGGTACCCTGGTGCTCTTCCACCAGTTTTTTTGTCACCATCAGCCCCATACCGGTTCCTTTCCCTCCTTTGGAACTGAACATGGGGGTAAACAGCTTGGATCGGGTCGCTTCATCCATACCGCATCCGTTGTCTTCAATCTCGAACACTGCCGCACCCTGTCCGGTTTTTCCGGTTCGAATCTCCACTTTAAACCGCCGGTCCGGATCTTCCTCCTCCAGGCAGGCGTCCATGGCATTGTTCACCAGGTTCAGCAGAGACCGGTGAACGGTTCGGGGATCCAGCCACATTTGTCCCAAATCCGGGTCACACCGGGTGATGATTTCAATATCGTTGGCTCTGGCAAAATCCACTACCAGGTTTTTGATTTCCGACACAATGTCATTGGGATCACACAGTTCACCCTCGGGTGTCCGCTCCTTGGAATAGGTGAGCATGTCCTGGGTCAGGTTTGCCACCCGTTCAATATTTTTCTGGATGGTCTGCCATCCGGTTTTGATCTTTTCCATGTTGTCGTTCTGAAATCCCACATCCACGACATAACTGCCGCCTTTCAGTCCGATCAGGATATTTTTCACATAATGGGCCAACCCGGAAACGGTCTGACCGATGGCTGCCATGCGTTCAGACTGGATCAACTCCCTTTCCAGGCGTTTGATCTCCGTCAGGTCCTGAAAAAAATTGACGATACCCATGAATTCCTTTTTTTCAAGAAGCACACTGGTGGCATATCTGACCGGAATCTGCTTTTTATTCCGGGTTTCCAGGATCATTTCTTTCCAGGGCATCTCTCCCGAGTCATCCGTCCCGTTCCTGGCCTCTTTTCTGAAAAAGGCGGCCAGTTCAGGGGGATACAGATTATCAATGGTCATTTTGTTCAGCACGTCTCTGGCTCTTTTCTCAAACATGTGGGCCGCTTCCGGGTTATATACCACAATCTGCCAGTCATGATCAAACGCGACAATAGCATCATGGCTGCTGTGAATGAGCAACCGCTGAAAATTGGATTTACGCCGGATTTCCATGGTGGCTTCCGCCACTTTTTCTTCCAGGTTGTGGGTGTAGGCGGCCAGCTGTTCCCGGATGCGTATTTTGCTTTCCGCCCGGTCCAGGGCGATGGCCAGTGCCTCATCCCGGACCGGTTTGTTGATAAAATCACTGGCCCCGTATTGCAGGGCCGTGATGGTGGAATCGATATCTCCATGTCCTGTGACAATGATCACTTCCTTGTCCGGGTCCAGTTCCTTGATTTTTTTGAGCAGTTCCAGACCATCCATGCCCGGCATTTTGATGTCGGTCACCACAATGTCCGGTGATTCTTTTTCAAACACGTCCAGCGCTTCCTTGCCGCTGACTGCCGTACAGGTGTCATATCCGTCGCTTTTCAGAGACATATCCAACAGCCGCACAATGGTCGGTTCATCATCCACAATCAATATTTTACTGGCTGACATGGTTCTGTTCCCTCAACCGGCAACAGGGAAACGGACCGTGAAGCACGATCCCTGTCCCTCTTCGGTTTTGACATTGATGGTACCGTTGTAATCCTGGATTATCCCGAAACTGATGCTGGTGCCCAGACCGGTCCCTTTGCCCGTGTCCTTGGTGGTGAAAAACGGTTCAAACAATTTGTGTTTAACCTCCTCGTTCATCCCGGTGCCTGTGTCGGACACGGTCGCGACCACATGGCCGTTCTCAGCATAGGTTTTGATGGTCAAGGTTTTTTCCACCGGACCCCCGGCCCGGGCGGATTTCTCATCCATGGCATCGATGGCATTGGTCACCAGGTTGATGAACACCTGTTCCAGACGGTTATGCTCGGCCCGGACCTCCGGCAGATGTTCATCCAGATCCAGCACAACTTCGATGGAGTGTACCGCGAGCTGATGTCCCAGCACCTTGAACACATCCCGGATGGGATCGTTGATGTTGAGTTTTTTGAGATCCCGTTCCGACTGTCTGGCAAAATCTCTCACATGTTTAATCACGCCGGCGGCCCGTGCCACGTTTTCTATGATATCCCTGCTCATGTTCAGCAGATCGTCGTCCGGAATCGTCACGCCCTTTTTTACCATTTTCTGAATCAGGTCCGCACAGATCTGGATCACGTTCAACGGCTGGTTGATCTCATGGGCCATTCCTGCGGCCATGGTGCCCAAAGTCGCCAGTTTGCCGGCCTGGATCAGCTGGGTTTCCTTTTCCACGCTTTCGGTCATATCCGTGGTGGATGCAATGAGCACCACCCGCTGGCTGAACATCACCTTGACCACCTTGATGTTGACAAAAAATGCCTGCGCGCTTTTTCGGTAATGCCGTTTTTTGGTAAAAAGGACCGACCCGCCCTGGGGCAGATTCAGCATATCCTGTCGAAGGATATCATCGTTTTTTTCCCCAATTTCCAGAAACGAGGTCCCCAGAAGTTCGGATTTGTCATATCCGTAAGCTTCCAGAACCCGGTGGTTCACGTCCAGAATCTCAAAGTTCATGCTGTCTATGATGAAAATGGGGTTGGGATTTTCATTGAACAATGCTCGGTATTTTTCTTCTGATTTCCGATTTTTATCATGCAGTTTGGCCAGTTTTAGATCCTGAAGTTCGATTTCCGCCTGGACCTTTTTATCCTCTGTTCGATCTCTCAATGTCTGAATTGCGCCGATTATTTTACCATCCGGGGATTTGATGGGAGCAGCTGTAAAAAATATCCATTTTCCGTCTGATCCCATATGGGGGAAGAACTCCTCCGCCTCATAAGCCCCGTTGATGATCTTGCACTTTCGCCAGGCATTTCCGTAAAATTTCTGCACTATCTCATCGCTGGTCTGGTCCACCACCATATCTGCCAGGGTGGGGCGTTTGGCTGACCGAAAGGGTACCCACTGCCGATCCGTTCCCACCAGTTTGTAGGCCGGATACCCGGTGAGTTCCTCACAGGCTGTATTCCAGTGGGTGATAATATGTTCGTTGTTGATAATAAAGGTGGGGATCATGCTGCCCTGAATGATCTGATTCAACTCTTTTTCAATTTTCCGCAGATCCTGCCTTTCCTGTTCCAGAAAGGAAATGCGGTTTTCCGCAATCTCATTGATGCTGCGTGAAAACTGTTCAAACAGATCCGCTATCGCCTCTTTTTCCAGATCCTCAGCTTCAAGCCGTTTTCGAATCCGGATCTTTTCCTCTTCGGTTTTCAGAAAATGAATAAAAGACATGGCCCCATAGGTGTCTAAATCGATAATACTCACCCGTTCCGTATTCACCTTTTCCAGAATACAGGACAGCAGGTCATCGTTTTTCAGTTTAAGTATCAGATTCAGACCGGACAGTTTGCATACTTCATGATAATCTTTGGTGGTGAGAATATTCAATTCCCTTGCCCGGATGATCCCTCTGGAAATTTCAATGGTATCCGCCACCATGAGCACCTGGATATTAAAATGTTTGAGATCGGGCCCGGAAAACCGGTCCAGAATTTCACAACAGGGGTCTCCGCCGCCGATGATGGCCAGTTTCAATCCCTTTAAATCAAAATACATGGCACCCCCTCATTGAACATTAGAAAAAAATCAGGGTGACGATCACAAAAGAGGGAATCAGGAACACCAGGGAATATTTGAGGATATACCCGAAAAAACTGGGCATGGTCGTACCGGATTCCGCAGCAATGGACCGGACCATGAAATTGGGCGCGTTACCGATATAACTGACCGCCCCGAAGAACACAGCCCCGGTGGAAATGGCCTGCAGGTAAATCATCCGGTCGGTCATCAGCAGTGGCACGGAAGCGGCTTCCGGCATGCCGGAATAAAAACTGCCCAAAGCCGTGTTGAAAAAGGTCAGATAGGTGGGCGCGTTGTCCAGGAACGCAGACAGTATGCCGGTGACCCAGAAATAATGAAACGGTTCTTTGACCGCCTCGATCAGAAAAGCGAATGCACCGTCCGGACCGGCCTTGAGCAGCAGTAGACAGGGAATCATGGTGATAAAGATCCCTATAAACAGATACGCCACCTCAATGATGGGGAACCACGAAAACTCGTTTTCCTCCCGCAATGTCCAGGGAGTCGCCCACAACGACAGCACCCCCAGCACAATGAGGCTGATATCCCGGAGCCAGTCCTGAACCGCCCGGTGCACGCCCAGGGTATTGATCTCACCTATTTCCAGGACACCGCTCATGAGCACGGCCCCCACAATCCCCCCCAGAAAGATGAAATTATAGGTCCCCACCAGGCGCAACGGCTGTTTTTCTCCGTCATCCGGGACCACGGCCCCTTCTTTTTTGAAATGCCAGGAATCCAGAAAAAAATAGATCACCAGCAGGGTTGTACTCACCACCAGCATGTGCGGAGCAATATTCAAAGTCCAGAAAAAGCTCACCCCGTGCAGAAACCCCAGAAACAGGGGGGGGTCCCCCAGCGGGGTCAGGGATCCCCCCACATTGGCCACAAGAAAGATGAAGAACACCACCATGAAGGTCCGATTTTTCCTGAAGTCATTGGCCCGCAGAAACGGCCGGATCATCAGCATGGCGGCCCCGGTGGTTCCCATCCATGAAGCCAGAATCGTTCCCAGAAGGATCATGCCGGTATTCACGACGGGCGTTCCCCGCAGTGTGCCTTTCAACAGAATCCCGCCCGACACGGTGAACAGTGCCCACAGCAGAATGATGAACGGTACATAATCCGCCAGAATGATATGAAGAATTTCATATACCGCATCTCCTTTATATACCGCCACAAATGGAATCGCCAGCGAGGCGGCCCAGAACGCAGAGATCTTGCCGAAATGATGGTGCCAGAACGTACCGGCCACCAGAGGCAGCAACGCAATGGAGAGAAGCATGCAGGCAAAAGGAATACAGGCATACAGAGGCAGCAGTTTTCCCAGGTCCGGGTGGCCGTGACTCTGACTGCCGGAATGGGTATCGTCAGCGCCATGATCTGATGTATCCGGCTGTTCCGATGCAAGAACGGTCTGCACCAGTGACAAATCAGGACTGCCGGAAAATAAAAACAGGGTTGCCGGAACAACAAGAAATCCTGTCAGCAGTAAAACCAGTACCAGTTGATTCGCCTTCATGTATGCAGTCTCTCCTGATTGTTTACACAAAAAGACAGTCACTCCGCCTGTCAACCTAAATTGACCTAATAAAAACCACCGGGATTGTCAAGATGAAAATCGCCGCAGTATCGCAGGTTATGGGATTTCGGTTTTGTTTAGTGATTTTCAGATACCGGCGTTCTACCAGGATTTGGACGGGAAAATCTGAACTATGGCTCTCCTTCCCGCTCAAAAAAACATAAGCCGACAATCACGTGTTTGGCAGGCATTCCAGAGGCTGGAAAAGATATATGCCGGACCTTTACCCTCTGAGGCCGGGCAGTCAGGGGAACGGAATCTTCATGATAGTTCACGGAAAGAATATCCCCCACCCGGATATATTTCAAAAGGTCGGAGTCTTCCTTGACCAGAAGACCCCGACCGGAAGCCGAAAAATCTCGCAGTTTGATGTGATACTCCCATTGACTTCCCGGAGGTTTGAATGAAATACTGGCACTGTCTGAAGCCGGATATCGGATTTCCGAACGTGACTCTTTTTTCAGATTATCTTGAAAATTGTCTCTCATGTGTGCTCTTTGACGGATAAATCACTATTTTTTGATTACCCTACACCCTTGCCTTGACAAAAACAACCCGGATAGCAAAAAATTGCTCAACCCAAGCTGTTTAAAAGCAAAAAAGGCCTCTGACTCAATCGCCAGAAGCCTTTATTATCAATGGTCGGGACGGCAAGATTTGAACTTGCGACCACTTGTCCCCCAGACAAGTGCGCTACCAGACTGCGCTACGCCCCGATTAAAAATCAGTCTGGCTTAATATCACTTATGGCCGGCAGTGTCAAGCACCAAATCTGAAAATCCGTGTTTTCCTTTGTGTAAATCGGGGTTTCACCCATGGTCACTCTGGGTCAGACACGACAGATCGGCGCATCTGCTTTATCCGGCCCCGCCTGGTTTTACTTTCCAGCCGCTTTTTTTGGGCAGCGCGTGACACCCGGGTGGGCCGCCGTTTTTTGGGCCGGACCATGGCCTTTAAAATCAGCTGACGCAACCGCTTGACAGCATCGGTTCGGTTTTTTTCCTGGCTGCGGGACTGCTGTGCCTTGATGACGACCACACCATCCTTGGTAATCCGCTGATCCTGCATGGCCACCAGCCGTGATTTGATCTCTTCGGGCAGGCTGGAAGCCGGGATATCGAACCGCAGATGAATGGCTGTGGCCACTTTGTTCACATGCTGTCCCCCCGCTCCCTGGGCACGGATCGCTTCCAGCTGGATTTCGTGATCCGGTATCTGAATCTTATGGGTGATGTGAACCGTCATGAGTCATGCCTTTTCCTTGAAAGATTTTTAGAAAAAAATCACTCAGCAGCCCGGTTATCAGATCCGGATGCTCCAGATGAATCAGATGACCTGCCCTGGCAATGGTTTTAAGTTCCGCTGCCGGAAACAGTCTCTGAATTTCTTCCCAGTCACTGTCTGTCACAAAATCCGATGCCCCCCCCCGGATAAATAAGGCCGGTCCCGGGCATGGCCGGCCCGATATGGGCGCACAAATGTCGGGCATGGCCGCCAAAATGGTTGAAAGGTCTGATCGCCAGAAAAACCGGCCGTCATTTCTCCGTTTCAGGTTCTGGAGCAGAAATCCCCGGAATGCCTTGTCCGGAAATTTTTCTGCCAGAATCCGATCGGCCTGATCCCGGCGGGTCAACGATGCCGGCTCCAGGTCAATCATGGCACGGACATATGGCTCCCATACCGGTTCATACGCTCTGGAAGCCATATCCAGGACCACCAGGCCCGCCACCCTGTCCGGAAAGTCCATGGCCAGCTGCATGGCACATTTTCCGCCCATGGAATGGCCGACCACCCCGGCGATATCCATGTTCACTGCATCCATGAACCCGACCAGGTCTTCCGCCATCTCCGGATAGCTCATGCCGGGCGCATGAAACGACCGGCCGTGATTCCGCAGATCCACGGCCAGCGACTCAAACTGCCGGGACAACCCCCTTGCCAGCACTCCCATGGTGGCACACGATCCCAAAAGCCCATGGATCAGAATCAAAGACGGCCCTGAACCCGTTTTACGATAATAAAGCATGTCAATAAAATGCGGTGTTCACAGGAATATGTCAATGATAATGCACAATGATCGAAGTCAAAATGTCCGATCAGTCATGCAAGGCAGAGACAACCTGTTTGGCAGGAGGCCGCGGGTTCAACTGTTCATCGCTGCCATCAACGATTAGTGCCGGGCGGTTCCTGTGGGTCGAATCCCATTCTGACGCGGTTGTTACAGTGTGTTGGGCATGCGGAGCGTTAAGAACGGCAAACTGTCTGAGGACATACCTGCCCGCAGTTTTTGCCGTTCAGCGCAGCATGCCCTACACACTGTCAACCGTGGCAGAGGGTGAGACCCACAGGGGCCACCCGGCACGAGTCACTTGATTCGCCGGTACCTCCCGGGACAGGTGACGCCCACGGGAAGCGTCCGACACGGGTTACTTGAATACAGGCATGCGGCCCGGCTACTTCATCTCATGGCTGAACCGGTCCATCAGGGTGACATCACCGATCACCGCCTTGACCACGATCTCATACACCCCTTTGGCCTTCATGTCCGCGGTGATACCGAATCCCTGGCTCATGTACATGCCCATGATTTTCTGGGTGCCCTTGTCCCCACCTTTGATCAGGAACCCCACCTTGGCCTTTTCCACCATCTGATGATCCGGACCCATGATATACACCATGATGTGATGGGGCTTATCCATCTTTTTTCCCCCGTGGGTCGCATGATCCCCGGATGAATGGCCTGCAGCCTTGTCATCTCCCTGGTCCCGCAGATCCATCAGATAATAGGACAGCATATACCCGTTTTGCATGGATTCATGGAAAAGCTCTCCGATTCTGTCAGATGAAGTCATGTCATGGTTTTCATCCATTGCAGAAGCAGTGGTTGAAAAGAAAACCAGGGCAGTAAGACAGATAATTGTTAATGATATTTTTTTCATGGGTAAACATCCTTTCTTATATAGTATTGTTTTTATTAATTTCCCGGGTTTTCCACATAAAGTAGATGACCGGAATGATGATCAGTGTCATGACGGCGGAAGACACAAGTCCCCCCACCATGGGGGCTGCAATGCGCTTCATTATCTGGGAGCCGGCCCCGCTGCCGTACATCACCGGCAAAAGGCCTATCAGGGTGGTGGCAACGGTCATTATTTTGGGCCGGACCCTGTCCACCGCCCCTTCAACAACGGCCCCGTGGAGTTCTACTGCCGTACGCATGCGGTTTTCCTTTTTTCGGCGCTTATATACCTCATCTAAGTACACCAGCATCACAATGCCGGTTTCCGTGGCCAGGCCGGCCAGGGCGATAAACCCCACCCCCACGGCCACAGACATGTTGTATCCCAGAACATAAATCAGCCAGAACCCCCCGATCAAAGAAAAAGGCAGGCTGGCCATTACAATGACCACCTCTGTAATGTTGCTGAAATGGATATACAGCAGGATGAATATCACCAGCAGGGTGGCTGGAATAATAAGCTGCAGGGTTTTTTTCGCCTTTTCCATATATTCATACTGGCCGGACCAGATAAGGGAATACCCTGACGGGAGATCGATGTTTTCATCCACCAGCTGCCGGGCCTGCTTCACATAGGTGCCAAGATCCATTCCTTTGATGTCCACAAACACCCAGGCACTTCTTTTGGAATTTTCACTCTTTATACCGGCCGGGCCTTTTTTAATGGCAATGTCGGCCAGCTGGGTCAGGGGCACCTGGGCACCGGACGGGGTGGGCACTAACACCCGGCGCAGCATGTGGAGATTGTCCCGGAACTCCCGGTTGTACCGCAGATTGACCGGATACCGTTCCAGGCCCTCCACCGTATAGGTGACATTCATACCGCCGATGGCGGTCTTGATGATGTCCTGGACATCCTGCACCGTTAAGCCATACCGGGCAATCTCCTTACGGTTGATGGTGAAATCCAGGTAGTTGCCGCCGGTGACCCGTTCGGAAAACACGGACAGCGTCCCTTTTTTGTTCCTGAGCAGGCTTTCGATCTGTTCTCCGAGATCGGCCAGGGTCGAAAGATCCGGTCCCATGACCTTTATTCCCACCGGGGTTTTGATGCCGGTGGACAGCATGTCGATGCGGGTCTTGATGGGCATGGTCCAGGCATTGGTCACCCCCGGGAACTTCACCGCTTCATCCAGATCATCGATCAGTTCCTGCATGGTTATATAGCGCTCTTCAGGCAGTATCCATTCAAACGGGGCAGCAAGCCAGCCCGGCCATCCGGCGTAGAACCGGTCGATCTGCTTTTTGCGCCATTCATGTAAAATTTCTCCCTTGACCTGTTCCGGCCAGATCCAGGTCAGCGGCTTTTTCAGCCAGGCCGGCCATCCGGAAAAAAACCGCTGGGTATCCTTTATTTCATATTCTATATGTGGCCTGAGCATGATCACGGTTTCGATCATGGACAAGGGCGCCGGGTCCGTTGAGGTTTCAGCCCGGCCGACTTTTCCCAGGGTGGTTTTCACTTCCGGAAACCGCTGGATGATCTTGTCTGTCTGCTGGAGAAGCTCTTTGGCCTTGGTGATGGAAATACCGGGCAGCGTGGTGGGCATGTACAAAAGGTCCCCTTCATTCAGGGGCGGCATGAATTCGCTGCCCAACCGGGTCATGGGGTACCAGGTAACTGCAATGGCTGCAAGAGAAATCAATACCGTCAATTTGCGCCAGTGCAGCACCCATTTGATCACAGGCAGATAGATCCAGATCAGAAACCGGTTCAATGGATTGTTTTTTTCAGCGATGATCTTCTGGGGAAACAGGCAGATGCCAAAAAACACGGAAAGTCCCAGAGCCAGCACCAGGCTGATATCCGGCAGTGCCACGCCGGCCAGGCCGGCACAGACAACCGCCAGGGGCGGGCCTGCCAGTGCCGGAACCCAGATCTTTGCCTTTGCTTTTTTTGGCAGGGCCGGATCAATGGGGTGTTCCCTGACAAAAAATATCATGAGCACCGGGATAATGGTGATGGCCAGAACAGAAGAGGCTGCCATGGCCGTGGTCTTGGTGTAGGCCAACGGTTTGAACAGCCGGCCGGACTGCTCCATGAGGCTGAACACAGGCAGAAAGGAAACTGTGATGATCAGCAGACTGAAAAACAGGGCCGGCCCCACCTCCTTTGAGGCATCTATAATGATCTGGGTATGGCTTTTTCTGCCCCGGTCCCGCTCTAAATGTTTGTGAGCGTTTTCCACCATCACGATGGAGGCATCCACCATCACGCCGATGGCAATGGCAATCCCCCCCAGGCTCATGATGTTGGCGTTGACGTTGAACGGATACATGATCATGAATGACATCAGGATGCCCACCGGCAGGGTAAATATGGCCACAAATGCCGATCTGAAATGCAACAGAAAAATGATGCATACCAGGGCCACCACGATCATCTCTTCGGTGAGCTTGGTTTTAAGTGTATCCACTGCCCGTTCTATCAAAGCGGACCGGTCATATCCCGTGAGGATCTCCACCCCATCGGGCAGCCCTTTTTCCAGGTCTGCAAGTTTTGCCTTGACACGTTTGATCACCTCCAGGGCGTTTTCCCCGTAGCGCATGACCACGATGCCGCCCACGGTCTCCCCGGTGCCGTTCCATTCAAGAATGCCCCGCCGCAGCTCCGGACCGATCTGGATATTGGCAATATCGCCCAGCAGAATCGGGGTGCCTCTGTCATCAAAGGACACGACAATCTGCGCAATATCTTCCACAGAGGAGATATACCCCAGACCCCGGACCATGAATTCGGTTTCTCCCATCTCAATGAGCCGGCCTCCCACATCTGCATTGGACTGCTGGATGGCGTTTTTGATTTTCCGGATGG
Source organism: Desulfotignum sp. (assembly GCA_032250905.1). GTDB lineage: Bacteria > Desulfobacterota > Desulfobacteria > Desulfobacterales > Desulfobacteraceae > Desulfotignum. The sequence goes on along the minus strand of JAVVEQ010000011.1, from coordinate 23,006 downwards.
AAATATCATAGGATGCCAGCTTGTTGGGATCCACCTCCACCTGGTACTGTTTGACAAACCCGCCAATGCTGGCGACCTCTGAGACACCGGGAACCGCGGTCAGCTCATAGCGCACAAACCAGTCCTGGAGCGACCGGAGTTCGGCAAGGTCGGTTTCACCGGTGGTGTCCTGGAGAACATACTCATACACCCACCCCACACCTGTGGCATCCGGGCCCAGACTGGGGGTCACCCCGGCAGGCAGTCGGCCGGACACAAAATTGAGGTACTCCATCACCCGGGATCTGGCCCAGTAAATATCGGTGCCGTCTTCAAATATCAGGTAGACAAAGGAATACCCGAAAAAGGAATACCCCCTGACCACCTTGGCAAACGGTACGCTGAGCATGGCGGTTGTCAGCGGATAGGTGACCTGGTCCTCCACCACCTGGGGGGCCTGGCCCGGATATTGGGTATAAATGATGACCTGCACGTCAGACAGATCAGGGATGGCATCCAGGGGCGTGTTGACCATGGCCAGGATACCCCCGGCAATGACGAAAAACGTTGCCAGAACCACCATGAATTTGTTGTTTACAGACCATTCAATTATTTTGTCTATCATCTCAGCATCCCCTGTCTGTTATTCCATATTCTGGAAAAAATCATCCCCGGATTCTGTGTCATCTTCCATGTCTTCAAAAAAACGGTCCCCATCTTTTTGGGAGGGTTCATTTTTTTCTTCTGCAGTGCCCGATTTGGATGCGATCATCTTCTGGATCGCCTCTTTGAGACGGGATTCAGAATCCAGCAGAAACTGGCCGGACACCACAACTTCCTCTCCTTGTGCCAGGCCGGTCAGCACCTGGACCCTTCCCTCTTCCAGATGGACGCCGGTGGTGATCTCCCGGGGAGTGAACCGGCCATTGCCTCGGGCCACAAACACCCGCTGTTTTTCCCCGGAGTGGATCACCGCCTCGGAAGGAATAATCAGCCCGGCTGCATCCCCGCTGGTATTGATTTTTATATTTGCAAACATGTCCGGCTTCAGGTCACCCGCTGTATTGTCAAAGATGATCCTGATGACCACATCCCGGGTTTTGGGCTGCAGATAAGGAAAAATATAGGCAATTTTCCCCGTGTACACCTTGTCCGGGTCATAGGACAGGGTCATCTCAACGGCCTGCCCTTCATAGACCAGGTTCTGCTCATATTCGAAGATATGGGCTTCCACCCACACCGTGGACAGATCCACAATGGTGAACAAACTGTCCCCGGCTTTGACATAGGCCCCTTCAATCACGTTTTTATGGGTCACCACCCCTTTAAACCGGGACCTGATGGTCAGGGTTTTGCGGACCTGCCCGGTTTGTTCCAGAAAAGCGATGTCCTGGTCTGCAATGTCATAGTATGCCAGCCTTTTTTTGGCTGATGCCAGCAGTTCCTTGTTCAAGGGAGTGGGTCGGGCCTGAAAATTGTTATAGGCAGACAGATATTCCTCCTGGGATGCCAGCAAAGCAGGAGAATACATGGCAAAAAGCGGCGCCCCCTTTTCAACAACAAACCCGGTATAATCGGCATAAAGAGCGTCAACCCACCCCGCAGTTTTGGGGCTGACAATACCGGATCTGCTTTCATCAAACGTCACATGGCCATAGGTTCTGATGATATGATTCAAAGGGCCCTGTTCAACGGGTTTGATTTTAAGGCCCATGTTCTGTTCCACCACCGGATTTATTTTAATATCCACCCCGCCCTTTACCTCATCTTCATAGACCGGTACAAGGTCCATGCCCATCTTGCTTTTGCCGGGTTCATCATAGATCTCTGTAGGATCCATAGGGGCTTTCCAGTAAACGATTTTCCGGTTTGCCGTGTCTCCATCTCCGGAGGTCCCCTCTTCGGAAATTTCATCTTCATACACCGGCACAAGATCCATGCCCATTTTGCTTTTGCCCGGCTCATCATAGATTTCAGTGGGGTCCATTGGCGCCTTCCAGTAGATGATCTTTCGCTCTTTTGATGCGCCATCTTCTTTTTTTTCGGAAAGGGTTTTATTGCTCTCAGAGGATACGGGACCCATGGTGGTGAGTGTGAAAAACACAGCAAAACCTGCGATCAGCGCTGTCAAAAGGATAATCAATACGGTTGATTTTGTGTTCATGATCAATCATTTCCCCTGTATTTTTTTATAATTTTTTACCCACTACCGTTTCAAGGGCCGCAAAAGAGATGCCCAGATCTTTTGTCTTTTGCGCAATGGCAAGTTTCACCTTCAACCAGTCGGTATAGGACCCGATTGCCTGGGAAAACGCAATGGACCCGGTCTCATACTCCCGGGTGGACACATCCAGGGCCGACTTTGTCAAATGCAGTATCCGGTTTTCATACAGATCCAGTTCCCGCCGGATTCTGTCTGTTTTAAACCAGGCATTGTAGACCATGCGGTCTGTGGCATTCTGTCTGGCAACCAGCGTTTGTTCAAGGGCTGCCAGAGTCTGCCTTGTCTGCTGTAACCAGGGACTGTCCACCCCGTACCAGGGATTTATCGGCAGATTGTTTTTCATGGATGCCATGGTTTTTTCGGCAAATGCCTGCTGCGGGGCACCGCTGCCGGCAGTGTTCACATGATCCGCTTCAAAATAGGAAAACCCCAGGGTAAATTTTGACTGCTTCATGGATTCAGCCAGTTCCACCATGGACTGCAACTTGCTGATCTGAAACCGGATGGCAGCCAGTTCCTGGCGGTGTTCCCCGGCAATGGCTGACAAGGCCTCGGGCCGGGGGAGAATTTTCGGCAGGGACGCTGTTTTCAACGGCCCCATGAGGGTATCTGCCGGAAGATTCATCAGTTCAAGCAACCGGATTTTTAAATTGTCTGCTTCATTTTCCAGGGTAATCAGGTCTTCTTTGAGTTCTTCTATTTTTATGGTGACCTTGATCACATCCTGGTAACTGGTTCTGCCGCTTTTATACAGGGATACGGCCACATCCAGAAGGCGGTCGAATGCGGCTGTGGTCTCATGGATGATCCGGATGGACCGGGTGGTATACGCAAGCTCCCAATAGGCATTTTCAAGGTTCTGGCGCACCTGTTTTCCGATGATTTCCATCTGCGCCACCTGTATGTCCACCTGGCTTTGGATGACGCGGCCCTTGAGTGCGGCAAGGCCGGGAAACGGGTGTCCTGCCTTGATGGAATCCTTTGTTTTCAAAGGCCCGACCTGGTTGTTAAGGGCCGCAGTGAATGCTGCATACTGCTGGAGGGTATCATCCAGTTGCGTGACCTGGTCGAAGGACTGAATTTCTGCCAGGACCTTCTTACGTGCCGCCTTAATGTCTGTATTTCGCAAAGCGGCAATGGCCGTGATCTCTTTCAGGTCGATTTTTTTACCGACAACTTCGGAAAGCGCTTCCAGGTCTTCTTCTCCAGGAGACAGCCGTGCCAGGATTTCTTCATCCACACCCATTGCCGCAGCCACACCGTCAGACACGGAAAACGTGTTTTCATATCCCTGCTTCAGGGTTTCAATGGCTGTCTGAACAGGGGAAACATCCGGGGCCTGGGAACCCGTATCCGGCCCCGGTGTTTCATTAAAGGGCCTAATCGCGAAACTGTCCTGTGGCGTGTAGTTTTCCAGCGCTTTTTTCATGGCATCATACTCTGCAAAACAAACAGAAGAAAAAAAAAGCGCCGGTATTGTCAGCATAAAAATCTTTATCTTCATGGCTTTTTTCCTCCTGTATTCTGCCCCGTTTTTGCATCCAGGACAGCACCGGCTGCCTGTTCCAGCAGCACCAGGGTCTTGGCATAATCGGCTTTGGCCCGCTCCAGAGACAATTGAAAATTGGTGGCAGTCGCCTGGATTTCAAGAAAATCGGCAAAACTCCCCTGGCCCTGTTTGAACCAGGTTTCTGCCGTCTGTACAGAAGAGACCGCCTGGGGAAGCAGCTCTTTTTCATACAGGGTTATCAGGCGTTCCGAATTTTCAAGTTTGAACCACAGGCGGCTGATTCTGGCCATGATAGTGTTTGCGGCCTCGATCTTCCGTGCCTGTGCAGATTCCTTTTCCGCCAGAGCCTGGGCGGTCCGGCTTTGATTTTTGCCGAACCACAGAGGCAGGGTCATGCCAAACTGGACCCCCACGGCGTCATCCCCGGCATCCGGTGGCGGAATGGGTACATCCGGGTCACCAATGCCGGCATAAAACAGGCCCACCCTGAATGACGGGAGGATGTCAAACCGGGTCAGCTGCATGGCCTGTTCCGATTTTTGGACCTGTTCCTCTGCCATGAGGATATCTTCCTGGTGTGCCATGGCCAGTTCATACACCTCATCCAGAGAGTACACTATTTTACGTGGCTGCCCGCCGACCGCATGACCCAGCAATGCTGTGGGGGAACGGTTCAACAGGGTGTTGATCTTTGTTTTTTCTGTTTTTTCCAGCTCCTTGAGCAGCAGCAGGTCATATTGTGTCTGGGCGGTCTGGGCCCGGGCTTTGGATACATCGTAAAACAGGGCTTTGTCGCCGGCATAGGCATTTTCACCGATCTGAAGCATCTGCCGGGTCAAATCCAGGTTGGCCTGTGCCACGGCCATGGCTTTCTGGATATACACCAGTTCATAAAATGCGGCAGATACTTCTGTGACAATGGCTTTTACGGTTTGATCCACCTTGAGTCTGGCAATGGTGACATCGGATTCCAGCACCCGGGCCTTTTGCGACAGGGTCCCGGGAAACGGAATCACCTGGGACAGGGTCAGGCTCCAGTCCTGGGGGCCAAGCCGGGTTTCAATGGGCCGGGGAAAATAGGTGGCGGCCAGCTGGGGATCGGGATAGCTTTTGCCGACCCGGTAATTTTCGATAAACGCCTGCCATGTTTTTGTCGAGGCGGTGATGGCCGGGCTGGACAGATAGGCGTAATTGAGCAGCGCCGGCAGCCGGACAGTGGTTGACAGCCCGGCTGCCAGTTCTGCCTGTTTTTTTTCCGCTGTGTCCGAAGCCCGGGCCGGGTTCTGACAGATCAGAACAAGTCCCATGCACAGTAACATCGAAGGGATAAACAAGTGTTTCATGGTCATTTCCTTTACACATCATCGTGGCTGTGACAGTTCAGGCGAGGCTTTCTTCTGCTCACCTACCCGGACCCATTTTTGTTGCATAGAATATCCCGCATTTTCCGGTATTCCGCTTCGGTGATTTCTCCTCTGGCGAACCGTGCATCCAGAATTTTCAACGAATCCTGGGTATCGGAACATTGGGTGCGTTTTCTGACGGATTGAAACACCTGCAACAGAACAAAAACAATCAGGCCGATAATCAGCAGCATAATGAAAAAACCGATGATCCCGCCCCCATGAAATGAATGTCCCATACCTGAACCGATGGTATTGCATCCCCACATCATTCCCCCTGTATGGCTTGTAAGTTATCTGTGTGAATTCACCCTGTAAGAATAAGGTTCGCAACAATCATACCACATTGTAGTGATTTATTATAACCTTTTCGAATCATGGCAAAATATATAGCTCGTTCAGTTCCAAACCTTCTCTGGCGGCTTGCCAAATCCCAAAAGATGATTCATAATTGGACATCAGTACCCGGAATATGGTTAATTTTTAATCACCCTTGCAGGAAACCGTCTGAAATGGATCTCAACAAAGCAAACCAGTGGATGGCATCGGCATCACCCTGGGTTCCCATCAGCATCAGTGGTGTTCTCATGGTGGTTATCCTTTTTCAGACCATCGTGCTGTACAATCGTGAAAAACAGCATGTCAGCACCCTGTTAAGGGAAAAAGGAACCGCTTTGATCACCTCTTTTGAAGCCGATGTCAGAACAGAGATACCGAAACGTCCGGCCGCCTTGCAGGTGCTGCTGGAAAAAACCGCAGTCCATCCGGACATTTCATATCTGTTTCTGGTGGACACATCCGGAAACATCATCGCCGGCTACGATAAAAACCGGATAAACACAGTTTCGGATGTTCCTGCAGTCAGCCCGTTGTCGGCAAAATCCGGAGATCCGGGCTGGCGGATTGTGGAAACAGCGAACCATACCCGATATTTTGAAGTATACAAAACAGCCCGGTTCACATTGCCGGAAATGTCTGGCAAACCGGAACAGCCGGACAAAACACCCCACCTGTCTGATCGCTCCAAAAACATTGATGAAAACAGATCCGTCATCGTCATGGGTATGGACATCTCGCCGTTTGAACAGGCAGCGGCCGATGATCTGCACCACAATATCAGCATGATGGCCATCGTGTTTCTCACCGGCCTGACCGGAGTCGTTTCCCTGATCTGGTCCCGCAGGGCCACCCGGTCCCGGCGGCTGCTGCAGGACACCCGGGCTTTTGCCGCCGAAACCATTGCCAGTCTTCCCATGGGGATCATCATTGTAGACAGGGACCGGCACATCCGCTATATCAACGAGACTGCCTGCTCCCTGCTGGAAATCGATGCTTCAGAGATGACAGACAAAACAGCGGACACCCTTCTTCCCGGTATCCTCTGGCACCTGCATCAGACGGCGGAAGCCCCTGGAAAAGGCATAGAAAAAGAGATTTCTCTCGATTCAAAAAAATCAGGCACAACCCCTGTTTCCATAATGGTGACCCGTATTCTGGGCCGGGAAAATCACTTTATCGGGTTTCTCTTTATCTTGAAGGACTTGAGCCATATCCGGGCCCTGGAATCGAAAATCAGGCGCAAGGAAAGACTGGCCGCGCTGGGCACCCTGGCTTCAGGCATTGCCCATGAGGTCCGGAATCCCTTAAGTTCCATCAAGGGGTACGCCGGTTTTTTCGGCAGTCTGTTTGAAGATGACAGTGAAAAAAAACAGGCGGCCCGCTTAATGGTTGAAGAGATTGACCGGGTGGACCGCGTGATTTCGGAACTGCTCGAGTTCGCCCGGCCGGCAGATTTGCAGTTGCGCCCCACGCAGCCGGAGACGTTGATCCACCATTCATTGGGCATTATCAAGCATGAGGCTATAAGTGCCGGCATCCGGGTTAAGGAAAACATCGATGCTCCGCTTCCTGAAGTCTGTCTGGACCCGGACCGTTTCACCCAGGTGTTGTTGAACCTTTATATCAATGCCATGCAGGCCATGAAAAACGGCGGAGACCTGACAGTGGAAGTCCGGGGTGAAGGCGATACCATCCAGTTTGCCGTGTCTGATACCGGAGAGGGCATTGGGTCCGATGACCAGGCAGCGGTGTTCAATCCGTACTACACCACCAAAAAAAAAGGAACCGGGCTGGGGCTCGCCATTGCCTATAAAATCATTGAAAGCCACAACGGCACCCTCTGGCTTGAAAGTACACCGGGAAAGGGGACCACGTTTTTCATCTCCATTCCACTGAAAAAAAATAAAGGAACGCTTTATGAAAGGTAACCTCCTGATTGTCGATGATGACATCGCGCATCTGTCCATGCTTCAAACCGTTTTAAAAAGCCTGGGGCATTCCATTGACAGCGCCACTGATGGCGAAGATGCCATCCGCATGGTGAAGCAGACCCCCTATGACCTGGTGCTCATGGATGTCAGAATGGCCAATGTGGATGGGATGGAAGCCCTTCAGAAAATCAAGGCATTCAATCCTGCCATACCCATCATCATCATGACGGCCTATTCGTCGGTGAACTCGGCGGTGGAGGCGATGAAAACGGGTGCATATGACTACCTGACCAAACCGCTGAATTTCGATGATCTGAAACTCACCATCCAACGGGCCATGAGCCATCTCCACCTGACCAGGGAAAATGAGGATTTGAAAAGAAAATTATCCTCCGAAACCGGTTTTTCACGCATTATCGGGACCAGTCCGGCCATGAAAGCCGTGTTGGAAACGGCAAAAATCGCCGCCCCTACGGATGCCACCATTTTGATCACCGGTGACAGCGGAACCGGAAAAGAACTGTTTGCCCGGGCCATTCACGACCACAGCCCCCGAAGAAAAAACAGGCTGATCTCGCTTAACTGTGCCGCGTTGAATGAAACGCTGCTGGAGTCGGAACTGTTCGGCCATGAAAAAGGAGCTTTCACCGGCGCGGACAAAAAACGGGACGGTTTGTTTCTCCATGCCGATAAAGGCACCATTTTTCTGGACGAGATCGGAGATATTCCCCCGTCCATGCAGGTTAAACTGCTGCGGGCGATCCAGGAAAGGGAGATTCAACGGGTCGGCAGTGACAGGCCCATCCGCATCGATGTCCGGATCATTGTGGCCACCAACAAAAACCTGGAAAAGGAAGTCAGAAACGGTCGATTCAGAGAAGACCTGTTTTACCGCCTGAATGTCATCAACATAAGAATCCCATCACTGAAAGAGAGAACCGATGACATTCCTTTACTGGCCCAGCATTTTCTGACCTGGTTCTCGCAAAAGAACCGGAAAACTTTCAAGGGATTCACGCCCGGGGCCATGGATGCCCTGGTGAAACATTCCTGGCCGGGCAATGTCAGGGAACTGGAAAATGCCGTTGAAAGAGCGGTGATTCTGTCCATGGGACAGTATATCTCGGAACAAGACCTGCCCGGGGATAAGATACGAAACGATCAAACAGATACCGTTTCCCATCAACCTTTGCCGGAACTCGGGGGCCGGTCCCTGGATGAGGTTGAAACCATGGCATTGACAGAAACGCTGAAGCAGACCGGCGGAAACAAGTCAGAGGCAGCCAAAATCCTGCATATCACCCGGACGACCCTGAACAATAAAATAAAAAAATACGGTCTTGACCTGGATCATATTCTCGCCTCCCGCCCGGATTGAACACCATGTCCAAAAACCGGTGACACTGTGAAAAAAATCATTCGTCAGGAGGCGCTGGTGTCTGTATCACATGCAATGTCATGGGCTGATCCACCCCCTTGAAATCAGCTTTAAAAGAAGAGACCGCCTGCACCTTGCCCCCTGTTTTGTCCAGCACCGCATCCGACACCAGAATCTGATCTTTCCGGGCCTGTTCCTGGATCCGGCTGGTGATGTTTACCGGCGGCCCCACCACCCCGTATTTGGCCCGGGTATCTGATCCGATATTTCCCACCACCACCTGACCGGCGTGAATGCCGATGCCCATGGCCAGATCCGGGAGATCCTGCTTTTTCAGCTCCCGGTTGACCTCCGGCATTTTGGACTGCATATCAAAAGCACAGTTGACCGCACGCCAGACAGTGTCGGATGTGGGTTCATCCAGCGGATCAAAAAAAACAAGGATGGCATCCCCGTAGAAATCCACAATTATGCCCTGATGCTTTCGAATAATTTCGATCATATGGGAAAAATACCGGTTGAGAACCGCCACGATTACCTCAGGTCCCAATGTTTCTGATAAACGGGTAAATCCCCGGATATCCGACATCAGCATCACTGCTTCCCGCCGGACACCGCCCAGTTGACCGGCCTCCGGATGTGCCATCAGGGTCCTGGCGAAATCCGGATCCACATACCGGCCAAAGCTGTTGCGGATATGATCCCGCTCTTCAAGTCCCGTGACCATGGTATTGAAACTTTCCACCAGCTGGCCGATTTCGTCACGGCTTTCCACAGGGATGGGAGCGCCGTAATCACCTTCTGCGACTGCCCTGGCCTTTTCTGACAACTGCTGGATCTGCCTCACCATCCGGCACATGTGAAACCGGATCAATACCAGAACCAGGACGGCCAGGACAAAAACGCCCAGGGCAAGACTATTTCTGTATGTCACAATGGGTCCCAGAATTTTGTGGCCGTCGGCAAACATGATAATGGTCCAGGGCACATGTTCCAGCTCATAAAACCCCGCGATCAGATCCGGGGGATGTCCTTGAAGGGAAACAGTGCCGAACGGCTGGGTCTTCATCTTTTCAAAAATAGCCTGCTCCAGCGGATCACCGGATCCCCCAAGGGTCCTCCGGTCTGTCATGGTCATGTTGGTATGGGCCATATAGGCACCGGATGCATCGACAATACAGGCCATGTCACTCTGCCACCACCCCAGGGCCAGAATATCTTTGAGCAGAAAATCAAAATCCATCCGGATAACCAGATCCCCCAGCAATTTTTCCGACGCCCCGAACAGGGAAATTTGCATGCTCACGGTTCTGCCCTGCTCATCGGCATGATACCGGGGACCGGACACACTGGCGATTTGAGACCGGGAAAACCGCATGCCGGGGTGTTCCGCCATATTCATCCGCTCCATTGGCCCCATGCCCGGCATTCTCCCTGTGGAGGGAACGGCTGCAGGATCAACCGGTTCATACGACGCAGACACCACCCCGGCCATGACCAGCAGATAATCCACCACCTGATCCGGGGAAATCACGATGCCTTTTCGGCCAGATACCTGAAACAGGACATTGAGCAGGTCCACCGGCTTGAGAAGCCGCATTTCAATATAGTGGGCCGCCCGTTGCAACTTGACCACAGCGGATTCCTGCCACTGATCCAGCATGATGCCCCGGGCATACCAGAAGCTGGTTACTCCGCCCGAAAGAACAATGATCAGGACGGGGAGCAACAAGGCAATCTGAAGCCGTGTCTGCAATTTTTTAAATTGGAACCGGGTCAGATTCATTGTAATAGCCCCACATCTTAAGTCGCCTGGTTGGCCAGAATGATGCCCGACAGGATCAGCACCTCCCTGAACAATATTCTGGAAATCACCGCCACAAACACCAGAACAGCCGTGAGCCACCGGTAAAAAGCCAGGCTCACCGGCGGAATAAAATGGTTCAACCCCCTTGCCACAATAAAATTTCCCGACCAGAGGGCTGTGGCTGTCAGGGCAAATCCATACCCGGCCAGCAGCGTGCCATATTTTTCCGACATTCGGAATTCCTTTTCACATCGTGCAGTAATGGGCGGTTATCAGCCAAACCATAACACCATTTGCCTGTGGTATCCAATGAAAAATCCATCCATTTCATCATCCTGTCTTAATTTGTTTGACAGACAGGACGCCCGGGTCTATCTTGACCTATTAAATCAGCCGCAACTATCAGAATCAGGGACGACCCACGTATGCCTCAATCCACCCCCCGAATCGTTCTTATGGATGCCCGGATGGCCGGACCGCTGTTCATGCTGTCTGCAGCCCTGCTGTTTACCCTCATGTCCACCATTGTCAAACTGATGCCGGACCATTACACGGTCTGGCACCTGGGATTCATCCGGTGCTTTGGAGGAATGCTGGTGTTGACTCTGGTGTTCAGCCGCAGGAAAAATCCCTTTAAAGGACATAAAACCCCTTTGCTTATTCTCCGGGGATGCACCGGCTCCCTTGCCTTTTTCTTTGTGGTGTCAGCCCTGCGCATGCTGCCCATGTCCACGGCGGTCGTGCTGTTTTATTCCTACCCGGCGTTTGCGGCCCTGTTCGGTTTTCTCATTTACAAAGAGCAGGTGAACCGGTTTCAGATTGTATGCATCGGAGCGCTTCTGGCCGGTGTGGCCATTCTGTTTGACTTCAGGCTGTCCGCCAATGCCCTGGGTCAGGCCATGGCCATTATCGGCGCCGTGCTTGCCGGATTCACCGTAACCATCATCCGGTCCCTGCGGGAGCACAACGGCCCGGTGATCATCTATTTCTATTTCTGCACCATGGGCACCCTGGCCACCCTGCCCTTTTGCATCGCCCATCCCATTGCGCCGGCATCTGCTGTGGAATGGAGCATGATCGCAGGCATTGTCGCGGTGTCAGTGGCGGCCCAGCTGCTCATGAACCAGGGATTTTTTTTCTGCAAAGGCTTTGAAGGAGCCGCCTACATGTCCAGTGAAACCCTGTTCACTGCGATGGTGGGCATCGTCTTTCTCATGGAACCGGTCTCCTGGCACCTGTTTGCCGGGGGGCTTCTCATTGTTGGCTCCGGCCTGGCCATGCACCGGCTGGGCCGGATCAAACCCAAACAACAAGGACCTGTCAAATGATTTTATTCAATCCCAAAACCGTCACGTATGATCACCTGGACTCTGCATCCAGGCAGATCATGAAAAAAACCATTGCCTATTTTGAAACCCGGGGCAAAAAACAGTTGAAAGAAGATTTTCACCAGCGGGTGTGGTACCAGGATTTTCTGGATTTTTTAAAGGACAACCAGATCTTTGCCACCCTTCTCACCCCACAAAAATATGCAGGCGACAATAAAAATGCCCGGTGGGACACACGGCGGATCTGTGATTTCAATGAAATACTGGGGTTCTACAATCTTTCCCACTGGTATACCTGGCAGGTATCCATCCTGGGATTAGGACCCATCTGGATGGGAGACAACGAATCGCTTAAACAAAAAACCGCACGCCTGTTGAAAGAAGGTCATATCTTTGCCTTTGGTTTGTCTGAAAAAGCCCATGGGGCCGACCTGTATTCCTCGGACATGGCCCTGACCCCCCTGGGAGATGGTCACTATGTGGCGGACGGCGGCAAATACTATATCGGCAATGCCAACCAGGCCGGGATCGTATCCACTTTCGGAAAAAATTCAGAAACCGATGAATACGTTTTTTTTGCGGCAGACCCCGCGCATGAAAATTATGACCTGGTCCAGAATGTGGTGGACTGGGAAGGGTATGTGGCGGAATATGCCCTGAACAGCTATCCCGTAACCGATGCGGACATCATGTCCACGGGCCGGGCTGCCTGGGACAGCGCCTTGAATACCATCAATGTGGGAAAATTCAACCTGGGATGGGCATCCATAGGCATCTGCACCCATGCCCTGTATGAAGGTCTCAACCATGCTGCCAGCCGGAATCTGTACGGCAGAATGGTCACTGATTTTCCCCATATCCAGCAGCTGTTCGTGGATGCCTATACCCGCCTGGCCGCCATGAAACTTTTTTCTCAGCGGGCTGCCGACTATTTCCGGAGCGCATCTGCCGAAGACCGGAGATATCTTTTGTACAACCCCATGGTAAAGATGAAGGTGACCTGTGAGGGAGAAAACGTCATCAACCTGATCTGGGATGTGATCGCTGCAAAAGGGTTTGAAAAAGACACCTATTTTGAAATGGCGGCCAAAGACATCCGTGCCCTTCCCAAACTCGAGGGCACCGTGCATGTGAACATGGCCCTGATCATCAAGTTCATGGCCAACTATTTTTTCAACCCCGGCACATTCCCTGACGTCCCCAGACGCGATGACCCGGGCTGCGATACGTTTTTGTTCAACCAGGGAGAAACCAAAGGCCTGGGCAGCATCCAGTTCCATGATTACCGCCTGGCGTATGACAGCGTGGACCTGCCCAATGTCAATATCTTCAGGGAGCAGGTCCACCAGCTGGCCAGGATGCTCATGAACGCCGCCCCGGACCGGGCCCAGGCCAAAAATATGGATTTTCTGCTGTACCTGGGAGAACTGTTCACTCTGGTGGCCTATGGCCAGCTCATCATTGAAAAATTTCACATGGACATGCGTGACCCGGATCTGCTGGAACAGATTTTCGATGTCATGATCAGAGATTTCAGTGAATTCGCCCTGAAGCTGTATGCCAAACCCGGCACCACCAAACCACAGATGGATTTCTGCATGCAGATGATCAGAAAACCGGCCACAGACCCGGACCGGTTCGAACGGATCTGGAAAAATCATGTCCTGGCATTAAAAGACGCCTATGACATGACACCCTGACGGGGTTTTGACCCGGGTTCACCGTTGCAGCCGGCCCAGGCAGAAGTGTGCAGGGGGGTGATATCATGCCGAATCAAGGTCAGGTCAGACTGGAAGCATCGTTGAAATTCCACGGGGCTTGCACATTTGACGTATAATGATTACACTTGGCAACAATGAAAACGAAACGATTTAACCGGGGGAGCCATCCCCGGCCCAAACCCGGAAACATCCCATCTATGAAACCCGGGGCGGACAAGGGCCTTAAACGCATTTTCGAAAAGATCGGAATCCCTGAAAACACCCTTTTTATACCGGATCCCTTTCAGTTGGAAGCCATTGCCGCCATTCAGGAAACGGACTGTCTTGTGACCGCGCCGACCGGTGCCGGTAAAACCTGGATCGCCGAGGAAGCCACCCGGATCTGTCTTGAAAAAAACGGACGGATCTGGTATGCCACCCCGCTCAAGGCGTTGACCAATTCCATCCATGCCCGTTTTTCCCAGTTGTTCGGCAGGGAACACGTGGGCATTCTCACTGGGGATATCAAGGAGAATGCCGATGCCGACGTTATCATCGGCACCACGGAAATTCTGAGAAACCAGCTCTATGATGCCATGTACACCGGAGAAAATCTGAAATGCGACCTGATCATCCTGGATGAGGCCCATTTCCTGGGAGATACGGAGCGCGGCGTGGTATGGGAAGAAATCATGATCTACCTGCCGGTGCGAATCCCCCTGCTGCTGCTGTCCGCCACCATCGGAAACCCGGATCAGATCGCCGGATGGCTGACCACTATCCGGGGTCGAACCTGCCGCATTGTGGAAAACAAACAGCGGCCAGTGCCCCTGCACCCCATCTTTCTCCATCCTTCCGGCACATTGTATCCGCTGATGAAAAAAACCAGCGGGGTATCCGGTGCAAAACTCCATGACAAGGTGTTCACGTTTGCCAACATCAAAAAACCGCCGGTTCTGGCGCCCCCGGGACGGCTGCCTGATTTCGGGGAAATTCTGACGATCCTGGAGCGGTATGACCTTTTGCCGGCCATCTTTTTTTTAAAATCCCGGGCCGAGTGTGACAACGCCCTGAAATTGTGTCGCAATCACCTGCTCAACAAAACACCCCGCAAGAAAGCAGAGCTGAAAGCTGCGGTGGCCGAGCTCGTGGCGGACAACCCCCATCTGAGCGGCCATCCCCATCGCCGGGATCTGGAGGAAAAGGGGTGCGCAGCCCACCACAGCGGACATCTGCCTGCCTGGAAAGTGGTGGTGGAAACCCTCATGGCAAAAGGGTTGCTCAATGCCATGTTTGCCACCTCCACGGTGGCCGCCGGGGTCAATTTTCCGGCCCGGTCCGTGGTGATCCTCAATTCCGACCGGTTCAACGGGGTGGATTTCCAGACGTTGAGCCCCAGTGAATTCCAGCAGATGGCCGGTCGGGCCGGCCGGCGGGGCATGGATAACATCGGGTTCGCCCTGGTGCTGCCCGGTAAATTCATGGATTTGAAACACGTGGCCGGTCTGGTGAATGCGCCGGCCCTGGATGTGGACAGCCAGATCAAGATCGATTTTTCCATGGTGCTGAACCTGCTGCTCTCCCACACCCCGGAACAGGTGCGAACCCTGCTGGACAACTCTTTTGCCTCCTACCTGATCGCAGCCGGTGAGAAACGGTCCAAGGCCGCCAGAAAGCGGTTTGGTCAGGATCTGGACCTGTTATGGAACGATTTTCTTGCACACATGGCGTTTCTGGCGGACGAGGGATTCCTCACCCCGGACGGCCGTCTGACCGAAGACGGGCTGTGGGCTTCCAAACTGCGCATCGACGTGCCGCTGCTGGTGGCCCAGGCCATCCGGCTCAACCTGCTGCCGGACCAGGATCCGGCACTCCTGGCTGCCATCACGGCCTCTTTTGTAAATGAAAAAGAGTTCAAAGATGATCTGCTGTTTGAAGGCGCGCTTCCCAAACGGCTGAAAACCTGTTTCCTGGATATCCGCAAGGGATTGAAACCCTTTGCCCTGAAACTGCTGTCCAGTGGATTTTCCGCACCCAACCTCTTTGTACAGCCCGCATTTCTCATGTATGGCTGGGCCCATGATACACCCTGGGAAGAGCTGATGACCGGATCTGATTATGCAGAAGGGGATTTTGCCAGACTGATCCTGCGTACCGCGGAAAACCTGCGCCAGATCGCCAAAATTCAGGAGAGCTTTCCCAAACTGGCAAGGGCAGCCGCCGAGGCCGTGGACATGATCCTCAAGGAACCGGTGATCACCCAGTACCATTAATTTCTGTCAAGGAGACGGTATGACCGAAGATACCAAAAAAGTGATCTATTCCATGATTAATGTGAGCAAGTTCCATGGCAAGCGCCAGGTGCTCAAGGATATTTCGCTGTCCTATTTCTACGGGGCCAAGATCGGCGTCCTGGGCCTCAACGGCTCCGGCAAAAGCTCGCTGCTCAGAATCATGGCAGGGAAAGACACGGAATTCACCGGTGAAACCATTTTGTCCAAAGGCTATACCATTGGATTCCTGGAGCAGGAGCCTTTGGTGGACTCCGGCAAAACCGTACGGGAAGTGGTGGAAGAAGGGGTCCAGGACACCGTGGATCTGTTGGCGGAATATGAAAGAATTTCCGAACAGTTTGCGGAGCCCATGTCAGAAAAAGAGATGGACCGGCTGATTGAACGGCAGGGAAAAATCCAGGAGCAGCTGGATCACCTGGAAGCCTGGGACCTGGACGCCCGGCTGAAAATGGCCATGGATGCGCTCAGGTGTCCGCCCGAAGAGACCCGGGTGAACGTAATCTCAGGCGGGGAGAAACGGCGTGTGGCATTGTGCCGGCTTCTTCTGTCCAGGCCGGACATCCTTTTGCTGGACGAGCCCACCAACCACCTGGATGCGGAATCTGTGTCCTGGCTGGAAGAACACCTGAACCGCTACGAGGGCACCATCATCGCGGTAACCCATGACCGGTATTTTCTGGACAACGTGGCCGGCTGGATCCTGGAACTGGACCGGGGCGAAGGCATTCCCTGGAAAGGCAACTACTCCTCCTGGCTGGAACAGAAAGCAAAACGGCTGGCCATTGAGCAGAAGGGTGAGAGCAAGCGCCGGAAAACCCTGGAGCGCGAACTGGAATGGATCCACCTGTCCCCCAAAGGCCGGCGGTCCAAATCCAAGGCCCGGATCAAGGCATATGAAGACCTGCTCAAAAAAGATGCCGGCGAGCAGGAAAAGGAAATGGAAATTTTCATTCCACCCGGACCCCGGCTGGGGGACAAAGTAATTGTAGCGGACCATGTAACCAAAGCGTTTGAAGACAAGCTGCTGGTTCAAGACATGAGTTTTGTCATTCCACCCGGTGCCATCGTGGGCGTGATTGGCCCCAACGGTGCCGGTAAAACCACCCTGTTCAACATGATCACCGGCAGGGAAACGCCGGATGCCGGAAAGATCGAACTGGGCCAGAGTGTAAAACTGGCCTATGTGGACCAGGACCGGGATTCCCTGGATCCGGACAAAACCATTTTTGAAGTGATCTCCGGGGGCAATGAAACATTGATCATCGGAGGAAGGGACATCAACGCCCGGGCTTATGTGGGCAAATTCAATTTTTCCGGTACAGACCAGCAGAAAAAGGTGGCGGACCTGTCCGG
Organism: Desulfotignum sp.; assembly: GCA_032250905.1. GTDB lineage: Bacteria > Desulfobacterota > Desulfobacteria > Desulfobacterales > Desulfobacteraceae > Desulfotignum. Next base: position 5,760 of record JAVVEQ010000011.1, on the reverse strand, counting down.
CGGGGAGCGCAACCGGGCACACATGGCATGCATGCTCCAGCAGGAAGCCAATGTCCTGCTTCTGGACGAGCCCACCAATGACCTGGATGTCAACACCATGCGGGCCCTTGAAGAAGCATTGGAAAATTTTGCCGGCTGTGCCGTGATCATCAGCCATGACCGGTGGTTTTTAGACCGCATCGCCACCCATATCCTGGCCTTTGAAGGAGACAGCCGCACCCTGATGTTTGACGGGGCCTACTCCGATTATGAAAAGGACCGCAAAAAGCGGCTGGGTATCAAAGCGGACGCACCCACCCGTATCAAATACCGCCAGCTGACCCGGTAGATGCCTGCCCGATAGCCATGAGACGATCCGGACCGGCGGCCCACCCATTGTTCTTGATCCACAGTGCGGTGCTGTTGTTCGGCCTGTCCGGCCTGTTCGGAAAATTCATCAATGCCAGCCCTTTGTATATCGTTCTGGGACGAACCGTGTTTGCTGCCCTTACATTAGGCATTTATGCCCGGTTAATTTCCGGCACCCGGCTGTCTGGCATCCCGGGACAGTCCACCGGCCTGTTCATCCTTCAGGGGGCTCTGCTGGCGGTTCACTGGGTTTTTTTCTTTCTGTCGATACAGGTCTCCAGCGTGGCTGTGGGTCTGGTGACTTTTTCCACTTTTCCTTTGTTTGTCACGTTCATGGAGCCGCTGGTATTCAAAGAACCTTTAGACCGGCGGGATATCCTGACGGCCGTGGTTGTATTCTCGGGCATCTGCCTGGTCATCCCGGAACCCGATCTGTCCAACCAGATCACCCTGGGGGGATTCTATGGCATCCTGTCCGGCCTGACCTTTGCCATTCTGGCCCTGGTCAACCGCAAAAATGTACAGATGTCAGATCCGGTGGCTGTTGCATTTTATCAAAATCTGTTTGCGGCCCTGTGCCTGGTGATTCCGGTCATTCTGATCCAGCCCCGGGCACCGGCGGCAACCGATCTGCCGGCCCTGATTTTTTTGGGGGTGGTATGCACGGCCCTGTCCCATACCCTGTTCATCAGTTCCCTCAAACAGATCCGGGCCCAGACCGCGTCGGTGATCACCGGGCTGGAACCGGTCTATGGTATTGTGCTGGCATTTTTCCTTTTAAAAGAAATTCCTGCGATGTCCACCCTGACCGGCGGCAGCCTCATCATCGGGGCATCCATTGCAGCCGGGTATCTGGCATCGCCGAAAAGGCCATCCTCCTCAAACCATAAAAGAGATCAACAATGAAAAAACTGGAACAAGGCACATTTCTGGCCATGCTGGTCCTGGTGACCGCCCTGTTTTTCTACCTGCTCAAACCATTTTTCGGCGCCGTTTTCTGGGCCTGTGTCATCGGGCTGGTGTTCTCTCCGCTACAGCAGCGGTTTTTGAAATTATGGAACCATCGGGCCACATTTGCAACGCTATCCACCCTGGTGGTGGTCTTCGCCATCGGCGTGGTCCCCACCCTGTTTGTGACGGTGTCTTTTTTTCAGGAAGGCGCGGCCCTGTATCAGCGCCTGCAAAGCGGTGACATCAATGTGGGGCAGCTCATCGAACAAATCCGCCAGGCATTTCCGGCCATTCAGAACCTGATGGACCGGTTCAACCTGGATCTGGCCACCTTCAAGTCCCAGCTGTCCAATGCGGCCATCTCGGTCAGTCAGTACATTGCCCAGAACGCGGTGCAGTTCGGCCAGGATGCGGCTCAATGGTTTGTCAGCCTCGGATTGATGCTGTATCTGGCCTTTTTCATGCTCAAAGACGGAAACAGACTGGTGGACCTGCTGGTCCGGGCACTGCCCCTTGGAGATGAACGGGAACACCTGTTGTTTTCCAAATTTGCCGAAGTCACCCGGGCCACGGTCAAGGGAAATCTGGTGGTGGCAGCCATTCAGGGCAGCCTGGGCGGAATAATTTTCTGGATACTGGGAATTCCGGCGCCTCTGCTGTGGGGGGTGATCATGACACTGCTGTCATTGATTCCCATGGTGGGGGCCGGACTGGTGTGGGCACCGGTGGCCGTCTATCTGTTTGCAACGGGCAGCTGGATTCAGGGGCTGGTTCTCACTGGCTTCGGGGCCGGTGTGATCGGCCTGGTGGACAATTTTCTGCGGCCCATCCTGGTGGGCAGAGATACCAAACTGCCGGATTACCTTGTTCTTTTGTCCACCCTGGGCGGATTTGCCCTGTTCGGCATCAACGGATTCGTCATTGGCCCTCTGCTGGCGGCATTGTTTGTTGCATTCTGGCAGATCTTCATCCGCGATTTCAACACACCCGAAGAAACTGAATAGCGGATCAGTTCATCGAGTGCCTGTCCGTTTCCCGTATTTTCAGCCCGTTGAAATCTTCGACGGGAAATTACCATTGAACCGGCCCCGGGCTCCATGGTATCATTCAATTATTTGAACCAGAAAACAGGGAGTGCCAGATCCATGAAAAAAATATGTATGATCGTTTGTATCTTTGTTTTGAGTGCCGGTTTATTTTCCTGTGCCACCACCCAGACCCGGCAGGATCGCGGTACAGCAGTGGGGGCCGGGGTCGGGGCCGGGGTTGGCGCGGCACTGGGACAGGTGATTGGAGGAGACACGGAATCCACCCTGATCGGGGCCGGCATCGGTGCGGCTTTAGGCGGACTGGCCGGCAACCAGGTGGGTCGTTATATGGATATGCAGGAACAGGACCTGCGCAATGCCGTGGCTGCCTCGGAATCCGCCAGTGTCGCCCGGGACGAGGATATCCTTCGGGCCACGTTCAGGGGTGAAGCTTTTTTCGACTATGACTCCAGTGAATTGAAACCAGGGGCCTATGCCGAACTGGAACGGATGGCCGATATCCTGAACAAATATCCCCAGACCACCATCGAGGTGGGCGGACACACCGACACCCGGGGGTCGGATGAATACAACCAGGTGCTTTCGGAAAAACGGGCGGATGCCGTCAAAAACGAATTGATCAACAACGGGGTGATGGCCCGGCGGATCAAGGCGGTGGGGTATGGGGAATCCCGCCCCATATCCTCAGATCATGCCATGAACCGCCGGGTTGAAATCATCATTGTTCCCATCCGTAAGGGATAGCCTCATTCAAGGTATCAATACCGACCCAGCACCCGGAAGGTTTCTGTTTTCTCTGCCAGCAGGGTTCTCACGGATGACAGTTCCTTTTTTTCAATATCCGCTTCCAGATCGGCATAGAACATGTATTCCCAGGGTTTACCGTGAATGGGCCGGGACTCCAGTTTCACCAGGTTGATGTCATAATCGCTGAAAATTTTCATCACTTCAAAGAGAGCCCCGGGCTTGTTGCCGGTGGAAAAAATCACAGACGTTTTGAGCACTTTTTTGCGGCCTTTGTATTCCCTGGCAATCACGGCAAACCGGGTGTAATTGCGGGGATCGTCCTCGATGGATTCATCCAGGATCTGCATGTCAAAAATCTTTGCCGCCATGGTGGACGCAATGGCCGCAAGACCGGTATCGTCTGAATCCTTTACCTGCTTGACCGCAAGGGACGTAGCGGCCACCGGTATCCGCGCCATCCAGGGATACTGGTCCAGGTAGTTTGAACACTGGGCCAGTGCCGGGGGTGGTGCCAGCACCTGTTTGATATTGTCCTTTACCGCCCCTTTGTGGGCGATCAGTGCATGCTGGATCCGCATGACGATCTCACCAATGATTTTCAGGTCGTATTCCTGGAGCAGGTCAAAATTCTCGTGGATGGAGCCGGACAAGGAGTTTTCCAGTGGAATCACCCCATACTCGGACCTGCCCGCTGCCACTGCTTCAAAAATATCTTTGAACCCTTTCATGGGAACCGGTGTGATATCATCCCCGAAATAGGACAGGGCCGCCTTGTGGCTGTATGCCCCGAACTCGCCGATAAATGCAGCGGTTTTGACGGCGTTCACATCCAGATCCTGGATCAGTTCCGCTTTTTTCAGATAATCAAAATCCAGCTGCTTGCCCACCACCGGTGCAATGGTATAAATATCGCGCATCAGCCTGCCGAACTGTGCCGGATACAGACTCTGGGGCCCGTCGGACAAGGCGTTGTCCGGATCATGGTGCACCTCTATCATCAGGGCATCGGCCCCGGCGGCTACGGCAGCTCTGGCCATGGGACTGACCTTTTCCCGGATTCCGGTGGCATGGCTTGGATCGATGACAATGGGAAGGTGGGTAAGCTGCTTGAGCACCGGGATGGCGGACAGGTCCAGGGTATTGCGGGTATAGGGTTCAAAGGTCCGGATCCCCCGCTCGCACAGAATGATGTCGGTGTTGCCTCCGGCAGCGATGTATTCGGCGGACATCAGCCATTCCTGGATAGTGGCGGCCAACCCCCTTTTGAGCACCACCGGTTTTTTCATTTTTCCCGCACATTTGAGGAGTTCGAAATTCTGCATGTTCCTGGCACCGATCTGGACCGCATCCACATATTTTTCCATCAGATCCGCCTGGGAAGGGGAAGTCATCTCCGTGACCACACCCAGGCCGGTCTCCTCCCGGACCCTTGCCAGGATTTTCAGGCCTTCCTCTTCCAGTCCCTGGAACGAATAAGGAGAAGACCGGGGTTTGTACGCCCCGCCACGGAACAGCACGGCCCCGTAGCGCTTGACCTGTCTGGCGATGGTCATGGCCTGGTCCAGGCTTTCCACGGCACAGGGACCGGCAATCACCACGATACGGTCCCCGCCCACCACCACGTTGTTGATGGTGACCCGGGTGTCTTCGGTCTTGAATTCCCGGCTCACCAGTTTATGGGCCGTGGAAACAGGCACTGCCTGAGCAATGCCCGGCACACCCAGATACTCACCCGGTTTTCTGGTGCCCTTTTTTACAATGCCGATCACTTTTTGACCGGCGTCCGTGATTCTGCAGCTGACACAGCCGTCCTGCGCCAGCAGGGTTTGAATACCGGCCTCCTGATCCGGTGTGATCTGTCTGTCCAGAACAAGTTTCATGTCTGTTTTCTCCTTGTGGTAATGGCAGCCCGTTGCGGGGTGTTTCCTGCCTGTAAAAAACAAAAGGGCTTCAGGATTTTTTCCCGAAGCCCTTTAAAATACAAAAGCCCCGGGTGGTTCATTGTGTCCACCCGGGGCTTTATTCTTCTCAATTAACTAATAAAGCATTACACCGGATGAACGCTCCTAAAAAAGAAGAAGCGTCCAAAATTAAATATAAATTGTGTGGTCCTGTGTTGCATGGATGTGTTCCAGTTATTTAATATCTACAAGATCCCTGTCTACAGGGTATTTTACTGATTGTCAATAAAAAAACAGGTTCTCACCGCTGCCAGCCGCCGATCAGGTGCAGGTGCAGGTGAAAGATCACCTGACCCCCGCCCCGCTCCACATTGAACAGCAGCTTGTATCCGGACCGGTCCACCTCGTGTTCTCTGGCCATTCTGGCGGCCAGATGAAACAGGCCTCCCACCAGGGTCTGGTGTTCCGGTTTCAGGTCGTTGATGCTGCGGATATGGGTTTTGGGCACCAGCAGCAGGTGGACAGGGGCTGCCGGTTTGATATCCTTGAACACCACATAGGTGTCGTCTTCATACAGAAACCGGGTGTCGGTTTCTTTGTTGACAATTTTACAGAAAAGACAGTCATCAGGCATGGGTTCCTCCTTTGCCGGGTCATGGGTCTGGTTCAGGCTGTCATTGATTCGGATCACCGGGGCCTGCCGGCAATTTTGTCCATCAGGCGCATCATGGCTGCTGTGGCCCGGTCCTGGAGAAAGACATCGG
>JAVVEQ010000119.1:0-875 GCA_032250905.1 Desulfotignum sp. | reverse complement strand
ACTTCTTTTTTGGGGATGTGCACCCCCTTGCGGTGGCGGTAGCTCTCGATCGCCAGTTCCACCAGCTTGGTGCCTGCCGCGCGGGCGTTGTGGGCACCGTCGAACTCGACGTGCTCGGCACCGTCGATCTTGCACCGGTAGTTGGTGGTCACGAACTTGGTGTGGTAGCACTTGGCGAGGTTCGCCAACCCGGCCTGAATACACTGCACGTCCACCACCATTTCGTCCACCGCACCGGTGATGATGGCGGCGTCACACTGCATGAAGTTGCCCACGTGGGGGATGCCCCGGCGGATCAACTGCTCGTTGCCGGAGCAGCACATGCCCACCAGGTTGATCCCTTCGGCGCCCACCGCTTTGGCCTTGGCCACCAACTCTGGATCGCTGGACAACCGGACCATCATGTCCAGTAGCTGCGGCTCATGGCCGTGGACGATGATGTTGACCTGCTTTTCCTCCAGCACGCCGAGGTCAATCCGGGAGCGCACCGGCGACGGGGTACCGAACATGATGTCGCTGAGCCCGGTGGAGATCATCGCACCACCCCAGCCGTCCGCCATCGCACAGCGGGCAGCACCGAGCACCAGGTTGCGATAATCCTGGTCCACGCCCATGTGGGTGCGGTGCATCATCTCGACCACTTCCCGATCCACGCCTCGGGACAGGACGCCGAGTTCTTCCCACTTCTTGAACCGCGCGGGCGGGGCCAGCTCCATCAGCTTGAGGTGGCCGTGCTGCTGGCTGAACTGGCCAAGGCACACCTCGGCCAGCTCGACCGCGACGTCCTTGAGTTCGCGGTCGGCGGTTTCCACTCCCATGTCCTTGGCGAACGCCACCAACCGCGCCTCGTCCTTGATCTCGAAGTCCGGGTTCTC
>JAVVEQ010000118.1:0-1237 GCA_032250905.1 Desulfotignum sp. | reverse complement strand
CCATTTTTGGGCTTCCGGCGCAACCTCTTTATTGCGGCAATCAATTCAGGAGCTGTCTCAAGATAGGACTTCCTGCCCTCACATTTGCCCTTTAAGGCCCGTTTCCGGTTCCTGGCAGCCCTGAGCTTCTGAACGGTCATTTCCTTGTCATATTCGGCTATGGCCCCCAGCACCTGCCGGACCAGCTTCCGGGTGGGATCGTCCTCCAATAGATCACCGTCGGTCACAGAGATGATCTCAATGCTTTTTTTCTGCATGTCATCCAGTATGGTTTCCTGGATCATCAGGTCACGGGCCAGGCGGTCGATCCGTTCAATGATAACTGTGTGGATGCCATGCCCGTTTTGCTCCAGGTCGATCATCATGTCCGTTAGGGCCGGTCGGTTCTTGAGGGTCCCACTGACACCCTTTTCCCGGTAAATGTGATCGATGGTAATACCGTTGCCTTTGGCATAGTCTCTGATTGCTTTATCCTGCCTGGTGAAACCATCACCGGACACCTGACCCTTACCTGAAACCCGAATGTAGCCGTATGCTTTTTTCATGATGACATCCTCCTGTTTGGGTCCAGATTAAAAAATGGAAGGGGGCATGTCAAGCATTTAGTTTCTAATTCTGTAGAATAATAAACTATATATCGATATCTGAATTCTAATAAAGGGGATTCGAGAATTATTTGTTTTCGGTCATTCCTTGCCATCGGCATGTCGGATGGGCTTTTAATGTCCAGCTGATTGAGGTGATACAAGTTTTAGGATTATGTCAGAATATTTGAATTTTCAGGATGTCACTAAAGTTGTGATAGGGATAATTATTGCTGGGCATGAAACAAATGGTAATGCCAAGCTGAGTGGCGCGATTAATGATTGCCTTGCGAATCCGCCAAGGTTCTCCGCGTCAACTCAAGCGCTTGGTTAACCCTTAAATCTTTGTTTAATGTATTCTTGTGTCTGGCTTGGGCTGAGTTCAGTGGTGGACGGTCCTGTGCGAATGTAAAATCTCTCCATGTCACCATCCTTTACAAAAACAGGTGCCGGGGCTTTCCTGCATTTCACCACCATTACTCTAAAATCATCATGATCCTCAAAATGGGTATGAAGGCTTGTCATTGCCTGTATACCCATGCGGCTCTTGACGATATTTACCAAATGCAATCCCATTGGGACCAGCGATTTAATTCCCAGCCATTTTCAGGGATTTTTTTCCAGCCAATTTCAAGGGTTGTGATCCAGCCACT
>JAVVEQ010000117.1:0-1410 GCA_032250905.1 Desulfotignum sp. | reverse complement strand
ACAGGTTGACGATGAAGTCCGAATCACCGCCTCGATTAGAGAGGATTGAGACTCAGGGCGCCCGGTGGTGACGCTGTATGTCCGATCGGTCCGAATCACCGCCTCGATTAGAGAGGATTGAGACAAGGATGAGCTGACTCTGCAACTCACCAGCCTCTGCCGTCCGAATCACCGCCTCGATTAGAGAGGATTGAGACTTGTCCGGGAGATCAACCCGAACAACTGACCGATGGGTCCGAATCACCGCCTCGATTAGAGAGGATTGAGACTCTGGGTACTCCGAATGGGTTAGGCTTCCAGCTTCGTCCGAATCACCGCCTCGATTAGAGAGGATTGAGACCACGGGTTAGCAGGGCGAATAGTCTACCGATCATGGGTCCGAATCACCGCCTCGATTAGAGAGGATTGAGACATCATCACCATTTAAGTAGAATTCTTTTAGAAGATGTCCGAATCACCGCCTCGATTAGAGAGGATTGAGACTAACTGATCTATGGCTTCATCCAGGTCGGTGGAGAAGTCCGAATCACCGCCTCGATTAGAGAGGATTGAGACATCCACGTCGTATCCGAACTCGATCTTACTGCCCTCGGTCCGAATCACCGCCTCGATTAGAGAGGATTGAGACAGCCTCCGCCTTAGCCCGGAGACAAGCCAGGGCCTTGGTCCGAATCACCGCCTCGATTAGAGAGGATTGAGACTTTTTAAATTTGCGCGTCTGTTTCCGGGTCCAGCGCTCTTCGTCCGAATCACCGCCTCGATTAGAGAGGATTGAGACTTGTCTTCATTGATATCCCAGTTTCTTGCCATGTTAGTCCGAATCACCGCCTCGATTAGAGAGGATTGAGACATACTTATATAAAAATATATATATACCCTAAGATACGTCCGAATCACCGCCTCGATTAGAGAGGATTGAGACGGTACTCCGAATAAGGTTATTCTTCCAGCTTCTTGTCCGAATCACCGCCTCGATTAGAGAGGATTGAGACGTAGATACCCCACCTGTCGTCAAGCTCACGTTCCTGCGTCCGAATCACCGCCTCGATTAGAGAGGATTGAGACTCACGCCCCAGGTGTCCGATTAACATCACGCGGTTTAGTCCGAATCACCGCCTCGATTAGAGAGGATTGAGACTGCATCCACCAGCTTTTTGTTTTCCGTCTGCATCCCGTCCGAATCACCGCCTCGATTAGAGAGGATTGAGACTGTCTCTGGCTGCTTTGCGTGCTGCACGCTTGGCAGTCCGAATCACCGCCTCGATTAGAGAGGATTGAGACTTGGCTGCCTTGTCTCTGGCTGCTTTGCGTGCTGCGTCCGAATCACCGCCTCGATTAGAGAGGATTGAGACTCATGCCGCCGCAAAGAGAACTGCAGAAGTCCGGGGTCCGAATCACCGTGATTCGGAC
>JAVVEQ010000116.1:0-1454 GCA_032250905.1 Desulfotignum sp. | reverse complement strand
TTCATTACTGCAGGGCTTATCCGAATCATTCACCAGTTACGGGAACGTGGCGTAACCCCCATCATTGCCCATGCCGAACGAAATCCCATGCTGGTGAAACAGCCGGAGCTGGCTTTGGATTTGACCGGCGCCGGTGCCAGGCTCCAGGTTACGGCCGGCAGCCTGACCGGCGATTACGGCCGGATCATTTTCAAGGCAGCAAAGCAGATGGTGGAAACCGGCAGGGTTTTCTGCCTGGGATCTGATATACATCCCAACAGGAAATACCGGATGAAGGCGGCAGCAAAAACGCTTGAAAAATGGATCGGCAGGGAAAATACAATTAAACTGCTTTGGGAAAATCCGGAACAGATCGGGCAGATGTCCCAGGCTTGCAGCTGTCTGCCGAATCGATCCGGAAAAACTGGCTTTTAGTCTTCCGAGGGTAGACGTACCCCCGGAAATGCTTACACTATAGTGAAAAATGAGGAGGAGAACATGAAACTGTTCAATGAACCGTCAAGAATGACGGCAACCCTGGTATTCGTTGTGACGGCACTGTTTTTGGTCACAGCACTGGCAGTTGCTGCAATCGATCCTGATGCCGCGTATAAAGAGGCACTGGATAAAGTGGAAGCGGCTGCTTCGGCCGGTAATGTTGTCGTGTTGAATACTGCGGCATACGATGCAGCCATGGCTGCCATAGACAACGAGATGACCATACAGGAAGCCTGCCACCAGATCGCTTTTGTGACGATCATGGCCGCATCTGGTTCGGGGCAGAACATTCCATCCTCTACCCAGGCGGCTGTTGACGGCGTGAGCTTTGCAGCGGCTGAACTGACGGAACGGGCACGGGCCGCTGGGAAAGAGCCGGAAATGCCGTTGCTTGAACTGGATGCTGAAGCCTGCGCCCTTTACGGACTCCGTGCAGCAGCAGAATCCCTGGGACTGGAAGGACCGGAAGCGTTTGAGGGGGTCGTCGTGCCGGAGCAGATTTTTCCTGATGCGTTGGAAAGGGATGCAGCGGAAGCGAGCCAAACTTGATCCTTTAATTCCATTACTATCTATGTTTCGTTTTTTTTCTAAAGGAGAATAGATTCTTATGTTTGAGCGCTTTTTCCGGCTGGTTTTGGTTGCCGGCGTTACGTTTCTCGTTTTTTTGCCTCTCACCGCTTTCTCCCAGGGCCGGATGGTCATCAAGCCCTATATAGAAACCGGTTTCCAGCATGACACCAACTATTTCAAATCTGAAAATGACACCAACGCAGTCAACACCTACTATGTGAAACCCGGATTTGAATTCGGATATGCCACCGACAAATCCCTGATCGGCATTGGATACAGCCTTGATTTTTTTCAATATGATGACAAGGATGATTACCAGCCCGGACAGAGAGAGGCTGAAGATCTTGATTACACCGGCCACACCGGGCGGTTTTATGCCCAGACCCAGGCGACCGACCGCCTGCGGC
>JAVVEQ010000115.1:0-1475 GCA_032250905.1 Desulfotignum sp. | reverse complement strand
GACCCGCGTCCCTCAACACGTCTCAATCCTCTCTAATCGAGGCGGTGATTCGGACGTTGGTGAATCAGAGGATGGCTGCCTGGTCCGGGAGGTCTCAATCCTCTCTAATCGAGGCGGTGATTCGGACAAAACAAGGCAGAAGAATTTTCCAATAAAATCAAAAGTCTCAATCCTCTCTAATCGAGGCGGTGATTCGGACGTCAAGCATCAAAATTCAGACGTGGACAAGGAATTGTCTCAATCCTCTCTAATCGAGGCGGTGATTCGGACTCAACAACAAGTTTTTTGAAGACTGTGAACACCTGGAGTCTCAATCCTCTCTAATCGAGGCGGTGATTCGGACCAGACCTTGTTCAGAGGTATGTAGACGAAGCAAACGGTCTCAATCCTCTCTAATCGAGGCGGTGATTCGGACCGAGCGTTAGCCTGAAGAACCTTATCCCTGCGATTAGTCTCAATCCTCTCTAATCGAGGCGGTGATTCGGACCTCTGATAATCTGTCAAACGGTCCAGCTATAGATTGTAGTCTCAATCCTCTCTAATCGAGGCGGTGATTCGGACAAAAAGGACCGGCCGGCAGCGAAGATCCTTTTTGTGTCTCAATCCTCTCTAATCGAGGCGGTGATTCGGACTTGTTGATGTCCCGCTGCTGGGCCTTGACGGTCTTCATGTCTCAATCCTCTCTAATCGAGGCGGTGATTCGGACACACAGTCCGAGTTCACCGGCCACCAGACCGACTAGTCTCAATCCTCTCTAATCGAGGCGGTGATTCGGACCTGGGCGTCTGGTTGGTAAATCGCCGGAGGCCGGGTGTCTCAATCCTCTCTAATCGAGGCGGTGATTCGGACCAAGACATGAAGCTTTGTCCGGTCGTTTCTCAATTAGTCTCAATCCTCTCTAATCGAGGCGGTGATTCGGACAGAGACTATCAAGAGTTTCTTGGATCAATACATTACGTCTCAATCCTCTCTAATCGAGGCGGTGATTCGGACAGGACATGACAATCGAACTGTGCAATCTACGTAAGTCTCAATCCTCTCTAATCGAGGCGGTGATTCGGACCTACTATCGGTTCGGACATTGATTCTATCATTCGGCAGTCTCAATCCTCTCTAATCGAGGCGGTGATTCGGACACCTGTATGAATGTGACTACCAGGTACCGGAAAAAGTCTCAATCCTCTCTAATCGAGGCGGTGATTCGGACCCGGGACTGTGGCCAGGTTTTCCCGTTGAACAGAAGTCTCAATCCTCTCTAATCGAGGCGGTGATTCGGACAGATCATAAAATCTTCGTTATGGTCGTGATATGGGTCGGTCTCAATCCTCTCTAATCGAGGCGGTGATTCGGACCGAAGAGATTTGCCTGGATCACATCAACCGTATGAAGTCTCAATCCTCTCTAATCGAGGCGGTGATTCGGACTCACCCGACAGCGTTTGATACTCAATTCGGAACTCGTCTCAATCCTCTCTA
>JAVVEQ010000114.1:0-1843 GCA_032250905.1 Desulfotignum sp. | reverse complement strand
CGATGTCGTTGTTGAACGCCAGGGGGATCATATACAGCAGATCCAGGTTCATGGGGTAATAGGAAAACCCAATATGAGGAATCTCATATATCCCGCCGTGCAGCAGATACAGCTTGGGAATGAACAGGTGATGGGTTAATGCATCCCGGTCCACGGGCGGCACCGAAGCCAGAAGCACGATACATCCGATGGCGGCGGCCATGACAAGAGCAAACAGACCGTGGGTCCGAAACCTGCCCGTCATGATCGTGTCCAATCCAGAAATTGATACCGCCTGGTTATCTGTTCCATGCTGGAACATAAAATGAATTCCCTGTTTTCGTCAACTGGTTTCAAATTTTGTTATACGTGCCGTTTTTTGTCACTTTAACGCCTGATGTCTGTGTTGAACGCCATCTGACAGATTTTGATAAAATTTAAATTTTTCTCTATATTACAAACAGTTAGTAAGTAAAAAACCGGTTTGAACCTGGAAATTAAATATTTGGTATGTTTTTTGCTATTCTCTTTACACGGCGTTAAAAAGGCAGAAACCTGCTGAAAACTATAAAAAATTAAAAGGGGAGACGGTTATGAAAAAAATGCTGAAAAACAACAAAGGGTTCACCCTGATCGAACTGATGATCGTTGTGGCCATTATCGGGATTCTGGCGGCGATTGCCATTCCAAACTTTATGAATTATCAATGTAAAGCCAAACAGGCTGAAGCCAAAAGCAGCCTGGGGAGCATACGAGTCGCCCAGGAAGCCTATTTTGCTGAATATGATAAATATTCGACTGATTTGCCGGGAATAGGATTTGCGGTCAAGGGAGACCCAAATTACACTTATAGTTCTACGGGGGGAGCAGATTTTACTGCAACAGCTACAGAAATAGGAACCCAAGTCAAGAATGACGATAAAACTGATACCTGGACCATAAACCAGAATGGTGACCTTAAAAATTCCATTAATACTTGTACAGATTAAAAAAACCTGTCAGGGCCAACTGAGTTGAGACCAACATCCCTTTGTTAATTCATTAACAAAGGGATGTTTTTTTGGGTCATATACAGTTTCACTGAATGGATAGTTTTAAAAGATTAAAGTGACAAATAGAAAAAGTATCCCGTTGCCATTTCCCGTGTATTTCTGGACAGTCACCGCCATCGCGGCAGCCGGGCTTCTGAATATGGTCTATGCGTCAATATCCCACTACCGGGTCCACACGGACATGGTGTATGTCAGCCTGTGTGCCGTGTCAGAGGCGGTGAACTGCGATACCGTATCCCAGAGCATGCATTCCATTTTTCTTGGGGTGCCGGTGCCGGTGTGGGGGGTTCTGGGATATGTTTTTTTTCTGATCCTGCTGTCCTTTGCCTATCGGGCGGAAGCAGACCATCGCAGGATCTGGCCGCTGCTGTTTGTAACAGCCCTGTTTTTCTCCGGTTACAGCCTGTATCTGGCCTTTATTCTCAAGTTTCAGATCAAGGTGTACTGTATCGTCTGCCTGGCCGGATATGCCATCAATTTTGCCTTGCTCTACCTGGTGTGGATCATCCGCCGGCGCTTTCCTGAAAAAGGATTTTTCAAAGGCCTGAAAAAAGATGGGGTCTTTTTGTGGCGGCCCTGGAAAACCAACACCACGATGCTTGTGATATTTTTCGTAATTGCTTCCATCCTGCCGTTGGTATATCCGGGCTACTGGCATTTTTCCTTGCCCGAGATCACCGCAGAGATGTCCACCGGCATGACCGAAGAGGGAGATCCCTGGATCGGGGCGGAACATCCCGACCTGGTCATCACCGAATACTCAGATTACATGTGTTTTCAATGCAGGAAAATGCATATGCATCTCCGGCAGA
>JAVVEQ010000113.1:0-1976 GCA_032250905.1 Desulfotignum sp. | reverse complement strand
GCTCCAGACCCAGATCCGCAAGGACATCAACACCCAGGTGGATGAGAACAAGCGCAAATTCTTCCTCAGGGAACAGCTCAAGGCCATTCAGAAGGAACTGGGTATTCAGAAGGATGACAAAACCTCGGATGTGGACCGGTTCAAGGAACGGTTCGAAGAGCTCAATCCGCCCGAACATGTTGTGAAGCGGTTTGACGAAGAGATTGAAAAACTGTCTGTGCTGGAAACCGGATCATCGGAATACGGGGTGACAAGAAATTATCTGGACTGGATTACTTCGTTTCCCTGGGGGGTGTATTCCGAAGACAATATCGATATCGAACGGGCGGAAAAGGTGCTGGACCGGGATCATGCCGGTCTGTCCGATGTCAAGGAACGGATCATCGAATTTTTTGCCGCAGGGGTTTACAAAAAAGATGTGTCCGGTTCCATCATTCTGTTTGTGGGACCGCCGGGAGTGGGCAAGACCTCCATCGGCAAGTCCATTGCCGAAACGTTGGGCAGAAAGTTTTACCGGTTCAGCCTGGGGGGCATGCGGGATGAAGCCGAGATCAAGGGACATCGCAGAACCTATGTGGGGGCGTTGCCCGGCAAGATGGTCCAGGCCCTGAAAGACACTCAGGTGGCCAACCCGGTGATTATGCTCGATGAGGTGGACAAGATCGGGGCCTCCTACCAGGGAGATCCGGCATCGGCTCTCCTCGAGGTGCTGGATCCGGAACAGAATGCCGAATTTTTAGATCATTACCTGGACCTGCGCATCGATCTGTCCAAGGTGTTGTTCATCTGTACGGCCAACACCCTGGATACCATTCCCAGCCCGCTTTTGGACCGAATGGACCGCATCAACCTGTCCGGGTACATCACCGAAGAAAAAATAGAGATTGCCAGAAAGCACCTGTGGCCCAAACTGCTCAAACGCAACAAGGTGGCGGCCACCACCATCACCATCACCGATCCCACCATCCGGCACCTGATTGAAGGCTATGCCAGGGAGGCCGGGGTCCGGGGCCTGGAAAAGCAGCTCAACAAGATCATCCGCAAAAGTATTGTCACCATCCTCAAGGAAAAGAAAAAACGGATCCGGGTCACCATCAAGTCTCTGGAAGAATACCTGGGGCCCCCGGTGTTCAGAAAAGAAAAACAGATGCACGGGGTGGGGATTGCCACGGGTCTGGCCTGGACCGCCCTGGGCGGAGTGATTCTGCCCATCGAGGCGGTCAAGGTGCACAACAAGGGATCGGGCATCAAACTGACGGGGAAACTGGGGGATGTGATGCAGGAGTCCGCATCCATTGCCCTGTCTTATGTGCGGGCCAATCCCAGACTGTTTAAAATCGATCCGGAATTTTTTGATGATGCGTTCATCCATCTCCATGTGCCGGAAGGCGCCACTCCCAAGGATGGCCCCAGTGCAGGCATCACCATTACCACGGCCCTGGTTTCTCTGGCCAGAGGTCAGGAGATTCCCCGTCCTCTGGCCATGACCGGCGAGATTACCCTGACCGGCAAGGTGCTGCCGGTGGGTGGAATCAAGGAAAAAATCATTGCGGCCCGGCGGTCGGGTATCCATGAGATTATTTTACCGGACGGGGTCAGCAGTGAATTTGAGAAACTGCCGGAACATATCAGGGAAGGCATCGAATTTTTCTTTGTAAAAACGTATAAAGAGGTCTACAAAAAAGTGTTTGACAAGGCCTGAAACAGATCTCCATCAAATCAGGGCCCGGATCCGCTCCCATCCGGATTCCGGGATCTGGGCCCCGATCACCTGGCACACCTCGTATCCACATGCAGACGCCAGTTCTCCACTTTTTTCAATGGAAAACTCATTGGCAATGCCGAAAAGAAACCCGGCAGCCCACAGGTCTCCGGCACCGGTGGTGTCTTTGGCATCTTTTCCGGACATGGCATCGATTCGGGTCGTGCTGCCGTTGAATGAAATCAGACTGCCCCTTTTTCCCAGTTTCAACACC
>JAVVEQ010000112.1:0-2333 GCA_032250905.1 Desulfotignum sp. | reverse complement strand
ACCACAGATTCGTTCAAACCGGATTGATTGCTCAGGGTCTGCTCCAGTACCTCTCCACTTCCTTCCCCCAACTGGTCTTCTCTTCCTTCGGGTCTTGGTTCAGAACCATTCGAACCGATTTTGCGCCTTCTGAGCTTGTCACGGCAATCGCATTGCGCCAGACCTTTCCCGAATTTCTCTCAGATTCATCTCAAGACTCAATCTTCAAGAAATTCATCATCGAAAGGATAGATCTGGATAGAGCGGAAGGACTACGGCTTGTGGCGTGAGTAATCTTCTGGTAAAAACGGTACTGTCAAGTTATTATCTAATGGCGGCCCACCCTGGATGCACCCAGACAGACATGGCTGCACTGAAACGCTTTACCACGGACAAACTGAGAACCACGCCCGAGCAGGTCCAGATTTTCACTCCCACCCCGGCCACATTCTCCACGCTGATGTATCACACAGGCCAGGATCCGTTTACCCGAAAGCCGGTGTTTGTGGAAAAAGATCCCGTCAGAAAACAACGGCAGAAAGCCGTTGTCACCACCCCCCGGGGACCTGCGGGCAGAAAACGCGGGGCAACTTCACAAAAAAACGGCAGATGACTTACCGGCCGTCAAGCACTGCCTTCCAGATGGCGGTCATTTCATCGCTGAACAGATAAATATATTTTATCAATGCGTCATATTCCGGCCGTTGGCAGACAGACAAACCAATGGTTGCCGCTTCCTGCCGGGGATACCCGTAAACACCGCAGGAAATGGCCGGGAATGCAATGGACCGGCATCCATGAGACACGGCCAGGTCCAGGCTGTTCTGATAGGCAGAGGCAAGCAGCCTGTCAGAAGGAGTATCAATACCATATCTGGGTCCCACAGTATGAATCACATATTTCGCCTTCAGATTCCCGGCCCCGGTGATCCGTGCTTCCCCGACGGGACACCGGACCCCGTTTTTCGGCTTAATTTTTTTACACGCTTCCAGCAGTGCCGGACCAGCGGCCTGATGAATCGCGCCATCCACACCCCCGCCGCCCAGCATCCGGGAATTGGCGGCATTGACGATGGCATCCACATCCGCTGTTGTGATATCCCCCCGGACAATTTTCAAAGTATCCATTGTCTATGAACTCCTGAAATTTTCAAGTCCGTCTTCCCAGGTTATTCTTCAGCAGGAGATGTATTCTCATTTTCCTCGACTGAATTGTTTTTTTTCTCCAGTCTGCGTTGCTTTTTTTCTTCTTTTTTCTTTTTCTTTGCAATTTCTTTCTGGCGTTTTTCAAATGAATAGTTTGGCTTGAACAATATTAAATCCTTATAAATGTTTCGTGTTAGACGTAAAAAAGACTGTGATTTAACCTTTTTCGACAGTCCTGGATACAGTTTTTCGGTTTCATGACTGTTACCTTACCTGCCCTGCACTAATTTTTCAATGGGTAAGTGTCTCATTTATAATGTCACATAAGGAAGCCATGATCACCTTACAATTTAATTTCCTTGAAAATATTTGACAAAGAAGAGCAAAATGGTTTAACCATTAAATTGGATAAAAAATTGGCAACCCATGCAGAAACGGAATATGTTATGTTCAAACGTGCCAGACAGAGCCGGGTCTTTCAGGATGTGGTAGACCAGATACAGGAGGCCATCCTGACCAAGAAACTGGCCCCTGGTACCCGGCTGCCGGCAGAACGGGACCTCAAGGAGATGTTCAACACAAGCCGGGGGACACTTCGGGAGGCGTTGCGGGTCCTGGAGCAGAAAGGGCTGATCGAGATCAAGCTGGGGGTCACCGGCGGTGCCATTGTCAAGCAGATCGACACGGATCCTCTCATGGAATCTCTGGCATTGCTCATCCAGTCCGGCGAGGTGTCTCTGGAACATCTGTCCGAATTCCGGATCAAAATAGAGGGCAGCCTGGTGGAACTGGCCACCCAGCGGGCCACCCCGGAAGACATCGAGGAGCTGGAGCGGCTCCAGGCCATAGCCAGACGCTGTTTTGAACGACGGGACTGGGAAAGTTTCCTGAAAACCGATGAGACCATGCACACCTATATCGGGACCATGACCCGGAATCCCGTGTTCCAGTTTATCCAGAAAAGCATCCATGACAACATTCACCGCTATTACCAGGATTACCTGCCCATGAACCGTGAAAGGACCCTGGAAAATCTCCGGGACTTTGACAAGATCATTGCCGCCATGAAAGAAAAGGATGGCAGCACTGCATCCGCCATCATCAAGGATCATGTGCAGCGATTCCATGACAAAATGACAGGAAAACACCCCTGAAACCATTCCCCCAATCCCCTGTCCACAGGCCCGTAAACCCGCCCCCCCCTGTCTT
>JAVVEQ010000111.1:0-2402 GCA_032250905.1 Desulfotignum sp. | reverse complement strand
ATGAACTATCTGGACAAACACCAGGCCATGAACCTGACCGCTCAGGCACTGCTCAAGGCCGGGATTGGCGTGGTAGCGGCCCGGAACCTCCACCAGCATCTCGAAACGAGGAAGCACCCATGATTCCAAAAAAATTGGACCAGTTTCTGAACGACACCCTTCCGGACCAAACCAGGGAAAAAAGGCTCATAACAGATGGACCCCTGAAATACCTGGAGTTCGGCGCCACCGACGTGGATAGTCTGCACCGGCTGGGCATCACCGTGGACCGCCTGGGGCCCCGCCTGGTATCGATCATGTGGAATGAAGACGCACCTGAGGAGATCGGTGGATTTCTCGTGGTGGACAACCTGGCAATGGGAGAACCTGCCATGGGCGGTGTCAGGATGCTTCCCGACATTACCCCCCATGACATTCACAATCTGGCGCGGGGGATGACATTGAAAAATGCCGCAGCCGACCTGCCTTTCGGCGGTGGGAAATCCGGCATCGTCCAACCGGAAAACATGACAGGGCCGGACCGATCCGCCATTATCAAAGGATTTGCCCGACTGATCCGGCGTTATACACAGATCTACATTCCAGGGCCGGATGTGGGAACCAATGATGCAGACATGAAAACCATTGCCATTGAAAACGGTTTGAATTCCTGTGTATCCAAACCGGCGGACATGGGTGGAAACCGCATCGATGAACTCGGCGGCGCTGCCAACGGGGTGGTGGTGGCCACCAGGGCACTTTTGGAACACCTTCCCCGCCTGAAACAGCTGCCGCAGTTCAGAGACATGGAGATTCCCAAAGCAGCGGACATGGATGTCCTGATCCAGGGATTCGGAGCGGTCGGGGCCCATGCCGCCAGAATATTCCATGAATACGATCCTGATACCGCGCCCGTTATCAAAGGAATTAGTGATTTGGACGGATACCTGCTACATCCGGATGGACTGCCATGGAAAACCCTGTTCGAGATGTGGAAACAATTCGGAAACGTCACCAAACAGTACTATCACGACAAAATCATGGACAGTTCTGATGACACTTTCCGCCGGACCGTGTTTTCCACTGCGGCCGACAACCTGTTGACCGAATCCGCATTCTGTCTGGTGCCGGCGTCCCCGGTGTTCAATTATCTGGATATTGACAAAACATCCAACCCTTCCATGACGGCAGACCGCATGGGCCGATGGCGCATGATTGTGGAAGGCGCCAACACCTATTCACCGCTGCCGTCAAAAAAAGCGGCCCGCAGAAAGATGGAACGGCATGTATATCGCGATAAAGGGGTATTGATCGCGACCGATTATCTGGTCAATTCCGGCGGGGTGATTTACGCGGCCCACGAAAGAATCATCCCTACCCCGAAATCTTTGGAAATACCGGCCCATCACCTGGGTAACCGGGATTCTGTAAACAAATGGCTGGAAGAAAACCGGGACGAATTCGACACATTGTCAGAGATGCGCCGACAAGCCGCCATCGAAAAACTGGAAACGGTGATCCGCCGCAATATGGCGGAACTGGTGGACGGTCTGTGCAAAGATGCGGATTCCCTGCCCTGTGAAATTGCCGAAACCATCAGTGTTCAACGGATCGCTTCCAGAGAAAAGTCCAAAACCGCCAGGGATATCATGGAAAGCGCTCCTGCGGTCGGCGTGGACCAGAGTATTGCCCAGGCAGCCAAACTGCTGGTGAACTCAACCGTTCCCATTGTCAATATATTATCTGAAAAAGGCAAACTGATCGGCATCGTCACCAGCTGGGATATTGCCAGTGCCATGGCTTCCGAAATGACGGCAGATACGCCTTTGACAAAGATCATGACCGCGGATGTGGTGACATGCACCCCGGACGCCACAATTATTGACTGTATCAGAACACTGGAAAACCATGCCATTTCGGCCATGCCTGTGGTGGAGTCCGATAAGGCCATCGGTGTGATCACCAGTGATGTCCTGACCAGAAAAACGCTGTTAAAACTGCTCCAGGCAAATGTCTGAACCGGTGCGGTTTAACTTTTACAACCCTTTACTTTGAAGAGAAAAAAATGATCATCGACCATATTGCGGCCAGGAAGAATCGATGCTGTTACGGGATGGGCCTGGGCATCATGATCCTGGATGATGTATATCCCGGTTTTCCCGGAGATGTCAGAAATGCGTCAACCTATCCGTTCAATGTTCAGTTTGAAATTGTGACGGGCATCGATATCCAGAACCTGGTTTTTGCTGAAGACAAATCACCCTGTCTGGAGCCGATCCGGCAGGCGGCCGTCCATCTGGAACAAAAAGGGTGCCGGGCCATATCAGCTGAATGCGGCTATTTTGCTTTATATGAAACACCGTCATCTTTAAGGACACACTTCACCACTGGCTTTGTTTGTCTGCAAAGTCCATGATGAAAAC
>JAVVEQ010000110.1:0-2657 GCA_032250905.1 Desulfotignum sp. | reverse complement strand
GCCCGGGGCATCGGCATGAGCCGTCTCCAGGGCATCCGGCACATCATTTTACCCCAGGCCCTGCGACTGGTGATTCCGGCCTGGTCCAACGAGCTCATCGCCATGGTCAAATATACGGCCATCGTGTTTCTCATTGCTGTCCCGGATCTGATGAACAAGGCCAAAATACTGTCCAGCCAGAACTTTGCCCCGATCCAGACCTATGTGCTGGTGGCCCTGATATATTTAGTGCTGGTAGGATTCCTGAGCCTCCTGCTGCACGGGATACAGAAAAAGCTGGCCGTGCCCGGGCTGGATGCCGGCATGGAGGGACGGTGATCTCCAAGGGGGCGTGTCCAGTATCATCACTCCCTGCACAGAAAAAATCATCCACTTTAAAATTTGAAAAACCGTCTGGATTTACAGGGAAAGGCTTGGGTTGTAATCCGCTCTAAAATGGAATCTTTAGCAAGTAGTCCTCGCTATATTCCCACAAAATTAATCTTTCTTTTTTACGAACAGAAATCATCTCCAAGTCTCAAATAGAGACTTGACCCGGTGCATATTGGGTCCGTTGTTTTGACTTTGGATGATAATGCCTTTATTTTAAAAAGTATGGCAGAACAACATGCCGATACCGGAAGTTATTTTATCGGTTTAAAAAAGTTTTAAACAGGAGACAATCATGGCAGAATCAAAGACAGCCCCCAATACTCTGAAACATTGGTTTGTGGCCCATTTTATCGCCGATGTCCTGTTTGCGGTTCCACTGTTCTTTTTTCCCCATCAGTCTTTAACGTTTCTGGGCTGGCATACAATTGACCCTTTTACCACACGCATTGTCGCAGCTGCTCTTTTCGGTATTGGAATTGAATCTTTTCTGGGCAGAAACGCAGATGCACAAACCTATAAAAACATGCTCAATCTGAAACTGATCTGGTCCGGTGCGGTTATTCTGGGTATTATGCTGACTTTTCTTCAGATCCGTGGCGGATTACCGGCCGTCCAGTGGCTGATATTGATAATTTTTGTTGCATTTCACACCCTCTGGTGGATATGGCGGATCAGGATAGGAAATTTGCTCAAATAAGGCTTTCCTCCATAATTTTGGCATTTAGAACACACACCTCATAAATTTTTTGTGCTTGTTTTATGGAATTCATAGAATCATCCTTAAAAAATTATAGTGGTTTGATCGATCGCCCGGCCTACTTCGAAGAAGCATAATGGGGAAAGTCAGTGGTGTTCATTCTCCTGATAAACGGGTCTTTTCCTGCAAGTAATCCCCACCTGTCAATCTTATTTATGGGTAATTCATGCGTGTGGGTCTCACCACTACATCACAAAGGTGCACATGCGGGGGTTGAGAAACGATATAGTGGATGGTATTGGCTATATCATTCACATCCAGCAAGGGGCCATACTGATCTGTCATTGTCCGGATGATCTCATCGCTGTATCCGGCGCTCGACTGAAACCCGGTCAGGCAGGCGCCCGGCTCTACCAGCGAGACCCTTACCCCGGACGGGGACAGTTCCCGCCGCAGCCCTTCAGCCAGTGCATGAACCGCTGATTTCGACGCTCCGTAAACCGTGCTGAATTCCGAAACATGCCGTCCCACAACTGAACCGATGACCACGATATCTGATGCCGAATCCGGAAAGCGGTTTTTCTGCATCTCTTCCATGTTTCGGGCCGCCTTTTGCATCAGTTTTACTGCCGCCAAAATATTCACCTGGATCATTGCCTCCAGTTCAGACAAATCCGCACTCTTAACAGACCCGCCCAATCCTCTGCCGGCATTGACCACCACAATATCGGCCGGCCGCCCGAATCGATCCGCTGCCATTGTAAACAAACGGTCTATCACCCTTTCATCCGATGCATCTCCCGCCACCCCTGCAAAGCCGGTTTCAGACTGTTTTTCCATCGATTCCAGGCGGGACTGATTCCGGCCGCACCCCACGACACCAAATCCAGCGCTGATGAATTTTTCTGCCGTGGCCCGGCCGAATCCTGAGGTGGCCCCGGTAACAATGGCCACACGGGGAAATGTCTCTGACATATGTACTCCTTTCCGCACAAAGCGGGTTAACTCAATATTACCTTCAGTTTTTCATACCGAAAGTCAAAAATATTTTTCAGTCTTGGCGATACAATGAAACGATGCACCAGATCCCCCAGCATCCCGAAACCCATGGCATAATGGACGATATCGGTCATCTCTGTCCCGCTGCCGACTGCTTTGAATAAATGCTGGTGATGCCAGAATTTGTAAGGTCCGAACCGCTGTTCATCCACAAAAAAATCAGGGGCTTTCAGGTGAGTGATTTCAGTCGTCCAATTGACGGTCAGGTATGGAAGCGGTGTCAGGCGGTAGGAAAGTATCATCCCGGCATAAACGCTTTCTGGCATTTTTTGTGTCAATCTGAAGCCAAGCCATGGTGGCGTGATTTCAGGCAGATTGCCCGGGTCAGAAAAAAACTGCCAGGTTGTATTCATAGAAACCGGCAGAAACTGGGTACGTTTCAGACGATATATCCTCATTCAATGCCCTTCCTCTTCGGCAGGGACCAAGCCGCTTTTTAAAAGTTTCATTTGATATCTGCACCCGATAACATCTATGATGGGTTTGCTGTGAAATATTCCGGATCAGGTATTATAATTTGATTGAGTCC
>JAVVEQ010000010.1:0-79632 GCA_032250905.1 Desulfotignum sp. | reverse complement strand
GGTCGCCGCATCACTGATCCTTGCGGGTGATGACAATCTTGCCAAACAGCTCGAGCTTTATGTAATGGTTCCCGTTCGATCCCGGCTTACCGGTATCATAAAAATCGACCCCATGAACGAATATGAAACAAGGCTGTTCATCCTCAGCCGTCTGAAAAATGCAGAAGCACCTGCGGATCTGTTTGCAGACGAGGCGATTGAATTGATTGCCGGTTACAGCAGGGGCAACAGGAGAGAGATAATGAATACCGCAACCGTCGCCCTTGAAGAGGCATACTACCATAATGAAAAAAATGTAACCGCCGAGACCATTTACAACTCGGAATGGTTCAACGAATCTGAGTGAAACGGAAGCGTCAGTGAGGGGACTCCGGCGCCAGGGATAACTCAGTGCGGTAGACTGCTGTCTACATGATAAAAGCCGGAAGGAAAGAAAGCCTTCCGGCTTTCCTATTGCCGAGTAATATCATTGTAATCAATCTTGAGATTTTTAGGAGATCGATACTTCGGAATCTACACTATTTATATTGACAGAAAATTTAATCATTACAATCAAAAAAAAGGGGATCCAACACCCTTTTTGGGATTCGACCGGTCAAATGGTGGTGGTTCCGGCGCATATATTGTCGCCGCCAGGCATGGTTTTTGTCAGTTTATACCCGGCATCGGGGACCAGGCCTTTGTACATCGCCTCTGTAAATGCTGCGGATAACTCCCTGATATTTTATATTATCGATTTATCAGAAGCCATTGAATGCCGGTTGAAAAAAGAAAGGGTTCGCGGCCACATGAGTATGTTGGAGAACAGAACAGAATGATTGCCTGAATCAGAATAATAAAATGATACTGATTTTTTAACGAACTGATTTCAGGTTGTCAAGCTTATTTATAAAGACCTGCCGGGGATCACTTTTTCCCCACATACATGCCTCCGTAATCCAGCGTGGTCAAGGGTGTCTCCCCGGAATGAACCCCGGCATCCACCACTTTGGCAATAAACAGGGTGTGGTTCCCCGGCTGATGCTGCTCTTCCACCGCCAGTTCAAACCATGCCAGGCAGTCTTTCAGAACGGGCACCCCGGTTTTTCCGGGTTTCCAGTCCATTCCGGAAAATTTTTCCTTCGGATCCGGCCCCTTGAACCGTTTGAGCAGGTCTTTCTGTGACCGATCGATGATGTGCAGCCCAAAGGCCCGGGTCTTGACAATCATGTCGTGGGAATACCGGTTGGGGTGCACCGCCGCCATGATCAGGGGCGGATCATACGACACCTGGGTCACCCAGGAGGCGATCATGCCGTTGACCGCATCATCCATTTTTGTGGTCAATACATAAATCCCATAGGTCATCTGCCCGAAAGCCGACTGCCACTTTTCTTTCATGCCATACCTCCTTTATGCCTTGATATATTCACTTCTCTGCCCGGCTTGAACATGGCGCAAAACATCAGACGATGTCATTCCAGATCCATCACATGATCCAGCCCCCGGCGGAGACCGGTAAAGGTGTCCACCTTGCGGATGGCCAGGAGAGCCCCGTCCACATAGGGCTGGGCACTGGTACCGGCATCGTGGCGGATTGTCAGTGTCTGGTCCGGCAGGCCGAAAATAATTTCCAAAGACAGGGTGAATCCGGGCAGCCGGATCGAATGCACCTGGGAGCCGGTCATGTCCGCACCCCTGGCTTCGATGGGGCCCTGGGTGTCTGCCAGGGGAACCGTCAATTCGGACCGCCGGACCTGGGACAGCCGGAAGGCCAGTTCCCTGGCCGTGCCGCTGGGGGAATCTTTCTTGGCGTCACTTGCATAATCGATGATCTCCCACTGGGGGATATAACGGGCCGCGATTTCTGAAAATTTCTGAAGCAGCACCACGGTCAGGGCAAAATTGCCGGCTGCCAGAACCCCCAGGTGGTTTTTCAGGGCTTTTTCATGGAAGGTTTCCTTTCATTCTGTCTTTGCCTTGATTATTATGGTATTTTGAAATCGATGTCCAATGATAAAATTATGAATTTTTCTCTTTATTTTTAAAATATTAATCTGATATATTTAAAAATTTATTTTCATCTGTTTATTTTTGATTTTTTTACAAGGAGTCATGGCCGTGGAAGAAAATATCATTCGTTTTGCCAGCCGCATGGATCAGCTGCCGCCCTATCTGTTCGGCATGATCAATAAAATGAAAATGGAAAAACGACGCAAGGGGGATGATGTCATCGATCTTGGTATGGGCAATCCCATGGATCCCACCCCGGATGCGGTGATTGAAAAACTGGTGGAGGTGGCCAAGGACCCCAAGTCCCACCGGTATCCGGAAAGTTCAGGCATGCCGCATCTGAAAAAGGAGATTGCCAAATACTATCAGCGCCATTATCACATCGACCTGGATGCGGAAAAAGAAACCTATTTCACCATCGGTTCCAAGGAAGGAATCTCCCATCTGTGTCTGGCCATTATGGGACCGGGAGATTCCGTGCTGGTGCCGGCGCCGGCATTTCCCATCCACATTTATGCCGCGGTCATTGCCGGGGCCAATGTCATGCGAATTCCCATTGCGCCGGAGAAGGGATTTCTGGACCGGATCATCAAGATCTGCGAGTCCTGCTACCCCGCCCCGAAAGTACTGATGCTCAACTATCCCCACAACCCCACCGGCGTGGTGACGGATGTGGCTTTTTTTGAAGAGATCGTGGCCCTGGCCAAACGGTTCAAATTCATGGTAATCAATGACTTTGCCTATTCCAAGATCACCTTTGACGGGTACAAGGCCCCCAGTTTTCTGGAAGCACCCGGAGCCAAGGATGTGGGGGTGGAATTCGGCTCATTTTCCAAATCCTACAACATGGCGGGCTGGCGCATCGGCTACTGCGTTGGAAATGAACTGATCGTCAAGGCCCTGGGCCAGATCAAGGGATATTTCGACTACGGTATCTTTTCCGCTATCCAGGTGGCAGGTATCATTGCCTTGAGAGACTGTGACGACACCATCCCGGTACTTGCCAAAACCTATGAAACCCGGCGGGATGTCCTGTGCAGCGGCCTGTCCCGCATGGGATGGGATATCACTCCTCCCAGGGCGGGCATGTTTGTGTGGGCCAAAATTCCGGCCCCGTTCGACAAGATGGGGGCCATGCAGTTTGCCATCGAGATGATGAACCGGGCCAATGTGGCGGTGGCCCCAGGGACCGGGTTCAGTGAAGAAGGCGAAGGATACCTGCGCCTGGCACTGGTGGAGAACGAAGAACGGCTGCGCCAGGCGGTCCGGCAGATGAAAAAAGCCATGGATGCCATGGAGGTTCAATAATCCAGGGACGTCACCTCCAGGGCGTGCTTTTGAATGAAATTGCGGCGGGGTTCCACCTCTTCTCCCATGAGCAGGGTAAAAATTTCGTCCGCTTTTTCCGCATCCTCGATATTCACCTGGAGCATCATCCGTTTTTCCGGATTCATGGTGGTTTCCCACAACTGCTCTGCGTTCATCTCCCCCAGACCTTTGTACCGCTGGATGGTGATTCCTTTTTTGGCTTCCGCCATCAGAAAGGTGTATAATTCGTCAATGGTGGCAAATTCGTTTCTGATTTTGGCATCTTCCTGTTTGGACATGACAGCAAACGGCGGTCGGTTGAACTCCGCAATTCTTTCATAGCTTTTGAGCATCTGCTTGTAATCACTGGTGGCCAGAATTTCCCGGCCCACCCGCAGCAGAAACTGTTTGTCTTCCCTGTCATAAATATCCATCTCATAAATTTTGCGCTCCGGGTCATATTCAATGTTTCTGGGCTGATACCCGGCTTTTTTCAGATCCCGGGACAATGCCTCGAAATTGCTGTACTTTTCCAGGAAAAACTTGTCCCTGACCCCGTGATGGATCACATTGAGCAGCATTTTGGTATCAAAATCGCGCTTTCGAAGCAATGACACTGCATTGAAATACCAGGTCATGTTCTGCAAAAACTGCTGGAATTTTTCCTCAGGAATCGGGTCCGTCTGGTTTTCGATGTACAGATCCTTCTGGGAAGCAATGCGCTGGATCAGATACTGGGAATACTCTTCTTCATTTTTCAGGTACAGCCCGCTTTTTCTTGAACCTACACGGAAAAGTGGCGGCTGGGCGATATACAGGTATCCCCTGGCGATCATCTCGGGCATCTGGCGGTAGAAAAAAGTGAGCAACAATGTCCGGATATGCGATCCGTCCACATCCGCATCGGTCATTATCACCACCTTGTGATACCGGATTTTTTCCACATCATATTCTTCCTTGCCCGCGCCTGTACCCAGTACTGTAATGATGTTCTTGATCTCATCACTTCTCAGAATCTTGTCAAACCGGGCTTTTTCCACATTCAGGATCTTGCCCTTCAATGGCAGAATAGCCTGAAACCGGCGGTCTCTTCCCTGTTTGGCCGACCCGCCGGCGGAATCTCCCTCCACCAGGAACAGTTCTCTTTCCGCTGGATCAGCGAACTGGCATTCCGCCAGCTTGCCCGGCAGGGTCGAATCCATGAGGGTCCCTTTTTTTCTTGCCAGTTCCCGGGCCCGTTTGGCCGCATCCCTGGCCCTTGCCGCATCCACGGCCTTGGAGATGATCTGTCTGGCCACGGTGGGGTTTTCTTCCAGAAACCAGGACAGCTTCTCATTGAGCAGGGATTCCACAATACCTTTGACTTCATTGTTGCCCAGTTTGGTCTTGGTCTGTCCTTCGAACTGGGGTTCCATGATCTTCACTGAAATGATCACAGCCAGTCCTTCTCTCATGTCATCGCCGGACAACTTGATGTTCTGCATGTTCTTGGGAAGATTTTTTGATCCGGTGATATAGGCGTTCACCGTTCGGGTCATGGCCGCCTTGAACCCGGATACATGGAATCCGCCCTCGATGGTGCGGATGTTGTTGGCATAGGAATACAGTTTTTCCTTGAATGTGTCATTGTACTGGATGGCCACCTCCACCTGCACATCTTTTTTTTCCCCCTCGATGTGGATGGGATCATGCAGCGGTGTACAGGAGCGGTTCAGATATTCCACAAATGACACGATGCCGCCCTCATAGAAAAAATCATCCTTTTCAGCGGAGCGCTCGTCTTCAATGATAATTCTAACCCCTTTGTTCAGAAAGGCCAGCTCCCGCATGCGGCGGGACAGTATTTCATAATCAAATTCATTTTCGTTCATGACAGTGAAATCCGGGGTGAATCGGATCTTTGTCCCTTTTTTCACGGTATCGCCCTTGATGATCAGTTCCGTGATCTTATGACCCCGGGAATAAGTCTGATAATAGATCTTTCCATTTTTGTAGACCTCCATTTCCAGGTGGCTGGACAGGGCATTGACGACGGAAATGCCCACCCCGTGAAGACCGCCGGACACCTTGTAAGAATCCTTGTCAAACTTGCCGCCGGCATGCAGCTTGGTCATAACCACTTCACAGGCCGGCACATGTTCGGTTTCATGCATCTCTATGGGAATACCCCGACCGTTGTCCTCCACACTCACGCTCATATCCGGGTGAATGGTCACATAAATGATATCGCAATGACCGGCCATGGCTTCGTCGATACTGTTGTCCACCACCTCGTACACCAGATGGTGAAGTCCTTCCATGTCCACATTGCCGATATACATGGACGGCCGTTTCCGGACCGCTTCCAGGCCTTCCAGAATTTTAATACTGTCTGCGTTGTATTCTTTTGTCACGTTGTTTTCTTTCATGAGATATGCATTGCCATAATGGCACAGATAAGGTTGTCATCATCCATGGCTTTGATGATGCAGGGAGTCCTGGCTTCCTTGATATAAAGCAGCACGTTTGCCTGATCAAACAGGTTCAGGGCATCCATGAAGTATCTGGGATTGAAAGCGCTCTTAATATCTTCACCGGAATATCCGATCATCATGCGTTCCTTGGATTCACCGATTTCCGGATTGGTGATGGTGACCGTGAGCTCATTTTCCTTGAAGTGCAGAATCACGCTTTTGTAATCATCAGACGTGAGAATGGACACCCGTTTCATAAGGGTATAGAACATGTTTCGGTCCACTTCCATACCGGTCATGGTCTCCGTCTGGATAATGGGCGGATAGTTGGGATACTCCCCGCTGAGAAGTTTGATCATGATGGATTCATTGGCCCGCTGGAAAACAAAATGATTGGCCCTGATACCCACCCGGATGGGTTCTGACGTATTGTCGATAAATTTGTGCAGTTCAGACAACCCTTTTTTGGGAATGATCACCGGGTCATCCGGCAGTATCAGGTCGCCGGTATATCCGGCATCAAAACAATTCAGCCTCCGGGAGTCCGTAGATACCATCCTCAGGTGCGGAACATCGTTCTTATCCACTTTTTCGATCAACGCTCCCAGCACATAGGTGCGTTTTTCATCCCCGGCATAGGAGATCACGGCAGCGGATTCCAGCATTTTTCTCAAATCCCTGGCATTGATCTCAATGAAATTCACATTTTCAATCACCGGTGTTTCTGGAAAATTTTCATAATCCGAAGACACGATATGGAACAGGCTGTCCCCTTTACCGATTTCCACCCACCGGTTTTCCACTTCATTCACCGGAATGGTATTGTCCGGATATTCTCTGACGATTTCAAAGAATTTTTTTGAATTGATGGAAAGAATACCCTCTTTTTCAACAGCTGCATCATACGTACCGGTAAACACGGTTTCCAGGTCATTGGCCGTGAGAGAGATCTGGTCATCCATGGCTTTGATCAGTACATCCGATGTGATTGACAAATTGGTTTTTCTGCCGGTGATGCCCTGGATCTTAGAAAGGACTTCCAGAACTTCTTTTTTATCAAATGAAAATCTCATTCAGGTTCCTTTTATACTTTCGTTATTTAAGGGATTAACCTTGAAATATGTATATCAAAACAGGTCATATATCAAATGTTAAATCAGGGCTTAATTTATTTATTAATGTATTTAAAACAGGTAATAGTAATAATAAGGGGTGTTCATATGTTCAAAACTGTAAAGCCAATTGAAATCAATTGTTTTTTTATAAACAACCCTGTTGAAAAACGGGTTGAAAACCCGTCTATATCCCTGTGGTTTTGAACACTGGTGACTGTGAGTGTTGAAAACCACATATATTTTGAACCAGTTTTAGACAAGGTTTTAATCATTGTAGATCCAGGTATGCATAGAATCGAAACCCTTGTGTTTCCAGTCGTCATCGATGCGCTGGCCCAGGAAGGAGAAAAACAGGGTGTCAATAACCTGGGAGATCCTCAAAATCAGCAGGGCTTTTTCAATGATCCTGCCTTCGATTTCATCCTCAGAACCATCTCCGGCTCCGGCCGGGGTTTTCAATCCGGTGATGTTGAAACTGTCTCCCTTGATAGTGAAATGATATTCCTCTTCCGGGCCCAGTTTGCACACCAGGTTCATTTCTATGACCTTGGCCCCTTTTTTCAGGGCCGTGGTGCCTTCTTCCAGCCCGGCCTGATCCCCCTTGATTGTGATTTTTTCTTTAGCGTTGTCTCCCAGGGTGTTTTCCAAAACCAGAGAATTGCCGATATCAAGCGATACCGGGTGTTTTGCCTCAATGGCCTGGGTGATGTCCTGGCCGGTTTCGATCATGAACCATAACCAGGTGAGAAAGTCATTGCCTAAAAAACCATATTTATTATATGCAGTTGCGATATCCAGCATGGATTACCTCGAAAAGTGTAAAGGGGTAAGGGTGATGATGCGGTCTTTGTGCGCAGGAGAAAAAGCCGATTTGGTTTCGACCAGAGTATAGGGAAACAACCGGATGGGCTTCAGGTTGAAGGTTTTGAAAAAAAGGGTTTCAAAAAACTCATTGGCCGCCTTCTGGGTGGTGAGCAGAAACAGGTCGCCGGCGTCATAATCCCACAGCACATCATATACATTGGGAATGAAGGGCATTTTGTGCATCAGTACATCCATGACCGTTTCCTTGAGTTCCGCTTTTTCATTTTTGGAAATGAAATCCCGCCCTGTTTCCGCTTTTTTCTTTTCTATTTCAATGGCCATCTGTTTGTGCACCAGTTTGGCCGGGATCGATTTTTTTTCAATGCGCAGAGAAAACAGAAAATAGCTTCCAAACACAAAAGAAAATTTTTCAAAATCAGGCAGATAGGGACTTTCAAAAGGGGTCCATCCGGCGGAGATCTCTTCGTACTCATTTTCCAGTTTCGGAATGGCATGTCGAATCAGCCCGTTGCGAACCTGTTCCATGGGCTCTGTGTCAAATGAATCGGTGATGCGATACCGGCTCATGGATTGGGTGGCAGATAAAAATCCCATTTATTCTCCTTGGTTAATTTTGATGTAACCGATTTTTTTTATTAAAAAAAAAATTATAAAATAATTTTTGTAATGTATCATATTTATTTGAAAAATTACAGGGTATAGATGGATACGGCATTTACAATTTCAATTATTTATTATAAGACTAACAGGTTATATCGGAATATTTATTTGTTCGTATCAAACCACAAGAGGTGAAAAACATGAAAAAAAGAATGCAGACCATTGACGGAAATACTGCCGCAACCCATGTGGCATACGCCATGAGTGAAGTTGCTGCCATATACCCCATTACGCCATCCAGCCCCTTGGGAGAGATTGCCGACGGCTGGGCATCCAAGGGACGGAAAAACATTTTCGGCCAGGTGCTGGATGTCAAACAGATGCAGTCTGAAGCAGGCGCTGCCGGTGCCGTCCATGGATCTCTGGCCGCCGGTGCCCTGACCACAACGTTCACCGCCTCCCAGGGACTGCTGCTCAAAATTCCCAATATGTACAAAATAGCAGGAGAGCTGCTGCCGTCGGTGTTTCATGTTACGGCACGCTCCATTTCCGCCCATGCCCTGTCGATTTTCGGGGATCACCAGGATGTGATGGCCGCCCGTCAGGCCGGATTTGCCATGCTGGCTTCCTCTTCGGTCCAGGAAGCCCAGGATATGGCCCTGGTAGCTCATCTGGCTACAGTCGAAGCCCGGGTGCCGTTTCTGCATTTTTATGACGGATTCCGTACCTCCCACGAAATTCAGAAAATAGAAATGATCGAATACGAGGACATGGCTTCCCTGTTCAATTTCGAGGCATACAAGGCATTCAAGGCCCGGGCTGTAAACCCGGAACATCCGGACACAAGGGGAACGGCCCAGAATCCGGATATCTATTTTCAGGGTCGGGAAGCAGCCAACAAATATTATCTCAGGGTACCGGCCATCGTCAAAACCTACATGAAAAAGGTGGGGGATTTGACCGGCCGCAGATACAATCTGTTTGACTATGCAGGAGATCCCCAGGCGGATCATATCATCGTAGCCATGGGTTCGGCCTGTGAAGCCATCGAGGAATCCATTGACTGTCTCAACGCCCAAGGACACCGTCTGGGCCTTGTCAAGGTCCGGCTGTACCGGCCCTTTGACACCCAGGCGTTTTTGCAGACCATTCCGTCCACGGTGGAAGCCGTGACCGTGCTGGACAGAACCAAAGAACCCGGTGCCATTGGGGAACCCCTTTACACAGATGTATGCACCGCTTTCATGGAATACGGGGAAGGTCCGAAAATTATCGGAGGAAGGTATGGGTTGTCATCCAAGGAATTCAATCCCTCCATGATCAAGGCGGTGTATGACAACATGAACGCCATGTCCCCGAAAAATCATTTTACCGTGGGCATCGACGATGATGTCACCCACACCTCCCTGGAAGTGAAAAAAGGGTTTGACCCGGCCCCGGAAGGCACTATTTCGGCCAAATTCTGGGGTCTGGGATCCGACGGAACCGTGGGTGCCAACCAGTCCGCCATCAAGATCATCGGCGACAACACCGACAAGTACGCCCAGGGGTATTTTGCCTATGACTCCAAGAAATCCGGAGGTCTCACCGTATCCCATCTGCGTTTCGGAGATGTGAAAATCAAGTCCACCTACCTGATCGAAAATCCGGATTTCGTGGCCTGCCACAAGGCCAATTATGTTGAGATCTATGATGTACTCAAAGGAATCAAGCAGGGCGGGACGTTTCTGCTCAACTCCCAGTGGTCCATCAAGGACATGGAAAAGCAGATTCCCGGGGATGTGCGCAAAACCATTTACGACAAACAACTCAATTTCTACAACATCGATGCCGTGGCCATTGCCGAAAAGATCGGCCTGGGCAACCGCATCAACATGATCATGCAGACATGTTTTTTCAAGCTGTCCAATGTGCTGCCCGTGGACCAGGCCATCCAGCTCCTCAAGGACGATATCAAAGTGATGTTCGGCAAAAAAGGGGATGCCGTGGTGAACATGAACATCCAGGCCGTGGACCAGACCCTGGACAACCTGAAAAAGGTAAAGGTTCCCAAATCCTGGAAAGACGCGGTCAGAGAAGACACCCACGCAGAGCCCGCCACACCGTTCGTGGAAAACGTGATGCGCAAGATCAACGCCCAGGGTGGGGATGACCTTCCGGTGTCCGCATTTTCCGTGGACGGCGTATTTGAGCAGGGAACCTCTAAATATGAAAAACGTGGCGTCGCCATCAATGTGCCGGAATGGATTCCGGAAAACTGTATCCAGTGTAACCAGTGTGCCTTTGTCTGCCCCCATGCCGCCATCATTCCCATTGTGGCGAAACCGGAAGAACTGGAAGGCGCCCCGAAAACTTTTGTCACAATAGACGGCAAAGGCAAGGGTATGGAGGAATTTCAGTTCAGAATCCAGGTCAATCCTCTGGACTGCCAGGGGTGTGGCAACTGTGCCGACATCTGCCCGGCCAAAACCAAGGCCCTGGTGATGAAACCACTCTTTACACAGGAAGAGGAACAAAAGATCAACCATCGATTTTCAACCGGGATTTCCTTTAAGACCGATATTCTCAAACGGGAAACGGTCAAGGGAAGCCAGCTGTATCAACCATTGCTGGAGTTCTCCGGTGCGTGTGCCGGATGCGGGGAAACCCCTTATGTCAAAGTGATTACCCAGTTGTTCGGTGAGAGAATGACCATTGCCAATGCCACGGGATGTTCCTCCATCTGGGGAGGCTCGGCCCCGTCCACACCTTACTGCACCAATGCGGACGGACAGGGACCGGCCTGGGCAAGCTCTCTGTTTGAAGATGCTGCAGAATACGGATACGGCATGATGCTGGCCACCCAGAACCGTCGAAACACCCTGGCTTCCAGAATGAAACAGGCCCTGGAAAGTGATCCGGCCCCTGAGGTGAAAGAAGCCTTGGGAGGCTGGCTGACCGGAAAAGACGATGTCCAGGAATCCAGCAAATACGGATTTGCCCTCAAGACCCTGCTCAAGGATGTGAACGACGGAATTTTAAAAGAGATCTATGAAGAAAAAGACGTATTCACCAAAAAATCCCACTGGGTGTTCGGTGGAGACGGCTGGGCATATGACATTGGATTCGGCGGTCTGGACCATGTGCTGGCATCCGGGGAGGATATCAATATTCTGGTGATGGACACGGAAGTGTATTCCAACACCGGAGGGCAGTCGTCCAAAGCCACGCCCACCGGCGCTATTGCCAAGTATGCCGCGTCCGGCAAAAAAATCGGTAAAAAAGATCTGGGCCGCATGATGATGAGTTACGGATATATCTATGTGGCATCGATTTCCATGGGCGCCAACAAGAATCAGACATTGAAAGCCCTGGTTGAAGCGGAAAAATATCCGGGCCCCTCTCTGGTCATCTGTTATGCCCCCTGTATCAACCAGGGTATCCGCAAAGGCATGGGCAAATCCCAGGAAGAGGGCAAGCTGGCTGTAGACAGCGGGTACTGGCCGCTGTATCGGTACAACCCGGAACTGATCAAAGAAGGCAAGAATCCCTTTATACTGGATTCAAAAGAACCGGACGGCAGCCTCCAGAAATTTTTGAGCGGTGAAGTGCGTTTTGCAGCCCTGGAAAAAAGCTTTCCCGAAGAATCCCGGCGACTGCGCAAAAAGATCGAGCAGGAGGTCATGGACCGCTACCATATGCTGAAAATGATGGCGGACATAGGAAAATCAGACGATAAATGAGTAAATAGATAAAGATCATCTGAAAAAACAGTGAAAAAAAGGGCCGAAATTTCAAGCGGATTTCGGCCCTTTTTTTGTTATGCCGACCCCAATCAAAAAGAAATGCCAGGGATTGGACCACCCCTTTCGGGCAGACACAAATTACAGCTTTACCATAATACTGTAAGATGTTATGAGCAGATATTATCCTTTCAAACCCCTTAAAAATACGGAATTTGATAAATGTCTGCAGGCCGGTTATACGATCTGTTTGGCCCAAAACTGGAAAGTAGGAGGAGATGATGCCTAATCAAAAATCTGTCTGGCTTAACGGAAAAATGATCCCCTGGGAAGATGCAAAAGTCCCGATTTTGTCTCATGGCCTAAGCAGGGGGTCAGCTATTTTTGAAGTTTTCGGGGTTCATCCGGGATCAGATGGGCCAAAAGCATTTCGAATGGACAAGCATCTGGACCGTTTATTCCATACCGCAGACTGTCTTGGGATGGAATTGGCTTATACCAGGGAAGAATTTGCAGAAGCCGCTTCCAAAACGGCAAGAGCGAATAAAATTGGCCGCGGGCTGATAAAAATAGTTGCTTATTGGAGTGATGAACCGATAATATCGCTCGTTTTGGATGACAAATTAGACACCGCCGTTTTTGCTGTACCCGAAGGAGATGGACTGGTTTTTGATACCATGGAACCCGCTACGGCATGTTTCAGCAAATGGTACAAGTTACATCCACTGACCGTACCGACATCGGCCAAAGCATGTGCTTACTATCTCAATGGCATGCTTGCCCGCAAAAATGCCATGGAAAGAGGATATGACATCGGTATTTTGCGCCATACGGATGGATTTGTGGCCGAAGGATCCATTGAATCTGTTTTCATGGTTAAAGACGGTGTTCTCAGGACGCCACCGCTGGGCAATATTTTGTCATCCATTACCCGAATGTCGATCATAGAAATAGCAAAAAATTCCGGCATTGAAGTATCTCAGGCATTGATTTCAGCCAGTGAATTGGAGAATGCAGATGAGATTTTCACCTCACACACCGGGACAAAGGTTTTGCCAATCAAAAAATTCGAAGACAAAATTTTGCCTGCACCCGGACCTTATACTGAAAAGATCATGAAAAGCATACAGAATATAACTGCATTCAAGGATGAACGATTTGAACATTGGTTTCAACCGCTTTAATTTTAAAATTAGGAATTCTCAAAGAAATAAAACCACAGGAAAATCGAGTTTGCATGATACCGGCCGGTGTTGATATTATAAAAAAATGGCCACACGGTTTATGTCGAAAAAAATGCTGGAATGGGTTCTGGTTTTGAAGACAGTCAATACATTGAAGCCGAAGCAGCTATCCTGGATACACCTGCGGAAGTGTATGATATTTCAGACATGGTCATGCATGTAAAAGAGCCCCAACCCTCTGAATACGGTATGATCAAGAAAGACCAGCCCGTTTCTGATGCCTTTGGCCTGCCGTATACCAGACTGGAAGAAGTGATCCGGTCTTTGGGATAATACCCTGTATGACGATCCCAAAACCATTCTGATGACAGGGGCCATCAAAAAAAGGGGTGATTAGAACCAAACTGCTTTACAATTTTAAGTACTTTGGTTATGGTTCTGCAAAAAATTGATAATACATAACACAGACGGGACAGCTGATTTTGGAAAATACAGAAGATGCCGGGCGGTTGACATATTTTGGCAGGAACCGGTGGATGGTTGTGATTCTGGTGATTGGATTATGTGGTCTGATGTTGTTTTTTTGCACAACAAGTGCGCTTTCACGTACACCGAAATTACAGAATTTTATCATCGATCCCAATGAAATAAATCAGATCCATCCGTTGGAAAAAAAAGTGATATCCGGTGTTTTCAAAACCGGGGATACCGCCGCTGCCGTTTTAGGGCCGCATCTGCCTTTGAAAACCATTTACCGTCTTGAAAAACAGAGCAAACAGATATTTGCTTTTACAAGGTTCAAATCCGGCCGGCCGTTTCATATATCGCTGTATCAGAATGAATTTTTAGACTTTGAATACGAGATTAACGATCAGTCCCGGCTGGTAATAAAAAAAACCGGGGATCAATTTGACGTATTGAAAACACCCATCCGGTATGAGATTGAAGAGGAAGCCATACAACTGGAAATCGAATCCGATATCGGTACGGCATTAAAAAAAGCGGGACATTGTCCATCTGTGGCCTGGAAACTCTCCGATATTTTTGCCTGGGACATTGATTTTGCAAAAGATATTCAGTCCGGAGACCGGTTTCAGTTACTGGTGGAAAAACAATTCAGACACGGTGAATACAAAGGGTATGGACAGATTCTGGCAGCGGTGTTTGTCAATAATGGAAAGATGTATCAGGCATTTAGATACACCGATACTCAGGGGCGGGCCGGATATTACGATCAAAAAGGAAATTCCCTCCAAAAAGCTTTTCTGAAATCACCGGTGAATTATTCCAGAATAAGTTCCTATTTTACCAGCAGCCGGCGTCATCCCATTCTGAAAGTGAAGCGGGCTCATCCGGGGATCGATTATGCCGCCCCGAAAAACACGCCGGTAAAAACCGTAGCGGATGGCATCATCAAGGAGATGGCCTATAACAAAAGCATGGGAAGATATTTGACCATCCGGCATGTCAATGGATATGAAACCAGTTATTATCATTTGAACGGATATGCCAAAGGCATGAAAAAGGGCGGTTCCGTTTCCCAGGGAGATGTGATCGGTTTTGTTGGAAAAACCGGCCTGGCCACGGGATATCATCTGGATTTCAGGGTGGCAAAGAACGGCCGGTACATCGATCCTCTGGAAATACCCGTGGCCGGGGTCAAACCGGTTCCTGTGGAAGAGATGAACCAGTTCGAGACGCGGATGGCTAAATATGTCGAAAAATTGACAGAAGGCAAGGCTGTGGCAATGTCCACACCATAGATGGATCAACTATGGGAAATCCGCTTCGGGAACGCATGGTCAACGGACTGAAGCCAGGGGACACCTTTTGTTTTTCCAGACGGTTTTCACAAAATGAAACCAAAGCGTTCGGAGATCTGACCAGAGATTACAATCCGGTTCATTACGATTCACGATGGACCCGTTCCAAAGGATTCAAAGACCTGATCTGCCACGGACTTCTGGTGGGAGGTATGATCTGCGAATTCGGAGGCCAGGTGGGATGGCTGGCCACAGGGATGAGTTTCAGGTTTCTTCATCCGGTGTATTTCGGGGATATCATCCAGTGCAGGATCACGCTGACCCGGTTGGCGCCGAACGGGCGGGCTGAAGCCAGAGCCGAATTCACCAATCAAAAGGGGCGTCAGGTGGCCCTGGCAGACATGACCGGACGGTTGCCGCTGGATGATGACAAGGCGTTATTGGATCAGATGGTTCATGAAGGTGATCCTTCCAATAAGCTGGCGGATCAGTCTGAATACCGGATCAATCAGGATCCACCGGTTCCAGGGGAACGCTGACAGGTATTTTTCACACCCGTTTATCTGAAATCTTTGTAATTGATACCATATCTGGATGCTTTATAAGAGAATTTCCGTACCGTGATCTGAATCAACCGGGCCGCCTGTTTGATATTTCCCCGGGTGTTTTTCAAGGCATCCATGATAATTTCTTTTTCCAGACTGGCCACCGCCGATTCCAAGGACAGGGGCAGGGTTTTGGATTCGGTTCCGGTCTGAAGCGTGGCCGGCAGATGATACGAGTGGATCGCGCCTTCGTTGCACAGAATCACGGCCCGTTCAATACAGTTTTCCAGTTCCCTGACATTGCCGGGCCAGTGGTATTCCATCATCATGTCAATGGCCGGGGTGGTGATGCGCTTGATATCTTTGCCATGGGTTTTCCGGTATTTTTCCAGAAAATGATCGGCCAGAAGGATGATATCGGTTTTTCGCATGCGCAGGCTGGGGATATAGATGGGAAACACATTGAGCCGGAAATACAGGTCATCCCTGAAACGTCCCTGCTGCACCATTTCTTCGAGATTGGCATTGGTGGCAGCCACAATGCGGACATCTGTCTGAATGGGTTTGTATCCGCCCACCCGTTCAAATTCCTTTTCCTGGAGGACCCTCAGCAGCTTGACCTGGGCACCCGGCGCCATGGTGCCGATTTCATCCAGAAAAATCGTGCCCTCGTCTGCCAGCTCAAATTTGCCTTTTTTCAGATGAGAGGCGCCGGTAAATGCGCCTTTCTCATGGCCGAACAGTTCGCTTTCAATGAGATTCTCCGGAATGGCGGCACAGTTGATTTTGATGAACGGTTTTTGATGGCGTTCTGAATTGTAGTGGATGGCATTGGCTACCAGCTCTTTTCCGGTTCCGCTTTCTCCCCGTATCAGCACCGTGGCGGAAGAAAAAGAGACCTGGGCGATCATCTGGAGCACTTCCCGCATTTTATTGGAATTGCCGATGATATTGGAAAAGCTGTACCGGTTTTCCAGTTCGGA
This sequence comes from Desulfotignum sp., assembly GCA_032250905.1. Classification (GTDB taxonomy): domain Bacteria; phylum Desulfobacterota; class Desulfobacteria; order Desulfobacterales; family Desulfobacteraceae; genus Desulfotignum. Next base: position 63,142 of record JAVVEQ010000010.1, on the reverse strand, counting down.
TTTAAGACGCAGGTTTTCCGTTTTAAGGGATTCTTTTTCCTGCCGGACCATTTCCATATTGATGACATGATGGGCCAGCATGGCCGCCACCACCGACAGGATTTTTTCGCCCTGCTGCAGCGATTGCTTTCCTTCAAAAGGCCGGTCTGCACTGATGGCGCCCACCACCTGACTGTCTTTTTTTATGGGCACACAGATAAAGGAATAATCCTGACCCTGTGTCAGGTTCCGGGAATGGGTTTTGTCCAGAAACAACGGCTCCTTGCTGATGCGGGGCACTACAGCGGGTTTCCCGGTTTCCACCACTTTTCCGACGATGCCTTCGCCAGGGAGGTATTTGATTTTACGGGTGGTTTCCTGTGAAATGCCGTGGGCGATTTCAATTCGGATTTCTCCGGATTCGCGGTTGGTGAGAAAAATGATACCCCGGACCAGGTTCATGGATTCTGACAGGACCGTCAGCACTTTGAACATCGATTTTTTCATGTCCATGTGCTGGTTCAAAGCTTCGCTGATTTCGTACAGCAAAGAGATTTCTTCAATGGATTTCATAAGGGATTTTCCCGGCGGACGGGATCATGATGGTCGGTCCGGGCCGGGTTCAGGATTGTTCCAATGCCGCAGATGTGTCGGGAAGGGAGTCAGGTTCCAGTGCAGCGGTTTTTTCCAGTGCAAGGGAATCCAGATGCTTTTCCACACGGGCCCTGAGTTCCCGCTCCGGATCAAGAGATTCAGAATAGTAGTTAAGAACCCACCACAGTTCGTTGAGCTTCTTCTCGTTGTCCTGCCACCAGGAAACCGATTCTCTGATGGCTTCCGGACTGCTGAGCTCCGTGTTGATTTTTTTGTAAAAATCGGAACACATGCTGCGGGTGACGGGTTTCAGGTTAAGTACATTGATAGTACTTCTATTAATCATACCTGCCTCCTTTTAACCTAACACCATCATGGAATGAACAGCTTTTGTTTACATGAAACCATTTGGATTGTAAACATAAAATTTTCCTGGATTTTGGGGTTGCATCTTCATTCATGGATACGGTATCTTGTATCGTTTTTAAATTAAATTGAAACAAAAAGAAAGAACCGATATTTTGGACAATATACCTCCTGTCACGCTGGTTATCGGCGGATGCAGAAGCGGTAAAAGCCGGTTTGCATTGAATGCCGCCAATGCTGTTCCCGGCCGGCGAAGACTTTTTCTGGCCACGTCCGTCCCCATGGATCCGGAAATGAACAAGCGGGTGAAGGCCCATCAGGCGGAACGGGGATGTGACTGGGAAACAGTGGAAGAACCGGTGAACATTCACGAGAACCTGCTGGCGCACGCAGATTCGGCAGATGTGATTCTGGTGGACTGCCTGACCCTGTGGATTTCGAATATGATGGCGGCCGACATGGGCGACCCGGAGATCGAAAACCGGATGAATCAGACCGCACAGTCTTTTTCAAGAGTTCAGTGCCCGGTCTTTCTGGTCTCCAATGAAGTGGGGTATGGCATTGTGCCGGAAAATGCGCTGGCCCGGCGGTTCCGGGATCTGGCCGGTCAGGTGAATCAATTCATGGCTGATACGGCGGACCGTGTGGTGCTTACGGTGGCGGGCCAGGCCCTTCAAATCAAACCGGGTGGAAATCAAATTTCACCGTGAACATCGCCTTATGACATCTTCTTCTCAATCCAGGGGGTTTTTCACAGATTTGCGGGCCGGTCTGCTCTTTTTGACCATTCTTCCGGCCGGCCGGGATGCCGTGTATTCACCCATGGGGATGATCCGTTTTTTTCCCGTGGTCGGACTGATTCTGGGCGGCCTGGTGGTGATGACGGATCTGGTGACATCCCGGCTGTGGCCTCTGCCGGTATCGGCATTGATGGATCTGCTCTGTCTCATGGTTTTCACCGGGGCATTTCATTTGGATGGCTTAGGCGATACCGCGGACGGCATTTTCAGCCATCGCCCCAGGGAAAGGGTTCTGGAAATCATGAAAGACAGCCGCATCGGAATGATGGGGCTGGTCACAGTCGTGGGTGTCATGGCAGTCAAGCTGGCAGGCATTTATGCATTAAAGTTGAGCGCGGCACCGGGGGAAACACTGCTGGTTCTCTTTCTGGTACCCGCCTATGCCCGGGCCGGCATGATTTTCGGCATCCGGTTTCTTCCCTATGGCCGGAAAAACACCGGGACCGGTCTGGCCCTGTTTGCCGCGCCTTTGGGGGGAAAAGATTTCATTTTCTGCGTCATTCCCTTGTTTCTATCCCTGTTTCTGGGATATCAGGGCCTGGTCTTAAACCTGGGGTTCGCCATCGGCTGTCCGGCGATTTTATGGTTTTACAAAAAAAAAATGAACTGCATCACAGGAGATATGCTCGGAGCCATGACCGAGCTTCTGGAAGCAGGGCTGTTTCTCGCCTGTGGCGCCGCTCTTGTGTAAATTAAGGATGGTATCATGATTATCGGCCATGGCGGCAACAAAACAGCACTGGCACGGAAACTGGAATGTGGTATCGATGACATTATCGACATGAGCGCCAACATTAACCCGCTGGGTCCGCCGGAACGGATCAGAAACGTGATACAAAACAATGTTTCTGCCATCCAGCATCTTCCCGAACCCGACGCACAATCCATGGTCCAGGGGTTTGCCCGGTACCATGAAATCGATCCGGACACCGTGATTGCCGGCAACGGGACCACCTGGTTCATTTACACCCTGCCGCTGGCCCTGAGAGCCCGGAAAGTGCTGATTCTGGGACCGACCTATTCAGATTACGCCGACGCCTGCCGAATGCACAACATAGACCCCGAATTCTGGACCGCTGATTTTGAAGATGGATTTGTGCCGGACCTGGAAGGGGTATCAAAGATGGCGGCTGATGCTGACCTGGTGTTTATCTGTAATCCCAATAATCCCACGGGTGTGCTGCTGGATCCCGTATTTGTCACAACACTGCTGCAGCGTCATCCCGGGGTATGTTTTGTGGTGGATGAGTCCTATCTGCCGTTTGTGGCAGAGGGGGACACCCTGTCCCTGATCCATGCCGGAAATTATTCCAATCTGCTGGTGCTTTCGTCCATGTCCAAAATATTTGCCATTCCCGGACTGCGCACCGGATTTCTCAGCGGGGCACCCGATTTGATCGAAAAGGTCCGGGCTTATTGTCAGCCCTGGAATGTCAATGCCCTGGCCCAGATAGTGATCCGGGACATTTACGATCATCCGGAACAGATTGCACCGTTTTATCAAAAAACCCGGGCGTTTATCGCCCAGGAAAAACAATGGTTTCTGGAAAAGGACGGCAATATCCACGGTCTGGTGCCGGTTGCCGGTCATACCGGATTTGTGCTGGCCCGGCTGCGCCATCACACGGCTCCACAGGTGTGCCGCCTTGTCGGTCAGGACCGGATTCTGATCCGTGACTGCAGTAATTTCCACGGGCTGAAACCTCAGTTTGTGCGATTTTCTCTTAAGGACCGGGAAAGCAACCTGAAACTGGCGGCCAGTTTGAAAAAGGCACTGGCCCATGATTGAGGTGGGCTGGTATATTCTTTTGACTGCCTTTGTACTGGATTTTTTTCTGGGTGATCCCCGGAACCTGCCTCATCCAGTGGTGGGCATGGGAAAAGCCATCGGTTTTTTGGAGCCCCTTTTCCGGCGAATCATAAAAAATTCGCTGACAGCCGGGGGGGTTTTCGCCGGTTTTCTGGTGGGTGCCACGTATGTGCTGGCGTGGATATTCATCCTCTGGGCCGGATGGATCCACCCGGTGATGAGTGCAGTCGTCCAGACGGTCCTGCTGTTTTACTGTTTTTCCGTCAAAGGTCTGAAAGATGCCGCCATGGCCGTGTCAGTGCCGTTGTCGAAAAAAGATCTGGTAACAGCCCGTAAAAAAGTGGGCTGGATTGTAGGCAGAGACACCCGGAATCTGGATGACGCCGGAGTCTCCCGGGCGGCAGTGGAGACCGTGGCGGAAAATTTTGTGGACGGATTTCTGGCGCCGTTGTTCTGGGTAGTGGTCTCAGGGGTGCCGGGCGCTGTGGCTTATAAAATGATCAATACCCTGGATTCCATGGTGGGATATAAAAATGACCGATATCTGTTGTTCGGGCGGGTATCGGCCCGCCTCGATGATGCGGCCAATTTCATTCCGGCCCGGTTGTCCGTGTTTGTGATCGCTGCAGCAACTGCCTTTTTGCCTGGAATTTCCGGGACAGGGGCCCTTCGGACCGGGTGGTCCGAAGGCCGGCGGCATAGCAGCCCCAATGCGGGATTTCCGGAAGCATCGTTTGCGGGTGCCTTGAAGATCCGGCTGGGCGGTCCCAGCATCTATCATGGCAGACAGGTGGACAAGCCCTTCATCGGAAGTCAGTTTGGTGATCCGGAAATTTCAGCCATTCACGCCGCCTGCCGGCTGATGCAGGCAGCGTCGGTTGCGGGACTGCTGGGCGCTGTGGTGCTGACCCTGGTGAAATCCACGGTTTTGAAGGGATAACTAAGGTGAAACGACCGTTTCGAATCGGCACCACGTCCTTTATTTATCCGGATCATATCCTTCCCAATGTTCAGAAGATCGGCGGATTTTTCGATGAGATTGAGCTGCTTATTTTTGAAAGCCTCCCTGATACCGTGCTGCCATCAAAGATGGAAATAGCGGATCTGGCTGACCTGTCCAGGCAAATGGATGTCTCATATAACATCCATTTGCCCACGGATGTGAGTCTGACCCATGCGTCGGCAGATGCACGGCAATATGCGGCGGAGACCTTTGCAAGGGTGGTGGAGTTGTGCCGGCCCCTGGCGCCGTCCACACACACGTTGCATCTGGAAATGACGGCTCATGGCGCACATGATAATCTGGTTGATTGGCAGGAGCGGGCTTTGGACGGCCTGGCAAGGCTGATGAGGTATGTGCCGGCCGCTGGTATGTTTTCAGTGGAAACGCTGGATTATCCCCCGGATTGTCTGGTGCCGCTGCTGACAGCATACGATCTGCAGGTCTGCCTGGATGTCGGACATCATTTCCGGTATGGGTATGATCTGACACACAGTATGGCACAGTTTCAGGAACGGATCGCCGTGATCCATGTTCACGGAGTGGCAACACAGGATCACAGGATCAAAGACCATGTCAGCCTGGATCTGTTGCAGCCCGAACAGCTGTGTCAGGTCATGGCACTGTTGAAACACTATCAGGGGGTCGTGAGTCTGGAGGTGTTCAATCGGGGCGACCTGAACCGGTCACTGACGGTTCTGTCGAACGTGTTTGAAGACATACCGGCGCTGTTGCCGGGTTGAAGCGGTTGCAGCAGATGTGGTATATATGTCAATTCGGCATGAATATGTAAAGGAATGAACATGTTCTCTTTGGTGAACCCCAGAAGAAAAACACGGCAGATCCGGGTGGGGCAGGTGATGGTGGGGTCTGATGCGCCCATCTCGGTGCAGTCCATGACCAACACACAGACCCGGGATACCGGGGCCACGATTCAACAGATAGACGCGCTGACTGCGGCAGGCTGTGAAATCGTCCGGGTGGCGGTGCCGGAAATGGCGGACGCACTGGCCATTCAGCAGATCAAAGACCGGATCACTATACCGGTGATCGCGGATATTCATTTTGATTTCAGGCTGGCTCTGGCAGCGGCCGAGTCCGGTGCCGACGGTCTGCGCATTAACCCCGGTAATATCGGGGCACGGCACAAGGTCAAACAGGTGGTGGACTGTGCAAAATCCCACAAGATTCCCATTAGAATCGGGGTGAATGCCGGGTCCCTGGAAAAAGAGATTGAACAGCGGCTGGGAACCACGGCATTGGCCATGGCGGAAAGCGGACTCACCAATATCCGGATACTGGAGGAATTGGGGTTTGATGATATCAAGGTATCTTTGAAAGCCTCGGATGTGGCACGGACCGTGGAAGCGTACCAGCTGCTGGCAGAAAAAACCGATGTGCCGTTTCATGTGGGGGTCACCGAGGCCGGGGGGTTGTATGCAGGTATCACTAAATCCGCCATCGGCATCGGCCTGCTGCTGTCCAGGGGGCTGGGGGATACCCTCCGGGTGTCTCTGACCCGGGATCCGGTGGAAGAGATCCGCACCGGGTATGAAATTCTGCGGGCACTGGATCTTCGCCAGAGAGGTCCGGAGATCATATCATGCCCCACCTGCGGCCGGTGCCGGATCAATCTGTTTAAAATCGCGGAGGATGTAGAAAAAGCTTTACTTGAACGGGACACTCAGATTAAAGTTGCCATTATGGGATGTGTCGTGAACGGGCCGGGTGAAGCCAAAGAGGCGGATATCGGCATTGCCGGTGCAGATGGTACCGGCATATTGTTCAAAAAAGGCAAAGTGTTCAAAAAAGTGGCCCAGGACTGCCTGGTGGACCAGCTGTTGTATGAAATCGATAAAATGACGCAAAATTCGGAGGATGTGAATGGGAGCAAAAAATAAAACAGCCATTACCCCGACCCGGGAAGAGGACTATGCCCAGTGGTATCAGGAAATCATCAAGGCATCGGACATGGCGGAAAATTCACCGGTCAGGGGATGCATGGTCATGAAACCCTGGGGGTATGCCATCTGGGAAAATATCATGAATCAGATGGATGCCGAGTTCAAGAAAACCGGGGTTAAAAACGCCTACTTTCCTCTTTTCATCCCATTGTCCTATCTGGAAAAGGAAGCTGAACACGTGGAAGGGTTTGCCAAAGAGTGCGCCGTGGTGACACATCACAAACTGGAAAAAGGGGCGGACGGACGGCTGGTGCCGGCCGGAGAACTGGCGGAACCTTTGATTGTCCGGCCTACATCCGAAACCATCATTGGCGAGTCCATGTCCAAATGGACGTCATCCTACCGGGATCTGCCCATTCTGCTGAACCAGTGGGCCAATGTGGTTCGGTGGGAGATGCGTACCCGTATGTTCCTGAGAACCAGTGAGTTTCTGTGGCAGGAGGGGCATACGGCTCACGCCACCAGAGAAGAAGCGGTACACAGGACACTTCAGATGCTGGATCTGTATGCCGAGTTTGTCCAGGACCGGCTCGCCATGCCGGTGATCAAGGGTCGCAAAACCGAATCTGAACGGTTTCCCGGCGCCGATGACACCACCTGTATCGAGGCCATGATGCAGGATAGAAGGGCGCTTCAGGCGGGAACCTCCCATTTTCTGGGACAGAATTTTGCCAAAGGATCGGATATTCGCTTTCAGAACGAGGCGGGCCAGGAACAATATGCGTGGACCACTTCCTGGGGAACGTCCACCCGGATGATCGGCGGCATGATCATGGTTCATTCCGATGATGACGGCCTGGTGGTGCCGCCCCGGATCGCCCCGGCCCATGTGGTGATTCTGCCCATTGTGAAAAAAGATCAGGACAACTCGGAAGTACTGGAGAGTGCCGGTGTGCTGAAGGCAGCCCTGAATGAAAAAATGTATCATGGCCGGCCCCTGGAAGTGGAGATTGATGACCGGGACATCGGCGGTGCCAGGGGATGGGACTGGGTGAAAAAAGGAATTCCTGTCCGGGTGGAGCTGGGACCCCGGGATATTGCCGCCAATACCGTGTTCATGGCCAGAAGGGACAAGGATGCCGGTCAGAAGGAAAGCATGGACCGTGAAATGTTCATTGCCACCATCACCGACATTCTGGACCAGATTCAGCAGTCCCTGTTTGACCGGGCCCTGACATTCCAGAAAGAGAACACATATCATGTCGACACCTGGCAGGCGTTTGAAGATATTTACAAACATGCAAAAGGGTCCCGCAACGGCGCGTTTGTCTATGCTCACTGGTGTGGGTCCGGAGAATGTGAGGAGCGCATAAAAAAAGAGCTGTCCGTCACCATTCGGTGCATCCCGTTTGATTCGTTTAAAGAATCCGGCCGGTGTATCTGTTGTGATAAACCAAGTGAAGAGCGGGTTTTGTTTGCCAAGGCCTATTGATCAGACAGCCTGCCGCAGCCGGGACAAGGTCGGCCCATGATTCGCATTACGGACATATTGGATACCATTTCAGAGTACAATCCGGATGCAGACCTGGATATCATTGACCGGGCCTACGTGTATTCCGCCCGGGTCCATGATGGGCAGGTGAGGCTGTCCGGCGAACCCTATCTGTCCCATCCTCTGGAAGTCGCCCATATCCTGGCGGCCATGCGCCTGGACGTGGAAAGTATTGCCGCGGCCCTGCTCCATGACGTGATTGAAGATACCCCGGCCACCAAGGAAGATATTGAGGCGCTGTTCGGTTCAAGTGTCGCCCAGATTGTGGAAGGGGTGACCAAATTGTCCGCCCTGCCGTTTTCCAACAAAGCGGCCCAGCAGGCGGAATCTTTGAGAAAAATGATTCTGGCCATGGCCGATGACATCCGGGTGGTACTTATCAAGCTGGCAGACCGGCTGCATAACATGCGTACTTTGAAATATCACAAAAAACCGGAAAAACAGGCCGCCATTGCACAGGAAACCCTGGATATCTATGCACCCATTGCCGCACGGCTGGGGATATTCTGGGTGAAAAACGAACTGGAAGAAATCGCTTTTTTCTACACACTGCCTGATGAATATGAGCAGATCGATGCCCTGGTGAATCGGGCCAAGGATGAAAAAGAAGAATATATCAAAGAGGTGTCTACCAGCCTTCATTACAAGATGGAAGAGATGGAACTGCCCTGTGACATCAAGGGCCGGTACAAGCAGCATTACAGCATCTACCAGAAAATGATCTCCCAGAACCTGGATTTTGACGAGGTGTATGATATCATAGCCTTCCGGATCATTCTCGAAACCGTGCCCCAGTGTTATGCAGCCATGGGAGCCATCCATTCCATGTGGAAGCCGATTTATTACAAGATTAAGGATTATATCGGCAATCCCAAGCCCAATATGTATCAGTCCATCCATACCACGGTGATCGGACCTAAAGGGGAAAGGGTTGAAATCCAGATCCGGACCCAGGAAATGGATCGGATTGCAGAATCCGGGATCGCGGCCCACTGGAGCTACAAAGAAGGGACCCATATCGATGAGAACACCGGGGAGATGTTTGCCTGGATACGGAATCTGGTTGAAAACCAGGAAAATTTCAATGATCCGGATGAGTTTCTGGAAAATGTGCGGATTGATCTGTATCCGGATGAAATCTATGTGATTACCCCGGCCGGGGAGATAAAGACCCTTCCAAGAGGGGCGACCCCGGTGGATTTTGCATACCTGATTCATACGGAAGTCGGCGCGGAATGTACGGGTGCCAAAGTGAATGGAAAAATTGTTCCTCTGGCGCATGAACTCAAGACCGGGGATACCGTTGAAATTATCACTGCCAAAGGGCATACCCCCAGTCCGGATTGGCTGGCCTTTGTTAAAACAGTCAAGGCCAGAACCAAGATCCGGGCCCTGATCAATGCCAGGGAAAAAGAGCGTTCCTATTCCCTGGGAAAAGAGATGTGTGAGAAACTGTTCAGGAAAAAAAATCAGAACTTCAATGCGCTGATTAAATCCGGACACATCGGAGATGTCGCAGATACTTTCGGATTCAAATCCGTGGATGACCTTATCGCCCATGTGGGGTTTGGTAAATTGACGCCGATGCAGGTTCTGAACAAGGCCCTGCCCCATTTGGAAAAGGAGGGCAAAGAGGAAGAGGTTGCCTTGCCCAGGAGCTCAGACAATCGATCGAAGAAATCAGATACCGGAATTATTGTCAAGGGGCTCAATGATGTTCTGGTCAAATTTTCCAAATGCTGCAATCCCCTTCCAGGTGACCCCATCACCGGGTATATCACCCAGGGACAGGGTGTGACCATTCACAGGAAAAACTGCATCAATGTTTTGAAAATGAGTCCGGAGCGGCTGATCGATGTTCAATGGAGCAGCGAGTATCATGATTCTTATCCCGCCAGTATCCGCATCAAAACCGATGACCGGTTCGGGCTTCTGGCGGACATCGCTTCGGTAATATCCAAAAATAACGCCAATATTCTAAGTGCCAAAACCGACACCTCCGATACAGGTGTGGCCATGTTTTATTTTACCATTATGGTGGAAAGTTCAAACCAGCTTCGCAAAATCATGTCTGCGTTGAGACGTGTGAAAAAAGTGACCGAAGTCAAACGGGTTGTTCGATATGATTAGCCATGGTGGCTCTTTTATCCGGAGATATGAATGAAAAAGATCTTTATTCTGGACACCAACGTTATCCTTCATGACAGTGGATGTGTTCACCAGTTCAAGGATAATGATATCTATATCCCTATCACAGTGATCGAAGAACTGGATAAATTCAAAAAGGGAAACAATGTTATCAATTGTAATGCCAGAGATTTTTTAAGAACGCTGGATGCCTTGTCCAGTGAAAAAATGTTCGACGGCGGGGTACCCATCGAAGATGGCAAAGGTGCGATTTCCATTTGTCTGGATGTGCCGCTGGATGAACTGATCAAGAAAAATTTCACGGAGATCACGTCAGATATCAAAATTTTGAATATCGCTTATACGGTGGCCAAAAAACATCAGTTCCAAAAGGTCATTTTTGTCACCAAAGATGTGAATCTGAGACTTCGGGCCAGATCGATCGGGCTGAAAACGGAAAATTACAATTCGAAATTCGTTGAAAACCTGTCAGACATGTACACCGGTCTTGAGGTCGTGCAGCAGGTTCCATCCCCGGTCTTTGATGCCCTGTACAAAAAACCGTTTGAAGTGCCGGCATCTGTTTTAGGTATGGACAGGCCCTTTTATACCAACGAAAATCTCATTTTAAAGAATGGGTCCAACTCCGCACTGGCGGTTTACGATGGGCAGCATCAAACCATTAAATTGATACAGACTAAAGTCAGCTATGGCATCAAACCCAGAAATGCAGAGCAGACGTTTGCACTTCATGCCATGCTCAATCCGGAGATTCCACTGGTTACCGTGTCCGGTAAGGCCGGCACCGGCAAAACACTTCTGGCTCTGGCAGCGGCCCTGGAAAAAAAACAATTTTACCGCCAGATTTTTGTTGCCAGACCGGTGGTCCCTTTGAGCAACAAAGATCTGGGCTTCCTTCCAGGAGACGTGGCCTCCAAACTGGACCCCTATATGCAGCCGTTGTTTGACAACCTGACTGTGATTCAGAACCATTTCAACGAGCAGAATTCACAGGCCAAACAGATCCGGGAACTCCTGGAGGATGAAAAAATTGTGATCACCCCCATTTCCTATATTCGGGGGCGATCCATTGTGCGGGTGTTTTTCATTGTGGATGAGGCACAGAATCTGACACCTCATGAGGTAAAAACCATTATTACCCGGGCCGGAGAAGGCACTAAAATTGTTTTTGCCGGGGATATTTTCCAGATTGATCATCCCTATCTGGACAGTCAGACAAACGGGCTGGCCTATATCATCGAAAAAATGAAAGGGCAGCCCCTTTATGCCCATGTCAATCTTGAAAAAGGGGAACGTTCCGAACTGGCGGAACTGGCGGCAAAAATGCTTTAGATATCAGGCAGCCTTTGTCACTTTGCCGGCTTTGATGCAACGGGTACATACGTCGATTTTTCTGACACAACCGGGTTTGATAAGGGCGCGAACCCGCTGCAGATTGGGATTGAAGCGCCGTTTGTTCAGGTTATGGGCATGACTGACACGGTTCCCCACCAAGGGTCTTTTGCCGCAAATAGCACATTCTTTTGACATTTTATCAATACTCCAAAATAATATTTTTATCAAAATCAAAACCTGAAACTTATACCCCTGTTCGGTAAAAAAGTAAAGGAAAAATCAATCTTTTTTGGCATCTTCCGCCAGAGCTGCACATTCCGAAATCAAGCTCAATGCAATTTCACTCTGCGGGGTACCGGGGTAATATTCCACAATGTGCTCAAACCGGTTCAACGCTGCCAGGTATTGTCCGGTCTTCATTAAGAATTTTGCCACGTACAGCTCATGGCCGGCGATTTTGTCGATGCAGGCCTGGATACGTTCCGGAGCCTCCCGGGCGTATTCGCTTTCCGGAAACTGCTCCATGAGGCGTTTGAAATGTGTCATGGCGTTTTTCGCCGCGGTGATGTCCCGGTCCACCGTGTCCATCTGATTGAACCAGCTCAGGCCGATTTGATTGATGACGTATGGAATGGCGTCATTCCTTGGATGCAGATTTTCGAATTGTTCATACGCCGCAATGGCCTGAAGATATTCCTTGAGATTGAAATGGGCATCCGCAATTTTCAATTCAGCCAGAATGGCATACCGTGAAAAAGGGAACCAGTCCTTCAGGTCAGTATACGCGGTGATCGCCGCCTTGTATTTTCCTCGCATAAATGCGGAGGAAGCTTCAGCAGCCAGTTGATCCGCGGTTTTTTCCATCCCTCGGGGGCTCTCGAACAGGGCGCATCCGGATATCAGGAAAGCCAGGCATATCAGGCAAAGAAATTGTTTCATTTGAATTCATTCTCTATATAGTGTTCTGCGGAAACCGCGGCAATGGCCCCATCACCCACGGCTGTCGAAACCTGCCGCAATGGCGTGTCTCTGACATCACCGGCGGCAAAAACCCCGGGGACACTGGTCTGCATTTTAGCATCCGCATGGATGAATCCGTACGCATCGATGTCGACCGAATCATTCAAAAACTGGGTGTTGGGCAAAATTCCGACCCAGATGAAACATCCGTTGGCTTTCAGGGTTTTTTCCTCTCCGGTTTTGACATTTTTTACATGCACACCTTCGATCCCGAAAAACCCGTCGACGCCGGTAGCGACGGTATCCCACAGAATTTCGATTTTATCGTTGGCAAACGCCCGTTCCTGAAGAATTTTGGTTGCCCTCAGCTCATCCCTGCGGTGGATCAGATACACTTTTTTAACAAATTTAGTCAGATAAATCGCTTCCTGAACCGCCGTATCTCCGCCCCCGATGGCCACCACGGTTTTTTCCTTGAAAAACGGGGCGTCACAGGTGGCACAGAAAGAGATTCCCTTGCCCATAAACCGGTCTTCTCCGATCCCCAGTTTTTTGGGAGAAGCACCCGAGGCAATAATCAGACTTTTGGCGGTAATTGTCTTGTCCTTAAGCATCACTTCTTTGACATCCCTGGTCAGGTTCAGGGAGTGCACTTCCGCGGTCTCCATGTTCAAACCCAGGGCTTCTGCCTGGACTCTCATTTTTTCCGCCAGATCAAATCCGCTGATTCCTTCCGGGAATCCCGGGTAATTTTCAATCCAGTCGGTGACAATGATTTGACCACCGGGAACGGCTTTTTCAATGAGTAGCACATTCATTCTGGCCCTGGCAGCATAAAGTCCGGCCGTAAGTCCGGCCGGACCGGCACCGATAATTACCAGATCATAGTCGAATGCAGGCATTCCATGATCTCCTTACAGAATTTTTTTGATGGTCTGTTCCAGTTTTTCCTTGGCAACCATGCCGGTAATCTGGTCGGCGATTTCACCGTTTTTGAAAAAAATCAGGGTGGGAATGGCCTGAACGCCATACTTGCTGGGGCTGAGGGGATTTTCGTCCACATTGACCTTGGCAAATGTCATCTGGTCGCCATACGTTTTTACCAAGGCCTCAATGGTCGGTGCGATAGCTTTACAGGGACCGCACCAGGGAGCCCAGAAATCTACCATGATCGGTTTTTCTGATTTCAGTACGTTTTCTTCAAATCCATCGTCGTCAATTTCAATGATTTTATCGGTCATAACAGTGTCCTAATTGTTGTTTACGGGTTAATGTGTGGCAGCACATGTACGGGGCATGCGCATTTTTATAACTATAGGTTCACCAGAGATATTTGTCAAACAGTGAATAAATTGTCGGGTTTTTGACCGTCCGTCTGACGGCCGCAGCTGAAAAAATTCAGGCCCCGGGCCCTGAATAACAGGGTCGGGGCCAGGGAAGGCAAACTATCAAATGATATGCCGGGAGCGGTGGTGGATTACCAGTTTTCTCCCAGCACTTCAAAATGGGCCTGTTCATGGGCACAGGCAGGACACATTTCAGGGGCTTCAGTACCTTCATGCAGGTACCCGCAATTACGGCAGCGCCAGGTGATGGGCGCGTCTTTTTTGAACACGTTGCCGGCTTCAATATTGGCTGCCAGATCTTTGTACCTTTTGTCATGCTGTTTTTCAGCAACGGCAATGGCTTCAAATACTGCAGCAATCGCATCAAAGCCTTCTTTTTTGGCAGTGGCGGCAAATTCGGGATACATTTCGTTCCATTCGTAGGATTCCCCTTCAGCCGCAGCCTTTAGATTTTCAAGCGTGGTGCCGATGACACCTGCCGGAAAAGCGGCGGTAATTTGAAGCTCTCCCCCCTCCAGGAATTTGAACAGTCTTTTGGCATGTTCTTTTTCCTGATTGGCGGTTTCGGTAAAGATGTCGGAAATCTGGACATACCCTTCTTTTTTGGCTGCACTGGCAAAATAGGTATAACGGTTTCTGGCCTGGGATTCGCCTGAGAAGGCGGTTAAAAGATTTTTTTCAGTCTGGGTTCCTTTTAATGCACTCATTTTTTTCTCCTTCAAACGGTCTCGTAAATTTAAAATGTTATCCAACGGCCGCAACCCCGGCAGGAGCCAGGTGCTGGCATCGGGCACAATATCCGGTCAGGCACAGCCGTTTTCCGGTGATTGTGAATGAACGGGTGATATCATCCGGCAGCTGAATTTGTGTCAGATCCGGATCATGGAAATCAATGATGGTATTGCAGGACAGACAGTAAAAATGGTGATGCGCCTCCAGATTGGGGTCAAATCGTCTGGGATCTCCCTGCCCCTCTACAATATCGATAATTCCAATTCTGGCAAAGGTGAGCAGGGTCCGGTTCACAGTGTCCAGGGAAATATTGGGAAAATCCGTGAGAAGCTGCTTATGGATTTTGTCCGCGCACGGGTGGTCCTGGGCTTTTTTAAGTGCTTTGTAAACAGCCACCCGCTGAGGCGTGACCTTGAGCCCGTTGGCTCTGCACAACTGGGTGAACCGCTCCATATTGAAATCCGCTCTTTTATTCATTTAAAATATTAAATAGGATTAATATGCAATTGTCAAGAAAAAATTGGCAATTGCCAAAAAGACCGTTTTGTATTCATCAGGGAACAAAACAACTTTGGACAAAGACATTGATTTCATTAAAATGGGTTTTTTCTACGGACGCGGCACCGATGGCGGTTAAAAACACAAAAAACACGCCTTGGCCCTGCTTTTTTTTATCCTGCCGGACCGCCGCACATATTTTTTTTGCATCAAAATTCAGATCTGTGGGCAGGCCCAGTCCCTGAAGTAAATCGATAATCCGGTCGGTATCATGATCCGAAAGCAGCCCTTTAACACTGGAAAACCGTGCGGCCGCCACCATGCCTCTGGACACGGCCCGGCCATGACCCGATGGATCCAGCTTTTCAATGGCATGGCCGAGGGTGTGGCCGAAGTTGAGCTTTCGGCGGTTCCCGGATTCTTTTTCGTCCTCCTGCACCACCCGGGCCTTGATGGCCACAGAGTTGGACACCAGGTGAAAAATGATTTCCGGATCCAGGGCCAGCGCCTTGCATCGATTTTTTTCAATGAAGGTCAACATGCCGGCATCTGCGATAAGGGCATGTTTGACAATTTCTGCAAGGCCGTTGGAAACTTCAGATGCCGGCAGGGTGTGAAGCATTGTTGGATCACAGACCACGAACCGGGGCTGGTTGAACACCCCGGCCATATTTTTGAAAGCAGACACATTCACCCCGTTTTTTCCGCCGACACTGGCATCCACCTGGGAAAGCAGAGAAGTGGAGACAAATCCGAAATCCACTCCCCGCATAAAAATAGATGCGACAAATCCTGTAATATCACAGACAATGCCGCCGCCGATTCCCAGAATGAAAACCGATCGGTCACACCCCAGTTCCATCAGCTGTTTTAAGATGAATTCCACCGTGGTCAGGGTTTTGACAGCCTCTCCCGTGCCGATGCATATGACCGGAGCTTCAGGAAAGCAACGGGCGTAATGGGCCTTGATATTTTTATCGGTGATGATCACCAGGGGCTGATCCGGCAGATATTCGGCAATGTCTGCCAGGCGGGCGCCCACATGAATCACCGAAGACCCCTGCTGGCCGATGATATGATGGGATTTTATCACGGTGCTTCAATAATGTTACGGATACGGGTCAGTTTTTTCATGATTTGTTCGAACTGGTCCGGATAAAGTGACTGGGCACCGTCACTCAAGGCTGCTTCCGGATGATCATGGACTTCTATCATAAGCCCGTCAGCGCCCAGTGCCGCAGATGCAAAGGCCAGCGGAATGACCAGGTCTCTGACACCGGCGGCATGGCTGGGATCCACGATAATGGGCAGGTGGCTTTCTTTTTTCACTGCCGGCACCACGGACAGGTCCAGCGTATTTCTGCTGTGCCGGACAAACGTCCGGACCCCGCGTTCGCAAAGAATCACATCCGCGTTTCCTTCTTCCATGATATATTCCGCAGCCATCAGCCATTCCTGAAGCATGGCGGACATGCCCCGCTTCAGGATAATCGGTTTTTTTGCCTTTCCAGCCCGCCGCAGCAGCGTAAAATTCTGCATGTTTCGTGTACCGATCTGGATGACATCTGCATGGGCTTCCACCATATCGAACGTTTCCACATCCATCACTTCGGTGACCACAGGCAGGCCGGTTTCTTCCCGGACACGGGTTAAATATTCCAGTCCCAGCTGTCCAAGTCCCTGAAAAGAATAGGGAGACGTTCTGGGTTTGAACGCACCGCCCCTGAAAAGTTTGGCACCCGATTTCTTTACCATTTTTGCAATAGACAGAACCTGATCCAGGCTTTCAACCGCACAGGGTCCCGCAATGACAGGCATGGTACCGTTTCCGAAAACAGCGTCTCCGACACGAATCTGTGTATTTTCTTGTCTGAACTCCCGGCTGACAAGTTTGTAGGGTTTTGTCACCGGAATGACCTCCTTTACACCATCGAACCCCAGGAAATGGCCGGCATCCACAGAGCCCTTGTTATACAGAATCCCAATGGAAACTCGGTCTCCTCCGGGGATAGTCCGCGCGGTATAGCCTCTTTTTTCAACCGCGGCGACCACTTCCTGGACCTGATGATCCGTTGCATGTTTCTTCATGACGAGTAACATTATCGTAACCTCCAATTTAGGCGTTTTATCAACATTTACAAGTGAGGGCAATATAAAAGACCACCCCGGCAATTGTTTCTATGCATAAGAACAATTCCTGAGGGCGTATTATAGGGGTTGTCTCCCCGGTGTCAACCCCAAAATACCCTGTCCGTTAAAACAGGGCGGCCCCGGCGGGTGGTAATTTTTAACCCGGGATTCATTGCTTGACAGGATTTGATGGATCTCATATATTGCTGCGCAATTATTACGCAGGAGAAAAGAGCATTTGCTGAACCGATATCATGATACATTTTGAAAATGCGGCACCTGTCAAACTCAAAGGCGTCGGCGGGGGATTGTGGGTTACTCTGGATATTTCCCGGCCTCAGGAGCTGCTGATTGCAGAAATTGATAAGTTGTTCGAAAAACTAAGGCATCTGGCGGTCAATGCCAGTGTCGTCATTGACATGGGGGATGTCCAGGGCCATGAGGAATTTTTTTCCCTGATCAAATCCCGGCTGATTGAAAAATTCAATGTAGGGCGGGTGACGACTTCTCCTCAGAAACCCTCAGCACCCACCCGGAGAATCCGGCAGAGGGATCTGTCCAGGGGCTGGAACCACCATCGCAGCAACGCCCTGATACTCAAGGGGATGGTCCGGTCCGGTCAAAAGATCGAAACCACCAGACATGTGATGATTTTTGGAGATGTGAATCGCGGTGCTGAAATTATTGCCGGTGGAGATATCATTGTTCTGGGAAAACTGGCCGGCAAAGTGCATGCCGGGAACCCCGAAAACGATACGGCCATCGTCTTTGCCCTTGCCTTTGACCCCACGCTTGTCAAAATCGCCACCCTCACTGCCACAGGCAGTGAAGAGACGAGCCAGACGGTGCCGGTGTATGCCAGTATCACGGATGGTGCGATCCTGGTACAAGATTATATGAAGACCAATCCGTTCAGGAAAATGCCCTGGCCGGAAGTCGTTTGATTCATACTTTAAAAAAGTTGAGGTGTTGAATTGCAAGGAAAAATTATTGTTATCACATCTGGAAAAGGGGGGGTGGGAAAAACTACGGCAACGTCGTCCATCGGAGCTGCCCTTGCCATTGAAGGCAACCGGGTGGCCATTGTGGACATGGATATCGGGTTGCGGAATCTGGACGTGGTCATGGGCCTGGAAAACCGGATTGTTTTCAATATCGTGGATGTGGTCCAGGAGCGCTGTAAAGTGGAACAGGCCGCCATTCGTGACAGGCGGATTGAAAATCTGTTTCTGATTCCCGCATCCCAGAGTGACAACAAGGATGTACTGACCACCGCCGGCGTGGAACGGGTCGCCAAACAGTTGCGGTCCCGGTTCGATTACATCATCATGGACTCCCCGGCCGGCATCGAGCGGGGTTTTGAAAATTCAGTTGTTGCAGCGGATGAAGCCCTGGTGATCTGTACCCCGGATGTATCGGCTGTCAGGGATGCGGACCGGGTCATTGGACTGCTGTATGCCCGGTCATTGAATCCCAAGCTGATCGTCAACCGCCTCGAGCCGGCCCGGGTGATGCGCGGCGAAATGCTCAGCCATGAGGATGTGCTGGAGGTGCTGTCCATCGATCTGGTGGGACTGGTTCCCATGGACGAGAAAGTGTTGATCTCCTCCAATACCGGAACGCCCCTGGTGCTGCAGAATGACTCAAAAGCGGGGGCTGCGTTTCGACAGATTGCCAGGCGGTTGAACGGGGAAGATGTGCCCATTGAAATGCCGGTTTACAAAACCAGTATGTGGCAGAAATTAAGCCGGACATTCGGGTTAAAATAAGAAGGAGGCGTTGCATGCTCAGCGGATTATTGAAACGGTTCATCGGTAAAAAGAACAGCAAGGATGCCGCCAAAAAGCGTCTACAATTCTCTTTGATATATGACAAACTCGAGGTCAACGACACCACTTTGACCGACCTTCAGCAGGATATTGTGGATGTGATTTCAAAATATTTCGAGATTGACAAAGACGCTTTGGAATTGAAAGTCAAACGGGATGACAATGTGTCGGCCCTGGTTTTCAATACCCCCATTCTTCAAGTCAAACGAAAACGGGTTTAACACAACCCGGTTTTTGGTTTCATATGCCCGTCGGGAAGGGTTTTCCCCGACGGGCATTCATGTTTAGATAGAAATTTTAAGGTCATTCCCCGATTTTGGCTGTCCGGATGCCCAGTTCCAGTAACTGGGCCGAGGATGCGAACGAAGGTGCGTCCGTCAGCGGACAGGTGGCTTTCTGGGTTTTGGGAAACGCAATGACATTGCGGATGGAATCTTCCCGGCACAGCAGCATGATCAGGCGGTCCAGACCAAAGGCGATGCCACCGTGGGGAGGCGCCCCGGAATCCAGGGCCTCCAGAAGAAACCCGAATTTTTCCCGGGCCTGGTCCTCAGAGATGCCCAGACAGGCCAACACTTTTTCCTGAAGCGCGGTATCATGGATACGAATACTGCCGCCGCCGATTTCCACCCCGTTGAGTACCAGATCGTAGGCCCTGGAGCTGACATCAAGGGGCGCTGTGTCGAGTTTGGGAATGTCTTTTTCATTGGGAGCGGTAAACGGGTGGTGCAGGGCCTGGTAGCGTTTTTCTGTTTCGTCGTATTCCATCAAAGGGAAATCGGTTACCCAGGTGAATGAAAATAGGCCTTCAGGAATCAAGCTTAACCGCCGGGCCAGTTCATTTCTCAGCTGGCCCAGGGCTTCGTTGGCAATGGCAGGCTGGTCCGCCACAAAAAAAACAATGTCTCCCGGTTCCAGATTCAGGCGGTCCGTCAGGGCCTTTTTTTCATCATCCGTGAAAAACTTGGCAATGGGTGACTGCCACTGGTCCTCTTTGATTTTGATCCAGGCCAGCCCTTTTGCCCGGTAGACAGCGGCAAATTCCGTAAGTTCGTCTATCTGTTTACGGGTAAATGATGCACAGCCTTTGGCATTGATGGCTTTAACCAGCCCGTTGCTTTTTATAACGTTGGAAAACAGTTTGAAACCGGTATGTTCAACGATATCAGAGACATTCACCAGTTCCAGATCAAACCGCAGATCCGGGCGGTCCAGGCCGAAACGATCCATGGCTTCGGTATAGGTCAGTCTGGGGAAAGGGGTCTTGAGATCCATGGTCAGCACGTTTTTGAAAATGACTTTGATCAGCCCTTCGGCAGTTTCCATGATCTGTTCTTCATTGACAAAAGACAGTTCCATGTCGATCTGGGTGAATTCGGGCTGACGATCCGCCCGCAGGTCTTCATCTCTGAAACATTTGACAATCTGATAATACCGGTCAAAACCGCTGATCATGAGCAGCTGTTTGAACAGCTGGGGAGATTGGGGCAGGGCATAGAACTGGCCCGGGTTGACCCGGGAGGGAACCAGATAATCCCTGGCGCCTTCCGGTGTTGATTTTGTCAGAAAAGGGGTTTCAATATCGATGAACCCGTTCTGATCCAGATAGTTTCGAATGGCCATGGTGGCCTTGTGTCTGGCCAGTATATTGCGTTTCAGCTGGGGCCGCCGCAGGTCCAGATACCGGTATTGCAGCCGGATGTTTTCAGAGGCTTCCACCCGGTCTTCAATATGGAAAATCGGGGTCCTGGCCCTGGAAAATATTCTGAGTTCTTCAACCAGGATTTCTATGGCGCCTGTGACCATCCTGGAATTGCGCATGTCTGCGGGCCGGGCCGCCACTTTTCCTTTAATTCCCAGGACGAATTCGTTTCGAATTTCCTGTGCTTTTTCATGAACCACGGGTGAAATCAAAGGGTTGAAAACCACTTGAGTGATGCCTTCCCGGTCCCGCAGGTCTACAAAAATGACCCCGCCATGATCCCGGCGGTGCTGGACCCATCCCATCAGCACCACGGTCTTGTCAATGTCTGTTTCCCGAAGATCTGCACAAAAATGGGTTCGTTTCATATTGCCTAGTAAGTCACTCACCGGGTCTGTCCTTTATAAAAAATGGGTTATTTGTTTTTCAACAGGGTTTCAATTTCAGGTAACAGCTGATCCAAGGATATGGAGATCTGTTCTTTTGTTGTCATGTTTCGAAGAATCAGGGCATTGTCTTCCATCTCCGATTGTCCGGCTATGAGCACATACCGGGCATTGAGTTTGTCCGCCCGTTTCATCAGTGCTTTCAGGCTTTTTCCCCGAAAGTCTGTATCGGTTCTGATGCCGGCCTGGTTCAGGTTGCAGGACAGGTGATACGCCATTTCCATGGCTGACTCTCCCAACGCCACGATGAACAGATCCGGTCCGGGCTCCGGTGGCAAAGGGGTCAGCTGTTCCATGATCTCCACCAGCCGGTCGAACCCGATGGCAAATCCGATGGCAGGGGTGTCGGGACCGCCCAGTTCTTTAACCAGGCCGTCATATCGCCCCCCGCCGGCCACAGCGCTCTGGGCGCCCAGGCTGGTGGTCTGAATTTCCCAGGCGGTTCGGGTGTAATAGTCCAGACCCCGTACGAGGGATTTATCAACCGAAAAATCCACCGATTGTTTTTCCAGGGTGGTTTTTACGGTATTGAAATGGCTCTCACACGCTGGACACAAATGATCGACGGTGGCCGGTGCACCGGCTAAAGCCGCCTGGCAGGTCTGTGTCTTGCAGTCCAGGACCCGCAGCGGGTTCCGGTCCATTCGCCGGTTGCAGATATCACACAGGTCCTGTTTGCGGACTTCCAGAAAATCCAGCAGGGCCCGGGTGAACCGGGGGCGGCAGTCCGGGCATCCCAGGCTGTTGATATGGGCGGTCAGACCGGTGAGACCCAATCGTTTGAACAATTCGTGCAGTAAAAAAATCAGTTCACAGTCCACATATGGGGCATCGATACCGAACACTTCAGCATCGATCTGATAAAACTGGCGGTAGCGTCCTTTCTGGGGTCTTTCCCGCCGGAACATGGGGCCGGTCATATAAAATTTTCTGACCGGTTCGGTGGCATACAGTTTGTGCTGAATATAGGCCCGGCAGATAGAGGCGGTGGCTTCCGGCCGCAAGGTCAGTTTGTCACGGTTCCGATCGTCAAAGGTGTACATCTCTTTTTCGACAATATCTGTGGCCTCTCCGATGCTCCGGGCGAACAATTCGGTTTTTTCCAGGACCGGGATGCGTATTTCCTGGTATCCAAATGCGTTGAAAAGCTCAAACGCCTGGTTTTCCACTTTCTGCCACAACCGGATATGTTCCGGCAGTATGTCTCTGAACCCTCGAATGGTCTGCATGGTGGTTATGTCTTCAGGTATGGGTTTTTGTCAAAATTTTATACAACCGCCCAATATAGTTTAAAAACAGCCGGGCAGTCAATTATTTTCTGATTTTCACGGAATTGGCATGGGCGGTCAACCCTTCGATCTCCGCCAGACGGATCACATCGTCTGCCTCGTTTTCAAAAGCGGTTTTTGAATAATGAATCAGGCTGGTTTTTTTGATGAAATGGTCCACGCTCAGCGCAGAGGAGAACCGGGCCGTGCCGGCTGTGGGCAGGACATGGTTGGGACCGGCAATATAATCCCCCATGGGTTCCGGGGTGTAATGTCCCAGAAAAAGGGCCCCGGCATTCTGAATCCGGTCAAGATAGTCAAAGGGGCTGGATACCATCAGTTCCAGATGCTCCGGGGCCAGCTGGTTGGACAGATCAATGCCGGTTTTTATGTCCGGGACCACCATGATGGCCCCGAAATTGTCAATGGACTGCCGGGCCGTGTCCTGCCGGGTCAGGGCTTTGAGCTGCCGTTCCAGGGTGTCGACGGTCTGCCGGGCAAGTGTTCTGGAATCGGTCACCAGAATGGCGGATGCCATGGCATCATGTTCCGCCTGGGACAGCAGGTCGGCGGCCACGAAGTCCGGGTCTGCCGTATGATCCGCTATGATGAGGATTTCGCTGGGCCCGGCGATCATGTCAATCCCCACCGTGCCGGCCACAATTTTTTTGGCCAGGGTGACATAGATGTTGCCCGGTCCCACAATAACATCCACTTTGGGCACCTGCCGGGTGCCATATGCAAGGGCTGCGATGGCCCAGGCACTGCCTGCCTTGAACACGGAGGTAATGCCCATTTTTGCAGCCGCTGCCAGAATATGCGGATTGACTTCGCCGGTTTCCATGGGCGGGGTCATCACAGCGATGGTTGAAACACCCGCCACTTTTGCGGGGATTCCTCCCATGAGCACGGAGGACACCAGCGGCGTTTTTCCGCCTTTGGCGCCGGGGACATAGATGCCGGCAGCCCCTACCGGCCGAACCAGCTGTCCCACCATGACCCCGTTTCTCGGGGTGTCGATCCAGGCGTTCTGTTTCTGTTTCGCATGGAACCGGGTGAGTTGTTCAATGGCCCGTTCCAGTGTGTCCAGGAATCGGGAATCCACGGATGCCAGGGCGTGTTCAAATTCCGCATCTGTCACCTTGAGGGTGTCCGGTCCGACAGCCTTGGAATCAAACCGGTTGGTATAGTCGATCAGGGCCTCATCCCCCCGGGTTCTGACATCATCGACAAATCCCAGTACGTTGTCGTAATCCGCCCGGGAAAAGCCCAAACCCCTATCGATGATACTTTTGACACGCGCCCGGGCTTCGGTGGATGGATATTCAAACAGTTTCATCATAAATACGGTTCAATTTTGTTAAGTGGTTTAAAAAGCAGCTTATTTTCAAAGTTGAATGAAAGATATATCAGAACAGGCGGGATAAATCCAGAAAATCACATCAGGGCGGAAAAAAACTTTTTTCCGCCCTGATGCAGGAGTCAAGAATTCAAAAACAGAAAGTTAAAAATTCAGGGTTTTCTGGAGATCCTCAATCGTGAAGTTCCATGGGATATTGTGCGGTGGAACCGGTTCGGAGAACATTTCCGGCAGCTGATCATCGATTTCAGTGAACCCGGCTTTTTTGTTGAATTCCTTTTCATTCCTGAGAATGGATTTTCCCAGTTCCAGAATGTCGTCCGGGGTCAGGTTCAGGCCGTACCGGGCATTGAGCATCTGGGCGATGGTGGGCAGCCCGTCTTCATTGTCCAGGACCGCAAAGGCCACGAACAGACACAGGCCGGCCGCATCTATGGCTGCGGTGGCGATCTGCAGACCCTGGGACAGTTCGATGTTGCCTTCGTTCTTGTGGGGGTCGATGGAGCCGCCGACACTCAGGATATTGGCGGTCACCCCGTATCCGGCGGTATGGTCCGCGCCCATGGGCGTGGTGGCATAGGTGACCCCCACCCCTTTGCAGGTTCTGGGATCATAGGCCGGCAACGCCTGCCTTTTCACAACCGGCACCCGGTCCACGCCTAAAGCGTCTCCGGTGAACAGGGCCCCGTTTCCGATGATTTTTCCTTCGGGGGCGTATTCCCCCACTTTGGAGAGAAGGTCGATGGCCGCCTGGCCGTCCCCCCATGGGATCATGCCGCCTTCCATGGCAATCCCGATGGTTACCCCGGTTTCAATGGTGTCCAGTCCGAAGTCATCACACAGCCGGTCCAGGGTGGCGATATGGTCCATATCCGATATGGTGGTATGGGCACCGAATGCCCAGATGGTTTCATACTCGAACCCGCAGGTCAGGTAATTGCCGTCTTTGCCATGATAGACATTGGAGCATTTGATTACACATCCGGGATGACATCCTTCGGTGGTGATGCCGTTGCGTTTTTCAATGGTTTCCGCCATGGCTTCTCCGGAAATGGCCTGGGCATGGTCAAACCGGCCGGAGCGGAAGTTTTTGGTGGGCAGGGTTCCGGCCTCGTTGATGACATTCACCAGCACGGCCGTGCCCAGCGCCGGCAGGCCTTCGCCTGTGACCGGATGGTTCCGGAGCATCTTCACCCAGCGTTTGTTGGCTGCCTTGAACGCTTCGGGATCTTTGATTTCCACCCGTGGTGCGCCGGAGTCATCCACGACAATGGCCTTTATTTTTTTGGATCCCATGACTGCGCCCAGCCCACCTCTGCCATGGGCCCGTCCGGGACGGCCGTTCATGTCCGTCTGGTTGATGGATGCGCCTTTCAGGCATTGTTCACCGGCCTGGCCGATACTGAGTACGCCGACATTCTTGCCGTACTTGTCCCACAACGCTTCCATGACGGCATAGTTGCCTTTTTTGACCAGATCGACTGCCGGCAGAATCGACACACCGTCTTTATCAATTTTGATCAGGCTGTAATCGTTGCCTTCGGGTTTGTCTTCCAGAATCAGGGCGGTGATCCCCAGTTTTGCCAGTTTCTGGGATACCAGGCCGCCGGCGTTGCTTTCCTTGATCCCGCCGGTCAAAGGAGATTTGGCACCGGCGGAAAGTCGGCCCGAATCTGCGGCCGGGGAGCCTGACAGGACACCGGGAGCAAAGATGAGTTTGTTGTTTTTTCCCAAAGGATGGCAGGTGGCCGGAACCTCATCCAGAATCATTTTGGATGTCAAGGCTCTTCCGCCCAGACCGGCATACGTTTCAGGGGTTTCTTCAAAGGTGAACTTTTTTTCTTTTGTGTTGATTCTCAGCAGTTTTCCCATTTTTTTCCTCCTTGGCAAGATGGTTGGGCATGTGACAATGATTTTAAGGACGTTTTCTGTCCCAATAAGAGTGAATTTTCATGATGATGTTTGAAATTCAAAGTGACCCGTGCTCCGAATTTAAAACCGTATGGGTTAGTTATGCCACGACAATAAATTTTAGTCCAGTATAAAAAGCAGTCTGTCTCCCGGTTTGTCAGGTTATTGCAACCGGCCGGATTCAGACAGTTCGATCAGACTTTCTCTGTCGAGTATTTCGATGGTTCGGGTCTGTACCTCTATCAATCCGGCATCCCCCATCTTTTTGAGCATTCTGGATATGGTTTCCGGTGTGGTACCGATGAGGTTTGAGAGCAGGGCCTTGGAGATGGGAAGGCGGATCCGGGCAGCGTTTTTCTGTTCTTTTGACAAGGTAAGGAAATAGGCGGCCAGCCGGGCCGGCACCTCCTTCAGGCTCAACGCTTCGATCTGAATGGTAAAGGCCCGAAGCCGCCTGGAAAGATCGGCCAGCATGTTCATACTCAGCGCCGGAGTCGTGGTGATGAGTTCCACAAACCGGTCTCTGGGCAGAAAAACGATATCCGACGGTTCCAGCGCCATGGCGGAGGCGGGAAAGCTTTTTCCCTGGAAAACCGGCACTTCTCCAAACGTGTGGCCGGGTCCGAAAATATGAAGAATCTGTTCCTTGCCGTCCAGGGACAGTTTATAGACTTTTATTTTTCCTGTTTCGACAATATAGATCCCATCGCCCTTGTCCCCATCCTGGAAAATGATTTCTGTGCGGTTGAATGTCAGGCGGACGGCAATACCGGAAAGGATCTTCAACTGATCCTCCGACAATCCTGAGAAAAGAGGAATGGTTTTTAAAATATTGATAGGTATTCTGCTCCTGTCAGTAGGTCAGTGATCGACAACCGGGGATATTTTTTTTAAAATTGTCAAAAAAAACGACCCCCTTGATCCAGGTCAAGGTTTTTCATTTAGATTTATAGTAACTTTGCACCAGGATGTAAAGCAGATTGCCAATTTGACGATTGGATGAAGGAATCAATTTTTTGACGGAAGGTGGACTATGAAGTGTCCGGGACAAGATACCCAGTATTGGGACCAGAATGCAATTTTTGAAACCCACTGTCCAGAATGCGGTCATGTAATGGAATTTTTCAAGGATGATGCCACCCGGAGATGCGGCCACTGCAAAAAGAAGATTGTGAATCCGAAAATGGATTTCGGCTGTGCCGCCTACTGCAAGTTTGCTGAACAATGTCTGGGCACCTTGCCGGAAGAGTTTGTGGCCCAGCAGGAAGATCTGTTAAAGGATCGGGTGGCGGTGAAGATGAAACAGTATTTTGGTAAGGATTTCAAACGCATCGGCCATGCCGGAAGGGTTGCCCGGTATGCGGAAAAGATCGGAAAAAAAGAAAAAGCCAATATGGCTGTGGTTCTTTGTGCGGCGTATCTTCATGATATCGGAATCAAAAATGCAGAAGAAAAATATGGGTCTGCAGAGGCAAAATATCAGCACGTCGAGGGTCCGCCGGTGGCCAGAAAGATCCTGGAGGATCTGGGGGCCAAAGAAGCGCTGATAAATGAGGTGTGTGACATCATTTCACACCATCATCAACCCAAAGATCCGGAAACCTGTGACTTCAAAGTGGTCTATGATGCGGATATGCTGGCCAACATGCAAGACTGCCAGGGGAAAAAACAGATCGATGCAGACACCCTGGCCCTAAAGATCGATAACAGCTATCTGACGGATGCCGGCAAAGAACTGGCCAGACAGACGTTGATCCAGCACGGATGACAAAACATACCATGTTAAACGATAGTATAAAAAAAGGAATCAGATCATGAAAGTGCTCAGAAAAATAATTGAAATTGATGATGAAAAATGCGATGGTTGCGGCAATTGTGTACCTTCCTGTGCAGAAGGCGCCATTCAGATCGTAAATGGCAAGGCCCGAGTCATTTCAGACAAATATTGTGACGGCTTAGGGGCCTGTCTGGGTGACTGTCCCCAGGGTGCCCTGCGTATCGTGGAAAGGGAAGCAGATGAGTTTGATGAAGCAGCGGTCCATGAACTGCTCAAACAACAGGCAGAAGTTGAAAAATCGACAGACCAGGGAAAATCGGTCTTTTCCGGAGGTTGCCCGTCTGCTGCCCTGAAAACCTTTCCCGGGACGTCATGTGACTGTGCCAGCCGGCCCAGGGTAACCGGTTCCGGTGGACCCTCCGCACTGGGACACTGGCCCGTCCAGATCCGTCTGGTACCGGCCGGGGCACCGTTTTTGAAGAATGCAGACCTGGTTATCGCAGCCGATTGTGTACCGGTGGCATACCCCTCGTTTCACAGGGATTTTCTGGCAGGCAGGGCCGTTATGATCGGTTGTCCCAAATTTGATGACGCCCAGGGCTATGTGGACAAATTGACCGACGTGTTCAAAAAATCCGGTATTAAAAGCATTACAGCGGTGATCATGGAAGTTCCCTGCTGCGCCGGACTTCCTCATATCATCAAGAAAGCCCTGGAAAACAGCGGCATGGATATTCCATTTTCACAGGTGACCATCAGCGCCCGGGGAGAGGTTCTTTCATGACAGGAGCCGGCATATTAAAGCCGGTCACCGGGTATGAGGTGTCCGTCTGTTCCGGCAGCAAAGGGTGCCCTCATGTCGCCTGTTCCACGGAAGTGCTTGCCCGGGAGTTGACTTTTCTGCTGGAGCAGGCGGATATTAAAGGATTTCTCAAAACATCTCTGGGAGAGAATATCAAGCCCCACCAGGTATTTCGCATTACTTTGAGTGATTGCCCCAATGCCTGTTCCCGTCCCCAGATCGCAGATATCGGCATCATCGGTGCGGTGGTCCCGGGGGTGGGGGATAATGCCTGTAACGGCTGTAACGTATGTGTTCAGTCATGCCCGGATCAGGCCATCCGGTTGACAGACACACCGGATCGAGACAAAACCCCAATCATTGATATGGATCGATGCCAGCGATGTGGCAAATGTATCCAGGTCTGCCCGAGTCGGACGCTTGAGCCGGTTCAGTCCGGGTTTCGTATCCTTTTGGGGGGACGTCTGGGCAGACATCCCCGTCTGGCCATGGAAATGCCCGGCCTGCATTCCCACCACCAGTCACTGACAACAGTTCAAACCTGTTTGCGGTATTATAAAACCCATTCCCGGAACGGGAAGCGGTTTTCCCATCTTTTTACCGACATCGATCAGGTGATATCAGGAAACCCGTCATGAGTTTCCGGAAACCGCAGCCTTTTTTCATCTGTCGAGGTCCCTTTTTTTCAAGTTTGTAAGAAAAATTACTACAGCAGAATCAGAAATCTTCCAATTGATCCTTTACTTTTGTGTTGGTAGGGTAATATGCATGGAAAAACTGCTTTTTCGTTTTAACCCCATATCATTCAAGGAGGATTGTATGAAAGCAAGACATCTATTGATTATCGGTTTGATCGCTGTGGTATCCATGGTCTGTTCCCAGGCGGCGCTGGCCAAGGAAAGAATCGTGTTCGGGGGCGGTCCTGCCGGCGGGACCTTTCAGGTGGTGGCCAACGCCATCCAGGTGTATGATCCCATTAAAGAACTGCCCGATATCCGGGTTCAGGCCCAGTCTTCCGCGGGTTCGGTTGAAAACTTAAGAAAAACCGATGCCGGCCGTCAGCAGATGAGCGTAGTCTATTCCGGTCATGTGTATCAGGGCCGGAACGGCAAGATGAAAAACGATACTACCAAATATGAAAACGTGATGGCGGTGGCATTTCTGTATGGTGCCCCTGCCCAGCTGGTGGTTAAAGCCGGTTCCGGCATCAAGAGCGTCAAAGACCTGGAAGGCAAAAAAGTGGGGGTGGGCAATGCCGGCTCCGGTGCATTTGCCAACTGCGAGCTTTTTTTCACTCACATGGGCATCTGGGACAAGATCGAAAGAAATGCCATGGGTTACAATGATGCAGCCCAGGCATTCGGGAACAATCAGCTGGACGCTTTCTGGCTGTTTGTGGGATATCCCACCGGAGCTGTCATGATGGCGGCACAGACCAATGACATTGCAATGGTCGATCTGGACAAGGATGCAGAAGCCTCCGGTTTTTATAAGGAATATCCCTATTTTGCCAAGGTGACCATTCCGGCCAATACCTATAAAGGGGTTGACTACGAGGTGAAATCATTCCAGGATGCCGCCCTCTGGGTGGCCAACAAAGACGTATCTGAAGACGCTGTGTATCAGATGCTGTCCCTGATCTATACGGACGAAGGCCTGGCCCACATGGTATCCCAGAAAAAGACCTTTAAGAGCATGTCCATTCAATCCGGTCCCACCGGCGTGGTTACTCCGTTTCATCCGGGCGCTGAAAAGTTCTGGAAAGAAAAAGGCGTATTATAGCATCAGACCCGTGTGATCAGGTGTTTGACATCCGGGGTCCAGGGAGAGAAATGCCCTGTGCCCCGGCCCATCGCCATTAAGCCGATTCTGAAGACAACCTTTTAAACAACAGGAAGGCATATCGTGTACAGTAACCTGAATCGTTTCGAGCAAATTGTTTTCGATATCTGCTCGGTGACCCTGGTTCTTTTCTATGCCTGGGCCGCTGTGGTGCAGCCGATGGCCACCCAGTATCACCGGGGCGTGTATGTCATCATCACCTATATGCTTGTCTTCCTGCTATATAAAGGTAAAACCACCATCGGCCGGGTCATCGATTATGTGTTGATTGCCCTTTCCATCGCCAGCGTCGGGTACTGGATGATTATGTTTGAAGTCATCAACTATCGAACCGGCGCAGAAACCCCTGTAGATGCTGCTTTTGCCATTGTTGGCGTGCTTATCGGCATCGAACTGGCCCGGCGGGTGGTGGGCAATGTGTTTGTCATCATGGGAATCGTGTTTCTGGGCTACGGGGTTTACGGATATATGGCCCCGGACCTTATTTCCCATGCCGGGGCTCCGTTCACGGAACTGTGCGTGAGCATTTTTTACAAAAGCGACGGGGTGTTCGGTATCATGGCCAGTGTGCTGGCCACCTATGTGATTCTGTTTGTGCTTTTCGGGGCGTTTCTGGAAAAATCCGGTGCTCAGAAGTTCTTTATTGACTGGCCCCTGGCAGCCGTGGGCCACCGCATCGGTGGACCCGGCAAGGTGTCGGTCATCGCTTCGGGCCTGTTCGGGTCCATTTCCGGCAGCGCCATTGCCAATACCGTGTCCACGGGAATGTTCACCATCCCCATGATGAAAAAAGCCGGTTTCAAGCCCCATGTGGCCGGTGCTATCGAACCGGCCGCTTCCATCGGCGGCATGTTCATGCCGCCCATTATGGGGGCCGGCGGATTTATCATGGCCGAGCTGACCGGGCTCCCCTATTCCCATATCATGCTGGTGGCCATATTTCCGGCATTGATGTATTTCTTTTCCGTGTTTGTCATGGTCCATTATGAGGCCAAAAAGGAAAATGTGGTGGGAGAAAGATCTAAATTCAGCGCCATGGAAATTTTCAAGAAGCAATGGTTTTATATTATGCCGCTGATTATTATTACGGTGTTCATGCTGTACGGATTTTCTCCGGCCTATTCCGCGATTCTGGGTCTGGTTTCCTGTATCGTGATCTCCTGGGTGAGAAAGGACACCCGCATCGGACCGAAGCGGTTTGTCCAGGCGGCCCGGGAAGGCACGGAAAACAGTTTGAAGATCGGCGCTACGGTCGGTGTCATCGGTATCATCATCGGGGTCTTGACCTTTTCCGGTCTGATCCTGACTTTTGCTGATATCATGATCGAACTGGCCGGGGGATCTCTGCTGCTCACCATTGTGCTGGTTGCTCTGGCGTCTCTGGTACTGGGTATGGGGGTTCCCGTGACCGCTGCATATCTGGTGACCGCTGTGGTTGCCGTTCCGGCCTTGACACACTTAGGTGTGAACGAGCTGGCCGCCCATATGATCGTTTACTGGCTGTCCCAGGATTCCAATATTACCCCGCCGGTATGCATTGCCGCATTTGCCGGTGCCACCATTGCCAAGGCCAATATGTGGAGAACCGCGTTTACCTCATTCAAGTTTGCCAAATTCCTTTATCTGGGCCCCCTTCTTTTCGGATATGTGCCCGGCTTTTCCCTGGACGGCAGCCCCATGGACATTGTCAAGGCCTTTGTGGCCATTATTTTTGGTACCTGGGCCTATTCCTGGTTTCTCAGCGGCATCTGGATTTCGTCATTGAAGAAGCTTTTTTCCAGAAAATCAGCCGCCTGATCCTGCCGGTTCTTGACTCACACCAAGCCGTTTTCTTCTGGTAAATTCAGAGGGAAACGGTTTTTTTGTTTTTGACAGCGATAAAATTGTCAAAGGGGCAACTATTTGGTTGCAGAATCAACCTTTTTCCGTCATAGTAACTCGAAACCTATTAAAATAGCTGATAATTACCATGGCAATGGAAAAAATAGACATGAAAGACACTCAATTAGCACCTGAATTCACGGCTGCCCCACCTGATCCCCTTGGACTGGAAATATTTGACCGCGTCATTGATACCTCCATCGCCTATCTGGTGGGCCGAACCTCCCGGGCTATCATCAAGCGGCTGACCAAAAAATTCGCAGATGCCGGATTTGATGTCAGTTATGAACAATGGAGTATTCTGGTTCATTTATACCGAAAAGATGGACAGACCCAGCAGGAGCTTTCTATTGTCTCGGTCAAGGACAAGGCCGCCATCACCCGGCTGCTCAATGTTCTGGAAAAAAAGAATATCGTGCTGCGTGTCCCGGATCGCTCCGACAAACGCAGCAAGCTGGTTTATCTGACGCACAAAGCCAAATCATTTCGGGATGATTTGATGGCTATGGTCATGGAGATGCTTATGGAAGCGGAACAGGGTATTTCCAATGAGGAAATGGTGCAGTGCAAATCAACGTTGAATAAAATTTTCTCCAATTTTTCCAGGCTGAATCTGATGGATTAAAATTCCACCAGGCGGTTCTGGATCGCATATCTGGATAACTCCGCATTATTTCGCAGGTTCAGTTTTTTCAAGAGTCTGGCCCGATAGGTATCCACTGTTTTCACACTGATATTGTAAGTGATGGCAATTTCCCGATTTGTGCTGCCACAGGCCAGTTTGCGCAATACCTGCAATTCGCGCATGGAAAGCGATTCAATGGCGTGTCTGTTTTTGTTGCCTCGAATGTAACGAAGAGCCAGGGCCTCACTGGCTTTTTCCGTCAGATATCTCCCCCCGGAATGAATTTTTTTTACCGCCGCCACCAGCTGTTCCGGGGCGGACTGTTTGGTGACATACCCCATGGCACCGGCTTCCATGGCCCGGATCACATATTGTTCCTCCTCATGCATCGTCAGGATAAGCACCGGAATTTTGGGGCAATATGTGTTCATTCGTGCCACCACTTCCAGTCCGTCCATGCCGGGCATGGAAATGTCGATGACTGCCACGTCCGGCTGTTTTTTCATGGCAAGGTCAAATGCGGTTTCGCCATCAGACGCTTCGGCAATGACCTTGATGTCGGAGCTTTCTTCCAGAACCCGCCTCAGCCCGTCCCGGACAATGCTGTGATCGTCTGCCAGCAGAACAGTGATCATGACCACCCCCCCACGGTTACTTTGCAAGTGACACGGGTACCCCT
The DNA here is from genome assembly GCA_032250905.1 of Desulfotignum sp. Classification (GTDB taxonomy): domain Bacteria; phylum Desulfobacterota; class Desulfobacteria; order Desulfobacterales; family Desulfobacteraceae; genus Desulfotignum. The sequence goes on along the minus strand of JAVVEQ010000010.1, from coordinate 29,866 downwards.
GCCTTTTTGTGATGTGATATTCAGTGACCCCCCGGCCAGATCGGCCCGTTCCATCATGCCTTCCAGGCCGAATCCAGTCTGCCGGGTTCCCCGATCTGGGTCGAAACCGATGCCGTTGTCTTCCACAGAGAGAATCAGGCCCTGATCATCGGATCTCAACTCGACGATAATGGTGGTGGCCCGGGCATGGCGAATGGCATTGGTCACCGCTTCCTGGCCGATTCGATAAAGGGCCGTGGCCAGTGTTTTATCAATCGTTGGTATGATATCCCGCCGAAACACACAGGATACATTGGATCGCTTCTCAAAATCGGAGACCAGGGATTCCAGGGCATCGGACAAGCCCAGATCATCCAGCACCCGGGGACGAAGCCGATACGCCATATCCCTGACATCCTGAATGGTTTTGTCTATAAGGAGACTCATCTTCTCTGCCCGGGTTACCGCCAGAACCGGTGAGGCCGCAAAGTGTTTTTTCAACCACAGCACATCGATACGCAAGGCGGTCAGCACCTGGCCGAGATGATCATGGAGTTCCCTGGCCACCTGTTCTTTCTCCCGTTCCTGGGAAGCGATGATATTTTTAGATAAATTTTTCAGGTTGGTCTGGGCTTTTTCCAGTTGAGCCGTTCTCTGGCTGACCTGCTGTTCCAGATCATGAGAGTACCGGGCCAGTTTTTCCTTGGCGATTTCCAGATCTTTCTGGGTTCGATTCTTTTCTGTAACATCCACACTCACCGCCAGTGACCGGACCACCTGGCCCGCCTTGTCTCTTACTCCGTAACAGGAAAGCAGAATATCCAGAGGCGATCCATTTTTCTTTACATAAGTATAGGGGACATCTTTGCAGAACCCTGTTGTGAAAAACCGGGGAAAAATTTCTGACAATGCCAGTTTTCTGGATTCAGGAGTGAAAAAATCCGTCAAATGCCGGCCGATCACCTCGCTTCGATCATATCCCATGACATCCACCCAGTGATCGGAAACCCGGATAATTTTTCCGCTGATATCTATGGAATGCAGCATGATGGGCGTTTTATGATAAATATGTCGATATCGTTCCTCGCTGATCCGCAGTTTTTCTTCAGCCGCCTTTCGTTGATTGATCTCCTTGGCACCCTGCTGATAAAGAGAAAAAACCAGGATACCGGCCAGACAGGAAATAAAAATTACGCCGGGCCCGATCCCTTTGATAAACGGAGCGGACAGTTGCTTTTCAAGCAATTTCCTGTTTTTCAGGGACACGACTTGCCAGTTGGGATAATCCGGCACCGGAAGGGACGTATACAGAAATTCCTGGTGGTTTCTATCCAGGACCCGGTCCCGGGGATCTGTCCGGCTGAATCCAGACCACTCCCAGGGTCCGTTGCCGAATTGCCGGGAGTCGACGATCTGGTCTTCTGCTTTATTATCCAGAGCCCACAGCAGGTTGAATCGATACCGGGGTTGGTTGCTGATAAAAACAATGCCGTCCGGGCTGACAAAGAACAGCAGATGTTGCGGATTGGAAAATAACGTGGTTTCCAGATATTCAATGGATGATTTAATTACAGCCACACCGATGATTTTTTTTATCTCCGGATGATACACCGGATGACTGTAATAAACCCCCCGTTTCAGGGAGGTGATGCCAAGTGCGAGATAGCTGGCAGGCATTCCCTGGACGGCGGATTTGAAATACGGTCTGAAGGAAAAATCATGGCCTACAAAACTGTCGAATTGATTCCGATTGCTGGAACAGATGGTGATGCCGTCAACATCCATCAAATAGCTGACATCCACTTCCAGAGAACGGGCAAACATATCCAGAATCTGGTTGGCCTTGTAAATGGTTTCCAGATTTGTGCTTACAAGAACAGTTTCCAGCTCCTTGATCCGGGACAGAGCACGGACAGATTTGTCGTGTTCAGACAGATAGGTAGCCAGCTGGTCGGTCAGCAGTTTCAGTTCAGCGGTGGCCTGGGTTTCGCCTGTTTGAAAAGCGGCCTTCTTAAAAGAATAATAATACAGCCATCCTCCCGTGGACACGGATAAAAAAGCAAATATTGCCAGAATCAATATGATCAGTCGCAATCGCATCCATTACATATAAACAGAACTGTTATTTTTTTCAATTGAGAATATTTTCGCTATTGGATATGATGATATCAAAGGAGACCGACCATGCCGACCATTACATTCAATGCATTTTCCTTTCTGCAAAAAAAACTTGCGCAGAAAAATCTGCCGTATACCAATGTTTCTCTCTCCATTTCTAAAGGCACCACCGCTGAAATGTTGATGCACCAGATGCAGCTGACCCATGAGGATGTAGAGGTGGTGTTTGTGAACGGCCGGGTCCAGCCGTTGTCAACCGTTCTCAAGGATCAGGACCGCGTGGCTTTTGTTCCTCATGGCACACCCGGACCATACCGGGTCCTTTTGGGATTCAAAAACAGATGCCATGGCTGACAAATCAGATTGGATCCGGACTTTTGTAGCGATCCCGCTGCCGGATCATGTCAAACGGTTTTTATCCTATGTCCAGTCTGAACTCAGATCTGCACGATTACCCGCTGCCTGGCCAGACCCGGATCGGTTTCATCTGACACTGAAGTTTCTGGGGCCGACCCCCCGGGATATGCTGGTACCCATACAATCGGCCATGGCGGCTCTTTCCGGCGCCTTCCCGGAGGCGACACTGATGGCTGAGGGCATAGGCGTTTTCCCGAATGTCAAAAAAGCCCGGGTCGTGTGGAGTGGCATCGGGGGTCAGACCCGTCTGTTGACGCAGCTTGTGACAGCGTTGGACAGACAACTTCACGCCATGGATATTCCCGCACAATCCCGACCCTTCTTTCCCCACATTACTTTGGCACGAATTAAAAACCCGGTCCGGCAGCGTGTTATGAGCCCTTTGATCAAACGTTTTGAAAACGAAACCTCCCCGGCTTTTCGGGTCAACCGCCTTGTTTTCTATGAAAGCCGGCTTTCGGCGGAAGGTGCGGTTCATACGCCACTGTTTCAGATCAAACTGACTTCTTGATTCAACAGCCGGTGTCAGACACGTATCATTTTCAAAGCAGAGATTTCAGGTCCAGGTAGGTTTCCATATGATTTTTCAACTGGTCGTAGTCCCGGTCTTTTTCAATGGCCGCGTCAACTGCATAATCCAAGGGATGATCCACTCCCACCAAACCAAACCATTTTTTGATAATGGCGTTGAAATCAAAAAAACCGTGGATATAAGTTCCAGCCACCTGACCATTGTCTGCGAGGCACCCGTCGGTTTCCGAAACCGTTCTGCCGTTTCGGGAAACAATTCGGATAAACGGGGTGCCGCCGGTGAGCCGGGTGGTACCCATGTGAATTTCATATCCTCTGCCATGGACATTGTCCCAGTTGAATTCGCTTAACGTGGTGGTTTTGGGGGCCTGCAGAATGGTTTGGACAGGCAGCAGTCCCAGTCCCCGTGTCTGTCCGGGATCGCCTTCCAGTCCGTCCGGATCCTCCACCCATTGTCCCAGCATCTGGTACCCCCCACAGATGCCCAGAATATGGCCGCCGGTTTGAATATATGATTTCAAGGGGGTTTCAAACTGTTCCATGACCCAGATCAGGTCTTTTCGTGTATTTTTTGAACCCGGTATGACAATGGCGGAAAATCGGTTCAGATGCTTTGGTGAATCAATGAACATCGTCTGCAATCCATTGATTCGGGTCAGGGCATGAAAATCTGTGAAATTGGCAATATGGGGCAGTCTCAATATGGCAATGGCAGGCAGATCAGAGCGCAGCGATTTGAAATCATTTGATTTTTCAATTTCAACCGAATCTTCTGCATCAATTCTGAAATGAGAATACCAGGGCAATACCCCCAGTACCGGTTTCCCGGTGTTCTGTTCAATCCATGACACACCGTCTTTAAACAGATCGATATCCCCCCTGAACCGGTTGATGATGATGCCTTTGACCCTGTCCCTGAAACGGGAAGGCAGGCAGGCCAGCGTTCCCACCACCTGGGCGAACACCCCGCCCCGGTGAATGTCTGCGGTCAAGATCACATGCGCATCGGCATATTCAGCCATGGGAAAATTGACAATGTCCGTGTCCATCAGGTTGACTTCCGCACACGAGCCGGCCCCTTCCAGAACGATGCGGTCATATTCGGCTGCGAGGGCATCAAAGGCCTGGCAAGCCGTTTCAAAATAAAAGGGTTTGCAGGTGTGATAATCCATGGCCGTGTGATTGCCGTGAACCCGGCCGTTCAGTACGACCTGGGACTGTTTGTCACCAAACGGCTTCAGCAGAATGGGATTCATGTGAACATGGGGTGCAATCCGGGCGGCTTCCGCCTGGACGATCTGGGCCCTTCCGATCTCCAGGCCTTCCGGAGTGATGCCTGAATTGTTGGACATGTTCTGGGCCTTGAATGGTGCTACATGCTGGCCATTGTCCACCAGGTACCGGCAGATGCCCGCTGCGATGATGCTTTTTCCGACATCCGAACCCGTGCCCAGAACGGCAATGTTCGGTTTGTTCATTTTTCAATGCCTTTGCGGGCCGCGACGCCCTGGTGATAATAGTGTTTGATCTCTTTCATCTCGGTGACCAGGTCGGCACGGTTCATTACTGCAGGTGACGCCCCTCTGCCGGTGATCACCAGTTCCACGTTTTCCGGTTTTTTGTCCATCAGTGTCAGCAGCTCTTCTTCTGATATCAGCTGACAGGTCACCGCCACGTTGCCTTCATCCACGATGATCAGATCATGGACTCCGGCTTCCAAAATGTCACACAATCGGCCATACCCCTTCCTGGCGGCTGCTTTTTCCTGATCTGAGGGCACGCCTCTGACAAACCTGCCCATGCCGAACTGTTCCACGGTTACATTTTCAAATAGGGACAACGCCTTGATTTCCGAATAATCCCCCTGTTTGAGGAACTGTCCCACAAACACCTGAAGGCCTGCGCCGGCGCCACGGAGAGCCAGTCCCAGTGCAGCCGTGGTTTTCCCTTTTCCTTTTCCCGTATAAACCTGTATGTATCCTTTCATGGTGCCTCCTGATCTTGTTTCCCGACGTTACGTGCTGTTGAAAGCGACGTGACGGTGTATTTGCCGGTATACCCCTGTGTGTTTCATGTGAAACATCAGCCAAAGACCCCTTGCCCTGTTTCAACAGCATCACCACACGGTGGTCTGATATCCGTTCCTTCAATTGTTGAATGAATGTATCGATATGGCGGTCGAGAAGATGCAAAAGGGAAAACAGGACCACCAGATATCCTGTTTTCCCCTGAAGCATGGCGACCGATATACCGGAGAACATGAGACATCCTGTTGTCAAGGAATTAAAAAATCCCATACCAGCAGCACTGATATGGGAACCGTTTTTATCCTCATTGTGTTGATCACCCCAGGTCCTCGCTAGCATACGATCAACTGTTCAGGCAGGTCTTCTGACTTCCGGATCAACTTACCGGCCACCCCTTCCCGTTGAAAATCTCATCAGTGGTTGTGTGTGGCGTTCATCCTCGGTTACAGCGGCGGGACCGTTCCTGACTCTCACAGGATTCCCTTTTGACTGCGTGGGCAGTACCTGAACAATACACCACTTTACCTGCTTGACCTGCGCGTGTCAAGAATAAATCTGCATCCCTGTCAAAGGAACTGCCTGTATATATTGGCATCTCAGGTAAACATATGTTGCGATTCAACGCCATTACCTGTATCTTAAAAATATTCTTACAACCAGGCAGGTTTACAAAAAAGAGACAGGTATGAAATTTGAAAAATATCCCATTGCCGCATCTATAAAGAAAAATCTGGATGCCGCCGGATTCAAAAGGCCCACTGATATTCAGTTCAAAGCCATCCCTTCCATCCTCAAGGGTGAAGATGTTCTGGCCGTGGCCCAGACAGGCACTGGAAAAACCGCCGCCTTTGCCATTCCGGTTGTCGACCGGATCCACAAATCCAAACGCCCTGGATCTCCCACAGGGATCCAGTGTATTGTGATGGTGCCGACCCGGGAGTTGGCAGGCCAGATCGGAGCGGTATTCAATATGTTGTCCCGGCATACCCGGGTCAATCCGTTTGCGGTTTACGGCGGTGTGGATCAGGACCGGCAGATTGCCCGGTTGAAAGACGGTATTGATATTCTGGTGGCCACACCGGGAAGGATGTTTGATCTCATCAGTCAGGGGGCCATCGTTCTGTCCCGGGTGAACACCCTGGTGCTGGATGAAGCGGATCGGATGCTGGCCAAAGGGTTTCTGGAAGATATCCAGGCCATCAAGAAGAAGCTGCCTCAACGGCACCAGACATTGTTTTTTTCCGCCACCATTGACAAGGAGATCAAGAAACTGGCGTTTTCCCAGGTGAAAACCTCTGCGATCCGGATTCAGATTGCGCCGGACAACCCGGTATCCAGAAACGTTTCCCACTGGGTAGTGGAAATGGAGATGGATGACAAGCGGTTTTTTCTTCGGCGGTTTATCCGGGATCATGAAAACGATCGCATCCTGGTGTTCGTCAGAACCAGGGTCAGAGCGGAACGTGTCGCCAAGGCCCTGGAAAGGGATCATATTGCGTCAGCCACCCTCCACGGGGACAAGGATCAGACGGAACGCAACCAGGTGCTGGCCCGGTTCAAGGCAGGAGAAGAGCGCATTCTGATTGCCACAGATGTGTCTGCCCGGGGCATCGATATTCCTAACCTGGATTATGTGATCAATTATGATCTGCCGGACAATCCGGAGAACTATGTGCACCGGGTGGGCCGGACCGGTCGGGGCACCCGCAAAGGCCAGGCATTTTCCTTTTGCAGCCCCAGAGAAAAACTGCTGCTCAATCAGATCCAGGCTTTGATCCATCAGGAAATTCTCATTCAGCCGGTGTCGTCAGAAGAGTATGCAGACATTCTCATGGATCCCAAAGATACCAAAGGGATCCGACAGCTGATTTTGTTCCATGAAGCGGAAACCCGGAAAAAAAACCGGAAAAGATCAAAAACAGGCAAACACCCTTTCAGCTGATTTCCTGTTTGAGCATGCAGCAGGCGATTTTGTGCGCCGGCGTACCGTCTGACAGATAATCCAGGTTTCCCGGCTGGATGATTTTGTTCATGACACACCCTTCAGGAATGGTCAGATCAAACAGATCGGTTTCATTGATCGGGGAGGAGGGCACCAGGAGGTTGTCTTTGATGGTATAGGCATGCAGGGGGTAATCTTCGCACAAGGGGCATCGATAGACCCGGCCGTTGGGAAACACGAAATAGTTGTCCGCCACGATACCGGCACAGGAAAACGCCTCTCCCGGTTCCAGAAATACTTTGGGATAGGTCACGGTGATTCCTTTTTCAGCAATGGTTTCAGCTACCTTTGGAATCACCGACAACCACAGGTCCTTGGATACCTGATGGGTGTCTGCACCGCCGGCAGCGGATTTTCCCCGCATGCCGATGACCTGGATGAAAAACCGCTGGATATCCAGGGATGCCGCCAAATCCGGCATTTTCGACAGCTCGTGCAGGTTTTTGTCCGACACCGTAAAGATCATGGAGCAGGAATATTCTTTTGTCCGGGCCTGGTGAATCCCTGAGAGAACAGCCTCATAACTGCCCTTTCCCCGGATGGCATCATTGGTGGCAGATGTGGCCCCGTCCAGTGAAAAAGAGATGAAATCCACATCATCCGGGGTGAGTTTGTCCAGGATATTGTGGAAAAGAAACCCGTTGGTATCAATCGTAATGGAGTTGAAAGTCAGTTCCCGCGCTTTTTTGACGGCAATGGCCAGATCCCTGTGCAGTGTGGGTTCCCCGCCTAAAAATATCAGGTTGGTCTGTTGGGCATGTTTGGAAAAAAGGCCCAGCCACCGGCAGATGGTTTCAATGGAAAGGGTCTGCCGGCCATGCTGTTCCGGATTGATGTAGCAGTGGTCACAGGACAGGTTACATCGGGTCAGAATATGAAAAAAGAGATTGGATGACTCCTTGGAAAAGGCAACGGTTTTTTTCTGCATGGTTTAGCCCATGCACTGCTTGGTGAACTCAGGGTCAAACGGCACCGGATAATGACCGTCAAAACAGGCTTTGCAGAAATTCAGTTCCGGATCTTTAACCCCGGAGGCTTCCAGCATCCCTTTAATGGACAGATAGTGCAACGAATCCAGTCCCAGATAATCCCGCAGTTCGTCCACCGATTTTTCTGCCGCAATCAGCTCCCCTTTGGAGGAGAAGTCAATACCGTAATAACAGGGAAACCTGTGGGGCGGGCAGGAGATGCGCATGTGCACCTTTTTGACCCCCAGTTCCCGTAATGCCTTGACCCGGGTTTTGGCGGTGGTGCCCCGGATGATGGAGTCTTCAATGATGATGATGTCTTTGCCTTTGATCAGTTCTCTGACAGGGTTGAGCTTGATCCTTACGGAAAAATCCCGCATGGACTGGGTGGGCTGGATAAAGCTTCGGCCCACATAGTGGTTCCGGATCATGCCCATTTCAAAAGGAATCCCGGATTCCCTGGCATACCCGATGGCGGCATAGTTGCCGGAATCGGGAAACGGCATGACCAGATCGGCATCCACATGGCTTTCCTGTGCCAGCCGCCGGCCATGGTTTTTGCGCATTTCATACACGTTCTTGCCGTCAATGGTGGAGTCGGGCCGGGCAAAATAGATATATTCAAAAATACACAGGCTCTTGTTGGCTGCGGCTTTGGGATGCCGGATGCTTTTGATTCCGTCTTCGTTGATGATAATGATTTCTCCGGGATCCAGCTCCCGGATGAACTCCGCCTGGATCAGGTCAAAGGCACAGGTTTCCGATGCGAGCACATAGTGGCCGTTGAGTTTGCCAAGGGCCAGGGGCCGGAACCCGTTGGGATCTTTCATGCCGATGATCTCGCCTTTGCAGGTGAGCAGGATCATGGAATAGGCCCCTTCGATTTTGGACACCGCCTTGAGAATGGCGGTTTCATAGTCGCCTTTGACCAGGTTTTTTATGAACAGGTGCAAAAACACCTCTGAGTCCATGGTGGTCTGGAAAATAGAGCCTTTTTCCTCCAGCTCCCGCCGCAGAATATGGGCGTTCACCAGGTTGCCGTTGTGGGCCAGGGCATAGGAGCGGTGGCGGTGGTTCACCACAAAGGGCTGGGCATTGAGCAGCACCGAATCTCCGGTGGTGGAGTAGCGCACATGGCCGATGGCAGACCCGCCCTCGATCCGCTCCAAATCTGCCATATTGAAAATTTCAGGTACCAGGCCCATGCCTTTATGTGAAAAGATCATGTCGTTGATGCCACGGTTCACGGAGATTCCCGCACTTTCCTGGCCACGGTGCTGAAGGGCATACAGTCCGAAATAAGTGATTTGTGCGGCTTCCGGGTGCTGGTACAGCCCGAATACCCCACATTCATCTTTGGGGCGTTCACACGGGGGAAGCGTCAGATAGTCAGACATTTTGTTTATGATACTCCTGGATGGGTTTGACGGACAGCCGCTCTTTTTTCAATGCCAGGATGGCACTGGCAATGGCTCTGGCCCCGTCGGTAGTCGTGGCGTAAGGGATCTTGTATTTGATGGCGGCCCGGCGGATTTCATACCCGTCCCGCTGGGTCTGGCTGGTGGCCCCGGTGTTGAGAATCAGCTGGATCTCCTTGTTTTTGACAGCATCCACCACATGGGGCCGGCCGGCAGACACTTTCTTCACCGGTGTGGCCGGCACCTGGTTCTCTTCCAGAAATGCGGCCGTTCCCCGTGTGGCCATGATGGTGAATCCCATGTCATGAAACTCTTTTGCCACGGGCAGGGCTGCTTCCTTGTCCCGGTCCTGGACCGAAATAAATACAGTGCCCTGTTCCGGCAGCTTCTGTCCGGCAGCGATCTGGGACTTGGCCACGGCCGCACCCAGGTCCATATCAATCCCCATGACCTCGCCCGTGGATTTCATTTCAGGCCCCAGGACCGGGTCCACATTTTCGAACCGGTCAAAGGGCATCACCGCTTCCTTGACACAATAGTAAGGCGGGATGACCTGATCGGTGAACCCCAGTTCTTTGAGGGTTTTGCCCAGCATCACCTTGGTGGCCAGTTTGGCCAGGGGCACGCCGATGGCTTTGGACACGAACGGAATGGTTCGGGAGGCCCGGGGATTGACTTCAATGACATAGACGGTGTCATTCATGATGCCGAACTGGATGTTCATCAAGCCTTTGACCTGGAGTTCCTTTGCAATGGCCCTGGCCGCGGTTGCCATTTCTTCGATATGATGCGGCGCAATGGAGTAAGGGGGCAGCACGCAGGCGGAATCCCCCGAGTGAATGCCTGCCTCCTCGATATGTTCCATCATGCCGCCGATGACCGTGGTCTCACCGTCGGAAATTGCGTCCACATCCAGCTCGAACGCTTCTTCCAGAAACTTGTCAATCAGTACGGGTTTGTCCGGAGAAGCCAGGACCGCCAGTTCGAAAAACGCTTCCAGGTCCGCTTCATCATACACGATTTTCATGGCCCGGCCCCCCAGGACAAAAGACGGCCGCACCATGACCGGATACCCGATATCCCTTGCCACGGCAAGGGCCTCTTTATAGGAATGGGCAATGCCGTTTTCCGGCTGCCTCAGACCCAGCTTGTTCATCATGGCCTGAAAAAGATCACGGTCCTCGGCCCGGTCAATGTTTTCCGGCGAGGTGCCGATGATGGGAACCCCGGCTTTCTGGAGCCCGGTGGCCAGGTTCAGGGGTGTCTGGCCACCGAATTGGACAATGACGCCAAAGGGTTTTTCCTTTTCCACAATGTGCAGCACATCCTCGTGGGTCAGGGGCTCGAAATATAACTTGTCCGAGGTGTCGTAATCCGTGGATACGGTTTCCGGGTTGGAGTTCACCATGATGGATTCCACCCCTTCCTCTCTCAGGGCGAACGAGGCATGCACACAGCAGTAGTCAAACTCGATGCCCTGGCCGATGCGGTTGGGGCCGCCTCCCAGAATGATCACTTTTTTTTGGTCGCTCACCCGGGCCTCGCACTCGGTTTCATAGGTGGAGTAGTAATAGGGGGTGACGGCCCGGAATTCCGCGGCACAGGTATCCACCAGTTTGTAAACCGGCACGATGCCCAGGTTTTTCCTTTCCTGTTCCACCTGTTTTTCCGTCAGCCGGGTGAGATGGGCCAGCTGACGGTCGGAAAACCCGTATTTTTTGGCTTTTTCAAGCAGATCTCTGGGCAGGTTCTTGCCGGCCAGCTTGATCTGGTTCTCCAGTTCCACGATCTGTTTCATCTGGTGCAGAAACCAGGGATCGATATGGGTCAGCTCGTTGAGCATGGTGATGGGCATGTTGTGCTTCAACGCATATTTGATGTAGAACAGGCGCTGGGAATTGGGAGTGGACAGATGATATTCCAGGTCGGTGCCGGCCAGAGAGTCGGGCAGAGGGTCTTTGCCGTCGGCCCCGAACCCGGCCCGGCCGATCTCCAGAGATCTGAGCCCTTTTTGAAACGCCTCCTTGAAGGTCCGGCCGATGGCCATGGTTTCTCCCACCGATTTCATGGCCGTGGTGAGCACATCCTGTGCCTCGGGAAATTTTTCAAAGGTCCACCTCGGAATCTTCACCACACAGTAATCAATGGAGGGTTCGAAACAGGCCCTGGTCTCACCGGTGATGTCATTGGGAATTTCATCCAGGGTATAGCCCACGGCCAGCTTGGCAGCGATTTTGGCAATGGGAAACCCCGTGGCCTTGGAAGCCAGGGCCGAGCTTCTGGATACCCTGGGATTCATCTCCACCACAATCACATCCCCGTTTTCAGGGTTCACGGCAAACTGCACATTGGAACCGCCCGTATCCACACCGATCTCCCGGATAATGGCGATGGAGGCATCCCGCAGCACCTGGTATTCCTTGTCCGACAGGGTCTGGGCCGGGGCCACGGTGATGGAGTCTCCGGTGTGCACCCCCATGGCATCCACGTTTTCGATGGAACAGATGATCACCACGTTGTCGGCATGGTCCCGCATCACTTCCAGTTCGTATTCCTTCCACCCCAGCACCGATTCCTCCAGCTGAATCTGGTTTATCAGGGAGGCGTCCAGACCGGCCTGAGCCACCCGGTTCAGCTCTTCCATGTTGTAGGCCACCCCGCCGCCGGTGCCGCCCAGGGTGAAACTGGGCCGGACAATCAGGGGAAATCCGATGCGCTGGGCGATCTCTTCCACTTCGGCAAAATTATGGGCAAATCCGCTTTTTGGAATACGCAGGCCGATTTTATTCATGGCATTTCTGAACAGCTCTCTGTCTTCAGCCTTGTGAATCGCTTCGATGGAAGCCCCGATCAGTTCCACGTTGTATTCTTCAAATATTCCGGTTTTGGCCGCTTCGATGGCAGTGTTCAGCGCAGTCTGACCTCCCAGGGTGGGGAGCACCGCATCCGGTCGCTCCGCTTTGATCACCTTGCACAGGGTGTCCGCGGTGACCGGTTCGATGTAGATCCGGTCCGCGGTTTCCGGGTCGGTCATAATGGTGGCGGGATTGGAGTTGATGAGCACCACCTCGAACCCTTCTTCTTTCAGGGCTTTGCAGGCCTGGGTGCCCGAGTAGTCAAACTCACAGGCCTGGCTGATGATAATCGGGCCGGCCCCGATGATCAGGATTTTTTTGATATCATTACGCTTTGGCATGGGTCATCACTTTGGCAAACTGGTTGAAAAGATAGGCCGCGTCATGGGGGCCGGGGGAGGCCTCGGGATGATACTGGACGGCAAAGGCCTTCAAAGTGTCATCCTGAATCCCTTCCAGGGAATCCTCGTTCAGGTTGATGTGGCTCAATGCGGAAGAGTGGTCTGTCAGACTGTTCAGGTCCACGGCAAACCCATGGTTCTGGGAGGTGATTTCCACTTTGCCGGTGGCCATGTTTTTCACCGGCTGGTTGGCGCCCCGGTGTCCGAATTTGATTTTATAGGTCTTTCCGCCCATGGCCAGTCCCAAAAGCTGCATGCCCAGACAGATGCCGAAAACCGGCACCGACCCCAGCAGCTGCTGAATCGTATCCACGGCATAGGCCAGGGGCTCTGGATCTCCCGGTCCGTTGGAAAGGAAGATGCCGTTTGGCTGGAGTGCCCTGATGACATCCGGAGAGGTTTTTGCCGGAACCGTGAGCACCTCGCACCCGGCATTCTCCAGACACCGGATGATATTGTACTTGATGCCGAAATCCAGGGCCACCACCGAGTGTTTTTTCCCCCTGTGCCGCCATACAAAGGAATTGGAAAGGGTTTCCGCCGGCACGTAATCGGGCTGGTTGTATTTCCAGAAATACGGTTTTTTGGTGGTCACATACTGCACCAGGTCGCTGCCGGCCATGCCTGGTACCTGCCGGGCTTTGGCCGCCAGAGATTCCGGATTCAGGTCCGAGGTGGAGATCACGGCCCGCATGGCCCCGGATTTGCGAATATGCCGGGTCAGGGCCCGGGTGTCCAGGTCTTCCACCCCCAGTACATGGCTTTTGATCAGGTAATCCGCCAGGGTCCCCCTGGACCGGAAATTGGAGGGAAAATCCTGGTATTCCTTGACAATGAATGCCGCTACCTGGATTCGGCTGGATTCTACGTCCTCGGGGCTGATTCCGTAATTGCCGATGAGCGGATAGGTCATGGTCACCATCTGGCCGTAATAGGACGGATCCGTGAGGATCTCCTGGTATCCCGTCATGCTGGTGTTGAACACCGCTTCACCGCATGCTTCCCCGGGTCCTGTGAAACTTCTGCAGGAAAAGGTCCTGCCGTCTTCCAGGGCTAATAATGCTTTCATTTTTTGTATACCTGTATATCACCTGGTGTTGTCATTTCGGATCCGAAAGCCTGTCCGGATCATGTTTCATAATCAAGCGCCCCTTGTTGAAGCCCCCATAAATATCATAAAACACAGCGATTTAGCAAGGCCGGATTGACGAATCTGAAATGGCCGTCTGAAAAAGATCCCGTTGATAATGCTGCTGATATTATGTATGAAACTGAAAAACAACCGTATTTGAAAAATGACAACCCATTACCTTTTGGCGGTCCCATGAACGAAAAACCCGATGCCCGTATGATCGACACCGTATTTCCCGGTCTTTCTCCTTCCCTGAAAGCCCTTTTGATGACCCGGCTGGACCGGTTTTATGACCGCCTTGAAAAATTAGGGCAGAGGGAGAACGTCGGTCCTGTGGATCCGGCGGATCTGATCCGGGTGTTTCTGTTCAGTGATTTTATTGCGGAAAATCTGGCTAAGAACCCGGACATGCTGAACGGCCTGGTGGATTCCGGGGATCTGGAAAGAATGCGGAACCCGGGATGGTATCAAAACCAGGCCATACAGAAAATTGCAGGCTCGGATACGGATCAGGCAAAGAAAGTCCTGCAGGCATTCAAGTGCCGGGAAACGATCCGCATTGCCTGGCGGGATTTGACCGGCAGGGCCGGTCTGACCGAAACCCTGTCCGATCTGTCGGAACTGGCCAATGCCTGCGTGAGTAAGGCTTTGGATGTGCTGTATGAAAAATTATGCACCACCTGCGGCACCCCCATGGATCAGCACGAAAATCCCCAGCAGATGGTGATTCTGGGCATGGGAAAACTGGGAGCCAAAGAGCTGAATTTTTCTTCGGATATTGATTTGATTTTTGTATACCCCAAAGAAGGCAACACGTTTCTGAATGGACGGATCAATACCTCGAACCTGGATTTTTTTACCCGGTTGTGCAAGCAGTTTCTCAAATTCTTTGCCGGAGACAGCGGGCAGCACTTTTACCGGGTGGACACCCGGTTGCGGCCTTTTGGAGACAGCGGTCCTCTGATCATGAGCGCGGACGCGTTTGAGGAATATTTTCAGACCCAGGGCCGGGAATGGGAGCGGTATGCCATGATCAAGGCAGCGCCCGTAGCCGGGGATCTGGCGGCCGGCCGTCTGCTGCTCCATAATCTCAACGGATTTATTTACCGCCGGTATTTTGATTATGGATCCTTTGATTCGTTCCGGGACATGAAGCAGCGCATCTCTCTGCAGGTGAAAAATGCCCGCCTGAAAAACAACATCAAATTAGGAGCCGGCGGTATTCGGGAGATCGAATTTTTCGGCCAGCTGTTTCAGCTCATCCGGGGCGGGGTGGAACCCTCTTTGCAGGCTCCGGGAATTTTACAGGTTCTGCACCTGCTGGCCGGGCATGACTGCATCGATGCCCCCACCCGGGATGACCTGATCCAGTCTTACCTCTTTCTGCGTACCGTGGAAAACCGGCTTCAGGAATACCAGGACCTGCAAACACATGATATTCCGGAACATCCGGATCAGCAAATGATACTGGCCCTTTCCATGGGGTTTGACTCCTTTGGCCCGTTCAAGCAAGAACTGGATCAGACCATGGCCTGTGTGCACGGCCATTTTTCTCAGCTGCTGGTCACGGATACCGATGATGCCCGGGATCCGGCAGCCAGAGAACTTAAAGAGATGTGGCTCAATATCAATGATCCCCAGTTTTCCCAGGAAGCCATCGGAGTGGCCGGATTTGAAGATCCCGGCCGGGTCCTGTCGATACTCCGTTCCCTGGCCGGTCATCCCAATACCTTGCGCCTGACACCGGCCGGCCGCAAGAAACTGGCCCGGCTGGTGCCGGTGCTGCTGAGAAAAGCGGGCCGGGCCAGAGACAGTGAGGCAGTGCTGGTCCGGCTGGTGGACCTGATCATTACCATCGAACGCAGGACCACCTATCTGTCATTGCTCATCGAGAACACTCAGGCCCTGGACACCCTGATTACCCTCGCAGAAAAAAGTCCCTGGATCATCACGTTTCTGGCCAGCCATCCGGTGCTGCTGGATGAACTCCTTCACCCGGCCTCACTGTATGCCCTGCCGAAAAAAGCGGCCCTGGAAAAGGATATGGCGGTCCGGATGGCCAAGATCGATCCCCATGACCTGGAGTATCTGCTGGAGGAGTTGAACATATTCCGACAGGTCAACACCCTGCGGGTGGCGGTAGCGGATGTGAGCGGGAATTACCCGCTGATGAAGGTCAGCGATCATCTCACTTATATCGCGGAAACCGTTCTGGCCCGGGTGCTGCGCATCGACTGGCACATTGTTTCCTCCCGTTACGGAATCCCGCCCCACCTGACGGGAGACGGCATCGATCACTGCGGGTTCGCCATCGTGGCCTATGGCAAGGTGGGCGGGCTGGAGATGGGGTACAAGTCCGACCTGGATCTGGTATTCCTGTATCGGGGGGAACATGGGGAAACCCGGGGCGGGGAACGGTCCATTGAAACGGTCCGGTTCTATGGCAATCTGGGACAGCGCATCATCCACGCCCTGACCATGCATACCCCGGCCGGCACACTTTACGGGGCGGACATGCGCCTGCGGCCGGGAGGTGATGCCGGCATGATCGTCTCCCATATCGAGGCGTTTGAAGAGTATATGCAGAACCAGGCCTGGACCTGGGAACACCAGGCCCTGATCCGGGCACGGCCCATTACCGGAGACAAAACCCTGCAGGTCCGGTTCGATGAAATCCGGCAGAAGATCCTGTGCAGACCCCGCCCGGCCCAAGAGCTGAAACAGGCGGTCCGGGAGATGCGCGAGCGCATGCGCAGTCAGCGTCTCAAATCGGAAACTGGCATGTTTGACCTCAAACAGGGATACGGCGGCATCGTGGATATTGAATTTCTGGTCCAGTATCTGACCCTTCGGCACGGGGCTGAGCATCCGGATGTCACGATATGGACCGACAATGTCCGGCTCCTGGAAGGATTGAGCTGTGAAGGGCTGATTTCCGGAGAGGAAAGCGGCAGCCTTCAGAAAGCGTATATCACGTTGCGGCAGGTGGTCCACCGCTTAACCCTTCAGGAAAAACCGTTACAGGTGCCAGCCGCCCGGTTCAGGGAAATGACCGATGCGGTCAAGGGAATTTATGACCGGCGCCTGGGTTTTCCCGGAACTGAGGACTGATTCGTCAGGGCTCGTTTTTCATGAACCGCATCAGCACCTCCACCACCAGGCCGGGCATGGGCCACGGCAGTTCATCAGACTGCAGCACCTCTTTTCCGGGGGGGCATGTGCGGGCCCCTTCCGGTTCTGCACGGGTCATTGCAGATGAACGATGGCCATGTCCGGGCGCAAGGTCTTTGTATATTCCGCCGCCAATCTCCGGTGGCAGAACTCGGATTCATGTTCACTGCATAACAGGCAGTCTTTGTCCCTGATTTGGGGAACGCCTGTTTTCTCGATGTTCCTTTGTTTTAGCAAGGCCAGGTACTTTTTCTCATAAGCGGTAAAATCCAGCTTCTTTTTCTTGTACTGTTCCAGAAGCGCCTGATCCGGTGCCCATATGGGCAAATGGATATAGTCGATACCGCAGATCTTTTCCAGGAAATAGGCTAGATCGTTTTTTTTGGCGAACCCGGCCAGCTGGGAGGCGTTGTTCAGCCGGACATCCACCAGCCGGTGGACTCCGGCGCTCTGCAGCAGGGTGAAGAATTGACGGGCGGATTTTTTGGTGAACCCAATGGTAAACAAGGTGTCCATGGCGCTGTTCCTTTTTATTTGAGAAAATACCTGATGATCGTTTCTTTCATGGGTTGCTTTGTACGGCGGGACTGGAATGTCACGGTGAACCGGTTGCATCAGGAGGCTGGTAAGCGATTTTTTCCCCCTGGATGTCATAGGCCTGATCGATCAGTTCCTCCAGGCCGGCAAACAGGTCCAGCTCCGGGATTTTTAACAGTTTCATGAGCCGTTTTTCGGCGGCTTCATTGGTTTCCAGATTCCCATCCTCCAGAATATGAAGGATTTCCAGGGTGTTGTCTTTCAGATGGCGGCAGACCAGGATCATGCGGTGACAGGAAACTGGATCTTTTTCCGAACACATCAACGCAATGGTGTGCTGCGCCATGCCTTTTTTCAACCGGTTTATTCCCTGCCGGAACAATTCGGTTTCGGCAATCAGGCGGTACGCTGCCTTGCCATCGACGTAACAGCCCGGATCGCCGCTCCGGGGCCCCAGGCAGTCTCCTAAATAAACATAGGCGATTCGGTGCGCTTTCAGATCTTTTTCCAGGGTTTCCCGGTTGAACTGGGGATTGAACCGGCTGTAGGGACTGGATCTCACATCTGCCACAGCCGTGACGGCATGCCGTTTTAAAAGGCTGAGAAATTCATCCGTGGTATGGGTGGAATGGCCGATGGTATAGATGGGCGTCATTTTATTAATCCGGCAACCAGTTTATAGCAAAAGCCTTCATAGGGTTCACTGATGCTGATGGTTAAATATATTTCCGGTTCCGTCAACGGATAATTTCCTAAGGGTTTTTTCAAATAACAGGCTTCCACCGCCGGGTCGGTCACCGGCAGTCTGTAGGAAATGTGGTTGAACAAAAATGAGATCTTTACCTGTTTGAGCAGTCGAACTCCCTCCTCCACATGGATCGTCGGGTTTTCCGGCTGGATCAGGACCAGGGAGGAATCAAGGGTCTCCTTGACCATTTCAACCGGAATCCGGTCATTTTTTCCATTGGCCGAACTGTGTCCGATGATCCAAAGGGTTTCTACGGGGTCACACAGGGGTTTGAGAGAAGAAACCGGAAAGGTTCCATGTTTTTTCCAGGTGCCGTTCCCGATCAGGAAGTTCTCCTGCTGACACCCATGGGGACACGGGGTGGATACCGGGATGGACAAAATATCCATCAAACCGATGGCACCGGGGTCTTCACCCGGTATGTGGTGCCGGGTCAACTCCCCGGTTTCGGTCTGACTGACCGGCCGGACCCATTTTCCATCCGGTTTCATTTCCTTTCCAGCCAGGCAGCGCCCGGAATATTTTCTGGACCAGGCCAGGCAGATGATCTGTTTTTCCGTTTCCGGTTGACCCGGATCGGAATTCGTGTCGTCATCCGTTTTCGACGGGGGCTCGATATGGTTCGCATACAGGTAATGAACCCGCAGCAGGTGCAGGTCATCATAAGGGATTTCCCGGTCCATGGCTTCGAACACCGTTTTCAGGAACTGATATCCATGGGTGTCAAATGCCTGGCGCACTTTTTCCTGGACATCGGGCGGCACCGCGCAGTCGTCGATGACATGTCCGGATTCGATCCGGTTCCCGTCCTGGAAATACCGGTACAGATGGTTGAAGACCGTGAGTTGTTTCACATGAAATTGTCCGGCGATATCCCTGACAGACATGCCGTCGTGATACAGTCGACCCACCTGGACATGGCGTTTTTCTTTTGAGACGCTTTCTGTAACGGCGACAGCAGGGGAGGATCGTTTCGGCACATCTGAAAGGGCATGGGCGGTGCAGAAGTCTGTGATCAGGGTCATGAAAGCCGGACCGTATTTTTCCAGCTTGGTTTTGCCGACCCCAAACGTGTTCAGAAATTCTTCATCATTTCGTGGAAAGAAGGTGGCCAGCTCCATCAGGGTTTTGTCTGGAAACACGGCATAAGGCGGCACACCGGCCTGATCCGCCAGTTCTTTGCGTTTCTGCCGCAGCAAGTCGAACAGTTCCGGGTGATGGGGATGGAGGGATGATTCCGCAGGGTCCGCGCTCGTTGCCGCATCTTCGGACCGGGGGAGCCGGTGCCGGGGATCCAGCCATCCGGACACGGTTGTCTCGCCTTTCAGCACCCCCCAGGCCGCCGGGGTCAGGGTCAGCCCGCCATAGGTTTCTTCCCGCTGGACAAACCCCTTGCTCTGGAACTGCCTGGACAGATAGAACCACTGCTTTTTGGACAGATCCGTACCGATGCCGTAAGTGGACAGCAGTTGGTGCCGGAACTGAAAGATTCTTTTGGTTTCAGCCCCCCGGAGCACATCAATGACATGACCGGCCCCGAACCGTTCACCGGTGCGTTTTACGCAGGACAGAAGTTTCTGGGCTTCGATGGTCAGATCCTGAACCTGGTCTTTTGCTGCCAGACAGTTGTCGCACATACTGCAGTCATCGTATTTCGCGGTCTCCCCGAAATAGGTCAGCAGCAGTTTTTTGCGGCAGTCTTCGGCTTCCGCGAACCGCACCATATCCTCCAGGTGAAACCAGGCGGCCCGGTTCTGCTGCTCATCCGTGCTTGTGACAAGGGATTTCAACCGGGGAATGTCGGCATGGGAAAACAGGAGCAGGCATTCAGCTTCAAGCCCGTCCCGGCCGGCCCGCCCGATTTCCTGGTAATAGTTTTCCACACTTTTGGGCAGGTCATAATGGAGCACGAACCGGACATTGGGTTTGTCAATGCCCATGCCAAAGGCGATGGTGGCCACCATGATCCGGACATCGTCCCGGATGAATTCGGTCTGGAACCGGTGACGGTCTTCATCCTCGAGGCCTGCATGATAGGGCCGGACGGAAAAATCTCTCTCCGCCAGCTGGGCGGACAGGGCTTCCACCTGTTTTCTGGACAGGCAGTAGATGATGCCGGAATCCTGTTGACGGGTGCTTAAAAATTCCAGGGTCTGCTGCAATGGGGCTTCCTTGAACAGCACACGGATCAGCAGGTTTTCCCGGTCAAAGCTGCCGACGAACGCCTTGAACCCGGTATCGATTGAAAATCCCAGACTGGTCTGGATGTCTTTCTGCACCGCAGGTGTTGCCGTGGCTGTGAATGCGGCGCAGGCGGCATTGGGAAACCGGGACCGGATCTGTGCCAGGTGACGGTATTCCGGCCGGAAATCATGGCCCCAGGCGGAAATACAGTGGGCTTCGTCAATGGCCAGGCAGTCCACAGCTATCGTTTCGAGCATCTCCAGGATCTGGGGCCGCACCAGGGATTCCGGGGCGATATACAGGAGTTTGACCTGGTTCTGGCGAATCAGGGACACATGGTGCCGGTACTGGTCAGGGGTCAGGCTGGAATTCAGGCACACCGCTGAAATCCCCATTTCCCACAACTGGTCCACCTGGTCCTTCATCAGGGAAATCAGGGGAGACACCACAATGGTGAGCCCGTCAAACACCAGGGCCGGCAGCTGGAAACACAATGATTTGCCGCCACCGGTGGGCAGCACCACCAGGGTATCCTTTTTTGCCAGGATGTGGCCGATGATCTCTTTTTGCAGGGGTCGGAAATTATCATATCCGAACACCGTTTTCAGAATATCCATGGCATTTGTTCCGTAAATCCCGTTATGCCGGGAATGCGAACTAACAGCTGTGATAATTTTTTTTTCATGGTACTATACGCGGAAATTTTTTCAGATGCAAACGAGCATCTGTTTGGAGCAGACATTTTGGATCGATTTGACATCACGGCCGGTGGGGTCTGGTTTTTTTACACGGCCATCGGTCCGCAAAGGGATGCCCGCCGGATCGCACATGCATTTTTGAAACAGGTCCTGGCCCGGTGCACGGGCAACCGCGCGGAAGCCGTCCGGTTCACGCAAAACAGGTATGGCAAGCCGGAACTGGCCCCGGGCGTCACGGATCAGCCGGTTCGTTTCAACATCTCTCATACCGGAGATCTGGTGGTCTGTGCCGTCACCCTTTCCCATGATGTCGGGGTGGACATTGAACTCCTGGAACGTCGCGTGAATCTCTCCATTGCAGACCGGTTTTTTTCAAAACAGGAAGCAGCCGCCCTTGACCGTGCGGAGGCGTCTTTGAAACAACCGCTATTTTTCCGGTTCTGGACATTGAAGGAAGCGTATGCCAAGGCAACGGGCAGAGGGCTTGCCATCGGCCTGGATCAGTTCAGTTTTGTTCTGGACCGGCCTGAGATCCGGGTGAAGTTTCATTTTCCTGGTCAGGATGACCCCGGGCACTGGCAGTTTTTTCAATTTTCACCGGTGCCCGGATACCTGGCGGCAGTGGCGGTGAACAAAAAGGCTGACCCGCCGCTGACCCTGTCCATCCATCCATTTAAATCACGCCCTGGTCCAGCATGGCATCCACCACCTTGACAAACCCGGCGATGTTGGCCCCGGCCACGTAATTTCCGGGAAACCCGTGTTCTTCAGCCGCTTCAATGCAGGTCTGGTGAATGTTTTTCATGATGGTTTTCAACCGGGCATCCACCTCCTGCCGGGGCCAGCTCAGGCGCATGCTGTTCTGGGCCATTTCCAGGGCGGACACCGCCACCCCGCCGGCATTGGCTGCCTTGCCCGGGGCAAACAGGATCTTTTCATCCAGAAACAGGTCCATGGCCTCCGGTTCACAGGGCATGTCCGCGCCTTCACACACCAGGGTCACCTTGTTTTTCAACAGATGTCTGGCATCTTTGGCGTTGAGTTCATTCTGGGTGGCACAGGGGAACGCGCAGTCGGCTGGAATGTCCCACATGGGTTGATGATCCAGGGTGGCATCGTGTTCCACATACACGGCTTCCGAATATTTGTTGACATATTCCCTGATTCGTCCCCGCCTGAAATTTTTCAGTCGCTTGATATAATCCAGCCGGCCGGCATCAATGCCGTCTTCATCAAAAATATATCCTGAGGAATCCGACATGGTCAGAATCTTTGCCCCCATTTCGATCAATTTTTCCGCTGCATGCTGGGCCACGTTGCCGGATCCGGAAATCAGGCAGGTCTTGCCTTCCAGGGTCTGGTTCCGGGTCTCGAGCATCTGGGCGGTAAAATACGCCATACCGTATCCAGTGGCTTCGGGCCGGATCAGGCTGCCCCCTAACGTCAGGCTTTTTCCAGTGAGAATACCGGAAAACTCGCTGTGAATTTTTTTGTACATCCCGAACAGGTATCCGATCTCCCGGGTCCCCACACCGATATCCGCGGTAAGAATATCTTTGTTCGGGCCGATATGGCTGTGAAGCTCCGTCATGAAGCTCTGGCAGAACCGCATCACTTCCCGGTCGGATTTGCCCTTTGGATCGAAATCAGAACCGCCGCAGGCCCCGCCCATGTTCATGGTAGTGAGCGCGTTCCTGAACACCTGTTCAAAGGCAAGAAACTTCATGATGCTCAAGGTGACGGAGGGGTGGAACCGGAGCCCCCCCACATAGGGACCGATGGCGCTGTTCATGCACACCCGGAATCCCCGGTTGATCTGTACCTGGCCCTGGTCGTCCACCCAGGGAACGCTGAACATGAACACTTTTTCCGGTTCGGTGATCCGTTTGAGCACCGCTTCCTGGCGATACTCCGGATGCCGGTCGATGAGAGGCTTCACCGATGCCAGCACCTTGTCCACCGCCTGAAGGAACTCATGTTCACCCGGATTTTTTGTCTTGATGAAAGACAGAATATCAGACATATTTCTCTCCTGTATTTTTACGCGTCAATGATCTGCAGGGCTTCTTCCCGATAGGCATCCATGACGTAAGGGATATGGGTGACTTTTGCGCACTCTTCGGTCAGAGCGAAAATATCTTTCCGGCTGATATGGGGTACGGCCCAGTTCCGGGAACCGGCCATGATCTGCTGGAGACCCACCTTGATTTTGTCCACGGCGCTGTAAATGCCGATGGCCCCAAGGGGCATGGTTTCGACCTCTTTGCCGTATGTTTCCCTGAGCACTTCATAGTTCATGAATATTTCATCTTTGGTGGTGCCGTATCTGGATACGGTGGAGGGCAGGCCGCCGTCTTCGTTTCTCAGCCAGCGCTCCGTGTTTTTCCCCACCATGCCCGGAATCATCAACGCCCGTCCCATGCAGACCGCTTTGCAGTAAGGAGCGCCTAAAGCCAGGGCTTTGAACACATGGTCTTCGGAAGAAAATCCGCCGGCAAAAGCGATGTCCGGCACGGGAAGACCTCTTTTTTCAAGACGCTGGCACAGCTCATATGCCATGGCGTGCAGGTAAATGGAAGGAACGCCCCATTCGGTCATCATCCGCCAGGGGCTCATTCCGGTGCCGCCCGGGGCCCCGTCAATGGTGAGCAGATCGATTTTGGCATCCGAAGACCAGCGGATGGCCATGGCCAGTTCCCGCATGGGATAGGCCCCGGTTTTGAGGGTGACCCGTCTGGCTCCCAGACTTCGCAACCGTTCCACTTCCTTCATGAAGCTGTCCTGGTCGATGAATCCGAGGCGGGAATGCCGCTCGAACTGTTTAAGGGGGCCGGCTTTGAACGCGGCCTGGAACGCGGGCTCTTCCGGATCCGGGGTGACGATGTAGCCCCGTTTTTTTAGCTCAATGGCCCGTTTCAGAGAGTTGACCTTGATTTCTCCTCCAATGCATTTGGCTCCCTGCCCCCATTTGAGTTCAATGGTTTCCACACCCAGTTTTTCAATGACATATTCCGCCACCCCGTTACGGGTGTCTTCCACATTCATCTGAACCAGGATATCTCCGTACCCTTCGTGAAATCGGCGATACTCCCGTATGCGCCGGTCCATTTCCGGAGACTGGGTCACTTTGCCGTGTTTGTCCAGTTCCAGTTCCGGGTCAATGCCGCAGACATTTTCCCCGCATACCAAAGTGATGCCGCTGATGGCCGCGCCAATGGCAAAATGTTCCCAGTTTTTCTGGGCAATCTCCGTGCTGCCCAGAGCCCCGGTGAAGATGGGCACCTTCATTTTCACTTTGTCGGTCACCCCGTATTCGGTTTCAGTGTTCACGGCCGGAAACGTGGCTTTGTCCGGATCCGGTTCCATACCTTTGGCACCCAGGGCATATCCCATGATGTTCAGGTGGGAATAATCCACCGGATAGTCCTTGTCCGCACCGGCGGTGACACTGCCGAAGGGTTCGGGATACAGCAGTTCCCTGCCCCGGAACGTGGCGTGGAACAGGTCGCAGTTGCCTTTGCATCCGTCTATGCAGCGGCTGCAAATCCCTGATTGCGGGGCAATGTTCCTGGACCGGTTTTTTGTCTGTAAGGCATCATTGGCGTTGGGCCTTTGTAGGTTCATGTTTCCTCCTGAGTCAAAGCATGTTTTGTATTCAGTTTTTCGACAGTATTGTAAACCGGATTTTCAATCCAGCTTGCCTTTCAGTAAATCTCCCAGTCCGGCAAAGGGATTGGAGACTCCCCCTTTTTCAGAAGAACGGTCAGCCGGCCCTTCTGCATAGGCATCGGCAACCTGATCCCGGGAGTGCACATTATCATGGCAGTAAATACACAGCAACTCCCAATTGCTGCCGTCCGGCGGATTGTTGTCATGGTTGTGATCCTTGTGGTGGACCGTCAATTCCCGCAGACGCTTGCCTTCAAACTCACGGCCGCAGTGGCCGCAGATCCAGGGAAACAGTTTGAGGGCTTTCTCCCGGTAGGTTTTTTCTCGCTCCTTCCGGGTTTTGTGAACTTCAGAAAGGATGGAATTAAATTTTTTATCATCGGTTGAAGCCATGTGTTGGTTTCCTTATATTTTTATGACGAAGAATGTGATAAAAATTCTGCAATTACAATTAACCAAAGGACTGACCCGTCAGGCAAGCTTGATTTATAAAAAAAAAACACGGATTTGGCAATCACAGATTTGTCCATACACAACAGGAATTTTGTCATAATCGGGCAGCGGCCCTTGTTTTGTGAAATTTTGTCCGATTGTTTTGTTAAAATAGTTTGTTTCATGGTATACTGACCGCTCAGTGTAGTCATCCACCATAGAGGACAAATGTCTATGAAAAAACATGTGAACCATCGTTTCACAAGCAGCCTAACTTGGCTGATTCTGTTTTTGGCTGCAGCAACCCTGTGTGTTTTTTTCAGAACAGGGCCACTGTCTGCAGCGGATAAAACCATTCATGTCATCCCTGTGAGCGGTACGGTGGAACCGGGTATGGCTGCTTTCATCAAAAGAAGCGTTGAAGAGATTCTGGCCGCCGATCCGGATGCCCTGATGGTGTTCAAGCTGGATTCATTCGGCGGCCGGGTGGATGCGGCACTGGACATTGTGGAGACCCTGTCGGACATCCCCCACGGTCAGTCCATCTCTTTTGTGGATAAACGGGCGATTTCTGCCGGGGCTTTGATCGCTTTAGCCGGCAATGTGCTGGTCATGAAACACAACACATTGATCGGCGACTGTGCGCCCATTATCCAGACCAGTGAAGGTCAGAAGGAAATGGGGGAAAAAACCCAGACCGTTCTCAGGGCCCAGTTCAGGTCCCTGGCCAAAAAAAATAACTACCCGGAAGTCCTGGCGGAATCCATGGTCACCAAAAGCATGGAGGTGTATCAGCTGGTTTTAGACAAAGAAACCGTCTATATGGACAAAGTGCGGTTCAATGATCTCACGGAAGAGGAAAAGTCCCGGATCACACAGAAAAAAACGGTTGTAGCGGAAGGGGAACTGCTGACCATGGATGATGTGGAAGCGCATGAACTGGATTTTTCGAAGGCCAGCGTCACGGATCTGGATCAGGCATTGGCGCATCTGGGATATGAAAACTATACCCTGAAATTTATGACCGAGACCTGGTCGGAACGGTTTGTCAGGCTTCTTCATCCTATGTTGCCCATTTTGATGCTGGTGGGGTTAGGTGCCCTGTACACGGAGATCAAAGCCCCGGGGTTCGGTATTTTCGGGGTTGTGGGGATTTTGTGTCTGGCGCTGGTGTTCTTGAATCAATACCTGGTGGGGCTGGCCCATTACACCGAACTGCTGCTGCTGCTCATCGGCACGCTGCTCATTGCCGTGGAGGTGCTGGTGCTGCCCGGTTTCGGTATGGCCGGCATTGCCGGTATTCTGGTGCTGTCCGCCGGGCTGGTGCTGTCTTTTCAGGGATTTGTCCTGCCGGATCCGGAAATGCCCTGGGAGGGACGGCTGATGTTCCGGAACCTGGCCCTGGTGGTGGGATCGTTTGCTGGAGCTCTGGTCATGTCACTGGCCATGGTCCGGTATGTTCTGCCCGGGGTGTCAAAGGTGATCAAGGGGCCGTATCTGAGTGCTACCCTGGGGGACGCCCTGGTGGGATCGGATGAGGCCCGGTCTGTTTCAGTGGGACAGACCGGCACCGCTGTCACGGCATTGCGGCCTTCCGGAAAAGTCAGAATCGGATCCCGGAAAATCGATGCCATCACCCAGGGAGAATTCCTGGCTCCGGGCACACCGGTCCGGGTGACAACTCTGGCGCAGAACCATGTCACCGTCAGGGCGGTGGAACCCCAAGATTCGGGAAAGGAGCGGTCATGAATGCCTATGTGCTGCCTGTGGTGCTTCAGCTGCTGGGGCTGGGGGTCATCGTGGTGGAGATTTTCGTGCCGTCGTTCGGGCTTTTGGCTGCTTTGGCAGCCGGATTGCTGCTGTACTCCCTGTATCTGGTGTTTACCACCATTTCGGTGAATATGGGGCTGGTGTTCGTGGGGGTGGATATCTTTGTCATTCCCGTGGTTCTGGTCCTGGGATTCAAGGCCCTGGGAGCCTCTTCCTGGTCCCTGCACAAAACATTGTCCAGAGGCGACGGCGTGGCATCCCAGTCACCGGATCTGGCTGCCTGGGTCGGGAAAGAAGGGGTGGCCGTGACCAACCTTCGGCCGTCGGGTACGGTGATGATCGGGGACACCCGGCTGGATGCGGTGACCGATGGAGACTATGTGAGTTCCGGCACACCGGTGAGGGTGACCCTTGTGTCGGGAAACAGAATGGTGGTAGAAAAAATTGAATAACTTTTAAGGAGAGATTTCCATGGAAATTATGTACATCCTGGTGATTGTTGCCGGTATTATCGCTCTGGCCCTGTTTTATTTTATCTTTTCCTATATTGCGTTGTGGATACAGGCCCTGGTGTCCGGGGCCAAGGTGGGGCTGATCAATATCATTTTCATGCGGTTCAGAAAGGTGCCGGCCAAACTGATCGTGGAATCCAAGATCATGGCGGTGAAAGCCGGCATGGAGATCCCTACGGACAGCCTGGAGTCTCATTATCTGGCCGGGGGGAATGTCTCCCGGGTGATTCAGGCCCTGATTGCCGCGGATAAAGCCAATATCGAACTGACCTTCAACCGGGCCGCGGCCATCGACCTGGCCGGCCGGGATGTGCTGGAGGCGGTGCAGATGTCGGTGAACCCCAAGGTGATTGAAACCCCCATGGTGGCTGCCATGGCCAAGGACGGGATTCAGCTCAAGGCCATTTCCCGGGTCACGGTGCGGGCCAACATCGACCGCCTGGTGGGCGGGGCCGGGGCGGAAACCATTCTGGCCCGGGTGGGGGAAGGCATCGTCACCACCATCGGTTCGGCGGAAACCCATAAAAAAGTGCTGGAAAATCCGGATATGATTTCCAAAACCGTATTGTCCAAAGGCCTGGATGCCGGCACCGCCTATGAGATTCTGTCCATCGATATCGCGGATGTGGATGTGGGCAAGAATATCGGGGCGGAGCTGGAAACAGACCGGGCCGAGGCGGACAAGAAGATCGCCCAGGCCAAGGCCGAAGAGAAACGGGCCATGGCCTTTGCCCAGGAACAGGAGATGAGGGCCCGGGTTCAGGAGATGCAGGCCAAAGTGGTGGAAGCCGAGGCACAGGTGCCCCTGGCCATGGCTGAAGCATTCAGGAGCGGCAATCTGGGCATCATGGATTACTACAAGATGAAAAACGTGGCCGCCGACACCCGGATGCGGGATCAGATCTCCAAGGGAGAAGACGGCGCCGGCCGGGGTGATCAATCATCATAATTGTTGAGGCATAAAGCGGCGGGCTCCGGGCAAGAACTGATTTTCCCGGAAATCCCGCCGCTTCACAAGGAGAACACATGGATCTGGAAACCTTGATCAACATTGGTCTTGTTTTTCTGTTTCTGCTGATCACCACCCTTGTCAGGGGGCTGAAGGCCAGACAGCAGAAAAAAGTGTTGAAAAAGAAAAAGAAACCGGCCAAGGCATCGCCATTCAATTTTTTCCATAAAATCAGAGATCAGATACAATCGTCTTTGGAGGAGCTGGAAAGGCAGGCCCGGCAGCAAAAACAGAAAAAGGAACCGGAACCCTCAGATCCCTCTTTCTGGGAGGAATTGTCTGAAGGCGAGATGATTCAGCAAGAACGTGAAATGCCATCGGCAGTGGAAACGGAACAAACACCCGCGTATGCCCGGGATCAAACCGATGATCCGGTTCAGAAAATGGCACCTGATTTCGAGGTTCAGGACCTGGAAATCAAGACGCCGCGTTCTTCAGAAGAGGTGCCGCCACCGACCCTTCACCCCTACGGCCGACGGCCCAGCCTGCGGCAGGCCGTGGTCTGGGCCGAGATTATCGGCAAACCCGTGGCCCTGCGGAAAGGGTCCTCTGATACTATCATATAGAAGCAACCCGGACCGTAAAACCGGTTGCTTCAACCCTCTGGATCTGTTACTGTTTGACAGTTGGACAAAACGTCCTGGACAAAATGCCCATGGCGCATTCAAACAAGGAGGTCGTTATGTCAGTCTGTGTCATCATTCAAAGAAAAGTTGACGATAAAAAAATCGCATCCCGGCTGGCACCATTGATTGTCCGCTTGAGATCCCAGGCCAGTATTCAGCCGGGATATATTACGGATCAGACGTTTGCAGCCCTGGATGCAGAAGGTGAGTATCTGGTTGTCAGTATCTGGGATACGATTGAATCCTGGAACCACTGGAAAAGCAGTGAACAAAGACAATCCATTCAGGACCAGATTGACAAACTGACCGGAAAAGAAACCACTTACCGTTACTATGAGCCGATTGTGGGCGGCATCATTCCAAAATTTGAAGCCACCGTTTGATCATTGATCGATCCGAAACCAGTTAAATCCCCTTGAACCGGACCGTGTCCGCCGCCATCCGGATATCGCAGGCCAGCAGGAGTTCCAGCCCGATGGTCAGGCAGATGCCCTGGACCGCCATGACCACGGGTTTACCCACCTGCCGCTCGGGGTCCAGGCCCAGAGGATCCAGTCCTTGCTCCGGCAGTTCAGGAAACTGTCCTTTTGAGAAGCAGTCCGCCCATTCCGGCAGATCCAGGCCGGCGGTGAAATGATCGCCTTTCGCATACAGCACCCCGC
>JAVVEQ010000109.1:0-2747 GCA_032250905.1 Desulfotignum sp. | reverse complement strand
GGCGGATGCCGGGAAGGTGTTGCTGACTGATCCTTATTTGGCGGCGAAACACGCCATGATTCATTTTGCCGGTGGCACGGGGGCACTCAGGCTGGTCTGACCCCTGGATGGCACCATTATTGCTAAATTCAGAACTCCTGACATCAGGCAATAAGATGCCTGATTTTGCTTGATTTTTTTTAGAATATGGCGTAAAGTGGTTTGCAACAAAATTCGGAGGAAAAATGCTGCAATACGTCATACTCCATGTACCCAAAACAGCCGTTCCAATCAATGAGAAATTAGCTATGGACAAAGAAAACGGAAAAATTTGTTTCTGTTCCTCAAGCGGGCCGCTGTATACCTGTGAAGCTGGTGACAAACCAGCATTAAGATTTGCCCAGGGGATGCTTATCTCATTGAACCTGGCGACAGCCATTGAGCTCTCCAAGGCCCTTGGTGTCAATCGTTCCACAGTCACAAGAAATTTCAATATCTATGAAAGCCGGGGTATGTCGGGTTTTGTCAATAATTACACCAGCCATGGGCCATTGAAGCTTACCCGATCCAAACAGTTGATCGTCAAACGCCTTTTGGATGAAGGATCTACGATTGTCGCTGCCGCTCAAAAAGTAGGGGTAACAGAAGGATGCATCCGTGCCGCGATAAAAAAAGGCCATATTGAAAGACCTGTCACCCCGAAGGAAACGCCGGCTGAATCCGTGCACCTGAAGGGACCGTCAGCAAGATCACAGGAAGATGCCGGGAGCAAATCCGGAGTGGCGGTAAAACGTGAAATGGATCGGGTCATGGCAAGCAAAGGCTTGATCGAAGAGGCAGCACCTGAATTTGCCGCCAATGAAAGTGTCAAATATGCCGGTGTTTTGCTGGCACTGCCGTTTTTGATGGGTCTGAATTATCTGGAAGCCGGTAAAAACGCATATGGTGCTCTTAAACGAGGATACTATGGTTTGCAGTCCATCTTCCTGGTGCTGGCATTCATGGCACTGCTTCGGATAAAAAATCCTGAACAGATAAAAACCGGCAACGTGGGTGATCTGGGGATTGTGCTGGGCCTTGACCGCTGCCCTGAG
The DNA here is from genome assembly GCA_032250905.1 of Desulfotignum sp. Lineage (GTDB taxonomy): Bacteria > Desulfobacterota > Desulfobacteria > Desulfobacterales > Desulfobacteraceae > Desulfotignum. The sequence goes on along the minus strand of JAVVEQ010000109.1, from coordinate 1,674 downwards.
GTCAAGACAATCAGACGTAAGCTCAATGAACTGGGACTGCAGAACAGATCGCTCCAGTTCATGGAAAATCTGAGCCGGGCATGGATCGAACAGGATGAGGAGATTACCGGATTTGTCTATATCGACGGTCATGTAAGACCCTACCATGGCAGAAAACACACCCTGCCAAAGACGCATGTGGCAAGACGTCGTCTGTGTATGCCGGCCACAACGGATTTCTGGGTGAACGGAACCGATTGCGACCCGCTGTTTTTTGTGACAGCACCGGCCAATGACAGCCTTTTATCCATGATCGACAATGAGATCATCCCAGGCCTCAAGCAGATGTCCGGCGACAGGAGAGCGACCCTGGTATTCGATCGGGAAGGCTGGTCTCCCAGACAGTTTTCGAAATGGCAAAAAGCCGGTATCGATACCATCACCTACCGGAAAGGCCGGTATGAACCATGGCCCGAAGACTGTTTTATAGAAATTGTCAGCCAGGTCCGTGAAAGAACAGTGACTTACAAGCTCGGTGAACGCAGCATCCTGTTGAAAAAAAATGGATGGTTCCGGGAAGTCAGGAGATTGTGTGATAACGGACACCAGACCTCGATCATCACAACCCGCCAGGATCTTTCCATGGAAGAGATCGTCCGGAGGATGTTTTTGCGGTGGAACCAGGAAAACTATTTCAAATACATGCGGGAAGAATATGGTCTTGATCATCTTGTATCCCGGGGTGTTGAACCGGCAGATACGGAAAGGCTGGTTCCGAATCCGCAGAAAAAAGCGTTGAAAAAAGAAAGGGAACAAAAACTCAGACAGCTCAAAACCAAAAGAGAGCACTATGCCACCAAAGCAGCGGACAATGATGAAAAGCAGTGCCGGACCATGCGGGGGTTCAACATCTCAAACTATGGGCTGAAATCGGAAATCAAACGGATCGAAAGGCAGATCAACGCAATAGAAGATCAAATCAGGGAACTGCCTGATAAAGTCAAAATCAAAGAGGTGCTGGACAAAGACAAAATCATCCGGCTTGAAACCGAGAAGAAACGGCTGACCGATACAATCAAAATGGCCTGCTATCGAGCGGAAACACAAATGTATGAAACGGTGGGACATCATGCAGCGTTTGCCAGGAATTTTGATGAAGGAAGGTCCTTTTTACAGCGGGTTTTTCATCAACCAGCAGATATCATCCCGAATCAAGATGAAAATCAGTTGGTGGTGAGGTTCCATACCATGTCAACTCATCGGGAAAACAGTGCCCTGAAAAAAATTTGTGATGTAGTAAATGAGGAAAAATTGAGCTATCCTGGTACCAACCTGAAACTGGTCTTTAAGACGTCATGTGTTGCATTGGAAAACGCCTGATGTCAGGAGGTCTGAAGTTTGAGAATTCCCTTTAAATCTCACTGCACAATCATTCACTGAGCCCATACGTCGGCCATATTTTCGTGGACGTCCAGCCGTAGGTTTTCCCGTAGGCACAGATGCAAAATTATACAGTGTAATATTTGTTCGCATACGAGAGAGAAGATGGAAAGAGCCTTCTCTTCCACAATCTAACCTGGACCAGAGGCCATTGTTGCCAAACCAGCTATCTGTCACAGTCAATACTGGTTGATTATAATAATTTTGAATGCCCTTTATCATTGTGGCAGCCTGTCCCATTTTGTCTTCAAAAGG
>JAVVEQ010000108.1:0-2772 GCA_032250905.1 Desulfotignum sp. | reverse complement strand
TCAAAAAAATTTATGGTGCCATAAAAAATATCAAAAATATTCAATTTGTTTTCGATTTTTCGAAAAGATGGGTTAAAGATAACTGGCGACAATGGAGCGTAACGGAATTGCCATCTAAGTGTAGCGCCTTTTTGTGCTTGTATCAGTGGGGGGGGACTTAAGTCAATGAAAAAAATGTTTCTGGAGCAATTGACAGATGCCATCCGGCAGGGGCTGACTGTGGAAGATATCCGAAAGATCTTTTCCAGCAGGAACCAGGTGAAGCAGATGAAGGAAAAGAGCAAACAGCAAAACGATCACGGCCATGAATGATCCCTATTCTTGCTTTTGAGAACATGTCAACTCAGATCCGTTCTCTGTCGCATTAATCCAAAGCAGGAGGAAGTATGGAGAATGATGATCAGTACGAAGGCATTTTCAATGACGATGAGGTTGTTGACGTGATGCTGTATGATAAAGTTGAGAAGGAACTTGATAAAAAGAAGAATACAGGCTGTTTTACGGCGCTTCTGGCCATTTCAGGCATTGCCCTGCTTGGTTTGGCTTTTTTGATGTTGTTATGAAATAATGAAAGCCGGCGGTGCTGCCGAGCATTCAAAAAGGATTTCCGATAAGCAATGAATCAGGAAAAATACATTGTTTCATTTACAACAGGCAGTCTTTTTCACCATGAATCGGTGACACTGGCCGGGTTGTATCTGAAGCATGGGCAATGGAAGGCCGTGCGTGACAAGGTTATCAAAGAGAACGTCGTGCAGGCCAGAACCCTGACCTCCCTGGAACGGGTGTGCAGAGAAGTCATCTCACGGCTGAAAACATTGAATACACAGGAACTGGAGTTTCTCATCAGGGCCGGGCACCAGGAACAGGGCTATCTTTTGTGGCTTGCCATCTGCCGCCGGTACCGGTTCATAGCCGACTTTGCGGTTGAGGTGGTACGGGAGCGGTATATTACGTTGAAAGCAGACCTGACCCACGAGGTGTTTGATTCTTTTTTTGACCACAAAGCCGAGTGGCACCCGGAACTTGAAAAGATCCAGCCGTCCACAAGAAAGAAACTGCGGCAGGTGCTTTTCAGGATGCTCAATGAAGCAGACCTTTTGACAGCCGACAACATGATCGCCCCGGCCATGCTCACCCCGGAACTGATCTCTTTGATCTCCCGTGGTAACCGGCAGGAGTTATCCTTTTTCCCGGCTTTTGAATCTGATATGAAAGGAACACCATGACAACAGATATGGCCAAACTGCCGATGCAAGCCAGACTCCAGCATCTTTTTGCTGTTATCTCGGGTCAGCGGTTCCTCAAGAAACAGGGACTGGGCAATGAGGTGCCGTTTTTCATCTGTCCTTTCAAACCGGAAGAAACCGTGGAGATGGAACGGCTCCAGCGGCAGTTGATCAACCGCCTTGATCAGGCCGGTATCCGGGTTCTTTCCATCAACCTGTATGACCTGTCCGTGGAGCTGCTTAAAGAACGTGACATCTGGGACCAGCTGCTTGAAATGGAAGCATCCATACCCAAGGAACAGCTCATGGAGCTGCTGCAGGGGGTGCTGGACCCGGAGAATCATCTGGCACCTGCAATCGCTGCCAGGCTGGCAGACACGGAATTTGATGTTCTGTTTCTTTCCGGGGTGGGAGAGGTGTTCCCCCATATCCGGTCCCACAACGTTTTGAACAATTTACAGAGTACGGCAAAAGAAAAGCCCACCCTGATGTTTTTTCCGGGGGACTATGTCCATTCGGTGGAGACCGGGGCTTCATTGGAACTGTTTGCGCGGTTTCATGACGACCGATATTATCGGGCATTCAATATTTTTCATTGTGAAGCATAAGCGAGGAAATGAAATGACGCTGAAACGCATTTTTAAAAATCCGGTGGACCGCCTCATCGAGGGGGTCATCAAAGCCGATGATGAAGCAAGCCTTCTCCTTGAAATTGAAGAATACGTGCTCACCAATGAAATTGAAAAGCGACTGGAGTCTTTTCTGGATGCCTACAACAATTACCAGGGGGCCAATGGTGTCTGGATATCCGGTTTTTTTGGATCAGGTAAATCCCATCTGTTGAAAATGCTGGCATTGCTTCTGGAAAACCGGGAGATCGAAGGAAAAAATACCCTGGACATGTTCCTGCCCAAGTGCGGAGACAATGAAATCCTGCGCGGGGATCTCAAACGGGCCGCAAACATCCCATCCAAAAGCATCCTGTTCAACATCGACCAGAAAGCGGATGTCATCAGCAAGACCCAGATAGATGCACTGCTGGCTGTGTTTGTCAAAGTGTTTGATGAGATGTGCGGGTATTACGGCAAACAGGGCCATATTGCCCAGTTCGAGCGGGACCTTGACAGCCGCGGCCTGTATGATCAATTTAAATCCGCATATGAGGACACAGCAGGCAAACCCTGGCAAAAAGGCCGGGAGCAGGCCCTGCTGGAAGGCAAAAACATTGCTGCGGCCTATGCCCGTGCGACCGGCGGTGATGCGGCTGAAGCCATGGGGATACTGGACAGATACAGAAACCAGTACCGGGTCTCCATCGAGGATTTTGCCGAGCAGGTGAATGAATATATCGGGCGCCACACCCCTGATTTCCGGTTGAACTTTTTTGTGGATGAAGTCGGCCAGTACATTGTCAGAAACGTCAAGCTGATGACCAATCTCCAGACTATTGCCGAAAGCCTGGCCACCAAATGCCGGGGCCGTGCCTGGATCATTGTTACTGCCCAGGAGGACATGGGAACAGTGGTGGGTGAGATGGGCAAGC
>JAVVEQ010000107.1:0-2783 GCA_032250905.1 Desulfotignum sp. | reverse complement strand
TCACTATGGGGACCAACGAACTGGTGGGAACCAATCCTGAAAACCTGGGGCCTTATTTCGATCGCCTCTTTGCCGGACAGTGGAAAAAAGGAACCGTCCCGCCTCTATGGGACGGCAAAGCCGGGCAAAGAATCGTTGAATATCTGACACGGCTGGTGTAACGAAAATAAAACATGACAGTCGACCACCACAATTTCACGAACGCCATTATTCCCAGAGATAAACTGTTAAGTCTGCGGCTCAAAGAAATCTGGCGCTATCGGGATCTGATGGTTTTGTTTGTCCGCCGTGACTTTGTAGCCAAGTATAAGCAGACCATCCTGGGGCCGGCCTGGTTTTTTATCCAGCCACTGTTGCAGACAGCCATGCTGACTGTTGTGTTCAGTGGAATCGCCAGTTTGCCCACAGACAATATCCCACCCATTCTCTTTTACCTGGCAGGAGTCACTGCCTGGAACTATTTTGCCCAGTGCATTAAAACCACCTCCAACACTTTTACGGCCAATGCCCATCTGTTCGGCAAGGTCTATTTCCCAAGAGCGGTGACCCCTGTTTCCATAGTCATCAGCAACCTTATCCAATTTGTCATCGGTCTTTGTCTTTTTTTATTGTGTTACGCATATTATACTTTGAGCGGATATCCAGTCATGCCCAATGCCGTATTGTTTCTGCTCCCGGTGTTGATTCTGCTGATGGGATTCATGGGCCTTGGCCTTGGCATGATCATATCCGCCATGACCACAAAGTACCGGGATCTGCAAAACCTGGTGGAATTCGGCGTTCAGCTGCTCATGTACGCCACCCCGGTAATTCTGCCCCTGTCCGCGGTACCGGAAAAATATAAACTGGTGATGCTGGTCAATCCCATGACCGGGATTATCGAAACCTTTAAATATGCTTTTTTTGGCTTAGGCACCCTTCAATGGTCCCTTCTGTTTTATTCGACAGGATTCACAGCGGCTGTTTTTTTTCTAGGACTGATTATTTTCAACAAAACTGAGAAGAATTTTATGGACACGGTTTGATATCATCGCCTTCCTGAAAAAAATGCCTCCAGCCATCAAAATACAAAATCTCTCCAAACAATACCGCCTCGGTGTCGTCGGCACCGGCACCCTGAGCAACGATCTCAAGCGCTGGTGGTACCGGGTGCGCGGCAAGGAAGACCCGTTTTTAAAGATCGGCGAAACCAATGACCGCGGCAGCAAAAGTGAAAGCGAATATGTCTGGGCATTGAAAGACATTAATCTGGAAGTAAACCAGGGCGAGGTGCTGGGCATCATCGGCAAAAACGGTGCCGGGAAATCCACCCTGCTCAAAATTCTTTCCCGGGTGACGGGTCCCACCACCGGCCGGATTGATTACAACGGCCGTATCGGCAGTCTGCTGGAGGTAGGTACCGGGTTCCACCTGGAACTCACCGGCCGGGAGAACATTTTTCTCAATGGTGCCATTTTAGGCATGACCAAGGCGGAGATCCGTTCAAAGCTGGATGAAATCATCGATTTTTCCGGTTGTGAAAGATACATTGATACCCCGGTGAAACGCTATTCATCCGGAATGACGGTGCGCCTGGGTTTTGCAGTGGCTGCCCATCTGGAACCGGAAATCCTGGTGGTGGATGAAGTACTGGCTGTTGGCGATGCCGAGTTTCAGAAAAAAGCCGTCGGTAAGATGCAGGATGTGAGCAGAAAAGAAGGCAAAACAGTGCTGTTTGTAAGCCATAACATGGCGTCGGTGAAAAATCTGTGCACAAAAGGCGTACTCCTTGAAAACGGCTGCCTGAAAATGATAGATGCCGTTGATAATGTCATTGATGCATACCTAAAGGTTCAAACCGAAAAAGTCAGTATTTATTGTCCTGCCGACAATACTGTCAAACGGATTGAAGCACGTCAGGTCAGAAACAGAATCCAGATGTCCTTGACCTATGAAAGCCCTTTACCCGTCAAACAGCCGTCATTCGGATTTGTGATATATGACAATTACGACAATCCTATCACCGGCACAAATCCGCTGCAGTCAGGGGTTGTCGATTTCGGTCCTCCACGAAAGAAAGGCCGGGTGGATGTTACATTGTCTTCTCCTTTTCTGGCCAATGGATCCTATCCTGTCTCGGTCTGGTTTCATGACGGCAACGCTTTTGGGAGTCATTTGTTCAAGATGGAAAAATGTCTTTATCTGAAAGTGGATGAAATGAATCTTTCTCAAACCAGCGTAAATCCTGCTGCAGTTGGACATATTATACCGGAATGCTCATGGTCCTTTACAGGCCTGTTACCTGAAAATAAACATGAATCCGATAACCTGTGACTGCTTAGATAAAACAATGCCTGAAGAGAAGAATATCAGATATATCCACCACAAAGAAGCCCATAATCTGACAGCGCCTGAGATCATCGTTCCGGTGCTCATGGAGGTTCTCAATCCCCGGAGCGTTGTGGACGTTGGGTGCGGAATCGGAACGTTTCTGCATGTTTTCAGGAAAGCCGGGGTGAATGATGTTCTTGGCTATGATGGATCATGGGTCAATTTGGATCAATTGTCGCAATATTTGAATCCGGCTTTCTTCAGGGAGGTGGATCTTGAAAAATCGGTTTCTCCTGAACGGAGCTTCGATCTGGCACTTTGTCTGGAAGTGGCGGAGCATCTTCACCCGGACAGCGCCGACAACCTGGTTGAAACACTGACCTCCCTCAGTAGCAGAATCCTGTTTTCAGCAGCTGTTCCGGGCCAGATGGGGCAAAACCACATCAATGAGCAGTGGCCGGAATACTGGCAGG
>JAVVEQ010000106.1:0-2803 GCA_032250905.1 Desulfotignum sp. | reverse complement strand
TCCTGGCCTGCATTGGCTGGGGGTCGGCTGCCTGGGCTGTCAAATCCAGAGAGCAGTTCATCGGATGGCCAAAGCCGGTTAAAAACGAACGCCTTCATTATATTGCCAATAATACCCGGTACCTGATTCTTCCCTGGGTCACGGTCAAGTGCCTGGCATCCAGGGTTCTTTCGTTGAACATCAAGCGGATCAGTGATGACTGGCATAAGGTGTATCATTTTCCTTTATACCTGCTGGAGACTTTTGTGGAGCAGGACCGGTTCAAGGGGACCTGCTACCAGGCCGCCAACTGGATCCATGTGGGTGAGACCAGGGGTACGTCCAAAAAAGGACACAAGCATCTGAAGCATGACAAAATCAAGGATGTATATGTGTACCCGCTGCATAAACACTTTAGAAAACTGTTGATCGGAGATGGCATCTCTCAGGCGGTTTAACATTGGCAGCATCAGCAAAAAGCTGAACCAAATCAATGCCCGGATATCGGTGGCCAACAATGTTGTTTTTCCCTGCCTGATGATGCGTTCTTCCTATCGGTTTAAAAAACGGTTCGTCAAAATCCTTCCCAATGGGGATATCCAGGGCGGATTTACACGGATGATCACCTCCCTGGTCGATTTCTCTTTTGTCAGATCTCTGACCGCTCACCGGTACTCCATGAAAAGTCCGCCGCCATATGATCCGCCGTCTCTGTTTCTGCTGGAGCTGTTCCGGTACATCGATCAATACCCGAACATGGACCGGTTTCTCAAGGACCTTCGGGACAAGGACAGAGGCCGGGCGTATCGGGCCTATGCCGGTATTCATATGAACCATATCCCCACCAAGGGCACGTTCTCCAATTTCAAGATCCGGCTTGGAGAAAGGCTGTACAATGAAATTTTCCATGTCCTGGTGGATATTTTTCACCAGCTTGAAATGATCACCTTTAATATCATTGCCCATGACGGCACCTTATTCCCCACCCGGGCCAGGTATAAGGGCTGTACCTGTTTTTCCGGACAGTGCCAACGGATTGAAGCCAGTGACGTCATCGCCCGGGTTAAAAAACAGGTGCTTTACCGGTTGAACAACCTGGCCAAAGTTGATCTTGAAAAAGCCTTCAAGATCAAGATCGATTGTCCCTGCAACACCCTGCCTGAAAAAATCAAACGCCCCAGGTTTGAAGCACTGGTTATGAAAATCGGTGTTATGGATGGGTCTGTCTCGGAAAATCAAAAGAATACCGCTATTTTATTCGGGGTCAAGGAGCAACTGGATAAACAGGGCTTGTGCCTGGAAATTATCCGGTCAAACATTCTGGAAGTGGCACCGGACTTGGATCGGATAACACTCAGATGTCCTAAAATACCCAAGGATATTGATGCTCGAATCGGGGTTCGTAACGATCCTAAAAATCCTTCCAGAAAACAAAAGATATTTGGATACAATCTGGTTCTTTCCACCTCAGTTGAACTGGATTTAAAGCTGGAACTGCCAGTGGCTGCTGTCAATATGGCAGGTAATGGGCTGGAGGGTGAAAAAATCATCACCCTGGGCCAGCAGATCAGAGCTCGCCATGACTGCCGGCCAAAAATTGATATTGCAGATGCCAAGTATGATAACACGGACAATTACACCTTTTTAAGGGCCAATGGATCCATACCCATTATCGATTACAATGTCAGAAGAGAAAACCTGACGGTCAAAGCTCTCAGGGAACGAGGGTATGACCGCAACGGCTGGCCGTATGCTCCTTGTGACATGCCCACAAGGCCCAATGGATATGATGCGGTCCGTCAACGGCTCACGTTCTGCTGCCATAAGCAATGCCTTGACTTGAAAGTAACGGGTATACGCAATCTGGACAAAGCGTATGATATCAGTTCGTGTAAGCATTTGGATAAGACCTGCGGCTATACCACCCATTCGTTTGTTAAAAAACTGCCACGCCTGTTAAATGAAATCCCCCGGGGTACCCGGCGGTACAATGCCATCAAACGCTGCCGGTCTGCCTCTGAACGGTCCAACAGCACCATCAAAGAAACTCTGAACATTCTGGAAAAACCCATTGTGTACAAAAAACAACGGGCCGATATCCTGGCACAGATAGCCGCCATTGCCCTGCTTCTGTACCGGGCGTTCGCTTTTGTTGTTAAAATATCGGTGTTGTTCATGAAATATCGGGAGACCAAAGATCCAGCAATTGCCAAAAGGTTACAGCCTTTTGAGGTGCCCAAATCCATCCGGACTATCATCCAAAGAGAATGATTAAGGGGGGACGGGCTTATACTGTTCCCTGCCTGAAGGTCATTTCCTGACCTTGCGCCATCCTGTTTTCTTCTGCTGATTTTAACTCCTTTTCTGGTCAATCTTGTTGCCGACTTTAGATCAATTTTTGGGGATTTGCCGATACACGCTCTTTGCTACCTGTCTTTTTTTGCGCCTGACGGCCAGCCCCTGCGTTTTTGGCCTCAGTATTAAACACCCTCAGATCATGGTAATCGCAGACGCTTCTGGTTTTCCTGTCGCCGCTTGTGTGGAAAGCGCCTCCCCTCATGAAGTGAAGCTTGTTGAGAAAACAATCGACAGCAGTTTTACTCCTTATGCGCCAGACAAACTCATCGGTGATAAGGCTTATGACAGTGATCCGCTTGATCAAAAAAAAATAAGGAGGTGGTTAAAATCAAAATCGATCAGCAAAAATGTGACGGCTGTCTAAAATGCATACCCTACTGTCCCGTTCAGGCAATAAAGAGGAAAGCGAAAAAAATCTGGATAGAACTGGATCTTTGTCTTGAATGCGGCGCCTGTCTCCGGTCCG
>JAVVEQ010000105.1:0-2837 GCA_032250905.1 Desulfotignum sp. | reverse complement strand
ACTTTTAGTCTGCGACGAAATCGGGTACCTTCCGCTGGGCAGACAGGGATCAAACCTGTTTTTCCAGGTCATCAGCGGCCGGCATGGAAAAAGGTCTACCATCATAACGACCAACCTGCCGTTTGCCCGCTGGGGAGACATCTTTGACGGAACGACTGTTGCCACAGCGATTGCCGACCGCCTCGTCTACAACTCTGAGATCCTTATCATGGAAGGAGAAAGCTATCGAAAAAAGTGATCATCAGCACAAACTAAAAATTTAGCCAGGCCTTTGTTCAGGTCTGAACACACAACCTTTTGAATCTGGTTTGACCCGGACACGTACCAGTGTGTCTATGGTAAAGGGTGGCTGGTTTTTACCTGTTGATTTTGGCTGGTTTTTATCCCGCTGTTTCCAACACAGGTTGTCATGACCGAATATGGCATGGAACTGATGCTGGCCGCGTCTGGCGTAACACCTTTTTCCGCCTTTTCTGAGGCAGTCAAATTCTCCTCTGTAATACCAGCACCGGGGTTTCTGGCACAGATTTCCCCCGATGGTTCCCTGGTTGCGCAGCTGGGGACTGGCCACTTGTCTGGCCCCCTGTGCCAGACCGGGATACATGCTGTTTACCAGGGGATTTCGGGCAATCGCGGCAATGGTGGTCATGGCCCCTATGTCCAGACCGCCTTCCGGGGTTTTTGTGATCCCTTTGAGCGGATCCAGTGCTTCCAGGCCGACCAGTTTGCCGGGAGTGACGATGCCCTCGCGCATGCACCCTAACAGATCGCTTCCGCCGGCACAGATTACGGCATCGTCTGTGAGGGCATCCACTGCGTCTTTGACCGTCAAGGGCTGCACGTAGGAAAAATTGGGCAGCATGGTCATGCCTCCTTTTGACCGCCAAACCGGCGGCAGATTTCAATGGGATTGAGAGGTGTCTGTGTAAACTGTGTACCCGTTGCCATGAAAACCGCATTGGCAATGGCCGCAGCCGTAGGGATGGTCACAGGCTCGCCAAGTCCTTTGGTTCCGGTGCTGTTGGCTTCCGGGTCATCGATTTCTATGGGAAGGCTGATTATTTCTTCAGGAATATCAAGTGCGGTAGGCAGTTTGTAGTCATGCCAGTTTTTATTGCACAGTTTTCCGGTCTGGGTGTCATCCAGCTGCCGAAATTCCGTCAGCCCGAATCCGATTCCCATGACGATACCTCCGAAAACCTGGTTGTCATATGTCAAGCGGTTGATTACCCTGCCACTGTCATGGGCACCCAGAAACCGCAGCAGCGTGATCTCCCCGGTCTTTGTGTGGATGTCAAGCTCACAGAACTGGGCCCCGAAAGGATTGATGCGTTTGCCTTCAGGATTGGCCTGTCTGTATCCGATCCCCACGATTACCCTCTGCTGCCTGAAACGGCTGATATCGGTTATCTTTATTTTTGTATCCGGGGTTTTCCGGGATACGATGTGTGTGCCTTTGTACACCAGATCCTTCTGAGGTGCATCCAGGTCCCGGGCTGCCATTTCCAGCAGTTGTTGTTTGACCGCTATGGCCGCATTTCTCACGGCAGGCGATTCCGTGGGAACGGTTTTGCTGCCGCCGCCCGCAACCCATACGCAGGCACCCATGCCGACGCCCCGTTTGACAGGATGGTCTTTCTGGTTCTGTTTCATGACGTCTTTCACCGCATCTTCCCAGCCAAAGGTCTGTGCCCCTTTTTCAATGCAGGCCGAAAGACCGGTGGTGGTATAGGGCATCCCCCCATTGCCCTGGCTGACCCGGGGAATGTTTTTGAGCCGCAGGGCAACCGGATCCATATCAATGGCGTTTGCCAGTGCATCCATCATCTGTTCGAGCGCCCAGGAGGCCTGGGGATGCCCGGGCGCCCGGAACGGCCTTGCCGGTCCGGTATTGGTGTATACATCCGTGGAAATGGTTTTCACATGATCGCAGGTATACAAGTCGCGTATCAGCCAGTCAACCAGCTCGACGCCGCCGGCAGGATATGCCCCGCTGGGACCGGTATAAGCAAATTCCAGGGCACTCAAGGTGCCGTCTTTTTTGACACCCGCCTTCAAGCGCATGCGGGTGGGTGGGCGGTTTCCCACGCACAGAAAGGTTTCTTCACGGGTAAGGAACAGTTTGACCGGTCTGGCGCTCTCGCTGGCCAGCAGCGCGGCTACCACACTGTATTTGCCGGCCCACAGCTTGCTGCCGAATCCGCCCCCCATGGACCGGCCGATAACGCGGACCCTGGAAAGGGGCAGGCCGAGCGTTTGTGCGACATCCGCCTGGACCGAATACACCCCCTGGGTGGATTCCCAGAGGGTGACCCGGTCTTTTTCCCAGAGGGCGACGCACCCGTGCAGTTCCATGGGGGTCTGCAGTTCACAGGCAGTATCAAACTGTTGCTCCATAACAAGATCTGCCAGGGCAAACCCTTTTTGGATATCTCCGCGTTCATAGGTTTCCCGGTCCACCAGGTTTTCCTTTTCATGTATCCTGGGAGCATCCTTGTCCAGGGATTTGTTGTGATCCACCACATGGGGCAGCTGGGTGTACCTGACGGCAATGGCTCCGGCGGCATCACAGGCCTGGTACCAGGTGTCTGCGGCCACAGCGGCTACCACCTCGCCTTCAAACCGGCAGTGGGGATCGAAAAATTTTGCAGGCTGGCCGTTGTATTGACATGTGAGCCCTTTGGCCGCCGGGGAGCTGCCCGTGATAACGGCTCTGACCCCGGGCATTTTCATCGCTTTTGTGGTATCCACATCATTGACCTGTGCATGGGGAAAGGGACATCGGACAATCACCCCATAAATCATATGGGGCAGTGTCACATCCGACGGGTAGACGG
>JAVVEQ010000104.1:0-3820 GCA_032250905.1 Desulfotignum sp. | reverse complement strand
CCGTGTAAACTCGTATACTATCGGCCCTTTGGTCCCTTCGGAGACTTTGCGCTTATACCAGAAATAATTATTGATGTTACGTGCCAGTTCATCTAAGCGGGTTGGGTGGCTGTTTGTGTGTTAGCGGCGGCGTGAAAATGTCATAAAATACCCGGTTTGAAAATGTATGCAAAGTATGGCCGGGGATAATTCATTTTCGGATCCGCCGGCCATACAATTTATTCAGTTTTTTCTTTTCGCATTCTGTAGCTGTCTCCCTCAATGACCACCGCTTCAGTATGGTGCAGCAATCTGTCCAGCAAAGCAGATGTCAGAGTACTGTCATTATTGAAAATGGCAGGCCAGTCCTTGAACACACGGTTTGTAGTGATGATGATCGATCCTTGTTCGTATCTCTGGCTGATAATCTGGAACAGCAGATCTGCTCCGGTTTTATCGATCGGGAGGTATCCCAGTTCATCCAGCAGAAGCAACGAGGGTTTGAGGTATTTTTTCAATTCAAGCTTCAACTGGCCTGCATGCTGTGCTGATACAAGATTGTTGACGGCATCAATGGCAGATGTGAACAGCACAGTCTGATTTTTCAGACAGGCCTGGTATCCCAATGCAGTGGCGATATGGGTTTTACCCACACCGACAGAGCCGATAAGGATGACATTGCTTTTTTCTTCGATGAATTTTAACCGGAACAGATTTTCAATCTGAAGGCGGTTGATTTTTCTGGGCCATGACCAGTTGAACTGATCCATTGTTTTGACAACCGGGAACCGGGCCAGACGGATTCGACGCAGGACAGCTTTGTCTTTTCGCAGCCCGGCCTCCTGCTTGATCAGTTCGGTTAAAAAATGAACATGGGTCCACTGTTTTTGAGCGGCGGTTGTTGCTGCGGCCTCATAGTTTTCCCTGATATGCGGCAGTTTCAGGTACGCCAGGTGCTTTTCAAACTCATTCATGGTCACCTCCTGTTTTGTAAACAGACAGATCCGGTGGATCAATGGTCAAATCCAGCAGATCACTGCTTCTGGTGACATGCAAAGCACCGGGTACATGGGTCGGACGGGATCGCTGCTCCAGGATGTTGGCAATATATTCGCTTGAGAACGCATCGAATTTTATGGCATCTTCAATGGCCAGAGCGACCTGTTCTCTGGGATAGATTTCACTGAGGGCAACAATTTTGCGGATATGGTGAAAAGGATTCAACCGGCGCTGTCCCAACTGATGATAATATTCCGGGGCCTTATCGGACAGGTTTAAAAAGCGCATGTAAATGGCCTGGTCCGTCGCTTTTTTCCGCTGCTCCAGCAGTATCCTGGAATGGTCCGGATTCTGGACATCCTTTTTCCGGTCATAACTTCTGACATGCCGGGCTACCAGGGTGTTTTCATGGTAAATGCACAGGTGATCCGGATATTTTCTCAAGGTCAGCCTGACACCGGCCAGTTGGGCGGGGACCGTGTACCGATTGTCGTCAAGACTCACCCTGTACTGCACAGATGCCCGAACCTGGGTGGTCTGGCCGATATCATAAGATGAAACCGGCAATCTTCGAAGATGGGGCTTTTCATCCTCGAACATGTCTATGGGACGTTTGCCGGTCTCTTTATGTATCCTGACATTGGCCACTGTATCCAGCCACTGTTCCGCCAGGGGCGCCAATACGCTGAAGTCCCTTATATCCAGGCCGTTCAACAGGTTTTTTTTGACATACCCCACGGCGTTTTCCACCCGGCCCTTTTCATTGCCTTTGCCCACGTTGCAGGCCACGATGTTAAATCCATAATGATTGGCAAAATCAAGATAGCCCGGGTTGAACACCGGATCTGATCCGACGGTTCTCTTCAACACGGCGGATTTGAGATTGTCCACCATGATTTTTTCGGGAACCGCCCCAAAAAAACGAAACGCATTCTGATGGCATCCCAAAAAATGCTCCATGGTCTGGGACAAGGTGAATTCGAGATACATCAGCCGGCAGTAACACAGCACCATGACAAAAAAACTCAACCGGCGAACGGTGGAACCGACACGGACCGATCCATATGTCCCCCAGTCCACCTGCGCACATTCACCCGGCGCAAACACCAGTTTCAAAAATGGCCTTGTTTTGGGAGGACGAATTTTTCTGACATAATCTTCGACAATGGTGCTGCCGCCTTCAAATCCGTCTTTCCGGATACGTTGAAAAATCTGCCTGGCAGTGTACGGATGGGTCTCCAGCAATCGAATGATCTGGTCCTTGAACGGGTCCAGCTTGCTTTTCTTGAACGCGATTTTCCTGGGGCGGTACTTTTTTTCATTGGCCCAGATAGCTACGGTCCGCTGATCCAGTCCAAGCCTGGCAGCGATCTGACTGTATCGCAGATGATCCCGGGTGTAATAATTTCTGATCTTTATGTAGGTCTCATAATCGATCATCGTGCACCTCCTGCCGCACCGGCCAACACTTCTGCCAGGCTCATCATCTGACTCGAACCCCGGGGAATGACCCGGGGCTCCAGACTGAGCACCTGGTATATCGGCGCCTGCCAGGCGATCAGATTGTTTTTTATCAGACCGGTCCGGGCCTGCCGCAGGGCCTGAACATCCATGTTCAGACAGACCATGATGGATTTGTCCGAGTAGTAGCTCAGGCCCCGGGCATCTGCCACACAGGTCAGAAACAGATACATGGCCAATTGTTGGTGGGTGCATGCTTCAATATACCGCTGCCGGACCAGTCGGTGATCAATCCAGCTGAAGCTTTTGGGAATTTTGCGGACTCTGTTTTTCATAACTGGTTCTTTTACAATCATGGACTTCTCCTTTGTGTTGGGTATGGAGCATTAAAACTTCCTGCCCGAATTGTTCCATACGAAGGAGGGTTCCGGCTATGTCATCTTGTAACGTTGAACCGATAAAACTGGATATTAATCCTATGATTACAGCAGGTTGTGCAGCCAAGTGATCTTGTAACGCACAAAATGACTGTATGGGATTATCCCCTTTATTTTCAAGAGGTTGTGCGCTTAAGTGATCTTGTAACGCTGCCGCCTGTTTTTTGCGCCGGCTATAACCCGGATTATTCCGTCGCCATCTTTGAACCCGCTCGACATTGTCAGGGCCGGAAAAGTACGCCTGGTTCTCAAGTTTGCTCAACCATTTTTTCTGACTGGCCGCTTTGCTGGCCTTTCGACATTGAGGCTTTCTGCAATACAGTTGTTTGTTAATATTTCTGGGATCGGGGAAAAATAATTCATTGCAATTACAGCACTTTTTTCGTTCATACCTTTTCATTCACAACCAGTCTCCACATTTCGGCATCAAAAAATATGGATAAGGTTATGCCCGAAAAAAAAGATCACTGAAATGGGAAGAAGACGAAGAAAATCTGTTTAAAAAAAATGATAACCCGGAAGAAAATGAGAAGAAGAATTTACATCTTCAAACCGGGAAGAATATGGCATTTTCAGGTCGCGCCTCACAGCAAGCTGAATTTTCTAATACGGCTCAGGGACAGAAAAGAAAAGTCTGGTTTGCATACACGTTGCTGGCTGTGGTGGTGCCATTTACATCTTCAATCACCTCCAATCTGTTACGTGCCTTGCAAACTTTGTTCGGTTTTAGATTGCAAAGTCAGAGGTTTTATGCCTTTATGGCGAGTCCGACATTACCGTGGAAAGGATTATGGCAAGCCATGTGGGGAATGATTCCGTCACCAACCGTAAAAGGACGAATTATGGTAGCACTGGATGATTCCATAAATCCAAAGAGTGGAAAGAAAATTTTTGGTTGCGCACATTTTCACGACCATGCCGCAAAGTCCAATCAAAGCTCCTAC
>JAVVEQ010000103.1:0-3912 GCA_032250905.1 Desulfotignum sp. | reverse complement strand
TCCAGACCGCCGTCAACATACCGGTGGAAAAACTGGAAGACAGGATCCCGGAACTGCCGGCGGATAAACCCGTGGTGTTTGTCTGCTCCACCGGGGCCAGAAGCGGGGAGGCCTACTACATGGTCAAGGATGTCCGACCTGCGTTGACCGATGTGTTCTACGTAGAAGCTCAGATCAGTTTCAAAACCGACGGCACCTACACCATCAAGGCACCCAAATAAAACAAGGAGAAAAACCATGTTCAAAAAGATACTTATTTTTTTCACCCTCGCCGTTTTTACCCTGGGACCGGTCGCTGCCGTGTTTGCCGCTGACGGCCCGGACGGCAACCACCGCAAGGGCAAATATACCTACCGGAAGGTGATCAAGGCCTGCCATGAAAACGGCGGCGTGGACTCCCCCACCCCCACGGTGAGCCCGGCCGACATGACCCGGGCGGAGTGGAAGCCGGTGTTTGAAAACCGGAATTTCGAGGCGTTCGGGTGCCAGGCACAGTGGGATGAACTGTCAGATCAGGACATTCTGGACATCTACTCATATTTTTATGAATTTGCCAAAGACTCACCCTCACCTGCGACCTGCAGTTAAATGAAAACCGGTCATCCCCCCGAAAGCCGGACACAGGCTTTCGGGGGGGTGACCCGATTCTTTCGGAGACACTATGGTATTCAGCCAAAAACGATCTCTGGTATTTGCCTTAGCCGGCCTGGTGGTTTTGTTCATTCTGACAGCCGGTTCGGCAGCCGCTGCCACCGATGACGAGGCCCTGGGAATCAAGCTGGCCAAACAGGCGGTCCGGGGTGACCGGCACTGGACTACAGCGGATCATTCCAAAATCGAGATCCTCAATCAGAAGTTCACGTCCGGGGACCAGATCACCCAGGCCTGTCTGACCTGTCACACGGACGCATCCATGCAGTTCAAGGAAACCATTCACTGGACCTGGAAAGTGCCGTCTGAGAAAGAAGGCATCATGAACGGCAAGGCCGGGCATGCCGTGAACAACTTCTGTATTTCCGGCAATGCCATGGAGGACAAAGGGTGTGTTTCCTGTCATGCCGGATGGAACGATATCCAGGGAGAGGTCAACTGCCTGGCCTGCCATGGCACCAAAAAGTTTCCATTCAAGGAAACCTTTGCCGACCTTGCTGCATTCGAAGGGGATGACGACCCCGATATTCAGGAAATCGTGAATGACCTGCATAAAGGGATTCAGCAGGCGGTCCAGAATATTACCCTGCCCCAGCGCAGCAACTGCGGCGAATGCCATTTCAAGGGCGGCGGCGGTGACGGTGTCAAACACGGCGATCTGGACACTTCCCTGGCCAGGCCCAACCGGATGCTGGACGTGCACATGGCTGCCGAGGGGTCGGATTTTGCCTGTACAAGGTGTCACACCACCGTAAAGCACCACATTGCCGGGCGGCTCTATACCCGGCCGGCGGCGGCGGAACGTAAAAGCCTGATCGAGGATGACATGGCCTCCAAAATCACCTGTGAATCCTGCCACAGCGCCACCCCGCACAAAGCCCACACCAAGATGAACGATCATACCGACAAGGTGGCCTGCCAGAGCTGTCATATCCCGGAATTTGCAAGGGTCAACCCCACCAAGATGTCCTGGGACTGGTCCACGGCCGGAAAAATGAAAGACGGCAAACCCTATGTAGAAAATGGGGATTTAGGCAAACCGGTGTACAAATCCATCAAGGGAACCTTTGCGTGGTCGAAAAACGTCGTGCCGGAATACTACTGGTATAACGGGTCCTTTGAAAACATCGGCATCAAGGACGACATCGATCCCCAGCAGGTAGTGGAAGTCAGCCATCCTTTAGGATCTCCGGATGACCCGAATGCCCGGATTCATCCCTTTAAGATTCATAAGGGCAGGCAGCCTTACGACAAAGTCAACAAACAGCTGGTGGCACCGCTGCTTTCCGGACCCAAGGGATACTGGACCACCTTTGACATGGACGAGGCCATCGCCCTGGGCAACCAGACCCTGGATGTCCCCTATTCCGGTGAATTTGATTACGTGGAAACCACCTATGCCTTTCCCATCACCCACATGGTGGCTCCGGCTGAAGAATCCCTGGACTGCATCCAGTGCCACACCCGGGACAACTCCCGTCTGGCCGGCATCACCGGCATCTACATGCCGGGCCGGGACAAGTTCGCCATTGTGGACACCATCGGCATGATCGCAGTCTTCGGGGCACTGGCGGGCGTCATGCTCCACGGACTGGGCCGGTTTTTCACCCGTAACGGCAGGGAGGACTAACCCATGACTGGCAGAACACTGACCAAAGTTTATCTGTACACCCGGTTCGAGCGCTTCTGGCACTGGTTCCAGGCACTGATGATTATCCTTTTGATGATCACCGGTTTTGAAGTCCACGGACTGTATACGCTGATGGGATTTGACACCGCTGTCGAACTGCACAACTTCATCGGCCTGTCCTGGCTGGGCTCGTTTGCCTTTTTCGCCTTCTGGCTGATCATCACGGGTGAATGGAAGCAGTATATTCCCACCACCCGGAAACTGTTTGACGTGGCCCTGTACTATGCCTGGGGTATTTTCCACGGCCAGGACCACCCGGTGCAGAAAACTCCGGGTGCCAAGCACAACCCCCTGCAGCGCCTGGCCTACCTGGGCATCTCGGCCATGCTGCTGCCCGTGCAGATGGTGACAGGACTTTTATACTACCTGTACAACAGCCTGGGAGGTGTCTCGCTGGCGCCCATAGCATTCATCCATACCCTGGCCGCATTCCTTCTGGTGAATTTCCTGATCATCCACCTGTACATGACCACCACCGGACATTCCCTGTTCAGCCACATCAAGGGCATGATCACCGGATGGGAAGAAATCTACGACACCACAAAAATCGAGGAGTGGGAAAACAAGGCCACCACGAAAAAGGCCTGATACGGTTCAGACCAAAAATTCTGCATCCTCCCGGCGGGCTCTTTCCGGCCGGCCGGGAGGTTGCAGAACACACCTGAATCTTTAAGGTTCCGGATGGGTTTTAATCCATTCTTTCACCAGATTGACGAAATCATGAAAATCAGACAGCCTTTTCTGGAAAATGCCGTAAACCACATCATCTTCGATTTTTTCGTACCGATGGACCAGCATATTTCTGAAGGATGCCATATTCTGAAATGTCATCAGCTGTTCGGACGGTATCACGCCCTTTTCATTCAATATCAGAAACAAATCCCGGTATCCGGCAGGCTCTCTCCAGGAATTGAACGAAACAAAGTGATTGGCGATGTCAAACATCTCTTCGATAGCCAGGTGAAGATATCTTTCCACAAACGCCCGGGTCCTGGCATTCTGAGTGTATTTTTTCCAGGTGATGTCTTCGGCTTTCTCAAGTTCTGAAATGTAATTGAGGAGATGGGAGATTTTCCTTGAAATCAATTCTGTATCGACCATATTATACCGCCAGTTTTTATACAGATGCCGGGTATCCAGATATCTGCTGCGGGAAATGGTTTCCTGCCGGACCCGCTCCGCCGGATCCCTTTCAAAGATCAGACGACCATATTTCAAAATTTGATGCTGGAGCAGTACGCCGGCCTGGTGAAAGATGACCAGGTCCACATCCCGGCCCAGAAGATTGGACAATTCGGTTTCCATGGCGACTCTCTCAAACCCGTCGATGCGGCCGGGGCAAATGACAGCGATATCCAGATCACTGGAAGGGGTCATCTTTCCGGTGGCGGCGGATCCAAACAGATAAACAGCGGCAATGCCGGGATATGCCGCAGCAAACGACTGGACACGGCTGCTCAACATTTCCCTGTCAATCGGCTCTGGTCGAGTAGGCATCTATTTCCTCCTATACTTAAACGTATTGTATGTGAGGAAATGATGCCCCTCACAGAACCCGTCGTGCGGTTTTC
>JAVVEQ010000102.1:0-4009 GCA_032250905.1 Desulfotignum sp. | reverse complement strand
CTGCCTGAATGCCTTTTCCCGGTAAATCTCCGGGCAGATCCCGGTATGACAGGGAATCCCTGCGCGGTTGAACCGGTCGACCAGCATATCCCGGTCCCACCCCTGCTTTAATTCATCCGGGTTTACAAACAGGTAATACTTGTAATAGGCATGGTAGACGTCCGGTCCGGGCACGGTCAATCGAAGCCCGGGGGTGTGCTTGAATCCCTGTGTCAGCCGGTCCGCATACGACCGTCTTTTTGCCACCCATCCATCCAGTTTTTCAAGCATGACACGGCCTATGGCCGCCTGCATTTCGGTCATTCTGCCGTTGGTACCGAAACGGTTCACCAGCCACCTGAATCCGGGGTCATGATCCTGACAGAATGTTTTGGAATAGTCTTTACCATGGTCTTTCATGCTCCATACTTTCTTCCAGATATCCGCATTATCGGTCACCAGCATGCCCCCTTCCCCGCCGGTGGTCATGATTTTATCCTGACAGAAGGAAAAAACAGCACAATCTCCAAAACTGCCGGCCATTTTGCCATTGAGCCTTGCCCCGTGGGCCTGGGCACAGTCCTCGATCAGGTAAAGCCCCTTGTCCCTGCAAAAAATGCGGATCTGTTCCAGATCGCACGGCCAGCCCGCCAGGTTCACCGCAATCACCGCCCGGGTTTTAGAGGTGACCCCGGCGGCAATGGTTGACATATGAATATTCTGGCTGACCGGATCCACATCCACGAACACCGGGGTCGCGCCCCGCAGGGCCACACAGGCGGCGGATGCGACAAATGACCGGGGCGTGACAATCACTTCATCCCCCTTTCCAATATCCAGGGCGGCCAGCGCCATATCCAGGGCCAGGCTGCCATTGGCCAGGGCCACGGCATACCGGGTGCCGACATAGCAGGCGAACTCCTTTTCAAACGCCTGCACCTCAGTGCCGCTCCACTGATTGACGTTTCCCGACTTCAGCACATTGACGACAGCCTGAATTTCATCATCCGAAAAAACCGGCCAGGGGGCAAATTCCATGGTCATTTCTCCAACGATCTGATAATTTCAGCCGGACAGCCGAATGCCACCACATTGTCCGGGATATCCCTGTTGACAAAGCTGTGGGCGCCCACGACCGCATTTTTTCCAATGGTCACCCCCGGCATGATGGTGGTGTGGCTGCCGATGCGGCAGTTTTCTTTCAGGGTGACACAGCCTTTTTTCCCGTCGATGGTGGAAACGGAATAGATGGAGCAGTGCGATCCCACCTGGACAAAGTCTTCGATCACCACGCCTTCTTTTGCGTGAATATAACAGAAAGCCCCGATATCGGTTTTATACCCCAGCGAAAACCCGGCAACCCCCTGAACGATCCAGTGGTACCGGGTGGGCTCACCATCAATGATTTCCGGATATTCCCAGTTGTCGAATCGGTCCGTCATTTTGTATTCCCCATAAATTCCCGGGCAGTCACATGCCCTTTTTCCCGGATACCTTCCTGTCTGAACACCTGGACCAGGGTCCGAGCCAGAATTTTCACATCCAGAACAAAACTGCGGTGATCCACATACCAGACATCCAGCCGGAATTTCTCTTCCCAGGAGATGGCATTCCGGCCGTTCACCTGGGCCCATCCCGTGATCCCGGGACGGACCTCATGACGCCTTGCCTGCACCGCATCATACCGGTCCAGATACTGCATCAGCAGGGGCCGTGGGCCTACCAGGCTCATCTCGCCTTTCAGCACGTTGATCAGTTCCGGCAGTTCATCCAGGCTGGTTCTGCGCAGGATATTGCTGAACCGGGTAAACCGGTCTGCATCCGATAACAAATCGCCCCTTTCATCGGTTTCATCGGTCAGGGACCTGAACTTGTACATCACAAACGGCCGCCCGTCCTTTCCCGGTCTCATCTGCCGGAAAAACACCGGGGATCCCAGGTTCAGCCGCACCAGCGCAGCGATCAGAACAAACAGCGGACACAGCACCGTCATCAGGATCGCTGACATGGAAAAATCAAACAGCCGTTTCATATCCATATTCCGGCACGATCTGGTGCAACTGCTGCCTTATCTGGTCCGGATCCCTGTCTTCCGCGGCTTTTTTCAATGCTGCCAGCCGGGATTCCAAATCGTTGAGGTCACCGGTATGGCCGGCGAGCACCCTGATTTTTCTGTGTTCCGTGGGGATCACCCCTTCCATGTCCGTCATCAGTTCTTCATATAATTTTTCACCGGGCCGCAGTCCTGTGTAAATAATGGGAATATCGACATCCGGCTCAAATCCGGAAAACCGGATCAGGTCCCTGGCCATCTGATCGATTTTCACCGGCTCTCCCATTTCCAGAATGAAGATCTCCCCCCCGTTGCCCATGGCCCCGGCCTGGAGGATCAACTGACACGCCTCCGGGATCAGCATGAAATACCGGATGATGTCCGGATGGGTCACCGTCACCGGCCCCCCTTCCTGAATCTGTTTCTTGAACAGGGGAATCACACTGCCGACACTGCCGATGACATTGCCGAACCGCACCGTGATAAAACGCGTCCCGGCCCCATTCACGGCATCTTTTTTCTGGACCAGCAGCTCGCAGACACGTTTGCTGGCCCCCATCACATTGGCCGGGTTGACCGCCTTGTCCGTGGAAACGAACACGAACCGGTCACACTTGAATTCCCGGGCGACTTCAACGATGTTTTCCGTGCCGATGATATTGTTTTCCACTGCTTTCCATGGATGTTTTTCCATCATGGGAACATGTTTGTAGGCGGCCGCATGAAATATGATTTCCGGACGATGCCGGGTGAATATCCGGGTCAGTTCCGCCTTGTCCTGAATGTCCGCCAGCACCGGAATCACCCGGATGGATGGAAAATTTTTGCTCAGTTCCAGATCGATCTCATATAACGGACTTTCCGCCCTTTCCAGGAGGATGATCTTTTCAGGCATAAACCGGCAGATCTGCCGGCAAAGACCCGTGCCGATGGAACCCCCCGCACCGGTCACCAGCACACATTTCTCCCCCAGGTAACCGCCGATCTCCTCCCTGTCCAGTCGGACCGGCTCTCTTCCCAGCAGATCCCGGTATTCCACATTCCGGATGGCATTGAGGGTAATCCGCCCGTCGATCAGTTCCCCCATGTCCGGAATGATCTTGAAATTCACATCCGCCAGTTTGCATGCATCCAGAATCTCCCGCATCCGTTTTGACGACGCCGACGGAATCGCGATGATCACTTCCTCGATTTCCATGGCAGGCGCAATGGATGCCAGATCGTCAATGGCGCCCAATACCGGAACGCCGTGGATACTCCGGCCGGTTTTTGACCGGTCATCATCCAGAAATCCTATGACCCGGGACCGGACCGACGGATTTTCATGAAACTGCCGGCATATTTTTTCACCGCAGTCCCCTGCCCCGATGATCAGCATTTTCCGGCCCCTGACCTTTTCCATCCGGAACAGCTCCGGCAACAGGTTTTTCAAATCCCGGAGCCCGACGTTTCCGGAAAATTTTTCAAAACACAGCCGGATAAAGACCCGGACACCCATGATAAACATGATGGTCAGGCACCAGTCAATGATGAACACCGACCGGGACACCTGATCAAACCGGGTGGTATACAGTACGGACACGATCAGGATCAGGCTGGCCGTAGACGCGGCCTTGATGATGTTCAACAGGTCATTGATGCCGGTATACCGCCACATGCCTTTGTACAGATCAAAAAAATAGAAACAGACCAGCTTGCCGGCCGTCACAAAAAACACCCACTCTTTGAACCGGGTCATGGCCCATGCCGGGATATCAAATTCAAACCGGATCAGATGGGCCAGATAAAACGATCCGGACAAAAGGACCAGATCCAGCAGCAGGATCATCACCAGATTCCGTGTCAGTTTAATTCTCACCAGATACCCACCTTTTCCGAACACCCATGGAGACACCGATGAAAATCAATGCAGACACGCCGTACATGACCACCAGGACAACAGGTCCGCGGGACTGAAGCCATATGGCAAGAAATCCG
>JAVVEQ010000101.1:0-4060 GCA_032250905.1 Desulfotignum sp. | reverse complement strand
CCTGATCCATTGCTCTGATCACAGGAGCGATTTTCATGAAATTGGGTCTGGCCCCTACGATGAGGTCGATAATTTTAGGCATCTGCGTATTTGCTTAGAGTGGTTGGTACTGGATTATTCGAGGCGCCCAAGATAAGGCGTTCCTTATCGTCGGTTATGTGAATACTGAGTAACGGCTTATTCGTTGTGGTTGAAAACGGGGTAGCCGGCGCGGTGGCAGAGGTCGTCTTTTTGCGCCTGTTCCAGGTCATGGCTGGTCATCTCTTTGACCAGTTCCTTGAACGTGATTTTCGGGGTCCAGCCCAGGTTCTGCCGGGCTTTGGTCGGGTCTCCCAGCAGGGTTTCCACTTCGGCGGGCCTGAAATAACGCGGATCTATGGCCACGATGGTTTTGCCGGTGGCTGGATTGATGCCGATTTCATCGACACCTCTACCCTGCCACTGGATGGACATGCCCAGTTCGGATGCGCACAGGTCTACAAATTCCCGCACCGAGTGCTGTTCGCCCGTGGCAATGACATAGTCGTCAGGGGTGTCCTGCTGGAGCATGAGCCATTGTACCTCCACGTAATCTCTGGCATGGCCCCAGTCGCGTTTGGCGGTGAGGTTGCCCAGGTACAGGCAGTCCTGCAACCCCAGGTGAATGCGACACAGGGCGCGTGTGATCTTCCGGGTGACAAAGGTTTCGCCCCGGATGGGGGATTCGTGGTTGAACAGGATGCCGTTGCAGGCATAGATGTTGTAAGCCTCTCTGTAATTGACTGTAATCCAGTAGGCATACAGCTTGGCCACGCCATATGGGGACCGGGGATAAAATGGCGTTGTTTCAGTCTGGGGGGTTTCTCTGACCTTGCCGTAGAGTTCGGAGGTGGAAGCCTGGTAGAACCTTGTTTTTTTTTCCAGACCCAGTAGCCGGATGCCTTCCAGCAGACGCAGGGTGCCTAAGGCATCGGTGTCCGCGGTGTATTCCGGGGATTCAAACGACACCTGGACATGGCTCTGGGCCGCCAGGTTGTAAACCTCGTCCGGCTGCACCTGCTGCAGGATACGGATCAGGTTGGCGGCATCGGTGAGATCTCCGTAGTGCAGGATCAACCGGCGGCCGACTTCATGGGGGTCCTGGTACAGGTGGTCGATGCGGTCGGTGTTGAACAGGGATGCCCGGCGCTTGATGCCGTGGACTTCGTAGCCTTTGGCCAGGAGGAATTCGGCAAGATAGGCGCCGTCCTGGCCGGTGATGCCGGTGATCAATGCTTTTTTTGTCATGGCTGGCTCCTTTGCTTATTCCCGAAAGTCTTCCTGATGTTCGACAAACCAGGCATAGGTGTCGGTCAGGCCCTGTTCCAGGGGGATGGCAGGGGCCCAGCCCAGGGAGTTCAGGAGCGAGACATCCAGCAGTTTTCGGGGCATGCCGTCCGGTTTGGAGGCATCAAAAGTCAGGCGGCCGGTGAACCCGGTTACCTTTGCGACGGTCTCTGCCAGCTCCCGGATGGTGCAGTCGATGCCGGAGCCCACATTGATGTGAGACATCATGGGCCGGGTGCGGGCCTGGTATGTGGCGGCATCCAGGTCCATGACATGGACGGTGGCGGCGGCCATGTCATCCACGTGCAGAAATTCCCGCATGGGGGTGCCCGATCCCCAGATCACCACTTCCGGGGCCTTTTGCCGGACCGCTTCGTGGAACCGCCGCAGCAGGGCCGGGATAACGTGGCTGTTTTCCGGATGGAAATTATCCCCCGGGCCGTACAGGTTGGTGGGCATGACGCTTCGGTAGTCCCGGCCGTACTGGCGGTTGTAGCTTTCGCACAGCTTGATGCCGGCGATCTTGGCCACGGCATAGGGCTCGTTGGTGGGCTCCAGGTAGCCCATCATCAGCATCTCTTCCTTCATGGGCTGGGGGACTTCCCTGGGGTAGATGCAGCTGCTGCCCAGAAACAGGAGTTTCTGCACGCCGCTCTGGTGGGCCGCATGGATTGCATTGGCCTGAACCACCAGGTTTTCATAGATGAATTCCGCTGGATAGGTGTTGTTGGCATGGATACCCCCGACTTTGGCGGCAGCCAGGTACACCTGATCCGGTTTTTCAACCTGCATGAAGTCCATGACCGCCCCCTGATCCAACAGGTCCAGTTCCTGACGGGTCCGGGTGATGATATGCGTCTGCCCCAGGGCGTTGAGACGTCGGACAATGGCACTCCCCACCATGCCGCGGTGACCGGCCACAAAAATTTTGGGTTTTTTCATGGTGCCAGGCTTTCCTTGTTATCGTTGTTGTGTGGATTGGGTGTTGGTTATGCCGGGTAAACCCTGCCGGCGGTGGCGGCCGGGTCGGGGTAAACGTTGCGGGTGTCCACGATCAAAGGTGCGTGGGCCAGGATGAACGGGTAATCGTAAGCATCGTGGTCGGTGGCGATCAGGATGCAGTCGGCGGCGGCCAGGGTGTCCGGTGTCAGGGGCGTGCTGGTGAGGCCGAAGTCGTATTTTCGGGTCGGCCGCAGGGCCGGGATGTGGGAATCGTTGTAAGACACGGCAGCCCCTTTTTCCATGAGCAGGTCCATGAGTTTGTAGGACGGGGATTCCCGGTCATCGTCCACGTTTTTCTTATAGGCCACGCCCAGGACCAGAACCTGTGCGCCCTTGAGTGCTTTTCCCTGATCGTTGAGGGCGTCCATGACCCGTTGGACCACAAAATAGGGCATGCTCGTGTTCACCTCTCCGGCCAGTTCGATGAACCGGGTGGAGATGTCGTATTCCCGGGCCTTGGAGGTGAGATAGAACGGATCAATGGGGATGCAGTGGCCTCCCAGGCCGGGGCCGGGAAAAAAAGGCATAAATCCGAAGGGCTTGGTGGCTGCAGCCCGGATCACCTCGTGGATGTCGATGCCCATGCGCAGGCACAGAATTTTCATCTCGTTGACCAGGGCGATGTTCACGCTGCGGAAGATGTTTTCCAGGAGTTTGGTCATCTCCGCGGCACGGGTGCAGGAGACCGGCACCAGGGTGTCGATGGCCTGGCCGTAAAGCGCTTTGGCCGCTTCCAGGCAGGCCGGGGTGTGGCCGCCGATCACCTTGGGGATGTTGCTGGGGGAAAAGTCCCGGTTGCCCGGATCTTCCCGCTCCGGAGAGTAAACCAGGAATATGTCCGTGCCCGCTTTCAGGCCGTTTTTCTCTACCCGGGGCAACAGTTCCTCTTCAGTGGTGCCCGGATAGGTGGTGCTTTCCAGGGACATGACCTGGCCGGGACGCAGATACGGCACCAGGGCGTCCACGGTGCGGGTGACAAAAGACAGGTCCGGTTCCCGGTTCTTGTTCAGGGGCGTGGGCACACAGATGATCAGGGCATCGGCCTCGCCGGCACGGGAAAAGTCGGTGGTGGCTTCAAATCCGGCCCGGCAGGCGTCGGCGATTTTTTCGGCACCGATGTGTTCGATATAGCTTTGGCCGGCATTGAGTGTTTCCACCTTGGAAGGGTCGATATCGATGCCCAGGACCCGGAAGCCGATGTGGCTGTAGCGCAGCATCAGGGGCAGACCGACATAGCCAAGGCCCACAATGCCAATCACGGCGCTGCAGGTGTTGAGACGGTCAGTCAGAATAGACAGATGATTCATGGAGATCAGGCTTTCCTTGTTGGCGTTATTTGATCTTGAGCGCATAGCTCCGCCCTTTCGGTTACATATGAACGTCCGATCACAGGCAGGTGCAGATTTTCATTGTCCGGTAATTATCAGTTATTCAACAGATAAAATCCATAAAAATCTGATTTTCTAATTCCCGGTGACCGGACTCAGACCGATTCTTTCCCTGGCCTGTCGGGCACGGTCGGCAAAGTCCGGGTTTTCAGGGTTGAGAGCCGCGGCTTTTTCCCAGTCCTGGGCCGCCTCTTTGTATTTTTCCTGATGCCAGCGGGTCCAGGCCCGGAAATGGTAATATCCGGAATTTTCTCTGGATGCATGGCGAATAGCCCAGGTGATGGCGTCTTCGGCACCGGCGTATTTTTTCCTGTGGTTCAGGGCCTGGGCAAACAGATAGTGGTAACCGGAATTGCCGGGATCCA
>JAVVEQ010000100.1:0-4270 GCA_032250905.1 Desulfotignum sp. | reverse complement strand
CAGCACCGTCATGATGGAAAATATCTCCTGCTTCACGGTCTTGATGGCATCCATCATGTCCTCGTGCACCGGGTTGCCGGAAAGGGCCAGTGCCCGTGCCTCGGGGACCAGGGCCAGCTTGTGGTTTTTTTCCACGGTTTTATACCCGGCGATCCCCGGGAGAAACGATTTTCTGCCGCCGGTGTACCCGGCAAAATAATGGGGTTCCACCGATGAGATGATGATGATCTTGTCCGCCTCGACGCCGGCCTTGTTCACATACATGGGCGTGCCGTTGGAAGAATCGCCTAAAAAGACCATGTCCTGGTCTTTTTTTGCGTCATGCACAAGGATCCGGTCTTTGATCCGGGCATAATACTTCCCGAAAATCTGGACAAATTCCTCTTCCGTCGGTCCCCGGTGGACCCCGGTGGCGATGATGAACCGGTAATCGGTCTTGGACAGGGCGTCAAAAATGGTGTCCAGCACTTTCGGGGTGGGGGTGGGCCTTGTGGCGTCGTTGACAATGACCAGGACCTTTCCGGCATCTGCCAGAAACGAATCAAACGACGGGCTGTTGATGGGGTGGTCAATGGCCTGGGCAATGACCTGGTCCTGGTCCGGAAGGGTGACATCATTGGCTTCTAAAAACCGGACCGGAACGGTATCATCGAGTTTTGCGGTCAGGATGCCGTCTTTGCCGTAGGGCACGGAAATTTTCATGGTATCTGGTGTCCTTGTCTTCTTTAAGCGCGGGTGTCAGTGGATCGGTCCCATGCTGTTCAGCTGGTCGACGAATGTGTCGATCTGGGCCTGAAACAGGGTCTTGTCCCCGGCCGGGGTCTCCACCACCTGGAGCCGTTCCGGGTCGATGTTGACCCGTTTCAGGGTGGACCGGAGATTTTCCACCATTTTTTTTGCCCGGGTGTTGCCGTTCTTGTGCTGGCATTCATCCTCGGGACAGGTGGAGATCAGCACGCCCCAGGCGTTTTTCAGAAACGGCGACATCAGCAGCTGGGATTCCAGACGGCCGGCGCACATGTTCACATAGATCTCGTAATCCCTGTCATGGGTTTCCGATTCCGGGAGCCGGGAGGCCTGCAGGTCCGGATAATAGGACCAGTTGCAGGCAAAGACCACGGCCTTGGCAGACGTATGGGTGCTCAGAAATTCTGACGATGCCTGAATCAGCTCTTCTCTGCCGGTGCCGAAGGTGTGTTCGATCTTGACGGCTCCGGCCGGGCACACTTCAACACAGATGCCGCACGCCTGGCATTTCACCGGATCGGTCTCGATGCGGTTGTCCTTGTGGAGGTAGCGGGCCTCATGGGGGCAGGCCTTGACACACACCAGGCACCGGGCGCAGTTCTGTAAGGTAACCGAGGTGGTGCCCGGGCCGCAGAAACCCAGTTCTATCAGGTCTTTTTTGGCATCCGTAAAGATTTCGGTGAGGGTGACCCCGGAGGAGCAGGCTGCCTCGCACCGCTTGCAGTAGAAGCAGTTGAAAATCTTGTCTGCTGCATGTTCCGTGGGTTCCAGTTCACCGGTCAACAGTCCGAAGGCGGTGATGATCTTTGCCCGGGGGGCGTCCGACTCCCATCCCGTGTATTTGAACAGCGGGCAATGCTCAAAGCAGTATCCGCAACGGATGCAAGCCGCGAGAGTGGATTCCCATTTCTTCAGGTGGGTGAACCGGACCGCTTCTTTTGTTTCCATATCTGATATCCTCGTTGAGTTGAATTGATTCCGTTCAATTGTTCACTGCATATCTCAGGCCTGTGGCCGTTACCCAGTCATCCGGTGCCTGCATCAGTTTGCCCGGGTTCAGGATGTTGTTGGGATCCAGGGCCAGCTTGATGGTCTGGAGCAGTTTCAGGGAATCGGCTTTTTCCACTTTAAAGGACGCGGCTTTGGACAGGCCGATGCCATGTTCCGCCGAGGTGGTCCCGTTAACGGACCGCACATATTCATAGATTTCAGTGATCGCCTTTCTGGCCGATGCCCACTGCTCCGGATCTTTGGTGTCCATCAGGATTTTGGTGTGCATGCACCCGGATCCGCAGTGGCCGTAAGCGGTCATGATGATGTTGTTTTTTTTCGCCACCTCGTGGATTTTCCCGGCCATTTCCGCCATTTTGGAATAGGGCACGGCCATGTCATCGGCAAGCGACGTGGAGGACAGGCTGTCATCATATTTGGACAGGGCCGGGAACAGTTTCTTGCGGCCCATGAAAATCTTGGCCCGCTCTTTCGGGTCATAGCTGGTCTTGATGTCGCTGCCGCGGTGTTTCTTGCAGATCTCCTTCATCTTGTTGATCTCGTAGTCCACCGCTTCCCTGACCATGCCGTCCGCTTCAAAGATCAGGGAAGCGGCCACTTCCTTGAGGCCTAAGTTCATGGTCTTGTTCACCGCCTTGATGGCCACGGAATCCACCAGCTCCAGCATGGAGGGAATGGCCCCTGACGCCATGATCTCCCCGATGGCGGCGCCGGCATCGGCCAGGTGGTCGAAATTGGCAATGCCCATGCACCGGTATTCCGGGATAGGTACAAAATTGAGCGTGGCTTCCACCACGATGCCCAGGGTCCCTTCGGATCCCACCATGAGCTTGTGCAGCTGATATCCTGTGGCTTCCACCCGGGTATGGGCGCCTAAGGTCACCAGTTCGCCGGTGGGCAGCACCACTTTCATGCCAAGCACCGCGTCTCTGGTGGCCCCGTATTTCACGGATCGAACCCCGGATGCGTTGTTGGCGATTTCCCCGCCGATGGTGGCAATGCGGGAAGATGCCGGCGTCGGCGGATAGAACATGCCGTGGGGTTTGAGGGCCAGGTTCAGATCATCGTCCACCACGCCGGGTTCCACCCGGCAATAGACGTCGGGCAGGTTGATCTCCAGGATCCGGTTCATGTGTTTCATGTCCAGAACGATGCCGCCCTGGATCGGCACGGTCTGGCCGCACATGCCCGATCCCCCGCCCCGGGGGATGACAGGGATCAGCGCTTCGTTGGCATAGACCATCAATTGCTGGACCTGCCGGGTGTTGTCCGGTCGGACGACCGCCCAGGGCATGGCATGATGAACCGAGGAGTCTGATCCGAATGAATACAGATCAGACGGATCTGTTTTGATGTTTTCCGCACCAAAGATATCTCTTAGTTTTGATTCATCAACTGTCTTCATAGACTGTCCCCTTTGAATGACTGTTTGTTTCGGAATAGATGGTTGCATCATTTCATAAACAAATTCAAAATTCAATGCCATTTTGGTTTGTTCCTTGGCAAAAGATCGGGTTCCAGGTATAATTATTCCGGTCAAGACAATCCAGCGGTTTTTTAAAAAACCGCTGTTTCATATGAACGAACAGACAATTACCAGAGGGAGGCCCCTGCAATGACTCATACGATTCAGTTTTTACCTCATAATAAACAGATCACCGTGGCGGACGGAGAGAGTTTGATCCGGGTCGCCATGGAGGCCGGGGTCCACATCAATGCCTCCTGCGGCGGCAGCGGCATGTGCGGCAAATGCCGCGTGCTGATTGAATCCGGAGAGGTGGCCGACGGGATTTCGGAAAAACTGACGGACCAGGACAGAGAAAAAGGGTATCGACTGGCCTGCCTGGCCAAAGTGACTTCGGACGTGACCGTGCGTATTCCCGTGGAATCGGAGGTGGAGACCAGCCGCCTCGAGCAGACCATGGACCGCCATACCGCCCAGGCCATGACCGTTGATATGGAGGATCTCAAGGAAGGCGGGCTGTTTATTCCGCCGGTGGAAAAAATCTACCTGGAAATGGATCCCCCGACTGAAGGGGAGAACCGGGCCGATGTGGCCAGGATCATGCACCATCTGAGGATTCATCATGATGAACATCGGTTGACCCTGGATCTGAGCCTGATCCGCCGGATACCCGACATCATCCGGCAGGACAATTTCAAGGTCACGGCCACCATTCTAAGGCCGGTGCGGGAGGACGGAAAGAACGAGATCATCAACATTGAGCCCGGGGACACCACGGACAGAAATTTTGCCATTGCCGTGGACATCGGCACCACCACGGTGTTCGGCCAGGTCCTGGACCTGCACACCGGCGAAGTTTTGGCCCAGCAGGGCGAGTTCAACGCCCAGATCAGCTACGGCGAGGATGTGATCTCCCGGATCATGTATTCGGAAAAAGGGGACGGGCTGGCCACCCTGCACCAGAGAGTGGTGGAAACCATCAACAAGATCCTCAAGGTAATCATCAAAAAAGCCAAAATAGAAACCCGTGAAGTCTCCACCATCACC